>DASRRO010000044.1:0-15735 GCA_035656855.1 Acidobacteriaceae bacterium | reverse complement strand
CGATCTCAGAAAAGCTCATGCCGTGCTTGCCGATGTCGATAGCGGCTCCGGTCAGATGGGGAGAAGCGAGGTCACCCTCGGCTGGAGCCGCGTTGCCGTTGATCTCCAGCAGCGCACGCTGGAAATTGACCGTGCGGACAGCAGAGTTCACCTGGAAGGGACGATGGAAGCGGGCGTAGTGGCTGCGGGCGAGATCACTGAGAAACCGCGCTGCCCACGGGCGGCAATAGCGGCGATCCACCGGCAGGTCCGGATTTACGCGCAGAGCATAACTCGCGGGCACGGGAACGATGGCACGATCTCCCTCCAGTTGCAGCAACTGGACATCGTCCTCGATGCGCACCAGGCCTTCCTGATCGCTGCGCTGGTTCTGCCGCAGGAGCGAGGCCGTGGATCCGCGCAGCGGCGGCACGAAACGGACGCGCGCCAGCTGCGCAATGTGCGCATGCACATGCGCGGGGCGCGTCGCGAGCCTCCGGGTTCGCGCGCGCGAATGATGCGTGATCCGCCGAAGATGCGCTGCCGTGCGATGACCATGAGCTGCGCGCGCCGACACCGGCACGGCGCCCATCGCCGGCAGCGCCAGAACCGAACCGAGAGCAAGAATACAGAAACGTCGAAAAAGCATGCCGTCCCGCGGGGTTGTCAATTTGAGCAACTCCAGACTACATGGACCCGCTCCTGTGGGAAAAGTATCGAGACAGGTTCGCGGGTCCGTCCCTGCCCGCAGCCCGCATCCACCTCGGCACCCGGATGGACCGTCACAGCGCCCGGTTTTCACTTGAGTTCGTGGTGTGCGGAGGTACAATTCCGAAAAATCACAAAGTCGCTGATTGTATGCAGCATGTTATGGAGGATTCCGATGCCTGAAGCCGTTGTTCAACCCGATGGTTCCGCCGCCGCCCTCGGCCAGGTCGAGCGCGTGGTCGACACGTTTGCGGCTCCGTCCAAAACCTTCGTGGATGTTCGGCGCAGCGCCAGCTGGTGGCTGCCCTGGTTGATCGGGGTGGCCGTGACTCTGATTTTTGGCATGGCTGTCCAGCAGAAGATCGGCTGGGACAAGACCTACGAAAATATCCTGCGCCAAACCCCTGCCCAGCAGCAGCGGGTGGAATCGCTTCCGGCGGATCAGCAGGCCCGCGCGAAGCAGATGGGCGCGAACATCACAAAGTACATTTTCTGGGGAACTCCGCTTCTCGGGCTGCTGGTCGCCGTCGTGTCCGCGGCGGTTCTGCTGGCCACGATCAACTTTGGATTCGGCGGCACCGCCAAATTCGGCCAGATGTTTGCCGTCTGGATGTACGGAACCCTTCCCTGGTCGATTCAGGGTCTCCTCGGGATCATTACCGTCTATGTGGGGGTGGACCCCGATTCGTTCAACCTGAAAAATTTCGTCGGGACTAACATCGGGTATTACCTGCCCCAGGATATTTCCAAACCCATCATGGCTCTGGGGACAGCTCTCGACATCTTCACCATCTGGGCGCTGGTCCTGCTCACCCTTGGCTGCGCCATCATCGGCAACGTCAAGAAGGGCAAGGCCGCCACCGCCGTCTTTGGCTGGTGGATCCTGATCACTGCTGTGAAAATGATCGCCGCGATGTTCTCCTGAGCGCAGCGTCCAGGAAAGAACAAGGCCCGCCGATCCGGCGGGCCTTGCTGTCTTCGGAGCACAGCCTCCTCAACGATTGCAGGCCGGTGGCGTCCGCCTCTCCGGCTAGGAGTCCTCGTCCTCCTCACCCGCCGGCTTCTTCGCGTTCGCCACAATCTTCTCCGCGATTGGCTGCGGGACCACATCGTAGTGGTCCATCTCCATGTGGAAGCTGCCCCGCCCCTGGGTCATCGCGGTGAGCGTCTGCCCGTAGGTCAGCATTTCTGACATCGGCACCTCGGCGCGGATCAGCGTCGTCGGCCCCTTGCTTTCCATACCCTGCACGCGCCCGCGCCGCTGGTTCAGATCGCCCATCAGCGCGCCCGCGAATTCCTGCGGCCCCTCAATCTCCACGCGCATGATGGGTTCCAGCAGCGCGGGCTTGGCCTGCTCCATGCATTTGCGGAAAGCGATCCTCCCCGCCATCTTGAACGATAATTCGTTGGAGTCCACGTCATGGTAGCTGCCGTCGTACAGGATCACCTTGAAATCCACCACCGGATAGCCCGCTAAAAAGCCGCGCGCCGCCGACTCCTGAATGCCTTTTTCCACGGCGGGAATGAAGTTGCGTGGAATCGATCCGCCAAAGACATCGTTCTCAAATTCAAACCCGCCTCCACGGGGAAGAGGCTCCATCTTGATCTTGCAGTCACCATACTGCCCGTGGCCGCCGGTCTGCTTCTTGTGGCGACCCTGCGCGTCGGCGTGCCCGCGGATCGTCTCCCGATACGGCACCCGCGGCGCCTTCAGCGTCACCTCGGTGTGATACCGCTTGCGCAGCTTGCTCACCAGCGTCTCGATATGCGGCTGCCCGGCGGCGGCAATCAAAAATTCGTTGGTCTGCCCGTCGCGGAAAAACCGCACCATCAGGTCTTCTTCCATCAGTTTGTGCACCGCCGGAGCGAGCTTGTCTTCGTCCGCGCGCGACTTCGGCTCGATCGCCCAGGTCATGGCCGGCTCCGGCATCGTGACCGGCTCGTAGAAGATCTCCGCGCCCTTGTCGCCCAGCGTGTCGCCGGTGAGCGTCTCCTTCAGCTTGGCCACCGCGCCCAGATCGCCCGCATGCAGCTCGGTGACTGCCACCGCCGTCCGCCCCTGCATGATCGACAAGTGCGAGAACTTCTCCGCCGTCCGCCGCGGGTAGTTCTGCGCCGAGCCGTCATTCTTCAGCACGCCGGAAAACACCTTAAAGAAGGTGATGCGTCCCGCAAACGGATCGGTCATGGTCTTGAAGACGTAGAGCGAGAGCGGCTCCTTGTCGTCCACCTTGCGCATCACGATTTCCGGGGACTGGCCCTCGGCCGTCGCCGCCTCGCCATTGCCGGCCGTACTTGCGCTCGCCGCAGCCGTCACCGTCGCCAGCACCGCACGCGCCGCCACCGGCACGCGCTCGATGGGCGCAGGGGCATAGACCTTTAGAAAATCCAGCAGGTGATCGGTGGCCACATTCCCGAGGCCGCTCGCGTAGAGCACCGGGAAGATGCGATCTTCCCGAATTGCCTCGTGCAGCGCGCTGATCAGGTGCTGCTCCGGGATTGTTCCCTCGCGGAAATACTCCTCCATCAGCTCGTCCTTGCCTTCGGCCACCAGCTCCACCAGCGTCTCGTGCGCGCGCTGCGCGGGCTCTTTCAGGTTCTCGGGAATCTCGCCGATCTTGCCGCGGCCATCGCCGCCGGGCGTGTAGAAGAAGGCTTCCATCGTCACCAGATCGACCACGCCCTCAAAGCCCTTGCTGCTGGAAATGGGCAGCTGCACCGGGATCGCCTGCCGTCCGAAGCGCTCGCTCAGCTTGGCCAGCGTCCCCTCCGCGGATTCCGCCGCGCGCGGATGGTCCATCTGATTCATCACGATGGCGCGGGGCAGATTGAACTCCTCGGCAAACTTCCACACGCGCTCCGTCATCGCCTCCACACCATTCACGGCGTGGACGGTCACCAGCGCTGCCTCCACCGGCAGCATGGCGGCGCGCGCCTCGTGCACGAACATATGAAATCCGGGTGTATCGATAAAATTCACCTTCACGCCGTTCCACTCGGCAAAGGCGACGGCATTCTGCATGGTGGTGCCGCGGGCCACGTCTTCTTCGTCATAAGCGGTCACGGCCGATCCATCGTCCACACGGCCAAGCGTCGGGGTCATTTTGGCGGCATGCAGCAGAGCGGAAACCAGCGTGGTTTTGCCGCTGTGCGCATGCCCCACTACAGCTACGTTGCGGATCTCACTTCCTGGATAGCTTTTCATCGACAGCTCCTTGTTGGGTTGCTCGTGGAAAAACTTCGCGCGGACCCTGGCCGGCGCGTCGTTCCAATTCCGGCGAAGGCTCAAACGAAAACACACAAGTAGAAATCAGGCGAGGGAGTTCATCCTGTGATGGCGGGCACAGAGATAGAGGGGAGGCGTCGTGCGGGCGTCTGGGGCGGAGGCGGATTAAGCTCCGGCGCGCGGTGGTGGCGTGCCGGATGGACTCCGGCATAAACAACTCGGGCGGGTCAGGATTGCGAACAGTTCCGCTCCCGCACCCACAGAAACTCGGAGGATAGCACAGCGGAGGCAGGGTGGGCAGGGGATCGGAGGCGCACTTCCATGACGCAGGTTCGCCGCTCGCAGAGGGGCTCAGGAGCGCCCGATGCGGTCCACCTCGTGTTTGATGGCCAGCCGATCCAGCGTCGCCAGCGGCAGAGACAGGAACAGCCCGATGCGGCGATCGAGGACTACAAATGCATCGCGGAAGGCGCGGGTGATTTCCTCCGGCGTGCCCTTCACGGCGGCGGGATCGGCAATGCCCCAGTGGGCGGTCATCGGCTGTCCCGGCCAATGAGGACACTGCTCTCTTGCAGCGTCGTCGCAGACCGTGAAAACAAAATCCAGATGCGGGGCGCCCGTCGCGGCAAATTCATCCCACGACTTGCTGCGCAACCCGGCGACCGGCATCCCTGCCGATACGATTTGCCGCAGCGCCTCGGGCCGCGGCTGACCGGAAGGATGGCTGCCCGCGCTGAATGCGGCGAAGCGCCCTTTCCCTCCGTGATTGAGAAGGGCCTCGGCCATAATCGATCGCGCCGAATTGCCGGTGCAGAGAAAAAGAACGTTGTACGGGCCTGGCATCGTTACTCCCTGGCGGAGATGGCAACCGGCGCGCAACAGTCCGGCCCGCAGCACGCCTCTGCCGGCTTCGTCGCACGAACAAAAGCGCTCATGAACTTCTCGTGCACCTGCGGAGCGAGGGCGTCCACATCCACGCCGGCTTCAGTCAGAAACTGGCGGGCGTCTTCGACGTTGTAGACGCGCGTGGGCTCCATCGAGATCTCGGCAAAGCCCGCCTTCTCCAGCTTCGCCAGATAATCGTTTTCCTCCAGTGCGCCGGCGATGCAACCTACCCACAACAGCATGCTTTGGCGTACGGCATCCGGCACCGCACCGCGCACCACCACATCGGACACCGCAAACCGGCCTCCCGGCTTCAGCACCCGGAAGGCTTCGGCGAGCACGCGATCTTTGTCGGCGGAGAGATTGATGACGCAGTTGGAGATGATGACATCGACTGAATTGTCGGGCAGAGGGATGTTCTCGATCTCGCCCTTGAGAAACTCGACATTCGTCACGCCCGCCTGCCGCTGGTTCTCGCGCGCCAGGGCCAGCATTTCGTCGGTCATGTCGAGGCCGTAGGCTTTGCCCGTGGTTCCCACGCGCTGGGCGGAGAGCAGCACGTCGATGCCGCCGCCGGAACCGAGGTCCAGTACGGTCTCACCCGGGCGAAGGTCGATCAGGGCAGTGGGATTGCCGCAGCCGAGCGAGGCGCGAACCGCCTTTTCGGGGATCTGGCCCTTCTCATCGGAACTGTAGAGATTGGTTGTGATCGGGTCGCAGCAGCGCAATCCGGATCCGCAACACGCCTGTTCACCCGCCTCGGCTACTGCGCGAGCGGCGTTTCCATACTTTTCTCTGACCTGCTCCTGAACTTTCGATCCCATGGGAAGACGTCTCCTTGTATACGCTAAGGCGAATGTATGCGTACGGAACATATCTGTCAAGGCGTATATTATGGAAAGTATGGAAAGCTCCAGCAGGAACCCGGATCTGGCGCTGCTGTTCGCGGCGTTTTCCGACCGCACCCGGCTCCGTCTGCTGAACCTGATGGACGGGCGGGAGGTCTGCGTCTGTTATTTTGTCGAGATTCTGGGGCAGAGCCAGCCCAAGATTTCCCGGCACCTGGCCTATCTGCGGAGGGCGGGCGTGGTGGCCGCCCGTCGCGAGGGCAAGTGGATGCATTACAAAATCGTTGTCCCCGCGCATCCCGGGGCCGCGAAGATTCTTCGGGAGACGCTGGCCGTTCTCCGGGAGGAGAAAGCGATGCAGGCCGACCTCGGCCGGCTAAACCGGGCGTGCTGCGCCCCGCGCAAGGTTCCGGCCCTCGACGGCGCGCCTTTGCCGGTTTCGGTAGAAGCGGTTAGTTGCTCTGGCTGTTGAACGGTCGCGTCCGGGCAGACACGATCGTCTGGCAA
Organism: Acidobacteriaceae bacterium; assembly: GCA_035656855.1. GTDB lineage: Bacteria > Acidobacteriota > Terriglobia > Terriglobales > Acidobacteriaceae > Palsa-343. Next base: position 9,582 of record DASRRO010000044.1, on the reverse strand, counting down.
GAGCCGTGTCGCGGTTCGAGCAATCCTGCTGCGGAGGGCTGCGTCTTTGCGGAGTTGCCTGTATCCAGGGCGATTTTTCATGAAACCTGCGGCGGCAACTGCCGGTTTCGGCGGCTGTTATGAAATTTCCGGCACGCTCTCAGAACCTCGCATCTATCTGGCTGTGTAGTTCCCCAGGGCCCCTACAGAGGGAGGAAAAAATGCGAGTGCGATTGATTCGAGATCTCACAGGCACGTTGTTGATTGCAGGTATGGCTTCGGTGGCTTATGCGTGGGCGCCTGCTCCTGCCGCAGAAGCAATGAACAGTTCCGAGACTTCGGTAGCGGCGCAGCAGGATCAGGCCCCGCCGCCCAAACAGGACGAATCGAAGCCGGCAAAAAAGGATGAAGCGAAGCCGGCCAAGCCGACCAGAGAAACGAAGGACGCGAAGCCGCGTCAGGGCGACCAGCAGCCAATGCATCCGGCACAACCGGACAAGGCCGACAAGCAGCAGCCAAAGACAGACAGGCAGCAAGCGAAACCGGCGACCAGGAACGAGAGGCAGTCGTCAGCGAATCCTGCGCCGCCGCAATCAGCGCATCAGGGACATGGGCAGCCGGCAGGGAGAAACGCTCGCATTCCTGACAATGATTTCAAGGCCCACTTCGGCCGGCCGCACGCATTTGCGGTCAGGCAGGTGGTCACGACTACCAGGGTCGTCCCCAATCAAACTCAGTTTGCCTACGGTGGGTACACGTTTATCTTCCTGGACCCGTGGCCGGATGACTGGGCGCCGTCCGACGATTGCTATATCGACTACATGGATGGCGAGTATTTTCTGATTGACGTCGCTCATCCTGGAGTGCGGATCGCATTGTCGATCATCGGGGGGTAAACCCGCGGCGCGGTGGACAACTCGCCCGTACGGGGGGGCCACCGCGGCGCACCGGATGACGGATGGCTGCAGCTCCGGTCCAGTCGATTCGGCAGCGAGGACCAACCGGCATCCGTTGCCGCAACGGGTCGAAATCGCTCACATTCCGCCCGCCCATGGAACAAACCGGCAGCCTGCGGTGTCTTCCGAGACAGGCATTTTTGCCGTCAAAATCAAAAGGTAGCGGCCGCACCAGGCGGCGCATCCCAACGATTAGTGAGCCGAAATTTCAATTGGATCTGGTATCTCGGCGCCGCTGTTTGGTTCCTGAACGCGGCGCTCGCCATGCGTCACGGCAATTTGCGCGTCGGATTGACCAATGCCGCCATCTCGGCGATCTTCCTCGCCGCCGGGATCTTCTTTGGCCGTCAGGCTCGTCGCCAGGCTCGCCGCAATAACGGCCGCTGACTTTTCCCATTTCTGCATTATTTGCTCCCGGTCATGACCGTCGTACCGTCCGGTCTGCGGATTTCGCTGGATTCTCCAATGCCTGCAAAATACGCTGAAGAATGGAGAGGGATCGCCTGAGCGATCCCTTTTTCTTTGCCGCTCGGAAATGCGACTGCGCCCCCGTCGGCGAGGGAACAGCAGGCTGCTTGCGGACGCAGTTTGCAGGTCCTTGGAGTGCACCGAGCAGTGGGCAAAACAGGGTAATACCCAAAAGGTATTACCCTGCCGTAATTCAAAACAAAGTAGTTGTTGAGGTCCTCACCCAGGGGGGGTGGGGGGCAGGAGGTGAATCCGAGGTCAGGCCCGAGAAGCGGCCGCCTCCCGAGGAGTGACGAGTTCCTCCTCTGCCTTGCTGAGGCACTCCTCGAGAATGTCCATTGCGACCGAGCACTCCTGCTCTTTCACGATGAGCGGCGGCGCGATCCGAATGGAATTCTCGCCGCAGCCGAGAATGAGCAAACCGCGCTCAAACGCCAGATCGACGATCCGGTCCCGCAGCGCCGGAGCCGCTTCGCGGGTCTCCTGATCTTTGACAATCTCGATGCCGATCATCAGACCGCGTCCGCGGACGTCGCCGACAATCGGGTGCTTTCTCGGCCAGCCGCGCAGCCGGCCGAAAAGCTTCTCGCCCTGCGCCGCAGCGTTCGCAACTCCTTCGTGCTGCAGCACATCGAGCGTGGCGAGAGCAGCGGCGATGCAGACCGGATTGCCGCCAAAGGTGGAAGCATGTGAGCCCGGCTTCCAGTCCATGATGGACGCCTTTGTCATGCAAACGCCAAGCGGCATTCCGGAAGCAATGCCTTTGGCCGAGCAAACCATGTCCGGCTCAACGCCAGTGTGCTCAATGGCCCACCATTTGCCAGTGCGTCCTGCGCCGGACTGCACTTCGTCGGCGACCAGCAAAATGCCGTACTTGTCGCAGATGCGCCGCAGTTCCTGCATAAAGATCGTCGGCGCGACAACATAGCCGCCTTCGCCCTGAATCGGCTCGACGAAGATGGCGGCGACTTCTTCCGGCGGCAGAACCGTGTGGAAGAGCTTGTCCTCGATGTAGCGCGCGCAGCCAAGGGCAAACGCTTCCTCTTCCTGCGGTCCGCCGGAACAGCCGCGATACGCATAGGGATAGCGAATATGGGTGATACCGGGAACCAGCGGAGCAAAGCGGCGACGCTGCTGGGGCTTCGATGCGGTCAGCGAGAGAGCGCCCATGGTCCGACCGTGGAAGGCGCCGAAAAAGGCGATGATGTTCTGGCGTCCGGTGTGATAGCGAGCGAGCTTGAGCGCGCACTCGACTGCCTCCGCGCCCGAGTTGCCGTAGTAGAAGCGGTGCGGTCCAGGCATCGGCGCAATAGCCGACAGGCGCTCGGACAAGGTCACCAGCGACTCGTAGTAGAAGTCGGTGCCCGACATGTGGATCAGCTCGCCGGCCTGCTTCTGAATGGCGGAGACTACGGCGGGATGACAATGACCGGTAGAAACGACGGCAATTCCGGCGGCGAAGTCGAGGAACTCGTTGCCGTCGACGTCTTCAATGCGCGCCCCGCGGCCGCGCTTCGCCACCAGCGGATAGGAGCGCGTGTAGCTGGGCGAAATGATGCGGTCGTCGGCGGCGACGATTCGTTTGGCCTCAGGGCCAGGCAGCGGCGTCTTCAGCTTCGGTCCGTATTGGGTAAGAATCTCGGAGGTGGCAGTCATGGTTCTCTCCTTGCAGGTGGGAAGCGGCTGTAGGGCGATCGGCGGAATCCGGATGACGCACTGTGTGAGAGGTGTCGTCTTCGGACACGCCGCTGCGGTGATGCGGCGAGAGCAGCGGTGACTAGTCGCTGCCGAAGAGACTCGGTCGAGTGCGGGTGGGCAGAACGCGGAAGAAGCGGCGCGGCGCGATAGCGCGCACGAAAGCACGGTTCCAGTTCCTGCAGCTGAAGACGGCCGGGATGGAATTGGTGCGGCGCATGGCTCTGCTGGCCCTGAGGATAGCACGGCCACGCGGCGGTTCGACAGCGCCGGCATTCATTACTGCCGCGTTGGAGGAAGGAGCGGCAGGGTGAAGCGGAGGCGCGGTATCCCCTATACTGGAGCTATGTCGATCGTTCGCAACGCCGCTGCTATCGCCAAGGGGATGAGCATCACCTTCCGGGAGATGTTCCAGCCCACGGAAGTGGAGAATTACCCCGACGGCAAGGGTCCGCTGCGGGGAGCGGTGTTTCAGGAGCGTTTTCGCGGCGCGCACGTGCTGCAGAGGGACGAGAACGGGCTGGAGAAGTGCGTGGCCTGCTTCCTGTGCGCGGCAGCCTGCCCCTCGAACTGTATCTATATTGAGGCGGACGAGAATACGGCCGAGAAACGCATTTCCAGCTCGGAGCGGTACGCGAAGGTCTACAACATCGACTACAACCGCTGCATCTTCTGCGGGTATTGCGTGGAGGCCTGTCCGACGGACGCCATCACGCACGGGCACGGCTTCGAGCTGGCCAGCCTGAACGCCACCAACCTGGTGATGCGCAAGGAAGACATGCTGGTGGCGGGAGTGGGCATGCCGGGCGTCGCCACGCATTCGGATTCCACCAAATAGCCAGGGCGCAGCCTTCGGGTGGCTACCGGGCGGCGTGGTGAGCCGCTCGGCTCGGCCGTTCCCTTCAGAAAACAGCACGTCCAATGAGCGGCAAGCACCGCCTGACCGTTGAAGGTTCGGGGTTGGACGAGGAGTTGTTTACGATCAGAGTAGCCAGAGGCAGCCTCACTTTCCGATGACCGACTCTCTCTCAATCCGCAATCAGGACCATCCGCTGCGCCGGATTCTCCAGCAGCGCATCGCCATCATCGACGGCGCGATGGGCACGACGATCCGCACGTATGGGATGAAGGAAGCCGATATTCGAGGCGAGCGCTTCCGCGACGCAAGAAAAGATCTGCTCAACAACGGTGACTTGTTCACGCTGACGCAGCCGGAGATGATCGGCGACATCCATCGGCGATTTCTCGAAGCCGGCGCGGACATCATCGAGACGAATACCTTTGGCGCTACGTCGATCTCCCAGAGCGAGTTCTTTGTCGACGATCCACGCGAGCATGGCGGGCGGAAAGATCCGGAGTTCTACCAGAAGATCATCGACGACAAGTTCCTCGGCGATCTCGCGTGGGAGATCAACGAGCAGTCGGCGCGGCAGTGCCGGCTTTGGGCTGACCGCATCGGCAACGCTGCCGGACGGCAGCGCTTTGTGGCCGGCGCTATTGGACCGTTGACCGTATCGCTGTCAAATTCGCCGGATGCCGACGATCCGGGGTTTCGTGTGATCACCTTCGATCAGGTGAAGAGCGCGTACAAGCAAGAGGTGCGGGCACTATTGGCAGGCGGAGCTGATCTGCTGCTGGTTGAGACGATTTTCGATTCGCTGAATGCCAAGGCGGCGCTGGTAGCGGTGCGCGAGGTCTTCGACGAAGACAAGACAGAACTGCCGGTGATGATCTCGGCGGCGGTGGGCCGAGGGGGCGAGACGATGATCTCGGCGCAGACGGTGCCGGCATTCTGGGACGCGGTGGAGCATGTGCGTCCGTTCTCGGTGGGGCTGAACTGCTCGCTCGGGCCGGACCTGATGTACCCGTTTCTCGAAGAGCTGTCGGAGAAGGCGGACGTCGCGATCTCCGCGTACCCGAACGCAGGTTTGCCGAATCCACTCTCGCCCACTGGCTTCGATTTCGGACCGGGCGACATGGCGAAATATCTGGGCGATTTCGCGCGCGGCGGGCTGATCAACATTGCGGGAGGCTGCTGCGGCAACACGCCCGAGCACATTGCGGCGATTGCGAAGGCTCTGGAGGGGAAAGAGCCCAGAGCGCTGCGAGACAGGGAACGGGGTACAGGGGACGGGGGACAAGCGGCTTCTGTGCCTGAAATCGAGACGGAGGCGGGAGCCGAGTTTCGCCCGCTGCGGCTGTCGGGATCGCGGCCGTTCACGCAGCAGGAGAAGGTCTTCATCCTGATCGGCGAACGCACCAACGTCGCCGGATCGCCGCGCTTCGCGAAGCTGGTTAAGGAAGGGAAGTACGAAGAGGCGGTGAGTGTGGCGCGCCAACAGGTGGACAGCGGAGCGAACGTGCTCGACATCTGCATGGACGAGGGGATGATCGATGGCGTGGCCGCGATGTCGCGCTTCCTGCTGTTGCTGGGTTCGGAGCCGGAAGTGGCCGCCGTGCCCTTCATGATCGACTCGTCCAAATGGGAGGTGATCGAGGCCGGCCTGAAATGCATGCAGGGCAAGGGCATCGTCAACTCCATCTCGCTGAAGGAGGGTGAGGCGAAGTTCCGCGAGCATGCGGCGACGGTGCAGAAGTATGGCGCGGCCGTTGTGGTGATGGCTTTCGACGAGCGAGGCCAGGCGGCGACGTACGAAGAGAAGATCCGCATCTGTGAGCGCGCCTACCGGATTCTGACGGACGAGCTCGATTTCCCGGCCGAGGACATCATCTTCGATCCGAACATTCTGACGGTCGCGACGGGGATGGAGGAGCACAACAACTACGCGGTGGACTTCATCCGGGCTGCTCGGTGGATCAAGGAGAACCTGCCGCAGGCGAAAGTCAGCGGCGGGATTTCGAACATCTCGTTCAGCTTCCGCGGCAATAACAAAGTGCGCGAGGCGATGCACGCGGCGTTCCTCTACCATGCAATCGCTGCCGGTCTCGATATGGGCATTGTGAACGCGGGCCAGCTGGAAATTTATGAAGAGATCGAGCCAGAGCTGAAGACGCTGGTGGAGGACGTGCTGCTGAATCGGCGGCCGGATGCCACGGAGCGGCTGGTGGCCTATGGCGAGTCGCTGAAGGCGGTGGGCGCGGATGCGACCGCCACGGAAAAGCGGGCGGAGGAATGGCGGGCCGGCAGCGTCGAAGAGCGGCTGACGCATGCGCTGGTGAAGGGGATCGACAGCTACATTGAGGCGGATGCCGAAGAGGCGCGGCAGAAGCTGGGTCGTCCGCTGGCGGTGATTGAAGGCCCGCTTATGGCCGGCATGAGTGTGGTGGGCGACCTGTTCGGAGCCGGCAAGATGTTTCTGCCGCAGGTAGTGAAATCGGCGCGGGTGATGAAGAAAGCCGTGGCCTGGCTGACGCCCTTCATGGAAGCGGAGAAGGCAGCGCTGGCCGCTGCGGGGCACGAGGTGAAGACCCAGGGAAAGATCCTGCTGGCTACGGTGAAGGGCGATGTCCATGACATCGGGAAAAACATCGTCGGCGTGGTACTGGCCTGCAACAACTACGAAGTGATTGATATGGGTGTGATGGTTCCGGCGGAGAGGATCCTGGAGCGCGCCCGGATGGAGAAGGTCGACGTGATCGGCCTCAGCGGCCTGATCACGCCATCGCTGGACGAGATGGTGCACGTGGCGCGGGAGATGGAGAGGCTGGAGTTCAGGGTTCCGCTGCTGATCGGCGGAGCGACGACCAGCCGCGCACACACGGCCATCCGCATTGCGCCGCACTATAGCCAGCCGGTGGTGCACGTGGTCGATGCCAGCCGCGCTGTTCCGGTCGCCAGCAGCCTGCTGAGCGACGAGAACAAGCCTGGTTTCGTGACCCAGCTGCATTTGGAATACGCGGCTGTTCGCAAGGCGCACGCGGCGCCGCGCCAGGCTGCCATTCCCCTGGCTGAAGCGCGGGCACGGCACACGCCCATTCAATGGCGCGCCGAAGATATCGCAGAGCCGTCGTTCACCGGAGTTCGGGTGCTCGACAATGTGTCGCTTGCAGAGCTGCGCGAATACATCGACTGGAGTCCGCTTTTCCACGCCTGGGAACTGAAGGGAGTCTATCCGCGCATTCTCGAAGACGAAAAGCAAGGAGAGCAGGCACGACAGCTCTTTGCCGATGCAAATGCGCTTCTGGATCGGATCATCGATAAGCGGCTGCTGACCGCGCGCGGTGTCTATGGATTTTTCCCAGCACAGGCGGTTGGCGACGATGTGGATCTCTACACCGACGCATCCCACAGCACCGTTCTCCATCGGCTGCACTTCCTGCGTCAGCAGGCGAACCGGGAAGGGAAGGAGCCGTGCCGCTCGCTGGCGGACTTTATCGCGCCGAAAGAAACGGGCCTGCCGGACACCATCGGCGCCTTTGCCGTGACGAGCGGCATCGGTCTGCCGGAACTGGTGGAGCGCTTCAAGGCGGAGCACGACGACTACAACGCGATCATGGCGGAGGCGCTCGCGGATCGGCTGGCGGAGGCGTTTGCGGAATACCTGCACCAGCGCGCTCGCAAAGACTGGGGCTACGGCTGCGCAGAGAAGTTCAGTCCCACCGATTTGATTTCCGAAAAGTATCGTGGCATTCGGCCGGCGCCGGGCTACCCGGCGTGCCCCGATCACACGGAAAAAGCGACGTTGTGGCGACTGCTCGATGTGGAGCGGAATACCGGCATCCAGCTGACGGAATCGTTTGCCATGTGGCCCGGGTCGAGCGTGAGCGGCTTCTACTTCGCTCACCCGCAGTCGCGCTACTTCGATGTGGGCAAGATCGATCGCGATCAGGTGGGGGATTATTCCGAGCGCAAGGGCATGAGCATTGGTGAAGTCGAGCGCTGGCTCGGGCCGAACCTCAACTACGAGCCAGCTCGCTGATTCGCCGTTACCCTGCTTTTTTCAGCGCAGCAGGCTTTTTTGCCTTTTTCGACGGCGCAGGCGCTTCGGATTTCGCCGTAGTTTCGCGCATAGGCTTCTCGTGCAGCAGCAGCTCCACGGCGCGCATCTGCGTGTTGTCGTAGAACCAGCGCTGCACCGCGTTGTCCTCAAGCAGGTTCAGCAGGCCGAGGATGCACATGCCCTGATGATGGGCCATCCACTCGCGCACGACCTCCGGCTGCTTGCCTGTATAGTCGACCGCTTCGTAGAAACCGTAGGCTCCGGTCCAGTTCTCTGCCGCCATGCGCCGCAGGTTCTGGATCGACGCAGCCGGTTCGACGTTGAGTGCCAGGAAGGTGGAGTAAGGCGAGACGACCGGCCCGGCGGTAGCGTCCCACTTAAGCGCGATTTGTGGAATCCCGAACGCCTGGTAGTGGTAGTGACCCTGATCGGTTTTCGCGGCGTAGCCCGACTCCGAGATGCCCCACGGGATGTTGTGCTCTTTGGCGTAAGCGCGCTGAATAGCCACCGCGCCATGAAGGGAGTTCGACAGCAGCGTGTCCGGATAACTGCGCATCCACAAAGCCGGCATCAGATACTCGAACATCGTGCCTGTCCATGAAAGGAGGACCGAATTTCCATACGCCTGGGTGTGTACGCGCGACATTTTGAACCATCCCTGCTGGGACAGCTCGCCGCGGGCGACGGCAATATAGGTGGCAATGCGCGCCTCGGAGGCGAGCATGTCGTAACAGGCCCAGTGAATCTTGTTGGTGGAGAACTCGTATCCGATTGAGAGCAGCAGGCGGTCTTTGTTCACAAGGAAAGCGAAGTCGGTGTTGTCCGCGAGGCGTCCCGCTTCGGCGGCCGCGCTTTGGACGCTTGCCATAAGCCTTGTGAGCCGTTCACGCGCCCGAGCGAGATCGATCCGGAGAGCTTCAATGAGCGCGGCAGCCTCAGCGGATTCCGGCATCCGGCGGGGAGCCGCGAGCCGCTGTTCCAGAGCCGCCACAAAGGCCGGGCTTTCCTCCAGGGTCGGCAGCGCCGCCAGGCCACCGCTGGCGGCGGCGGCCTGGACTACTGCGTGGAGGGCAGCGTCGCCGGCTGGCTTCTCAAAGAGCAAGCCCTCGATCGGCGCATACTTCGGCTTGAGCCAGGGCAGATAGTCATTTACCAGGGTGGCGATTCTTTCGATCCGCGCCTTCGTTTCGTTGGTCCACCACAGGGGCTCGTCCAGCGATGGCTCGGTATAAGGCGGCAGATCGGCAAAGACTGACAGGGTTTCCGGGGAGAGCACCCACGGCAGCCAGGCCGGAGACTCGACGCTGTCCGCCGGAGCCTTCAGCGCGGCAATCCGCTGCGGTACATCGCGGAGCGTCTGCAGCAGGCGCAGATGCGTATCCACCCCGGCAAAGAGGCGCGACTCCAGCAGTGGGCGCTTCAGCAGCGCGAGAGTGCCGGTCTTAACGGTGTAAAGAGAAGCGACAAAGTTGCCGCTGTCGACGGAGGACACGGTGATGGGCCGAAGCGGCTCGAGGGTGTCGGTTGTGTACCAGTTATAGAGATGTCCCTTAAAGAAGGGCAGCCGCGCCATGGTTCCATAG
>DASRRO010000043.1:0-67926 GCA_035656855.1 Acidobacteriaceae bacterium | reverse complement strand
CGGGTCGTTCGGCTCCAGCTGTACGATCTTTTGATATTCCGCGATGGCCAGCTTCAGCATCTGCCCGGAGGTGTCCTGTTGCCCGTTGCCCAGCGAGCGCAGATAGACCTCCGCCAGCAGCTTGTGGGCTTCCAGATCGTTGGGGTCCTGCTTGATGCGGTCCTGCGCCGCGTTGATCGCTTCTTTGATCCGCCCGGTGCGGAAATACAGCTCGGCCAGATGGCTGTTGAGGTACGGCGACGAGGAATCGCCATTGAGCGCCATCTTGTACTCCTCAATGGCGCGATTGGCATACTCGGTCCGCCCCATGGTGGTCGCCATCTCTTCGTATTCCCGGGCCATCATGTAGTGGTAGTACGCGTTACCGCGATCGTCTGTCGCCTGAGTCGCCGCTTTCTGGCCGCTGACCGCAGCCTGCTTAGGCGTGTTCGCCGGCGAATCGCCCTGGGCAAAAACCGCAGGAGTCAGAGACAGAGTGGCCAGGATGCAAAGCAAAGGGAGGTGGCGGGCGGTGCTGATCATCGGCTGGGAATTTTCCTGCTCCGGACAGTTCGCCGGGGAAATCTTCCGCCTCGGCTGAACGGTTGCGCGGGTCCGCTCTGGTCCGGCGAGGCGGTCGCTGGTCCTATGACGATTGTACCCCGCTCCAGGATGCAGAGTTGCGGGTCGGAAAGCGGAGGAGCCGTTGGCGTCAGGGTTCATTTGCTCCTCAGACATTAACCCTCGCGGCGCCTGCTCAGATCCAGAACAGCGAACAGGATCACTCCCACCAGCGCATTGGCCAAAGCCCGGATGACCTCATGGACGCCGTGCCAGGCAAATGGCTGTCCCAGCATGTGCCGTTCCAGCAGAAAGAGCACCCCGGTCTGCGCCAGGGTAAAGCCAAAGGTCAGCAGCAGCCGCGTGCCGTGGTTCTCCGTATCGACGCGCACCCCCAGCGAAGCAGCCATATACCCCACCACCGCCTTGGAGATGCCGAATACCCCCAGCGGGTGATGGGTCAGCCCATCCTGCGCGATGCCGATCAGCGCGCCCACCAGGGTGGCCGTGATCGGCTCCCGCCGGGTGATGCCGTAATAGATCGTGATCAGCAGCGGGAGGTCGATCAGATCGAAGTTTTGAAAGTGCAGGGAGATCAGCGACTGCAGACCCAGCGCCAGCAGCGGCACAAGAATATAGATGACGAGCGGAAACGACCGGGCCCCCACTTCGCGCCGCGAGGACGCCAGCAGGGCCATCTCTATGCCCCTCCCTGCGGATTCGTAGTCTGCGGTGTCGTGGGCGGGTTGGTATCGCCGGCTGGAGGCCTGGCTGGTTCATCTGGCTCCGCCTTGCTGGTGTTTGGTTTCTTCGCCGTCGGCGTGCGTTCCCCGGTTGGCGCGGCTACCGGGCGCGGTTTGGCAGCCGACGGCTTCGCAGGTGAAGCTGCCGGATTCGCTGCCGGAGGCTGCGCCGCTTCCGGTGAAGGCTGCAAACTGGCCGGCGTCTGGGCAGCCGAGAGCCGCTGGCCGGGCACCAGATCCGTCGCAGGCGGTGTGTCCGCGGGCGTAAAACGATCCGGGCGCACCGCCTGCGGCGGGCGTAAAAGCCGGGCAGCGTTGTCCTGCTGTTGCTGAAGCTGCTGCTGCGCGCTCACGGGCGCATTGGGATCGACCCGGGACGGCAGCCTCTCCGCCAGCACATCGGAAGCCTTCTGAGCGGCGTCCGTGGCCTGCGTCAGGTCTTCCTGCATCTGCGCCGGCATCACATCTCCGGTGTTGGTGATGATCAGCACTTCTTCCAGACGCGCCAGATTCGCCGCCGGCCGGATCATCACGTTGACCAGCGTCCCGTCAGGATCGGGCACCACCTTCTGCACGATGCCCACGGCCAGACCCCGCGGATAGATCGCATCGCCCCCGCTGGTCACCACCGAATCGCCCTTCTGAATCCGCTCGTCCGGGGAGATGTTTACGATCTCCGGATGTCCCCAGGTGTCTCCGCTGAGCACGCCGCGGATGCGGGTTTTCTCCAGAATCACGCCCGCGCCGCTGGTGGGATCGGAAATCTCCAGAACCTGGCTGGTATGCGCGAAGACGTCACGCGTCTTGCCCACGATGCCGTCCGGCGTAATCACCGGCATGTCCGGCTTCAGGCCGTCGCGTGCGCCTTTATCGATGAGCAGCACCTTGGACTGCTCCGTGCCCGAGGTGCCGATCACCTGGGCGGCGACCGTCTTATAGATGTACTTCTCCTGGAAACCCAGCAGCGCCTGCAGCCGCTGCCCCTGGCGGGCGTCCTCGGCCAGACTCTCTTCTTCCAGACGCAGGCTGTCGAGCTGCGATTTGAGATCCTTGTCCTGCTGCCGGACGTGGATCAGGTCCACATAGTTCATCCACATGCCGCGAATACCGTGCCCGGTCGAACGCAGCACGCGCTCGGGCGGCGTCACCAGTCCGACGACCCAGGAGCGAATGAGGCGCACGCCGCCCTTGTCGGAGGGGTTGGGGCCGGGACGGCGCACCTGCACTGCCAGTCCCACCACCTGCACCATGAGGACAGTAATGAGCACCAGGGCGTTGCGGTAGCGGCTGTAAAACGATTCCATGACCCAGGACCTGCTTATGCCGGCGGCCGCGCCACCGATCATCCGTCGATCTTGATTTTGCGCAGCAGACGGAAGTCGCTCAGCATCTTTCCGGTTCCGAGCACGACGCTGGCCAGCGGATCATCTGCGATGGAAACCGGAAGCCCGGTCTCCTCGCGGATGCGCTTGTCGAGATTCTTGATCAGGGCTCCGCCTCCGGTGAGAACGATGCCGCGGTCGCTGATATCGGCGCTCAGCTCGGGCGGCGTCCGCTCCAGGGCTACGCGAATGCCGTTCAGAATCGTGGAAATGCACTCTCCCAGCGCTTCACGGATTTCCCCGTCGTCGATGGTGATGGTCTTGGGCACGCCTTCGATCAGGTTGCGTCCCTTGATCTCCAGCGTCAACGGCTTCTCCAGCGGATAGGCTGAGCCAATCTCGATCTTGATCTGTTCCGCGGTTCGCTCGCCGATCAGCAGGTTATATTTCCGCTTCAGGTAATTCATGATGGCTTCGTCCATCTGATTGCCCGCCATGCGGAGCGACCGCGAGTAAACGATGCCCGACAGCGAGATCACGGCGATGTCCGTGGTGCCCCCGCCGATATCTACCACCATGTTGCCGCTGGGTTCGGTGATGGGCAGGCCGGCGCCGATCGCGGCTACCATCGCCTGCTCCACCAGGAACACCTCGCTGGCCTTGGCGCGATAGGCCGAGTCCTCGACCGCGCGCTTCTCCACCTGTGTGATCTCTGAAGGCACCCCGATCACGATCCGCGGATGCACCAGCATCTTGCGGTTGTGCGCCTTCTGAATGAAGTAGTTCAGCATCTTCTCGGTGACCTTGAAGTCGGCGATCACGCCATCTTTCATCGGCTTGATGGCCACGATGTTGCCGGGCGTTCGCCCCAGCATCTCCTTGGCTTCTTTGCCAACGGCTTCCACTTCACCAGTGTTCTTGTTGATGGCTACGATCGATGGCTCGTTGACGACAATGCCCTTGTTGGCTGCAAAAACGAGCGTATTGGCCGTCCCCAGATCGATGGCAAGATCGTTGGAGAAGACACTAAAAAGAGACCGCAGACTGTGCGATCGCGTAGAACGCGGCTGAAAACCATTCGATGACATCGAGGATTTAACTTTTCCGAGAGGAGCTCTGCTTTATTGTACGGCCTTACCAACCTCTGGGAAACTCTCGCAAACCCTAAAAATCAGCACAATAGCACCTTAGTTCTCACCCCCTGCATGGCCGGGTTATCCTGTTAGGTTTTGAGTCATCTTCAGGAGATCGATGTTCCATGGCGCCAAAAACGCACCTTAACCTGATCGGTGGCCGGTGGACCCCCGCCCGCACCGGCAAGACCTTCCTCAACATCAACCCCGCCCGCAAGGACGACATCGTCGGCGAATTCCAGGCCTCGGGTCCGGAAGACGTCGATGCCGCGGTGGCAGCCGCCGCCGAGGCCTGGAAATCCTGGCGCCTGACTCCTGCCCCCAAACGCGCCGAGATCCTCAACCGCGCCGGCGACCTCCTCGTCCAGCGCAAGGAGCAGTACGCCCAGGATATGACCCGCGAGATGGGCAAGGTCCTCGCCGAAACTCGCGGCGACGTCCAGGAAGCGATCGACACCGCCTTCTACATGGCCGGCGAAGGCCGCCGCCTCTTTGGCGTCACCACCCCGTCGGAGCTGCGCAACAAGTTCGCCATGGCCATCCGCATGCCCGTTGGCGTTTGCGGCATGATCGCCCCCTGGAACTTCCCCATGGCCATCCCCTCGTGGAAGCTCCTCCCTGCTCTCGTCTGCGGCAACACCTGCGTGATCAAGCCGGCCATGGATACGCCGCTCTCCACGCTGAACCTTGTGCAGACCCTGGTCGATGCCGGCTTGCCCCCGGGGGTGGTCAACTACGTCACCGGTTCCGGCTCTACCGTGGGCACGCGCCTCGTCGAGCATCCCGGCGTGGCTGCCATTTCTTTCACCGGATCGTCGGAGGTCGGCAGCATCGTGGGCCAGACTGCCGCCAAATACTTCAAGGCCTGCTCTCTCGAAATGGGCGGCAAGAACGCCATGATCGTCCTCGAGGACGCCAACCTCGACCTTGCCGTCGATGGCGCTCTTTGGGGCGCCTTCGGCACCACCGGCCAGCGCTGTACCGCCACCAGCCGCATCATCGTGCATCGCGCTGTTGCCGAGGAGTTCATCTCGAAGCTGGTCGCCCGCGCCAAGGCGCTCAAGGTCGGCGACGGGCTCGATGAGTCCGTGCAGGTAGGCCCGCAGGTCAACCGCGCGCAGATCGAAACCTCGACCAGCTACTGCAAAATCGCGCGGGATGAAGGCGCTCAGCTCCGCTGTGGCGGCAAGACCCTCACCAACGGCGCCTACGCCGGCGGGCACTTCTTCGCGCCGACCGTTTTCTCCGGCGTGAAGCAAAGCATGCGCATCGCTCAGGAGGAAGTCTTCGGTCCCGTCCTCAGCATCCTCGAGTGCGCGGACTTCGATGAGGCCATCGCCATCTCCAACAACATCCCCTACGGTCTCTCCACCGCGATCTATACCCGCGACGTGAATCGCGCCTTCCGCGCCATGCGCGATCTGGAAGCCGGCATCACCTACGTCAACGCACCCACCATCGGAGCGGAAGTGCATCTCCCCTTCGGCGGCGTCAAGCAGACCGGCAACGGCCATCGCGAAGGCGGCATCGGCGCCATCGATTTCTACACCACCTGGAAATCTGTGTACGTCGACTACTCCGACAAGCTGCAGAGAGCGCAGATCGACACGGGAGAATAAATTTTTGGGCGGTTCGCACATCCTTCCCACAGCGAACCGCCGATGTTTTACGATGACTATGGTTCCCTGCCAACCGCATTTCATGCGGTATCCGCAATCACGGATATCTCAGTGAATCGGGCCTTCATCGATAACCCTTCGCTTCTCGCGAAGTCAAAAAATTAAGTCAGACATGATCACAGTTACAGACCTGACCAAGCGTTATGCCCGTACTACCGCCGTTGACCGCATTTCCTTCACCGTAGACAAAGGCCAGATCGTAGGCTTTCTGGGCCCCAACGGCGCCGGCAAAACCACCACCATGCGCATGCTCACGTGCTTCTTCCCGCCCACCGCGGGAACTGCCACGGTCGCGGGCTACGACGTCTTCACCCAATCCCTTGATGTGCGACGGCATATCGGCTATTTACCCGAATCCCCACCCCTCTATCTGGAAATGGAGACCGACGAGTATCTCCGCTTCGTCGGCCGCCTCAAAGGGCTCTCCGGCGCGGAACTGGAGACGCGCATCAACTTCGTCTGCGACCGCTGCAACATCGGCGACGTCAAAAAGAAGCTGATGGGCAAGCTTTCCAAAGGCTATCGCCAGCGCGTTGGTCTGGCCCAGGCCATCATCCACAATCCCGACGTGCTCATCCTCGATGAGCCCACCGCCGGCCTCGATCCCAAACAGATCAACGAGACGCGCGACCTCATCAAATCCCTCGCCGGCGATCACACCATCATCCTCAGCACCCACATTCTGCCGGAGGTAGAGCAGACCTGCGAACAGGTCCTCATCATCAACAAGGGCAAGCTGGTTGCCACGGACTCGGTCCACAATCTGCAGGCGCGCGCCCGCGGCGCGGAATCCATCGTGCTGGAAGTGGCGGCGCGCAGCGGTGAGCTATCTGTTCCGATGGTCCAGCAGCGCCTCGGCGCCGTCGCCGGCGTCAGCAACGTCACCAGCAAAGGTCAGGACGACCAGGGCGCCTTCTTCGAAGTCGAGAGCCGCAAAGGCCAGCTGGTCCGCGGCGATCTCGCCCGCGCCGTCGTCGATGCCGGATGGGATCTGAACGAGCTGCGCCCCGCTGCCATGAGCCTCGAGGAAATATTCCTGCAGCTCACCGGCACCGAAGCCGCGGCTCCGCCCCCGGAAACCGTCTCGCCGCCAGAATCCAGCGCGGCCGAACCCGCCGCTCCGGAGGCCCAGCCATGAGAAATCTCTGGATCATTTGCCGCCGCGAATTGTCGAGCTACTTCAGCTCACCCATCGCCTGGCTGCTGCTTACCATGTACAGCATCCTCTTCGGCTGGTTCTTCTGGAACTATCTTGGCAATTTCGTTGTCGAAAGCATCGAGATGCAGATGGCCGGCCAGATGCAGCCCATGAACATCAACGAGCAGATCATCCGGCCGCTGATGCTCAACACCAGCTTCCTCGCCCTCTTCTTCGTGCCGCTCATCACCATGCGCCTCTTCGCGGAAGAAAAGCGCAGCGGCACGATCGAGCTGCTCGCCACTTCGCCGGTGCGCGATATCGAGATCATCCTGGGCAAGTGGCTCGCTGCCACCATCCTGTACGTCTGGCTGCTGGTCTACGCCGGCATCAACTTTGCATTCCTCTTCGCCTATGGCCACCCGGACTGGAAGCCGGTGCTTATCGGCTACCTCGGCCTGCTTCTCCAGGCGGCCGCGCTGCTGGCCCTCGGCACCTTCATCTCCACCCTGACCAAAAACCAGATCATCGCCGGCGCCGCCACCTTCGGCGTCATCCTGCTCTTCTGGGTCTTCTCCTGGGTCAGCAGTTACGACTCCTCGACCTGGGCCCAGGTGCTCTCTTACCTGTCGGTCCCCGTGCATTACGAATCCTTCGGCCGCGGCGTCCTCTCGCTGAAAGATGCTGTCTACTACGTCAGCTTCATCTTCATCGGACTCTTTTTCACCGCGCGCTCGATGGAATCCCTTCGGTGGAGGTCCTAGTCAGGAATGGCCAGTCAGTGGTTGAAAGCCCGTCAGACCAAATACGCCAGCTACGCGACGATCTACATCCTGATTGTTGTGGCCATCGTGGCGGTCGCCAACGTTCTCGCCAATCGCTACGAGAAGACGTATGACGCTACCGCCAACAAGCGCTACAGCCTCTCCAGCGAGACGAAGAAGATCGTCGATGGGCTAAAGCAGCCTGCCACCATCACCTACTTCAACCAGAGCGGCCACTTCGCAGAAGGCAAGCCGCTCCTCGATGAGTACACCAACCTCTCATCCAAGATTCACGTGAGCTATGTCGACCCTGATAAGGATCCCAATGTCGCCCGCGCGGCCGGCATCCGCAGCCTGAACGCCGCTACAGTCCAGGTGGGCGCGCATACCGAAACCGCCAGCGACATGACCGAGGAAGGCATCACCGGCGCGCTCATCCGCGACATCAAGGGCAATACCCGCACCGTCTGCTTCGTTACCGGCAGCGGCGAGCACCAGATCGACGACAGCAGCCGCGATGGCCTCTCTCACCTGAAAGACCTGCTCGGCCGCGACAGCTATCAGACCCAGTCCATCGACCTGCTCACTCAGGCCCAGGTCCCCTCCGCCTGCACCGCCATCGTGATCGCCGGGCCCACGCATGATTACCAGCAGCCCGAAGTCAGCGCCATCAAGGCCTACGTCGACAACGGCGGCCGCGCCTTCTTCATGCTCGATCCCCCGCTCAAAATGGGCCCCTCGCAGATCGGCGACAACGACGCCCTCGCTTCCCTGCTCTCTGGCTGGGGCGTCACCATGGATAAGGACCTCGTCCTCGACATGAACCCCATCGGCCAGATCGCCGGCCTCGGCCCGCAGGTCCCGCTCGTCACCAGCTACACGTCGCAGGCGATCGTTGCGGGCATGAAAGGCACCGCCACCGGCTACCCGCTCTCGCGCTCCATCACCACCAGCAATACCAGCACGGCAAGCGTCGAGCCCCTCTTCTCCTCTTCGCAGAGCAGCCTGGCAACCACCGACCTCAGCTCGCCGCGGGTGGACGTGAAGGACCCCAACAACAAGAAGGGCCCGCTCACCCTGGCTGCGGCGGTCACGCTCACCGGCGGCAAGCCCAACCAACAGGGCCGCCTCGTCGCCATCGGCAGCTCCATCTGGGCATCGAATCGCTTCATCGACTTCAACGGCAATGGCGACCTGGCCACCAACGCCATTAACTGGCTTACCTCCGACGAGGATCTCATTTCCATCCGTCCCAAAGCGCCGGAGGACCGCCGCATCACCATGACCCAGGCTCAGCTGCGCACGGTGCGCATCGTCAGCCAGTTTGTCCTGCCGCTCATCGTGATCCTGGCCGGCATCCTCGTCTGGTGGAAGAGACGCTAGTAGCCGGGCCTAACCTTCCCGGCTTAGCCGGGAGCTGAATTTTCTGCTATGAAACTTCGCGGTCTTCTCATTGCTGTTGTCGTTCTCGCCATTCTGGGTGGCGTCCTGTATTGGTCTTCGCACCGCAAGACGCCGCCCACCCCTGCCTCCGCCGAGAACACGCCGTCCATCCTTAAGATCGATCCGAGCTCCGTCACCGCGCTCACCATCATGCAGAAGGAATCTCCGCCCGTCACCCTCACGCGCAGCGGTACGAATCAATGGCGTATCACGGCTCCCCAATCCACCCTGGCGGACGCCGGCACCGTCTCCGGCATTCTCTCCAGTCTCAATCCCCTGGCCTCGCAGCGCGTCCTCTCCGACAAAGCGCCAGACCTTGCCCCCTACGGCCTGCAGATTCCTTCCGTCACCATCGATCTCACCGAGAAGAACAACAAGTCGCAGAAGCTCCTCCTCGGCGACGCCACACCTACCGGCGACGCTGTCTACGCCGCCCTCGCTGGCGATCCGCGCGTCTTTACCGCCGCGTCGTACATCAAAAACAGCCTGGATAAATCGTTCGATGATCTCAGGGATAAACGACTTCTCCCCGTCGACTCCGCCTCGGTGACCACCATCGACCTCGACCGCAAAACTCAACCCGTCGACTTCGGACGCGTGCAAAGCGGCTGGCAAATCCAGAAACCGGAGCCCTATCGCACCAATACCTTTCAGGTCCAGGACCTGCTCACGCAGCTCACCAGCGCCAAAATGGACACCCTCACCACACCAGAGGCCTCCGCCAAAGCCTTCGCCCACGCCGCCCCGTTCGCCACCGCCAGGATCACCGGCAGTTTCGGAACCGATACGCTTGAGGTCCGCAAGGATAGGGACGACGACTACGCGAAATCCAGCGTGCTGCCCGGCGTGTTCAAAGTCGCCTCGGACAACAGCACCGCGCTCGCCGAAGCGCTCAACCGCCCCCTTGACGACTATCGCGACAAACAGCTCTTCAGCTTCAGTTATGCCGATCCGGACAAGATTGAGGTTCACACTGGCGCGACCTCGCTCGTCCTCACCCACGCCGCCACCACCTGGACCTCTAACGGCCAGACGATGGACACCGCCTCTGCCGAATCTCTTGTGTCAGCTCTCCGCGACCTCGCGGCCACGAAATTTGTGGCCAGCGGCTTTACCGCGCCGGAGATCGACATCACCGTCACGTACGCTGGCGGCAAGAAGACCGACCACGTTCAGATTGCGAAGACGAAAGACGGCGGCATCGCCAAACGCGACGACGGCCCCTCGCTCTATCAGCTGGACGCCGTCACGCTCAACGAACTCACCAACGCCGTGAAAGGCGTCAAGCCCGCATCCCTGCCAAAGAAAAAGTAGACCTCACGCCGTCACCAGCAGCCGCTGTGGTGAATTCTGCGTCCGCTCTGTGTCCTCTGTGCTGAAGCCTTCATCCCCACCTGAACGTGACTGGCGTTTCCACGTCCGGATGCACGCTTCTTTGCACCGGACACGTGTGAGCCGCGCGCTCCAGCTTTTGCTGATTCTCGGTATCGATCGTATGCGGAACGTGAATGCGCACGGTCAGCCTCTGGATCCTTCGCGGCGGCGGGGTCATTTCCTTTTCCACCGTCGCTGTCGCCCCCGCGATATCGATCCCCAGCGTGCGCGCCAGAAGGCCCATCGTCGTCAGCATGCAGGTGCCAAGCGCGGTGGCCACCAAATCCGTAGGCGAAAAGCTCTCGCCGCGACCCTGATTGTCCTTCGGCGCATCGGTACTGAGTTCCACGCCCGAAGGTCCGTGCACCGCCCTGCAGTGCAGGTCCCCCTGATACTCCATTTGAATGGCGACCATCGCTCTCCCCTGAACTAATGATTCACGCGAGTTTCGAAAAAGCCCGCTCAGCCTTTATTGTCGCGTAGATCGCCCAATCGCACCTGTGGCAATTCCCCCTTTTGGGGATGGTCCGCCAATCGTGTTATTTCCTATTCTTCTGAATGAGTTAGACGCAGCATCGGCTTCCCCACGCTCCCCTGTCGCGAAAGCACGATCCCGCGAACGGGTTATGACAACAAAGAAAACAGGCGTGCGGGCCCGATGACCTGCAATCGAATGCTTCGGCTCAGGTCGTGGATTGCGCCACAGGTCTGGCCCTGACTGCCTGGCCGTCCGGTTGCGCCGCCAACTGGGTCTATAAGGTCACCGTCACGACCTCAACCAGCTATGTGCCCCTCTTCCACTGGCCCGGAATTCCCGCCTCCATCGCCCTCTCCAGCTCGGCGACCCTGCGCTCCGGGGGAAACTGATGAAGCCCCCTCGTCTCCCTGCCCTGCAACGATTCGTCAGTGAGGAGCGCGGCAGCAATCTGGTCGAGTTCTCCCTCGCGGCGATCTTTCTCCTCATGTTTCTCATCGGGATCGTCGATGTCTCGTGGCCACTGTATGCTCACCACTTCGTCACCTATGACGCCGAAGAAGCGACGCGCTATGCCGCGGTCCGGGGAGCCGACTGGCCCTCCTCCTGCTCCACGTCGGCCCCGCCCAACTTCGCACTCAGCTTCGATTGCAGCGCCAGCGCTTCCGACATTGAGAACTACGTGCAGAGCCTCACCCCTCCAGGCATTGCCGCATCCTCAATCACCATCAACACCAGCACTTCGTTTATGTGGCCCGGCAACACACCCGACTGCTCAACCACACCCTGCACCTCCTGTTCCACCGACAGTAACAGTCAGGGTTGCTTTGTCCGCGTCCAGGTCAACTATCCGTTCTCCTTCACCACGCCGATGCTGCCTCAAAGCTCGATCCATCTCAGCGCCACCTCGGAAAAAGTCATCCAGTACTAATCGCACCGAAGCGCACCGACAGCCGATTCCCGGCATGGGTATTCTTTTTCGGACTGCCTGCTTCCTTCGGCTTTTGTGCGCCGGCACGTTACTATAGCGGACATCCTCTTTCCGGCGGAGTCTGAGCTCATGTTTCAGCGTCTTGCAGTGGTGCTGTTCACCTGTCTCGCAGTTGCTTCCACTGCGTCCCCAGCCCAAACCATGGATTCCGACTTCGCTGCGCACGTGCGCGCCTGGACGACCAAACCGGAATTCATGAGCCCGCTGGTCGATCACCTCCCCGCCGGCGGCGCCGTCCCTTCGCCGCGGGACGTGCTCGGCTATGACATCGGCGCTCCGAAGAAGCTCACCTACTACGCCGACATCCTCCGCTATTACGACGCCCTCGCCGCGCATACGGGCCGCGTTAAGGTCCTCCGTATTGGCAAGACCGAAGAAGGCCGCGACTCCGTCATCGTCTTCATCGGCTCCGAAGATTCCATCGCCCACCTCGACGACGAGCGCGCCAACCTCGCGAAGCTCGCCGACCCGCGCGGCCTCTCCGACGCCGCTGCCCAGGCTCTGATCGCCCGCACCAAGCCGCTCTACACCCTCTCCGGCGGACTGCACAGCGCCGAGCTCGGTCCTCCCGAGATGCTCATGGAGCTGGCCTACCGCCTGGTCACTGAAGACTCGCCCCTCGTCCACAGCATTCGCAACAACGTCATCGTGGCCATCGTCCCGGTCGCCGATCCTGACGGACGCGACCGCTCCATCGACTGGTATTACGCCCACAACGTCGATGTCACCGACTACTCCAAAATGTCCGGGGTCCCGTACTGGGGCAAGTACATCGAGCACGATAACAATCGCGACATCAACTACTCCGGCATGGCCAACCAGAACCTGCTGCGCTGGTTTCTTCAGTGGCATCCGGAGGTCATGCACGACCTGCACGAGTCCGTCCCCTTCCTCTACATCTACAGCGGCCAGGCGCCGCAGAATCCGCTGTGGAGCCCCATCGTCTACAGCGAGCTGCCCATGCTTGCCAACTGGGACATGACCCAGCTCGCCCGTTACGGCATGCCCGGTGTGTGGACCCACGCGTACGTCGACGCCTGGTCGCCGGGCTACGTCGCCCAGATGGCCACCAATCACAACGCCCTCATGCGCTTTTACGAAATCATGGGCAACGACGGCGCCAGCACCATGGAGCGCACCATCTTCCAGCCCAACCCAGCCCTGCTCGGCGGCGGCGGCGGGGCCTTCGGCAACTTCACCAAGCGCGAATGGTACCGGCCTGACCCGCCGTACAAAACTGTCCTCTGGTCAATGCGCGACAACACCAACTACGCTGAATCCGGTGTCCTCAGCTCGCTGCAGTTTGTCGCCGGCTTCCCCCAGGTCATCCTGCAGGACTTCTACACCAAGAGCCGCGAGGCTATTGCTGCCGGCACGAAGGACGCACCCTACGGCTACATCCTGCCCTCCGATCAGCAGGACCTGACCCGCGTCGCCTTCGTCATTCACATCCTGCGTATGCAGGGCATTGACGTCGGCCGCGCGAAAGCGGAGGTCAAGCTGAAGGACGGCACCTATCCCGCCGGCTCCTTCATCGTGAAAACGGACCAGCCCTACGGCCCGCTCGCCAAAACCCTTCTCCAAAAGCAGGACGATCCCGATCCCGACCTGCACACCTACGACGACAGCGCCTGGACCATGGGCCTGATGACCCACACCGACGTCAAATCCACCGACGACAAATCCGTGCAGGCCGTCGCCGTCGATCCTGTCACCGAGTTCACTCCCGAGGGAATCGTGAAGGGCGTGGCGGCTGCGGCCGTCTATGCGGTGCCCGATCACGGCTCGCCCAACCTGGTCACGCTGCGCTGGGCTCTCAAAGATGTGGACGTGCAAATAGCCGAGAAGGATTTCACTGCCGCCGGCACCAAATTCTCCGCCGGGACCTTCCTCGTTCCTGCCAGCGCGGGCTCCGCTCTCAAGCCGCTGGCGGAAAAACTCGGCCTCGATGTCGTTGGCCTGGCCGCCGCACCGAAGGTTGCCGCGCATGATGCGGCGCTGCCCCGCGTCGCCATCTTCAGCACCTGGGGAGGCACGCAAGACGTTGGCTGGGTGCGCTACACCTTCGACCAGTACAAGGTTCCCTACGACCTCATCTTCAAAGAACGGGTTGACCAGGGCGATTTGGCAAAAGATTACGACCTGATCCTCATTCCCACCCAGGTCCGCAACCCAGGGGATATGGTCTTTGGCATTCCGCGCGAAGGCCAGCCGTTGGCCTATGAGAAGACCGACCGCTTCAAATTCCTCGGCGACTACGGCTCCTCACCCGACATCACCGGCGGCATGGGCGGGGCTGGCGTTGTGGAGTTTCAGAAATTCGTCGAAGGCGGCGGCCTGCTCGTTACCCTCGGCGCCTCCAGTTCCTTCCCACCGGAATTCGGCCTGACCCCAACCATCGATGCCAGCACTCCTGGCGGCGGCAAATTCTATGCGCCCGGCCCCATCGTGCAGGCGGACATTCTCCGCCCGGAAAACCCCATCTTTTACGGCTACACGGACAAGACTGTGCCCGTGCGCTATGCCAATGGCCCTCTGCTCCGGATGTCCGAGACGATGGATAAAGACGACGTGCTGATGCGCTTCCCTGGCGGAGAAAAGTCCGTCCTCAGCGGCCTGTTCAACGGCGCTGACGACATCAAGGGCCGCGCCGCGCTCGCTATCGTACCCGACGGCAAAGGTCAGGTCGTCCTGTTCATGACGAATCCCATCTGGCGCTGGCAGAACCTCGGCGAATACCGGATGCTCTTCAACACGCTGATGAACTACCGCAACCTGACCCCGGGTCCCGCTCCGGCCTCCGACAGCAACCACCCTTCAAAGGCCGCCACGCCATCCGAGGGCCAGTAGCAATTTCCGCTGCTGGCTCTCGCCTCACCGTGTTCGTGCCGCCGTCTGCTTCCCCCGCTTCTCTCGTTCCGCCATCTCCTTTACGCGGAACCGCGCAATGTCCGCGATCAGCCGACTCGGCACCGGCTCCGACAACGGAAAGCGAATCGTCCCCTTCGTAACTTCGTAGGACGCCAGCTCCGCCCGAAACGCATCCACCAGCAGCGCGCTCGCCGGATACAGCGAGTAGTGCCTCTTCCATCCCGCGAAATACAGCAGCACGTCGCCGTTCAGCCGATACGCCGGCATCCTGTACGAGATCACCTCATCCGCCTTCGGCAGCGCTTTCCGGATCGCCTTCCGCACTTCGCGCAAACGCTCAGCCGCCGGCTCCGGCTGTGCCGCGATGTACTCATCCACCGATGCGTAATTCGTGCTGTTCATGATCCCGCATCCTCCAGCTGTGCCGCGTGGCCGATCAGATAATTTCGCTCCGGCAGACTCGTGGTACCGGCCGCCGCCACCCGATACTGTTCGACGGCTTTCTCAAACTCGCCCAGCTTCTCGAACAGATGCGCGCGCACCGCGGCCAGCCGATAATGGCCCGCCATCCGTCCGTCCTTATCGAGCGATGCCAGCCGATCGAGCCCCTGCGCTGGTCCATGCACCATCGCCACCGCAATCGCGTGGTTCAGCGTCACCATGGGGCTCGGTGCCACGTTGCGCAGCAGCTCGTACAGCGCCAGAATCTGCGCCCAGTCGGTATCCTCCGCGCGCGATGCCTCGTCGTGCACCGCCGCAATCGCGGCCTGCAGCGCAGACAGCCCCACCGATCCCCGTGACAGCGCAAACGTCAGCAGCGCCGTGCCTTCTGTGATCTCCGCCCGGTCCCACAAACTGCGGTCCTGCTGATCCAGCGGGATCAGCTCCCCCCCAGCACCCGTGCGCGCCGACCGCCGCGCATCGGTCAGCAGCATCAGCGCCAGCAGGCCCGCCACTTCGCCATCCTCGGGCAGCAAAGCCTGCGCGCTGCGCGTCAGACGGATCGCCTCCCGCGCCAGGTCGAGCCGCTGCAGCTGCGCCCCGATGCTGCTCGCATAGCCTTCGCTGAAGATCAGGTACAGCACCCGCAGCACCGCCGGCAGCCGCTCGTTGCGTTCCTGCGGAGTCGGCGCGCGAAACGGCGCCTCCGAGGCCCGGATGCTTTGCTTCGCGCGGCTGATCCGCTGCGCCATCGTCGCCTCCGGCACCAGAAACGCGTTGGCGATCTCTGCTGTGGTCAGCCCGCCCACCGCTCGCAGCGTCAGCGCAATCGCCGACGAGGCGCTCAGCGCGGAATGGCAGCACATGAACAGCAGAATCAGCGTGTCGTCGGGATCCATATCCGCCTCAATCTCAGCCGGCCCCACTGCCGGCTCCTCTTCCGCGATCGCCGTTTCCCGCTCCCGCCGCGCGATCTCGCTGCGCGCCATGTCCGCCATCCGCCGCGACGCCACCTGGATCAGCCACCCTCGCGGATTCTCGGGAAGCCCTTCCCGCGGCCATTGCCGAAACGCCGCCAGCAACGCCTCCTGCGTCGCATCTTCGGCGGAGGCGAAGTCGTGATACCGCCGGGTGATCACGCCGAGCACCTGCGGCGCCAGCTCTCGCAGCAGGCTCTCCATCGCCGCATCGCTCCCCGGTTCGCCTGACGCTGCGCTCATCCGCCCTCCTGTCGTCCGCTACAGGCCCAGATCGGCGTGACCGCTCAACACCTGGCGCACTTCCACCGGCATCGTGTCTGTCACTCCGCTTCCGCCGGGAGCCCCGGACAGCCGTGCCGCCAGCGCATAGGCCTGCTCCGGGCTCTCCACATCGACGATCCAGTATCCCGCCAGTAACTCCTTCGACTCAGGAAACACCCCGTCGGTGATTGGCTCCCCCTTACTGCCGGACCGCACCAGCTTCGCCTCATTCGGCCATGCCAGCCCCTCCGATGCCACGAACGCGCCCGCCTCCTTCAGTTCCCTGCTGAAGGCCTGCATGAACTCCACATTGGCCTGCAGCTCCTGCTTCGACCACCGCGCATACGCCGCGAAATCCGCCTTCTTTCCGTTCATCATCAAAATGT
Organism: Acidobacteriaceae bacterium; assembly: GCA_035656855.1. Lineage (GTDB taxonomy): Bacteria > Acidobacteriota > Terriglobia > Terriglobales > Acidobacteriaceae > Palsa-343. The sequence goes on along the minus strand of DASRRO010000043.1, from coordinate 51,385 downwards.
ATTTCATCGTCTCTCTCCTTCCGGTTCGCACCTGGCAATCCATAGTTGTCATCCTCAGGCCGCGCAAGCTGGCAAACGATCCGCGGTTGCTTTTGAGCCGGCGGCCGCGCTCGCCGTCGGTTCCGCGGGCATCCATTCCGCCGGCTCATTCCGCCCTCACACGAACGGCCGCACCTCAATGGGCATATTCGTCGGAACCCCGCCCGGCCCCGGCGCCGATGAAATCCGCCCCGCAATCGCCAACGCGCGCTCCGGCTTCGCCACATCCACGATCCAGTACCCCAGCAGGAACTCCTTCGCCTCCGGAAAAACGCCATCGGTCACCGGCAATCCGTTCTTCTCGCCGCACACCAGTGTTGCTTGCTTTGGCTCGGCCAGTCTCGAGGTGGTGACAAACTCGCCCGTTTCTGTGAGGTCCTTCATGACGTTCCCCAGCACCTGCATGTGCGCGTCGCGATCGCTTTGCGACCAGTTCTGATAGCCCGAAACTCCCGCCTTCGTGCCCGCCATCATCAGAATGTATTTCATTGGCTTCTCCTCTTCGCTTCTCTGAATTTGCGCCCGCCAGGCCATCGTGGCCCTGGTTTGCGCTTTCACCCCTGAGTCGGAGCCGGTCCTGGCTTCTCGACATCCTCTGCCCAAAAAAATGAGGATTTCCCGCACCGGCAGATGTTCGCCGCTCAGCGTCAGGGATTTTGCTGGTCTGCCGAGGGTCTTACCGCTCGAGCCCGTTCCACGACCAGCGCGGGATCGTCAGCCCCTGCGGCACATCGCCGGCGGATCGATGATAGCGGTACATCGTGGTCGTGGTCGCCCAGGCGAAGTAGTCATGCAGCACCTCTCGCAGAGCAGGATCGCCGGCCATCCCGGCATCGCCCAGAGCCTCGTCGAAGCAGGCGATCGCCCGGCGATTCATCTCCTCGTGCTCCCCGTTGCCGCTGTGGATCCTCACCACGCTGGTCTCGTCCCCATAGGTGTCCGAATACAGCCTCGGTCCTCCCAGTGCCTCGGCCCAGTAAGCAGCAAGCCGCTCAACGTGGTCGGGTTGCACGCCGTGCCTGAACGGATGGCCGACCTCCTCGTCCTCCAGCACCCGCCGATGCCACGCCGCGGCCAAACGCTGCAGACCCTCGATTCCCCCCGCAGCTTCAAAGACAGTTTGCATGATCGAACATGATAGCCGTCCCGTATCGACACGCGGAAGGTTCACACCGAGGCCGTGAATCGACGAAAGGTCCGGATCAACGACCACCTGGCCATCTCTGTTATCCGGTGGAATACTCCAAACGGTTCAGGTAGGCTGGCGGTCGCCAGGGATCGCGACAGAAGGACCGGCTTCCCCAAGGAAGGTGCAGCAACATGCCAGATAGAGGTACAGCCGTTCTGTTCATTGCGGGTTTTGGACCGATCGATCGCGACATTGATCAAAGCCGCATGCTGTATAGCGAGAGCCTCGGTATCTCCTTCAAAGAAGACGCGGGCGGCTATCTGCATACAGGTGCGCTTCCAGGCGTAAAGCATTTCGCGCTGTGGCCGCTCTCCCAGGCGGCGCAATCCTGCTTTGGCACTGATTCCTGGCCTGACAACATTCCTGTACCGCAGGCGTGGCTGGAGTTTGAGGTGGAAAGCGTCGAGAAAGCTACGGCCGATCTCCATTCGCGGGGGTACCGAATGCTCATCAGGAACAAGACGGAGCCCTGGGGCCAAACGGTGAGTCGATTCCTCTCCCCCGAGGGCCTGTTGGTCGGTGTCACATTCACTCCGTCGATGCGAGAGCCGTAGGGATCCCGGGGCGTCGACGGCTTTCCTCGCTGCGGCACGGACCTCACGGACAGCCTTTCCGTCAGCCTCCGCCAGGGACCTCGTCCGCTCCATCCTGGACAACATGGACGAGTTCTGCGGCGCTCGCCCTTGCGATGACGCCACGCTGGCCGTCCTGCGCGTCCTCTGAGTGGCGCCAATCAACCGATTACGGCTCTGAGACCCCTTCTGTGGAAATCTTGTCAATCCTTACCAAAGTTCCCGCGTTGCCGCCACAGGACTTACGAGCCAAAATCGCTGGCAGGAAAGCCGCCGGAAACTGCTATTCTGAACTTATAGAGTGAAAAAGAAAAAACCCGCCGCGTGCGGGCTTTTTCCGTTGGGCAGGATGGCGTGCGACTCCTCCAAAGGTCCACTTCCGGAAGGTCCATCAACTGGGAACCCTAAAAACCCTAAACTCTTTGTTTTCCACACATACGTTTGAGGCCCTCAGTAACTACTTTATTTGCCACACATAACAAGATCGGCTTTGGCTAACTACTTTGTTTGCCACACATGCACATTTCGCAAAGAATTTTTCTTGCTCCTCCGCTACTCGCTACCAACTAATGGCTCCCCTACACTGAGAGAGCCATGACCGACGCCCGCTCCCAACTTCTCGACCTGCTGGCCCGCACCTCGTTCCGCCTCGGCACCTTCACTCTCTCTTCCGGAGCCACCAGCGACTACTACATCGACTGCCGAACCACCACTCTCCACGCCGAAGGTGGCCGCCTCACCGGCCTCGCCATTCTGGATCTGCTCAAGGAGAAGAACCTGCAACCGGCCGCCGTCGGCGGACTCACCCTGGGAGCCGACCCGGTCGTCTCCGCGGTTGCCATCGCCAGTGCCGACCGCGCCCAGCAACAGTCCGGCGCACCGCTGATCCATGGCTTCCTGGTCCGCAAGGCCGAAAAGGCCCACGGCACCGGCCGCCGCATCGAAGGATTCTTCGAGAAGAACGCGCCCGTCCTCATCGTCGATGACGTCTGCACCACCGGCGCTTCCACCATCACCGCCATTGAAGCGGCCCGCGAAGCCGGCATGCGCGTCATCGCTGCCATCTGCCTGGTGGAGCGCGAGGAAGCCGGCGGCCGCGCCGCTCTCGAAGCCGCCTGTCAGGGAGCGCCGTTCCTTCGGCTCTTTACGGCCAACGACGTCCGTGCCGCCCACGTTCGCCAGCTTCCCAAAAAGTAAGGGCGCGCCACTGGCGCGCCCCGGAGAAACCGGAAGAAGCGGTTATTGTTCGGAGGGTCCGCCGCCCGTTGACGGAGGCGTGGCCATTCCCGTCTGGGCCGGCTGATTTTGGCCGCTGTTGCTCAGCAGCTGCACTTCCACGTGCCGGTTCTTTGCCCGGCCCGCAGCTGTCTTGTTCGAATCGATCTCGACGTCCTTGCCCAGGCCGACGAGGTAAAACTTATGTGCCGGAACGCTGTACTTCGACGCCAGATACTGCACCACCGCCATCGCCCGGCGATCGCTCAGCGCATAGTTGTAGTCCTTCGATCCCACGGAATCCGTTCCGCCCGTGACTTCGAGGATGTAGTTCTGCGTGTTGGCCAGCTGGCCGCCGAATTGATCCAGCTGATCCTTGTCCGCCTTGGTCAGGATGGACTTGTTGAACCCAAACGTTACGCTCACATCGCCAACCTGCTTGTAGTTGTCGAGGCCCGCGATCACGCCTGCCAGCGTGTCCGCGCGATTCACGGCATCCTGAGCGGACGACTGCGCCGTGCTCGCTGCCTGGGTGGCGTTCTGGGCGCTCTGCTGCGCCTGATTGGCCGAATTCTGGGCCTGCTGGATGCCCTGCTGCGACCGCGTATCCACATCGTGGATCGCGCGATTGTTCGCCGCGGTGGCGTCATCCAGTTCGTTGGTCTTTTGGATCACTGGCTGGGTTTGGCTGCGTACATAGTTCTTGGTCGAGCAACCTGTGGCGAAAACCAGAGAGAGCGCCGCAACTGCCGAGGCGGCCGCGAGTCCTGCTCCTGAAATGCGTATCATTTGGGACACTCCGTTTCTTCCTTCTCTTGCTTTGAGACACCCCGCGACAGACGTGGATGCCTCGCTTTTCCAGTAGAAATGAGCACGTCCAGGCCCAAATAGGCGAATTACCTTCAACTCACTTGTTTTCTGTAAATTGTCCCGAATTTCCAACACCACGACGCAGCCTGGTGCTATGCCGGAAGTACTTTTTACCTGGTATTTTGGGCGTTCCGGAGCTAGGGAAGTCCTTCCCGCATCAGCCTTTACACTGGTAACAGGGCCGCTCTATGGACATGCAGGAGAAGATTCGAACGCTCCCCACGCGGCCCGGCGTGTACCTCTATAAGAACGCCGACGGCGAGGTCATCTACGTCGGCAAAGCCAGGAACCTCCGTTCCCGGGTCCGCTCGTACCTGCTCGAGGCTTCCCAGGCCAACGCCAAAACCGGGTCGCTGATGCGCGAAGCCGTCGAGGTGGACTACATCCTCGTCGACAACGAGCACGAAGCCCTGGCACTCGAAAATAACCTCATCAAGCAGCGCAAGCCGCGCTTCAACATCCTGCTGCGCGATGACAAGACGTACCCCTATGTAAAGCTCACGCTCGCGGATCGTTATCCGAAGGTCTTCGTCACCCGGCGCCTGCGCCGCGACGGCAGCGCCTATTACGGACCGTACTTCCCGGGCAATCTGGCCTACCGCGTCGTCGACCTCATCCACCGCAGCTTCCTGTTGCCCAGCTGCAAGGTGGACCTCTCCCGCGACCATCCGCGGCCCTGTCTGCAGTACTATATCGGTCGCTGCCTGGGCCCATGCGTCAAAGACCTCACCACGCCGGAGATCTATGCCGAGGCCGTGCGCGATGCGCAGATGTTTCTGGAAGGCCGCACCAGTGACCTGAACAAATCGCTCCACGCACGCATGGCCGCGGCGGCGACTTCCGAGCAGTTCGAGCTGGCTGCAAGATATCGCGACCTGCTGATCACCATCGACCAGTTAGGGGAGAAGCAGAGGATCGCCTCTGCGGAGGATGACGATGCCGATGTCTTCGGATTCCACTTCGAAAATGGGATGGTCGCGGTCAATCTGTTCCACATGCGCGCTGGGAAGATCGTGGACCGCCGCGAGTTTTTCTGGGAAGATCTGCCGGAGTTTGTCGCGGAGATCCCGGAAGCAGAGAGTGCGCTGGCGCCAACTGCCTCCGTGCCAGGCATCTTTGAACCGGGAGCTTTCTTCTCTGCCCTGCTGAAGCAGCTCTATATCGACCAGCAATACGTCCCCCGCACCATCTTTCTGCCGGTGGACTTTGCCGATCGCCTCGCGCTGGCAAACCTGCTGGCTGAGCAGACGAAGCATCGGGTTGAGATTGCCGCTCCGCAGCGCGGAGACAAGCGCTCGCTGGTGGATCTGGCCGGGCAGAATGCGAAACAGAGCTACGATCAGCGCTTCCGTGTCCTGCAGCCGAGCAGCAAAGCGATCCAGCAGGCGCTGCAGGACACGCTGATGCTGGAAGAGCCGCCCCGCACGATTGAATGCTTCGATATCTCGCATATCCAGGGCGCGGAAACGGTGGCGTCGATGGTGGTGTGGGAAGACGGCGAGATGAAGAAGAGCGCCTACCGCAAGTTCCGGATCAAAACCGTCGAGGGCGTCGATGACTTCGCGTCCATGCGGGAGGTGATCACCCGGCGCTATCGCCGCGTCATGGACGAGAAGAAGACCATGCCTTCCGTGATCCTGATCGATGGCGGCCTGGGGCAACTGCACGCCGCGGCCGCCGCCCTCGAATCGCTTGGGCTTACCACGCAGCCGCTGGCTTCCATAGCCAAACGGGAGGAGATTATCTACCTCTACGGTCAGGAGGATGAGCCCGTTGTGCTGGACCGCCGATCACCGGTTTTGCACCTCATCCAGAAGGTCCGGGATGAGTCGCACCGGTTCGCCATCGCTTACCATCGCAAGCGGCGCGAGATGCGCGACCGCGATTCGGAGCTGCTGGCAATTCCCGGAGTAGGCGCGCGGACAAGGCAGCGCCTGCTGGAGCACTTTGGCAGCCTGCGCAGCGTGGCGGAGGCCAGCCTCGAAGCTCTGACCGCAGTGGTCCCGCCCAGGACCGCCGAAGGCATTTACGCCCACTTTCACGCTGCGGAGAGCCCGCCCAATCCGCTCCCCGTGCTGAACGAGTCGCGGTAGCGCATGGTTCCGTCTCGCAGGAGCGCGACCGCCCCTCCGCAGACACGAATCGGCCTCCTCTGATAGACAGGAAGCTGCATGTCCGCGGCTGAGCTTCCCTCGTTCGCCGTGCCAAAAGGAGTTACCCGATGAAAACCCTGCTGTTGGCGGACCCGGTCCGCTACGCGCACATGAGCACGGAGGACTTGCGACGGAGCTTTCTACTGGCCGGTGCCTGCCAGCCTGGCGCGCTGCATCTGTCTTACGTCGATCTGGATCGCGCGGTGGTGGGCTTTGCTTCTCCGACGGATCAGCCGCTCGCGCTACCCACTTATCCGGAGCTGCGCGCGCAGTTCTTTACCGAACGCAGAGAACTGGGGGTTCTGAACATCGGCGGCGACGGCAACGTCAACGTGGGAGGTCAAAACTATCGGCTCGGCAATCTCGATGTTCTGTACATCGGTCGCGACAACCCCGAGATTCGATTCGAGTCGGCTTCTACCGCCTCGCCGGCCGTCTTCTACCTGCTCAGCTATCCGGCGCACAGCGTTTATCCGGCGAAGCTGGTGAAGAAGGATGACGCGCAGCCAGCTACGATCGGCGGCCAGGATACCTGCAACCGGCGCACGGTCTGCAAGTACATTCACCTGGAAGGCGCGCGCAGCTGCCAGCTGGTTCTGGGTGTCACGCACCTGCACGCCGGCAGCGCCTGGAACACGATGCCGCCGCACACGCACATGCGCCGCTCGGAGATCTATATGTACTTCAACCTTGCGCCTCAAGCGCGCGTGTTTCACCTGATGGGACCGCCGCAGGAAACGCGGCATCTGGTTATGGCCAACCAGGACATCGTGGTCTCGCCGGGATGGTCGCTCCATGCAGGCTTTGGAACGCAGGCTTACAGCTTCTGCTGGGGTATGGGCGGCGAGAATCAGGATTACGCTGACATGGATCCGGTGCGTGTACAGGACCTGCTCTGAACCAGACGCAATAGAAAGGACGCCGATGAAGACGCTTCTGATGGGCCTTATGGTTTCTCTGTTGAGCTTCACGGCCGTTGCGCAGACGGCTCCGGCAACCGCTGCCCAGCCGCCTTCCCTCGTCTTGCCGGAACACGATCTTCGCCAGCGCATCGCGCTGCTTGTCGCCACCGCCAAAGAGAAAGGCAGCAGCGGCGCAACGCTGGAAGACTACGGAAGCTACAAGGTCCAGCTCTCGGTGCGCATAAAGAGCGGCGGAGCGGAAGTTCACGCGCACTGGGATGACGTGATGATGGTGGAGCTGGGACACGCCACGCTCATCACGGGAGGGACGGTCGTCGGAGGCGAGTCCAAACCGGACGGTGAAATGCCTGGGAAGAGAATCGAAGGAGGCCAGTCGCATGAACTCGGCCCGGGTACTGTCTTCACCGTGCGCGCCGGGACGCCGCACCAGACGATTGTGCCCCCCGGCGTAATCTATGCGGCAGTCGTTGTCAAAATCCACGAGCCATAGTGTGCCCCTGCGGATACCGCGCTTCTTCAGGCGCATCGTGCAGAACGAGCGTGCCAAACGATCGAAGGGCGCTCAGCGCGCCAGCCAGCCTCCATCGACGACCAGTACCGTCCCGGTGACATAATCGCTGGCCGGAGAGGCCAGGAAGACTGCGGCCCCAGCCAGGTCATGGGGAGCTCCCCAACGGCCTGCCGGGATTCTCTCCAGAATTTGGCGATTGCGGGTCTCGTCTTCCTGCAGCGCCCGCGTATTCTCGGTCCGGAAGTAGCCGGGAGCGATGGCATTGACCTGCACATTGCGTCCGGCCCACTCATTGGCCAGGGCTTTGGTGACCTGGGCGATGGCGCCTTTGGAAGCCACGTACGCTGCGATGCGGATGCCCCCCTGGAACGACATCATCGAAGCGATGTTGATGATCTTGCCCTGGCGGCGCTGGAGCATCTCCCGGCCGGCGAGCTGCGCCAGGCGGAAGGCGCTGGTCAGGTTGACCTGGAGAACTCGGTTCCACGCCTCGAGGTCGTGGTCCTCAGCGGCGGCGCGATGGATGGTTCCGGCATTGTTGACCAGAATGTGGGGGGCGCCCATCGCCGAGGAGACGTCTGTAAAGAGACAATCGGGGCCATCGGGAAGGCTCAGATCGGCCAGGAAGCTCTGCCCCGCGCCGCCGGCTTCCCGGATGCGCTGCGCGGTCTCCTCCGCGGGACGGCGATTACCGTGACACGCGACGGCCGCTCCGGCTTCAGCCAGCGAGACGGCAATGGCCGCGCCAAGGCCGCTGGCGGCGCCGGTGACCAGGGCGGTCTTTCCCTCCAGGCGAAAGCTATCCAGGATTCCCATAAAAGTGGCTTCGCCAGCAGGGACTGTGTCCCCTAAATCAATTCGGCGAAGGGCCATTCTCGACAGGAGCCAGCCGGATGTCAAGGCGGACCCAAAACGAAAGGCCGGGACAAATTGCCCCGGCCTCGCGGTTGACGTGTGGGAGGTTGACTAGGGTGTGCCGTTGGGTATTAATCGGGCCCCGGTAAGCTGCGCAGCAATCTTGGAGTAGATATCTGCGATGGCGGTAGTACCGCTGTTCGCGCCGGATGCCTGGCAGCCCTGGTCGTTGCCGAAGTTGTAATCGGAGAAGAAATGCGAGGTATCTCCGGTGGTGTAGTTCGTGGACATGTCCTGCAGCGTCCGGCAGGGCGTGATACCGGGGTTGCTGCCCGCACCCACATCGCTGTAGCAATTCTGCGAGTTGGAAGACGTTGGCGAGCCATACGCGATGGTATAGACGAGGGTTCCCGCGGTCGACGCCGCATTGGCTGCAACCACGGCCTGCCCGCACTGACCCTTCCAGGAGGCGTAGGAACCGCCACTGGTTGCGACAGTCGTGCTTTCATTGGTGCCGCCGGAGATGGCGACAGCCATGTCATTGGTTCCCGGAGAGAACGCGCCGTTGGCGGTTTGCTTGGCGGTCGCATTTCCGTCGCTGAGCAGAATCATGACGTTCCCGGCCTTCGGGTTCAACGCCTGCTCGGCCACCAGTGACGACTGCGCTGCGTAAATCGCGCCGGCGTAGTAGGTGTTCTCGTAACCCGTACCCATCGAATTACAGCCGCTCTTGCCGCCCACCGCTTTGACGAGATTGGAACTGGTGTTCAGCGTCGTCGCGGCGTCGGAGGTCTTGTAATCGTTCGAGTAAGCCACGATTTCGTAGGTTGCGTTGCCGCTCACCGGACTATATGTAGGGTGTCTGCCGCCCGACGATACCATGTACGTATACGGCATGGTGGACATCGTGCTGGCGCCGGCAGCTGGGAAAGTATAAGGCGGAACACTGAGGTTATTGGTTCCGGCGCAATTGTACTCGCTGGAAACGTCACCTGTATCCAGGTTCGGGAAGGTGAACAGGCTCACCGAATCCAGGCTGGGCTCGAGACCCAGCAGCAGGTTTTGAATCCCGACCACCGCGCACTGTAGCTGCGTCTTGTTGTTGCAGCTGCTGTCTGTGGTGGTCATGGAGGGCGTAGTGTCCAGAACCACGGCGACGTTATACGGTTCCGGCCGGCCCGGTGATGCGGTCGACGTGGCGCTCAGCGTGAGGCTGGGCTTGCCCAGGATCTGCGCAAACAGCGTCGGAATGGTCGCCGTCTCCGTCACCTGCACTGCGTTGGGGCTGGTGGACGAGCAGGAAATACCCCAGCTGGTGACAGTCGTAAGGCAGAGCGGAGTGATGGTGGGGGTGCCGACGGAGATGCCGCTGTTGGTGTTCTTACTGCCGCTGGCACCGCTGTAATTCTGGCCCACCGTGGCATAGCTGCTGGTACCCCCCAGCGTCTCGGCGGCGGCCAGCGCGGCCGCATCGGCCTGCACCTGCAGCTGGCGACGGATGACCATCGCGCGCCCCAGATCGACCGAGAGCGCGGCCATGCCCAGAACCACGACCATTACAACGACGACCCAGGGTAATACCTGGCCGCTCTCTTCTCCGAGAATTCGCTTCAGGCAGTTAATGTCTGTCCGCGTTGCTTCCCGCGAGGCCGTCAAGCTCTTCGGCGGGGTTGTAGTTTCTTTCGACATAGCTGAGACTCCTTACTCTTCTTTCCTGCCGGTTCTCGACCGGCGTGCTGGTTTATACGCAGACAGCAACTGCGGTAAAACAGTTAGTTCACCAACTCCGTGGCCGTAGCCGACATGGTCAGCGTCCGCGTCGCCCGGCTGAAGACCAGCGGGGTAACGGGGTAGGTCGCGGTGATCTGCACCTGATCTTCAGAATGCATCTTCGAACTGCCCGTCGACGCTCGATCTGTGCAGGTCGTCGTGTAATTGCTCACGCTGGGCGTGGTCCCGGAGTTATCGGTGTAAACAATGGTAAAGTTCATGGACGACGAAGTCAGGTTCGGCGCGGCACCTTCCAGGATCGAGATGGCATAGGCGCAGGGATCGCTGACGGCAAGAGCCGGGGTTGTCTGGAGGCGGCTGAGAGCAAAGGCTCTGGCCCCTGCGCTCACCGAATCAGTCAGGACTTCATACTGGCTGAGGATGATTCCGAACGAGAAGATCCCGGTCAGTACAAGTAACAGCACCGGGGCGACCAGGCCAAATTCCACCAGCGACTGACCTCCGTCGCCACGGCGAAGAGACCTGCTTCGTAACCGCATCGCCCGCTTCTGTGATTGCATAGCTCGTCGAAAGGCACTCAGTCGATTCATGATTTCTCGTTATGGGCGCCCTGTGAACTGATGTGCGGGGGCGTCCCACGTCGATCTCCAGAGCTGTATCGCCGCTCTTCATAATGCCTGCGAGTGTTTCTCCCGGAGGCTCATGACGAAAGTAACGGCGTGCTGCTTTGGTGATCCGTCCTATCACCGTAGGTTGTTATCCACCTAGGCTCAATGGCCATTTTGTGTTAGTGCAATACACCCGCTGAACTCAGGGGAGTTAGACGGCTGATGGTCACGCGTCGAGCGCGCCGTCGCTACCGAAGGCGACGGGTTCGCAGTCCCAGGTGGTCCGGCATCCCCTGTTCGTGGGATCCGGCGCTCGCGTGAGGTGCCGCAGACCCCGGAAGTCGGGGATCCAGGGCAGCAACGTCACGATTCATGCAGTCGCTTCGCGCCGGTCTCCCCCAAAAGTACACCAAAAGAGGGAGCACTTCTGTACCGATATCGTCATAGCCTCGGGTCTTACTCTGTATTACCTTCAGGGTCTGACGCGGCCTTATGCCTTCTGTCTGAGGCCGGGCTTACCACCCGGGACCACGGCCGCGGAGAGCACGAATGAAAGTTACCAGTAACCAGATGCGAAAGGTCCTGTTCGATGATGCGGGCCAGGATGTTATTGAGTATGCCCTGCTGGCGGCTCTGATTGCGCTGGCGACTTTCGCAACGATGCACAACTTTGGCAGGAAGCTCGGCAAAGACTACACGAAGATCGGCAAGAAGCTTTAGCCCAGGGTATTGCCGGGGCACGGATGCGCCGCTTGTTTCACGAACAGTTCTTTACCGGGCGGCGCTGGTGAGCGGGGCAGGAGTGAACGGGATCGCTGCATTCGAAGCGGCTCCGGGAAGCAGAAAGGATCGACATGAAGCGCGGAGGATCGAACCCGGCAGGCGGAATGGAAAGTCCGATTCTGGCTCGTTTGCGGTACGAGGAATCGGGCGCCGACATGATCGAGTATGCGCTGATCGGAACCCTGATCGCTTTGGCCGCGATCGCCTCGATCCAGGGAGTCGGCAGCAAGATTGCGGGATATTACAGCAACATCGCCTCCAGCATGTGAGTGCAGGAGCGGTGGGCAGAGTTTTAATGCGCGGCTCGTGGTTCGTCGCGCGCAGTAATCCGAAGCAGGGCTTCCCGGGTAACTTCTCAGGCTGTTCCGGAAAGCATTTGAATCGGCGGAAGTTGGGCCATCAGCAACACCGCAGTCTCTACAAAAGTAGCAAAAGGTAACACTTAAAGGGCATTGCGACAGAAGCGGTTTGGTCGCAATGTGACAACAATCAACCACTAACGCAGCGCGGTCCCGGGTTCCAAAGGCCGTGCGGCAATTTCAAGGAGAACTGGAATGAACATGACCAAGCGGCTTTTCACCAACCTGATGAACGATGAGTCCGGCCAGGATCTGATCGAGTATGCTCTGATCGCTGCCCTCATCGCCCTGGGCGCCATCGTTGCGATGGGCTCGCTGAGCACCAAGATCGGTTCGGAATTCAACACGATCGGTAGCAGCCTGTAAACCACTGTGATGTTCTGGCGGTTTCTGTTCTTGCCGGTCTCTGGTTGGGTGAAGTGAAGCAGACCTGCTTGTTAGGAAGAGAGACAGGCCTGAGTCACACAAACGATATCCGGTCGCGACCTTGTTCCTCGGCCCCGGTCGCGACCCCCCACCTCAGCCCGCAGGTTTGGAAATCGACTCTGTCGGAGTCAGGTACAGGCACCGCGACAACCGGTGGTCCGCACCTGAACAGTCCGGGGCGCTGATCGGCTGAAGAAGCACGCAGCATATCTGAGCCTGGCTGGTCCTCTCCGGAGGCGCACGATCAGGGTGGAAATGCTGCAACACGATGAGGACGGCGGCCGCACAGCAGCTCCCTGCTTCCCTCCACATCGGACGGTTCTTCGCAGACAGTTCCACGGCCTGGCTTCCCCGGCTGGGTAGCTGACGTGCAGACCCGGTTCAACGTTCTGACTCTTTCCGCCGATAAAGCGAAGAGAGCGTATTGGGGACAATCGCAATGTCGAATCTTCAACCCGAGTGGGTGTACCCGACGGCGGCGCTGGCCTGTGCTTTTGCAGGCGCGGGCTTCGACGTGCACAGCCGCCGGATACCAAATTTCCTCACCCTGCCCGGTATTCTCTTCGGTCTGCTCCTGCATTTTGCTCTCGGGGGATGGCGCCAGATGGGTCTGGCGGCACTGGCCGGCCTGATCTGTGGCGTTCTCTTTCTCATCTTCTGGCTGGCCGGAGGCATGGGGGCGGGCGATGTAAAACTGATCACCGCCGTCGGTGCCATTGCCGGACTGCCGCTGGTGGGCTATCTGCTGATCCTCACCGCCGTCGCTGGCGGTGTTATGGCAATCGGGCTCGCCCTGTGGCGAGGCCGGTTCAAAGAAACCATCAGGAATGTCGGCGCGCTCGCACTCCATCACCGCATGGAGGGTCTCGCGCCCCATCCCCAACTGAATGTCGCCAACGCGAGGACGCTGCGTCTCCCCTATGCCCTGGCTGTAGCTGCGGGCACAGCGACGACGCTCTTCCTTACGGCGTTCCAGAGGTAATGTGATATGGCTCGCCGCATGATACTTGCACTCGTCGTGGCGCTGGTGATCTCCGGGCTCTTTACGTTCTGGCTCAGTCGCAGAGTGGGCCGCTCCCGGACGGTCGCCCCGCCGCAGAATCAGCAGTACGTCGCCGCCGCGCGGTCGCTCGATCCCGGGGAGATCATCCGCAAGGAAGATCTCAACCTGATCGAATGGCCCAAGTCGAATCCGCTGGCGGGCACTTTCGTCCGAGCCGACGATGTGGTTGGCAGGGCGGTGCTCTATCCTCTCGCAGCCGGACAACCGATCCTCGATCGGCAGCTGGCCGCGGCAGGCTCCGGCATCGGGCTGACCGCCCGCATCCCCAGCGGGATGCGCGCCATTGCCCTGAGCTCGAATGAGGTGATCGGGGTGGCTGGATTCCTGATGCCCGGCACTCATGTCGACGTGCTGGTGACCTATCACGACGACGCCCATCCGGATCCGGTGACCGCGACCGTCCTGCAGGATGCCGAAGTCCTGGCCGCCGGCCATCAGGTACAGCCGGATCCAACCGGCAAACCGTCAACCGTCGATGTCGTTACCCTGCTGCTCTCCCCCGAGAACGCCGAAAAGGCGGTTCTCGCCAGCGCCCAGGGCAGCATTCACTTCGTGCTCCGCAACGGCGGCGACCATGCCGACGCTAAGGCAACGCCTGTGGCGCTGCCCCAGCTGGCACAGCTTCCCGGCAAAGTTTACGAGCACCATGCGGCGCAAAGATCGACAGGATCGGCGCCGTGGGTGGTCGAAACCATGCTCGGAGCCAAACGCACCACAGCAAGTTTTAACTGAGGCATGGCCATGAAGGATCTGTTCACATTCCGCAAAACCCCACACGCCCTGCTGGCGGCGGCTCTCTCCATGGCTGTCGGGGCTGGGGCATCCGCGCAAGCCATACTGGCGGCCGCAGTGCCTCCGGCACCACTTTCCGGCGGCACGGGCAGCAGTGCCAGCGCCGTTGGCGAGCCTCTTCATCTGGTGATGGGCCACTCGATGTTCGTCAACACCGAGAGCCGTATGAAACGCGTGTACGTCAGCAACCCCGACGTTCTGGATTCCTACACCGCCAGTCCGCATCAGATCGTGATCACCGCCAGGGCTCCCGGCATCAGCAGTCTGATTCTCTGGGACGAGGACGGCAAGTCGCAGTCCTATCTCGTGAACTCCGACGTGGATGTCAGCGATCTGCGCAACGCCATCCGGGAAGCTTTTCCCTCCGACAACATTCGGGTCGAAGGGCACGGCGATCAGGTCGGCCTCGCCGGTACCGTCACCAGTCAGAAGACCGACGACGCGGCCGTGAAGCTGGCGAGCATATTCTCGAAGAATGTGGCCGATTCGATGCTGGTGGCCGCGCCGCACACCCCTCAGGTCCGCCTGAAAGTGCGGGTGGTGGAGATCGACCGTTCGCGTGCTTTCCAGCTGGGCTTTAACTTCTTCTCCGCGGGTAAGAACACCGCCAACACTTCCACCGGGCAGTTCCCGGCCATCACCGTGGGAAACACCAGCGCGAGCGGGTCGGGTTCGAATGACCTGCTGGCGGTAAGCAGTCTTCTCAGCCTCTTCTACTACAACGCCGACCTTAACGTCGGCGCCGCCATCCAGGCCCTGATCAACAAGCAAATCCTGCAGATTCTTGCGGAGCCGACCCTGTCCGCCATCAGCGGCGAAAAAGCTTCGTTTCTGTCCGGCGGTGAATTCCCCTACCCCGTCGTCCAGGGCGGCACGGGTGGCTTTACTTCCGTCACGATTCAGTTCCGGCCCTACGGAGTGCGTGTCGACTTCACGCCGACCGTTCTGCCCGATGGCACGATTCAGCTGAAAGTCGCTCCCGAAGTCAGCGCTCTCGACTACAGCAACGAGGTCGTCATCTCCGGATATACGATTCCGGCCATCTCCACCCGCCGGGCAGAAACGGTCGTTCAGCTGAAAGACGGGCAGAGCTTTGCGATCTCCGGGCTGCTGGACAACCGGACTACGGATCAGTTGTCCAAGATCCCCGGCATCGGCGATATCCCAATCCTCGGCAAACTCTTCCAGACGAAAGTAACCAATCATGCCAGCGTTGAGCTGGCGGTCATTGTCACCCCAACCCTGGTCGATCCGCTGTCTGAAACGCCGCACCCGACGCAGCCGAAGATGGTTATCCCCTTTATCGACAATAAGAAGTTTGACAAGGAAATGACCCCCAAAACTCCGCCAGCGCAGCCGCAGCCTCAACCGCGCCCCGAGGACGTTCCCGTACCGGAGAAGGACTAACACCATGAAGCAGGAACAGGCCTCCAACCCTCAAACCCTGACAGTGGCACTGCTGACGGTTGGCATTGACCACGATGTCACCGACAAGATCGCCCAGGCGGCGACCCAGCACCGCTGGACCCTCAGCCACGATTCCTTTGACGAGTACGTTTCCGCCGCTCGCCGCCCCGCAATTTCCGGCGACACCAAGGGCGCCGACGCGGTCCTCGCCATCATTGATTTCGATCGCGACCCCAAAGGGGCCGCTGAAACCGCAGCCTATCTCAACCAGCTGTTTTTTGGACGGTTCTTCGCCGCGGCTCTTTCCTCGGGCAGCGATCCGGAGTTGTTGCTGACGGCCATGCGCTCCGGCTGCAATGAGGTTCTGAAGAACCCGCTCGATCTGCGCCAGCTCGCCGATACCTTCGATCGCCTGGAGCGGCAGTGGTCAGCGACCATGGGCCGCGCCCGTTCGACCGGCCACATCCTCTCTTTTTTCGGAGCCAAGGGCGGCGTGGGCACCACCACCACGGCCGTGACGCTGGCCTACTTTCTGGTCCGGCAGAAGAACAAGAAGGTCCTGCTCATCGATAACCACCCCGAGTTCGGGCACATCTGCCTGTACCTCGGCCTGGACGGTACGCGTTATCACTTCGACGAGCTCATCCGTAACGTCAACCGTCTCGACTCCACCCTGCTCCGCGGTTTCATCGCCAAACATCCCAGCGGACTGGAAGTCCTTTCTTCGCCGGAATCGCACGATTTGAGCCGGTCCGTCGATCCCGATGCGCTGGAACGCACGCTCGAGTTCCTGCGGGGCGAATACGATTACATCATTCTGGACTGTGAAACCTCACTCGAGGAGGCCAGTCTGGCGGTCATGGACCGCTCCGATCAGATTTACCTGGTCGCCACTCCGGACATCGGAGCCATTCGCGACCTGTCCCGGTACATCGACGGCCTCAGCCGCAACGAATCGACTTCCGCGCGCCTGCACATCATCATCAATCGCTATTCGTCCCATGGAGCCATCGCCATCGAGCAGATCGAGAAGGCGATCCGCGTTCCCGTCGAAGTCCGGTTGTGCAACGCCTACGCGGAATGCCAGCGCGCCATCAACGTGGGCGAGCCCATCGGACCAGACAAGAAATCCGAGATTTCCAATCAGTTCGCCCGCTGGACCACCCTGCTCAGCGGCGAAGAGGAACCCAAGGCGCAGCCGGCCCGCAAAGGATTTTCTTTGTTCGGCCAGAAGAGGACTGAATAGGTATGGGGGATCTGACACTGAACGTCACCTCACCGCGCGTCGACGCCGCCCTGCGCGGCACCGGTCCCGGGCTGCGTACCGGCACCAACGCCCGGCCGTTGCGCGAAAAGGAACAGCAGGAGCTCAAGTCTGCAGTCCACTCCGAGCTCATCAACCGGCTCGACCTGGAGAAGCTGGACGAAGCTCAGGAAAGCCGGAACGGGCAGCAACAGCTCTTCATCCTCATTCAGCAGATCATCGCCGAACAGGGTATCCCGCTCAGCTCGGTCGAACGCGATCGCATTGCTCAGGAAGTGCTGGACGAGGTCTTTGGACTGGGTCCGCTCGAGCCGCTCCTGAAGGACGATACGATTAACGACATCCTCGTCAACACCTATGCCAACGTCTACGTGGAACGGCGTGGCGTGCTCAGTCGCACCAGCGTCACCTTCAAAGACAACAAGCATCTCCTCCAGATCATCGACAAGATCGTGTCGGCGGTCGGCCGTCGCGTCGACGAATCGACGCCGATGGTGGACGCGCGTCTCAAGGACGGCTCCCGCGTCAATGCCATCATTCCGCCGCTGGCCATCGATGGACCCATTCTTTCCATCCGCCGTTTCGGTTCTTCGCCGCTGACGGCCGAAAAGCTGGTCGGGCACAAGGCCCTGACCAACCCCATGCTGGACATGTTGCGGGCCGCGGTTCAGGCGCGTCTCAACATCGTGATCTGCGGGGGCACCGGCGCCGGCAAAACGACTCTGCTGAATGCGCTCTCCAGCTTCATCTCAGAACGTGAGCGCATCGTCACCATCGAAGACTCCGCCGAACTGCAGCTGCGCCAGGACCACGTGGTCCGCCTCGAAACACGGCCTCCCAACGTCGAAGGCAAGGGCGCAATCCGCCAGCGTGAGCTGGTCATCAACGCCCTCCGTATGCGCCCCGACCGCATCGTGCTGGGCGAGGTCCGCGGCGAGGAAGCGATGGACATGCTGCAGGCCATGAACACCGGCCACGACGGCTCCCTGACCACCATTCACGCCAATACCCCCCGCGACGGTCTGGCCCGTCTGGAGACGATGTGCATGATGGGCGACATTCGCCTGCCGGATAAAGCAATCCGGATGCAGATCGCTTCCGCCATTCACCTGATGGTGCAGGTCGCCCGTATGAGCGACGGCTCCCGGCGCATCACGCACATTACCGAACTGACCGGAGCCTACAGCGATGTCATCAGCATGCAGGACATCTTCCTCTTTGACAAAGAAGGCATAGGGGAAGGCGGGAAAGTCAAAGGCCGCTTCCGCTCCACCGGCATTGTGCCCAAATTCACCGAGCGTCTGAAAGCCGCCGGCATCCCCATCCCGCCAGGTCTGATGGACCATTCGGTGGAAGTATAGGACGGCACAGATATGATTCTCCTGGCCACCGGTTTCTTTGCGGTTCTGTTCATCACCTTTGGCGTGGTCGCGATGGCGTCTTCGCCCTCGCGCAGCGATAAGCTTCTGCAGCACCGTCTGGCGGCCATTTCCGTGGAAAAGGGCGGCGTCGCCGGTCCCTCGCTGGAGGCCTCCGAGCTGCTGCGCAAAACCGTCAGCAGCCGATGGGACTGGATCGGTCAGTCCGTCAGCAAATATATCTCGATGGCCAGGCTGCAGCGCTGGATCTCCCAGGCAGCGGTGGATACCACCGCTTCGGCCTTTCTGGTGCAGACCGCGGCCCTGGCGGCGATCGGCTTCATCATCTCGCTGCTGGTCATGCCCATGCTGCCAGTCGAGCTGGGCGCGGCGGCCGTCTTCGCCACCCTGCCCTGGGCGCGTATCGCCTGGGCGCGTTACCGCAGGCTGCGCGCTTTTGAAAAGGCCCTTCCCCACGCTATCGATATGATGGCTCGCTCGCTGCGCGCCGGGCACTCAACCTCCGGCGCCATCGACATCATGGCGGAAGGCGCGCCGGAACCGGCCAAGACCGAATTCGCCGAGGTTTTCCGTCAGCAGAACTTTGGTTTGCCGCTGCGCGATGCCCTGATGCAGCTGCTCGACCGCGTGCCTTCCCAGGATCTGCGTGTTCTGGTGACGGCCATCGTGGTCCAGCGCGAGACCGGCGGCAACCTGGTCGAGGTCCTCGACCGTTCTGTGTTTGTCATCCGCGAGCGCCAGCGGATTCAGGGCGAAATTCGCGTGCAAACCGCGCAGGGACGGCTCACCGGCTGGATCCTGACCCTGCTGCCGGTAGTGGTCATGCTGCTGATCAATGTCCTGGATCCGGGCTATTCCAAGCCCCTCTTTCACAGCGACCT
Organism: Acidobacteriaceae bacterium; assembly: GCA_035656855.1. Classification (GTDB taxonomy): domain Bacteria; phylum Acidobacteriota; class Terriglobia; order Terriglobales; family Acidobacteriaceae; genus Palsa-343. The sequence goes on along the minus strand of DASRRO010000043.1, from coordinate 32,365 downwards.
CGGACACAAGCTTCTTTGGGCCTGCGTGGGGCTCATTTCGCTCGGCGCCTTTTTCATTAACCGGATCATCAATTCCATCGACGTGTAGGCGGAGACGAATATGGTCATTTTTTTCTACATTGCACTCTCCTTCACGGTCTTCTTCGTGATCACGCTGCTGACGGCACCCTTCCTTTTGCGCCCGTCCAAGCAGGCCCGGCGGGTTCTCGATGTCGTCACCAGCGAGCGGCCGGATAAGCGCACCATCCGCGGCAAAGAAGTGGCGCGGGACAAGGTTCTCTCTCTGGCGCGTGCCTTCCGCGGCCGGCTCGGCCTTTCGGAAGACGAAAAGCTGCGCCAGCGCTTCGTGACCGCCGGCTTCAAAGGCGGCAACCAGATCGACGTCTATTTCACAGCCCGCTTTGTCGGCCCGCTGGTCGGGATCCTCGGCGGCACGTTTATCCACAGCAATACCGCCTTCTGGTGCCTCGCCCTGGCCGCGGTCGGCTATCTGCTTCCGGACATCTGGCTCACCCGCGCGGTGAACAAGCGAAAGAAGAGAATTCAGAAAGGCATCCCCGACGCTATCGACCTGCTCGTCATTTGCGTGGAAGCGGGCCTGGGGCTGGATCAGGCACTGCTGCGCATCGGCCAGGAAATTGCAGTTTCCTACCCGGAGCTCAACGAGGAGCTCAATCAGATCAACCTCGAGCAGCGCGCCGGCAAGCCCCGCCTGGACGCCTGGCAGAGCATGGCCGACCGTACCAAACTCGAGGAATTCGCCGCTCTGGTCACCATGCTCCAGCAGACCGACCGGTTCGGAACTCCGATTGTCCGGGCCCTGAGCCGCTATTCCGAGGAGATCCGGCAGGCTCGCCGGCAGCGAGCCGAAGAAGCGGCCGCCAAGACCAAAGTTAAGATTCTGTTCCCGCTCGTGTTCTTTATCTTCCCCTGCCTGTTCATCGTGCTGCTGGCTCCTGCCGTCATCACCCTGACCACCAGTCTGCACTGAGGCCGGGAACGGGATTTCAAGGTTGAACTCGCGTGGCCCGCTGTGGCGGGCCCACCGGAAAGGAGAACTGCAATGCCTTCATCCATGATTGTGCGTGTTGTCGCGCTGGCTCTTGCCGTGGTTGTCGTTGGCTTCATCATCATGCGCAGGAGAAGCAACAAGTCTGCCTGATTCTGTGCACCCGGATCCGCCCCGAATTGACGGCCTGTGCCGGGAAAGGAGAATTGCGATGGCTTCCAATCTCATGATTCGTGTCGTTGCGGCCGCTCTTGGCGCCCTCGTCCTGGGCGTGATCGTGCTGCGCAGAAAAAGAACGGCCTGATTCTTCCCGTCAGGCTCCTGGACCGGCGTTACGGCCGGTCCCCAACCCTGCCGCTCCGGCGTGGTCAGCCTCGTCATACCGGTGGACTGCATCCACACTCCCAGCTCCCCTGCCGCCAGCATTGCGCGCAGGGGCGGATCGCAATGAAGAACCTGACTCTCACCATCCCCGAAAAGGCCGTCACAATCGGCTCCGATATCGGTCTCGCCGATACCTTTCTCACACGGTTGTTCGGCCTTCTCGGTAAAAACGGCCTCGAGCCCGGTTCCGGCATCCTGATCCGGCCCTCGTCCGGCGTGCATACCATCGGTATGCGCTTCCCCATCGACGTCGTCGGCCTCGATAAGAACCTCCGCGTTCTAAAGGTCTGGCGCAGTCTCCCCCCCGGCCGAATCACCAACGTGAATTTCAAGATCCAAAGCATGCTGGAGCTTGCCCCGGGTCACATCGACCATTGCCGCATCGAACCGGGGGATCGGCTCGCAATCGCCGACTGACGCAGGAATCTTCACTGCACAGACTCTCGCACCGTCTCTGTTGCAACAGGTATCTAATCAGGTGATGGTTCCCACGCGTCCATCCCCGCCCGCGATCGCGCCCTGTCCTGAAGAGGCCCTCTTCGTCGAGCTCGTTCGAACGGCCGACCGCCTGTCGCGCGGCCCTGCCCAGCTTCTTCGGGAACACGACCTCTCCCCTGCCCCCTATAACGCGCTTCGTATCCTGCGCGGGGCGCCGGAAGGACTGGTCTGCGGGGAGATCGCCGCCCGCATGATCACGCGTGAGCCCGACATCACCCGGCTGCTCGACCGCCTGGAGAAGCGCAGCCTGATTCGCCGCTGTCGCCAGGAACAGGACCGCCGGCGGGTGCTGGTCCGAATTACCGCCTCCGGGCTGGACCTGCTCTCCTGCCTCGACCCGCCCATCCAGCAACTCCACCGCCGTCAGCTCAGCCATTTCACCCGTAAGAAATTGCAGGGATTGACCGATCTGCTGGCCGCTGCCCGTCTCCAGGCGGAATAGCGCCTCGTGCATTTATTTGTTGCAACGACGATCTCCTTGCGGAATCCAATGACCAGGAGGAGCAATTACCATGAGCGCATCCACTGCCGCCGCCACCACCACGTGGACCATCGACCCCGTGCATTCCGTCGCGGAATTCAGGGTCAAACATATGATGATTTCCAACGTCCGAGGCCAGTTCACCGGGGTTACCGGCTCGCTGTCCTACGATCCGGGCAGTCTGGAGAAATCTCACGTGGAAGCATCCATCGACGTGGCCACGATCAATACCCACGACCCTCAGCGCGATACCCATCTGAAGAGCCCCGATTTCTTTGACGCAGACAAGTTCCCCACCCTGACCTTTCGGTCTTCCCGCGTCACTCGCAGGGCCGACGGAACGCTGACTGTCGCCGGACCCCTGAACATTCACGGCGAGACCCGCGAGGTTGAATTTAACGTTGAGGGGCCGACACCTCCGACCAGGGACCCATGGGGCAATACCCGAGTTGGCGTTTCCGCCACGACAAAGATCGATCGTCGCGATTTCGGCCTCACGTTTAACGCCGCTCTGGAAACCGGCGGGGTGATGGTGGGCGAACAGGTTGCCATCACGCTGGAACTCGAATTCGTCCAGCAGGCCTGAGGTCAGGCGGCAGGGCCGGGATCGCCTGTTCCATAATGAGTCCAATGGCTCCAGGATCTCCGGCGACTCCCGACACGCAGAAGGTCCGCCTGCGGTTACAGGTTCGCGGCGTTGTCCAGGGTGTAGGCTTTCGTCCTTATGTCTACAACCTGGCGCGCCGCCATGGTCTTGCGGGATTCGTATTGAACTCCCCGCGCGGCGTATTCATTGAGATCGAAGGCGACCCTGCGACGGTGGACGCCTTCCTCGCCGCGCTGCCGGCGGAAGCGCCGCCGTTGGTGCGCATTGCCCAGGTTGAGCGGTCCGAGGTTCCTGCTCTCGGCGAATCCGGCTTTTCCATCCATAAGAGCGGCGGGGGCGAGTCCGCCTTCGCTCTGGTCCCGCCCGATATCTGCGTTTGCGATGCCTGCCTCGCAGACACCCGCGATCCCGCGAACCGCCGCTACGATTACCCCTTCACCAACTGCACGAATTGCGGCCCGCGGTACAGCATCATCCTCGATGTTCCTTATGATCGGCCCCTGACCACCATGGCCGAATTCGCCATGTGCGCCGACTGCCGCGGCGAATACGAAAATCCCGAGGACCGCCGTTTCCACGCTCAGCCCAACGCCTGCCCCGTCTGTGGTCCACACCTTCTGCTCGCCCCGGACTCAGGCTCTGCACCCTTACCGACGTCCACGCGCCCCATTCTCGAATATGTGGCGGATCGCCTTCATGCCGGAGGCATCGTCGCCTGGAAGGGTCTTGGGGGCTACCAGCTGGCCTGTGATGCACGACAGACGGCCGCCGTCGACGAGTTGCGCCGCCGCAAGCGCCGCAGTGAAAAACCGTTCGCCATTATGGTCGCGGATGCGGACGTTGCCGACGCTCTCTGCTTCGTCTCTGAGGCCGAACGCGCGGCCCTGGTGAGCCCGGAGCGGCCCATCGTGCTCCTGCGGCGGCGACCTGACGCCCACCTGGCCGACGGCGTCGCTCCCGGCAATCCCACGACCGGCGTCATGCTGCCCTGCACGCCGATGCACGATGTTCTGTTTCGGATTCTTCGCGAACGCTGGCAGGCCGACGCCGCACTCGTCATGACCAGCGGCAACGTCAGCGAAGAGCCCATCGTCATCGAGAATGCCGAAGCCCAGGAGCATCTTGCCCGCATCGCTGACGTCTTCGCCCATCACAATCGCCGCATTCACACCCGGGTCGATGATTCGGTGGTCCGCGTAGTAGCCGGACACACTATGCTCCTGCGGCGCGCCCGCGGCTACACGCCGGGCCCCGTGTGGCTGGGCCGCGGGGAGGCGGAGGTTCTGGCCTGCGGTGCGCAGCTGAAGAGCACCCTTTGCCTCACGCGCGCCGGCTTCGCCCTGCCCAGCCAGCACCTGGGCGACCTTGAGAACTACGAAACGCTGCAGTTCTTTCAGCAGACGCTTGAACGCATGCGTCGCCTCTTCCACGTCACCCCGACGGCGATCGCCTATGACCTCCATCCCGGCTACCTCAGCACGCAGTTCGCCCTGCAGCAGCCGGATGTCCGGCAGATTGGCGTTCAGCACCACCACGCCCATATCGCCAGTTGCATGGCCGAGCACCAGCTCGACGGTCAGGTCATAGGCGTTGCCTGGGATGGCACCGGCTTCGGCACCGATGGAACCATTTGGGGCGGCGAGTTTCTGACCGCGGACTACGCCGGGTTCAATCGCTATGCTCGTCTGCGGCCGGTTCTCCTGGCCGGCGGTGATGCCGGAATTCGCGAGCCGTGGCGGGTCGCTCGCAGCTATCTGCTCGACGCCTTTGACGGCTCCATGCCTGCCCATCCGCGCTGGACCGCAATGGCCTCTGCCGACAGGATCCGGATCGTCGACAGCATGATCCGGCACCGCTTGAACACAATCCCAACTTCCTCCGCAGGGCGCCTGTTTGACGCCGTCGCCTCACTGATCGGTCTGCACCACACCGTCTCATTTGAAGGCCAGGCCGCCATGATGCTTGAAGCTATCGCCGATTCGAGTTCCATACTCTCGGAAGCTCCGTATGAATTTGCACTTGCCGGTGCCGCGCCGGCCGAGATCGATCTGCGACCGATGATCCGCGAGATTGTCTCCGAACTGAGCCGTGCAACGCCCACCTCGCGCGTCGCTGCGCGTTTCCATGCCACATTGATCGCGATCGTGACGGCGGTTTGCCGCCGCATGCGCGACGAGCTGCACCTCAATCGCGTTTGCCTCAGCGGCGGCTGTTTCCAGAATGCGCTCCTGCTTAGCGGCTGTCTCGAGTCGCTGCATGAGGCGGGCTTCGAGGTCTTCTTCCAGCGCGAAGTGCCCGCCAACGACGGCGGAATTTCCCTTGGTCAGGCCGCGGTCGCCTGCGAACTCCTCCGCCAGGAGCGCTGATTCAGCCCATTCTCAATGAGTCACTGCAAGCCCACTCCGATCTCAGCACTTGTGTTTATATGTCGTTCTTTCCGTCGGTTATCGTTTCTTATGAAAGTGTTAACTGAGCATCTGCCGGCGCACCACACGCATCTCTTTATTGACTTCCGTCCCGGACCGGCGCAATCGCCTTGTGCGCGCGTTACTCTGGGAGTGCAGTATCAATTTCTTGTGATCGATGCGGCATGAGCAGAGCCCCCTATCCTGAAATGACTCGTGCTGTCTCCGCTCTCCCCGCTTCGGGAAAGTCAATCCCCTCGCTTTCTCCCACACCACTCCAGCTGCGGGACTTCTTCGATCGGTTGGCCTCCCACCCAGCATCGGCGCTCGCGCTGGACTATGACGGTACGCTCGCTCCGTTTCACATCGACCGCAATGCAGCAGTTCCGTGGCCAGGTGTGCGCGAGGCGATACAGAAGATCCTGGAGAGCCGGCAAACGCGCGTCGTCCTCATCAGCGGCCGCCAGGCGGAAGAAGTCCGCGAACTTCTGGGAATCCACCCGGCGCCGGAAATCTGGGGCGTCCACGGCCGCCAGCATCTCTTCCCCGACGGGCGCACGAAAATGGCGCCACTTCACCCGTCGGAGGAACAAGGTCTGGCGGAAGCTGAAGAGTGGCTCAAAGATCGCGATTACCTCCGATTCTCCGAGTGCAAGCCTGGCAGCATTGCCGTGCATTGGCGCGGATTACCTGCGGATCAACTCGCCATTCTCGGCCCTGCCGTGCATGCAGCCTTTGCTCCCATCGCCGAGCACTCCGGGATGTCCCTTCTCCAGTTCGATGGCGGTCTTGAGCTGCGTCCTCTCGAGCCGAACAAGGGGAGTGCAGTGCGCAAATTGCTTTCGGAGCTCCCGCCGGAAACTCCGCTGGCGTTCCTCGGCGACGACACAACCGATGAAGATGCCTTCCTCGCCTTGCGAGGCACAAACGCTCTTACCATCCTTGTCCGCGCCGAATGGCGTCCCACCAATGCGCAGATGTGGATTCGTCCTCCGGAACAGCTACTAGCATTCCTCAACGAATGGGCGATCCGATGCGGAGGAGTTTCATGAAACCTGCAGGCGACATGATTCTTGTCTCGAACCGCCTGCCCATTACCACAGAAATGGGGCCGCGCGGTCCTTTTCTCAAACCCAGTTCAGGCGGCCTGGTCACTGCCCTTCGGCCCGTCCTGAAAACAAGAAAAGGGTACTGGATTGGCTGGCCTGGCGACGGCCCCGAGGAGCAGATCCAGCGCCTGCTCGCGAAGGAGCGATCCGAATCGCAGGTTCAGCTGGTTCCCGTTTCCCTCACAGCTTCAGAGCGTAAGGGCTTTTATGCCGGTTTCTCCAACGAGATTGTCTGGCCGCTCTTTCACGATCTGCAGTCCCGCTGTAACTTCGATCCCACATACTGGGAAGCGTATGTACACGTGAACCGCAAATTCGCCGACGCCGTCGCGCGTGTCACGCGTCGCGACTCTCTCGTCTGGGTCCACGACTATCACCTGATGCTGGTAGGCGATTTCCTGCGCGAAAGTCGCGTCCATTCCCGGCTCGGCTTCTTCCTCCACATTCCCTTTCCGCCACTGGATATTTTTGAGAAGCTTCCCTGGCGCATTCAGATCCTGCGCGCCCTGTTTGCCTACGACGCAGTCGGGTTTCAGACGCCGCGGGACCAGCGAAACTTCCTCGCCTGCGTGCGGCACTTTCTGCCCGACGTCGAAATGCATCGAGAGGATGAGCAGGTGCGTGTCAACGCCGGCGATCGTTCGACTCTGGTACGGACATTTCCCATCGGCATCGACTACGATGAGTTCGCGCAGCACGCCGCCCAGCCCGAGATCGCGGAACGCGCCTCGCAAATTCGCAGGGATATGCACGCCCGCACGATTGTGCTCGGGGTCGATCGCCTCGATTACACCAAAGGCGTTCCCGAACGCCTCAAGGCCCTTCGCCATTTACTGAATTCTGCTCCGGAAGTGCGGCGCCAGCTCAGCCTGGTACAAATCGTTGTTCCCAGTCGCGAAAACATTCCCAGATACCGGGAATTGAAACTCGAAATCGAAACGCTGGTCAGCCAGATCAACGGACAATACGGCGATCCGGGCTGGATGCCCGTGCATTACATCCACCGCTCGGTGGAACGCCCGGAGCTGGTCGCGCTCTACCGCGCGGCCGACATTGCCCTGATCACGCCGCTCAAAGACGGCATGAACCTTGTCGCCAAGGAGTTCTGCGCCGCGCAGGAAGGCGATCAGGGCGTGCTCATCCTGAGCGAGTTTGCCGGAGCAGCCGCGCAACTGGGAAATGGCGCCATCCTGGTGAATCCCTATGACATTCAGTGTGTCGCCGACGCGATCCAGCAGGCCTGCGCCATGGAGGCTCACGAACGCGTTGTCCGCATGCGCAAGCTCCGCCGGCGCGTGCGGAACGAGAACGTCTTTCGCTGGTGCGAGCGGTTCTGTTCGTACCTTGAAAGCCCGGGGGAACCTCTGCGCGCCATTGCCTGAATCACGCCGCGAGCCATAGAACCATCGCCCCCTGTGGCACGCAGGTTACGCCTTCCGGTAACCTTCGGTACGAGTTACATAAGTGCAGATATGTGTGCCGTTTATCTCACGCATCTGCCGTTTTCATGTCAGCAGCTCCCCCATTTTGGGGATATGGAACCGCTTCGGAACGCTTTAGCCTCCTTGTGTATGACATTCAAGGAAGGACAGCAGGTTCGGGTAAAGAATCAGCCACTGACCGGTCGAGTCGCGAAGAAGCTGACGTCTCTCGATGATGTCTATGTGGTTGTCCTCGACCCCGCTCCCGCCCCCGAAGAAAAGCTGGTGCGCGGAGCGGATCTCGAACTCGTTAGCGGCGAGGATCAGGAAATCGCCTGACCCGTTCCTCGGTCATCACGCTTTTCCCACCGGCACGCTTCTCGTCGCTGTTGAATACAGCCCACAAGATCGCGGCCCGGCAAGCGGATTTCAATCCGGTATACCCGACCTTCTGCAACGAGCTGATCGAGATGCGGTTCGTTTTGATCCCGGCGCCGGCTCTGTCTTGGCGATAGTTTTCGACGCTGCGCACCCCCCCGAATTCCCCGCCTCGCCTCCGCCCTGGAGCAATTCGATTCGTCAGATCCGGAATGAAATCGGGTACTCGGATTCTTTCGTTGCGCCGGCAGTACGATGGAAGGCGCGAGCCGCGGCGTACAATACGGGCGGCCTGACTCCAGCTGAATTCGCTGGGCGGGAGAAGGACAAACCGTGCATCGAATGATCGAGATCCCTGGGCGCAAGCCCCGTTCCAATCGCTTCGTTCTCATCCCCATCCTCATTATCGTCGCCATCTTCATTGGCAGCAGCTCAGCCCTCTCCTGGTTTGTCGACTCCCTCTGGTTCGGCTCGCTCGGCTATCGCGACGTCTTCTGGAAAAGCTTCGGCCTGCAGTGGGGCGTCTTCGCCGTGGCTTTCGTCCTCACGCTCGTCATTCTCTATGGCTGGTTCCTTGCCCTTTGGCACATGCACCAGGCCGACCTGCCCCTCGATCGCGCCGTCTTTATCGGACAACAGCGCCTCAGTCTGCCTTTGCGCCGCGTTTCGCGCGTCCTCGGCATCGTCCTCTCCCTTGGCATCGCCCTTATCAGCGGCATGGCCCTCATGGCCGACTGGCCAGCCTTCGCCCTCTTCTGGTACGCACCCCGCGCCGCCGCACCCCGCCTCGATCCCGTCTTCGCCCGGCCGGTCAGCTTCTATCTCTTCACCCTGCCTGCCTGGCAACTCGTCGCGGGCTGGCTCATGGTCCTCGCCGTCATCGCCTGCATCGCCGCCGGCGCCTTCCTCCTTCTCTCCGGAAGCACGCGAGCCATGGCTCGGGAAAAAGACAGCCTCGTCCTCCCACTGCCATGGCGCGGCATATCCATCGCCTTCGCTTTCTTCCTCTTCATGCTCGCGGTGCAGGTGTACCTCAGCCGTTTTGGCGCTCTCTTCACCGCGCACACCATCTTCAGCGGCGTCGAGTACACCGACGCCCACATCACGATCACCGGCCTGCTCATCACGGCCATCGCTCTGCTCCTCGGAGCCGTCATCGCCGCCAGCAATGCCTTTACCGTTTCACGTCCGGGACGTCTGGTGGCGGCCGTGGTTCCCGCCCTCGCCTGTTTCATCGTCGTGCAGCTCGTGGGTTGGTACGTCAACAGCTTCATCGTGAAACCCAACCAGCTCGACCGCGAACTCCCCTACATTGCCTGGAACATCGCCGGGACTCGTCAGGCCTGGGACCTCGACCGTATCAGCCAGGAAGAGTTTCCCGCCGAAACCACACCCGACGCCGCCGACCCCGACCACAACCAGGTCACCCTGCAGAACATCCGCCTCTGGGACTGGCGCGCCCTCCAGAGCACCCTCCGCCAGATCCAGGAGATTCGCACCTACTACGACTTCCCCGACATCGACATCGACCGCTACACCCTCAACGGCGACCTCCGCGAGGTCATGCTCGCCGCTCGCGAGCTAAGCCTCGACAAGCTCCCCGACAGCAGCCGCAACTGGATCAACGAGAAGCTCATCTACACCCACGGCTACGGCATCACCATGAATCCCGTGAACGGGTTCACGACCGAAGGCCTGCCCACCCTCTACCTCAGCAACATGCCGGTCGAAAGCACAATCGCCGGCCTTTCCGTCTCCCAGCCTGAAATCTACTTCGGCCAGATGACCAACGCCGACGTTTACGTCAAAACCCACCAGAAGGAATTTAACTACCCTCAGGGCCAGGCCAATAACCTCACTTCTTATACGGGAACCGGCGGCATCGTTCTCGGGAGCATGCTCCGCCGAACCCTCATCGCCGCCGATCGCGGCGACCTCTGGAAAGTTCCCTTCAGCGACGACATCACCTCCGAGAGCCGTCTCCTGATGCGCCGCAACATCCTCACCCGCGTCCAGGAGCTCGCACCCTTTCTCAACTTTGATACCGATCCCTACATCGTCATTGGCGACAATGGCCGCCTCTACTGGATGCTGGACGCCTTCACCACCTCCAACAGCTATCCCGAATCCGCCAGCTATCCCTTTGCCGACGACACCATCAACTACATGCGCAACAGCGTTAAGGTCGTCATCGACGCCTACAACGGCACCACGACTTTCTACGTCTTCGATCCACACGACCCCATCATCACCGCCTGGCGCAGCATCTTCCCTTCCCTCTTCCGCGACGCCTCGGCCATGCCCTCTGACCTTCGCCGCCATATCCGCTATCCCCAGCTTCTGCTCGAGGAACAGGCCGCCGTGTATGGCCTCTATCACATGAGCGATCCCGAGGTCTTCTACAACCGCGAAGATCTCTGGACCGTCGCTTCCGAGCTGGGCGTCAGTGACACCGGCGATCAGCAGACGCAGTCCATGGAGCCCAACTACGTCCTCATGAAGCTGCCCGGCGCATCCTCCGCCGAGTTTGTCGAGATCCTTCCCTTCACCCCCGCCAATCGCAATAACCTCATCGGATGGATCGCCGGCCGCAGCGATGGCGACCACTATGGGACCGCCGTCGTCTACGATTTCCCCAAGACCCGGCTCGTCGACGGCCCCATGCAGATCGAAGCCCGCATCGATCAGAACGCCGCGCTCTCCAGCCAACTCACTCTCTGGAACCAGCAGGGCTCCCACGTCCGCCGCGGCACTCTCCTGGTCATTCCCTGCGGCCACGCACTCCTCTATGCGGAGCCCATCTACCTCCAGGCTCAGCAGAGCCCCATGCCGGAGCTCCGCCTGGTGGTCCTCGCTCTGCAGGATCGCCTCGCCTACGGACCCAATTTCGAAACCGCCCTCGCCGCGCTCTTCGCAGGCCAGCCGTCGTCTCTCACCGCAGCAGCGCCGTCCAGCTCATCTGCCCAGCCTGCATCTTCAGGGCAGTCCGGATCGTCAGGACAGCCCGCGCCTGCCACGCCAGGCACTACCGCCGCCAACCGCGCCGCGCTCATCGCCGCAGCCGCCCACGATCTTGAGGATTACCAGAGCCTCACCGCACAAGGAAAACTCGCCGAAGCCGGCCAGAAGCTCCAGGATTTGAAGAGCAAACTCAGCCAGCTCCAGGCAGGAGGCAAGTGAGCCTCTCCCCGCCCTCACGGACATGGAGAGTATTACAAGACATTTCCAATCCCGCGTCGCTGGACTGGAACAGAACCTCCGGGGTTTTGCCTGCTATCCGACGCGGGGCATGCCGCCTTCAAATGGTTGCCGGGTCGTCGCTGCGGTGCCCGCCGCTCCTGAAATTCTCGACGATTGTTTCCGAGGTGCGCAGCGAAAACGCAAGAATCGACAGAGTAGTGGTCTTGTCCGTGCAATTCAGGAAAACGCTGGCGTCGCAGACATAGAGATTCGGTACGTCATGCGTCTGGCCGAACCGATTCGTGACGAAATGACGGGGATCGTTCCCCATCCGGCAGGTCCCGGTTTCGTGCAGGCTTGTCCCTGGTGGTTGCGGCTCGCCATGCCCCTGATACACAGCGCCAGCCTGCCTGAAGATCTCCTGACTCGATTGCTTTGCATGTTCCCACATCTTCAGCGTGTTCTGATCCCACTCGAAATGAAACCGCACTTCGGGAATACTGTACACATCCTTCTTCTCAGGATCGATGTCGACGAAATTCCTGTCAGAACGCTGCGATGGAGCCTGTACATAGAAACTGAGCGGGGTCGGGTACCGGCGTTTGATCTCTTCTCGATAAGAGGTTCCATATCCTTCTATATCATCGAAGTAGCTCGGGAACTCCTCGCATCCTCCGTCGGGATACATGGAGTAGCCGCGGAAAAACGGTTCTTCAGCAGGAGTCTTTAGATTCTGCCAGCGCGGCAACCAGGCGACCGAGGCCCCGGATACGTTGTCCGGAAAACTCGGCGTCCCAAGGAGCTGGGGCAGGTATCCCGACGCAGTAGTCCCGTAGAGCTGATCGCACAGGTTGCGCCCCAGTTGTCCGCTGGAATTCGCAATTCCGGTGGGCCACTGCCGTGATTTGGAGTTCAGCATGATGTGTGCCGATTCAATACAGGAGGCCGCGACGACTACCGCTCTTCCGTAGACCTCCACTTCTCGCCGGCTGACACGATCGACATAAGCGGCTCCCCTGGCCATGCCATCCCTGTCGACCAGAATTTCTCTCACCAGTGTATTGGTTCGCAGTTCCAGCTTGCCGGATGCTTCCGCGTCGGGCAGAAAAAAGTAAGGCGAGGAGAAGAAGGCGCCCACATCACATCCGTTCGTGCAGTTGCCACAATAATGGCAGGCTGGATGCCCCTGATATGGAACGGTCAGTTGGGCGAACCGATCGGGAAGGTAAGGAATACCGGCTCTGGCGGCCGCTGCCTGGAGGATGTAATCCCGGCAGCGAAAGCGAATGGGGGGAAGATATTCGCCGTCGGGGTTGGACGGGCGGTTCTGCACAGTGCTGGCGACTCCGATCATTTGCTCGACACGCGAGTAATAGGGTGCGATGTCGTCGTAGCTCACCGGCCAGTCGACATCCAGCCCGTCGCGCGAGGCGGCCTTGAAATCGATCTCCGCAAAGCGCGCCGAGGAACGGCCCCAGAAGTTCGTCTTGCCGCCAACAGCAAAGCAGCGCGGCCACGTCCAGCTGGTTCCGGGAGCAACGGAGTAGGCGAGATCGTGCTCCCACACATTCGGCACATATTCGTTGTCCATATAGCCGATGCTCTGCGCCTGCTGCTGAGCAGAACCGAAGCCGCGAAAGGGCATATCCCAGGGCATCCGATGGTATTGGAAGTCTTTGGGGGGATCGAGCTTGCGGCCGGCATTCAGGGCACACACTTTCAATCCCGCTGCGCAAAGCGTCCGGATGGCCATACCGCCGCCGGCGCCGGTGCCGATCACGATGACATCGTACTGGGTTGCCACGATTTCCCTCAAAGCCCCACATGTTCAGGATTGTCCGGATGTGGGCATCCGGGCGATGTTGGGTAGAACTTCAGACCTGGATAATCGAGCGACTTCAGGCCGATCTCCGTGGTGTAAAACCCCATCACGGTATATTGCCGCATCAGACGGAAGAACAACTGACCCGTCTTCTCCTCCGGACGTTGGTATCGTCTGTATGCGAGCCGATCCAGGATCTTCTGTTGCTCGGCAGGGGATAGTTCAATGAAGGGCCGCCCATTTCCCCCAGCCCGATCGAGCCACTCCAGCCCGCGGCGAAATTGCTCCTGCAGCGGCGGATCATTCTTCACCCAAAAATCTATAAACTCGGCGACACCAGCTTCCTTCGCCCCTGAACCTTCCATGCTGGGCAGAATTAATTCCGTGAGAACCTCGACGGTTCGGTATTCGGACAACGAAAAGAACTGCGGCGCGTAGCGCGCGGGTCGCCCCTCCGCACCCTCCTGCTCAGCCCCCTCCCTCGTATCGCCGAAAGCACAGCACCAGCGCGAAAACCCGGGCGCGGCGCTGGCAAGTACCGCGAGAGACATCGCCCGCAGGACCTCTCTTCGACCTGGACTTTGACCTGCCATATTCTCTCCCGACTCGTCCGCACTTCCATGGACGGTGTGCCCTTGTCTGCCCTAACCTACATCGATATGTGGAGTGTACGGTCGATCGCTCCCGGATTTCACTTGCATCATCACATTACTCCCCACAGACCGCGTCCCATCGCATTCGGATTTCTCGTTGCGGGTCGGTCAAGAGGAAAACAGGATTACAGCTACCAGAGCGCACGCGACTCCCAGCATCTGGAGCCGAGTAATGGATTCATGCAGCACGAACGGAACCATCACAATAACTACCAAAGGGTAAAGAGCGGTCAGAGGTGCGACAATTGATGCTTTGCCACCGCTCTTGAGGGCGGCAAAGAGCGCCCATGCCCCTAAGGCATTCAGAACCCCGCTGAGCAGCGCCCAGGTCAGGTTTACTCCGGAGTAATGGAACATTGCTCGCCCGGAGTAGAGGAACGGCTGCAGCAGCAGAAACCCGACGACCAGCCAGATCAAAGAGGATTCCGCGGAGATATGATTGGTCGAGAGCTTCTGCAGCAGTCCCACCACGCCCCAGGCGATTAGGGTTATGGCTGCGTACCAAAACCAGGGCGGGATTTGCATCGATGTTCCCTTTCCCTACAGAGCGAAAATCACAATCGCGGCAGCGGCAAATACCAGACCCAGCGCCTGGACGGGACGAAAGCGCTCACGCAGAATCAGAACGGCCAGGACAACTGTCACCATTGGATATAAGGCCGTGGCCGTGGTGATCAGCGACGTGTTGCCGCCGGTGTGATACGCGGCAAAAAGGGCCAACCCACCCACACCCGACAGAACTCCATTGAGTACACCGTAGGTAATTCCTTTGGGGCTCTTCTCCAGCCTGAAACCTCGCGCGATCAGCAATGCAATGCAGACGGGAATAGTTCCAAGAGTAAAGAGAAATTGCATAGTTTCTGGTGGAATCTCCCGCGATCCCAGTTTCGATAACATGGCCCACCCACCCCAGCACAACACACATGCCAGGGAGTAGCCGAGCCACCGAGCCTTCGACGTCTTTTTTGTCTCCATACCCACCCGGTTCCATGCTGCAGCAGACTCACTCCGTCTCATCGTGGACAAAAGGTGAAGTTTGCATCATTCCGGCGATGCTCTGGTTCCCGGGATGCCAAAGCTGGCTTCATCGGTCGTCACCTGAGGAGCGTACCGGAGACTGCCCTCCGGAATGGAACGCAGCTGCGCCATGCGCAGCGCCGCCATCTGAACCGGGACGATTTCGAACAAAGGAGCAAGCGCCTCCGGCACTGGGGGCAGGTCGCACCAGTCCATGCGCGGACTGGACTCCTGAGCCGGACCAATTCCTCTTACCCATCCCCCAAACCGCGCCAGATCCCGTCCAAGCGCGATGTTCAGGTCGCGCGTGCATCCTGGCGATGCAAAAATGAGACCCCGAAAACGGTCATCGACAACCTCGACCGGGCCATGACGAAAGGACGCGGCGGGCATGCCGACTGCCGGAATTTTCGCAATCTCGTTGAACAGGAGGGCGCCCTCCATTGCCGATGCATACGACGGTCCGCGACCGAGCAGGTAGATCGGCGCGCCGGCTTCCAGAAACGGGTCCCAACTGCCCAGCTGCTCATAACTGGTCGTAACAACTTCCAGGAATGACAGCCGCCACCTCTCAATGTCGTTTCTCGCCGGATCCCGCGAAAGACGCACCATCTCGGCCAGAAGATATAAAGTCATCAGGGTGCCTGTGTAGGTTTGAATGGCTACCATTCCATCGGACCGGCTTCCGACATGCAGGCTAACATCGGCCTTCCGCGCCAGCAGGCTGGAGGGTTCATTCGTTACTCCAATTACCAGTTGCTGTTTCCGGGGCATCGCCAGGAGCTTCGCAATCTCGATTGACTCGCCGGATCTTGAAACAACCACAGCGACCGCATCGCGGTAGGCGCGATGCCGATAGTGAAGCAGTTCCGCCGCTTCCACGACAACCGCATCGATGCCGCACGCGCAGAGAGCATATTCGAGGGGGATAGATGCGAACATTGAGGCACCAATGCCGGTAATGAGCACGCGTCTTGCCGATCGAATGACCGATGCAGCTCGTAGCAGTTCTGAGTGCCCCGTTCCAAATTGCTGATCCAGAACGCAGGAGAGCGACGCCGGCTGGGCCACAATGTCAGAGACAAGCTGGGATCTGTTCTCCTGCATCTTTCCTTCGTTGCCTGGAAAAGGCTGCTGCAAGAATTGCGTCGTCGACTGCCCAGTTCATGAACCGTGTGACACGAGAGGATGTCGATGAGACGTTTGGCCGCATCGATTGAGCCACGCCTGCGCGGCGCCCAGGAGGCCACTATCGGCGCCCAGTGACGCCAAAACTATGTCTGTTCTTTTCGCCGGCACCTGCGTGCACGCATCCAGGACAACCTCACGCGCGTAATCCAGAAAGAGCGCACTGCTCTTCATCACCCCACCCCCCAGGAGAATCTTTCCCGGGCTGAAGAGTGTAACCAGATTGGCCAATCCCAGTCCGAGGTAGAGCCCCTCACGCCTGACCGCGCGCAGCGCCGGTCCATCGCCCTTTGCTGCCAGCTGGCAAATCATTTCGGCTGAAGCTGGCGGAGACTCCGGCATCTGCTCGCTCATCCACTGTGTCATCGCCGAGCCGCTCGCTAAACTTTCCCAGCACCCCCGCACGCCGCAATAACAGAGTGGTCCGGTGCTGTCGAGGATCTGGTGACCAAGCTCGGGGTGCGAGCCGTCGACGCCGCGGTAAAGCTCTCCCTGAAGAACGATGCCGCCTCCAATCCCCGTGCTCACCGTAATATAGATAAAGTTCCGATTGCCTTTCGCGGCACCCCACCGCATTTCCCCCAGAGCGGCAGCGTCTGCGTCATTCTCAACTGCAATCGTCACCTCAAACTCTGTTTCCAGCTCGTCGCAGAGGCTGCGGCCCTCCCAGCCCGGTAGTGTCCCCACCTGGCCCAATATGCCCGAATACGGATCCAGGGGACCGGGGCAGGCAATGCCTATACCCTCCAGCTTGCCGCAGGCATTGGCAGCGCCGCGCAGCATCTCCCGTATGCGCTGCAGAGCTTCATCGAATCCTCGCTGCGGATCCGTCGTGCACGTCGAGTGAAAGGCGATCGTTCCGTCCTCTCTGACTCCACCCACAGCGATCTTGGTTCCGCCGATGTCAACCGCCCCAATGATCTTCATGGCACATGCTCATCTCGTATCTGAAACTGCGACGCCAGGGAGGATTCCGAACCGCTGTTGCAACCACTTCAGGCCATTCGAGGAATACACAACTCGCACGTCCCCGGCGAATCGCCTCTCGGAATCTTGAGTTGCGCGAAACAACGATACGATTCCGCAATCGGTTGCAGAAACCGATTGCACAGATTATCGATCCGCGCTGACCATTGTCAAGCCGCGGTTCGCGGTGCAGCTCCAGCCCCATCATCTCCAGACGCAGGTCGCCACCGAGCCCGCGCTCAGAGTCATCACCACACTCTTGCCGTGCCAGCGTATCTGAAACTGCTGCGACGAGCCGCTGTCATTGCTGACGATCAACACATGCTCTCCGGCCGGAGTCACAAAGGCGACATTGGGCAGGACACCGGATGTGGTCGACGCAACTCTCACTGAGCCTGGACGCACAAACCTTGCCGCATGAGCAACAGTGTAATAGGCAGCGTTGCGGGAGACCCGATCACCGTCAATAGTGATGGCCCCCTCGCAGACCGGGCAGCCCCCGTTGTTGGTGTGTGGGCCGAATTCGGGATCGGCAGCCAGATTCCACAGCAGAACATTCCGGCTCCAGTTTCTGGGCGCGCCGATAATCAGGTCCCTGACCGGCGAGGCTATATCGAGCCCCGGGTCCCGAGGCCGATCCACAACCATCTGTTCCGTGAAATAGACATTCTTCTTCTGAAATGCATTGTGGACCTGCGTCAGTGCGGTGATTTTTCCACCATACAAATGGAAAGCAGAGCCATCCACGTAGGGCAGTGCCTGCGGATCGGCGAGAATTGTGAGCGGGTAATCCGGACGATCGCAGTTATGGTCATAGACGACAATCTTTGTTCGGATACCGGCCTGCTGAAATTCCGGTCCCAGCGACTGCCGGATAAACCGATCTTCCTGTTCGGCAAGCATCACCATGCTCGGCGTATTATCCGGGTTCAATGGCTCGTTTTGTGGAGTAACCGCGTCGATCGTAATCCCGTTCGACTTCATTGCCTCTATATATTTCACGAGATACCGAGCATAGGTGCCGTAGTAATCCGGCTTCAGGCTTCCGCCTTTGAGATCGCCGTTCGTTTTCATCCACGCAGGCGCAGACCACGGGGAGCCCAATATTGTGATCGACGGGTTGATCGCAAGAATTTCCTTGAGAGCCGGTACCACGGTGCTCTTGTCCGGACCGAGATCGAAATGTTGCAGATCGACATCCGTTTCGCCGCCGGGCAAATCGTCGTAGGTGAAGGCGTGATCGTTCATGTCAGAGGAACCAATGCTCACCCGCAGATAGCTCACTCCGATATCCCCGTCGCCAGTACCGAACAGCTCACGAAGAAGCTGCGCTCGTTGCGGCTCGTCCATGTGCATCAGGAGTTGAGCGCTTCCGCCCGTCAGAGCCAGGCCGAAGCCGTCCATCTTTTGGAATTTGTGATGGTCGTCGACCTCGATTACCGGAGCCGTAACTGCCGGCTTCCCGAAGTGCAGCGGTGTGGCTTGCTCCGCAAACAGCGATTTGCGATTGGGAGTGGTAAGCCAAACGCCGACATCATGCCGCTGCTGCGCGCTAACCGGGAAACCAGCCAGCAGTGCCAGCGACGAGAGCAGACAGAATATGGTTGATCGCATTCTTCACTCCTGAAGCTTTATGGTTGCACAACTCACTGACGTTCAGTCTGTGCGCGGCCGCGACGAACCGGCGTTTTCGCAGCAACAATTCCCTGCCCTTCTCGCACTGTGTAAAAGCGATTCGGCGCCAGCTGCGACAGTACCTCAACGGTTCCCGATGGCCACACAATCTCCGCTTTGTCGATGTGCTCGTGGTTGCCGAGACCGAAGTGCAGACGCAGGTCGTTCTGAGAAAGATAACTGCCTCCGCTGCGAACTTCATCTTCCTGAACGAGATCGCCGGCCGTGACTCTCACACGGGCATTCAGCGCAAGGCGATTGCTCTTTGTGCCGATCAGCCTGAAGCTGATCCATTGATTCTCCGGACCCCCTTCGGGGCGGAGGATCATCGGCTCGCCTTCGAGGTTTTCAATCACAACCTCCTGGCGGCCGTCGTTGAACAGATCACCTACGGCGAGCCCGCGGCTCACTTGCGGCAACGCCAGCGCCGATCCTGCCTGGTCGCTGATGTTGCGGAAAGATCCGTCGCGCTTGTTGAGAAAGAGGAGCTTGGGCTCACGATAACGTGTGCCGATATCTTTGCTGTCTACCTGCGGATACACGTGACCGTTCACAATGATCAGATCGGGCCATCCGCAATTCTGCCGGTCGAAGAAGGCGTCTCCCCATCCGACATATGGAACCGTGGCGTGCGCGATGCCGGCCGCTTCGGAAACATCGCTGAAAGCCATCCCACCATCGTTCCGGAACAGGGTTGCATACTCTTCGCTGAAATGAGAAATCAGAAGCGAGAAACGACCGGTGTGCGCGTAATCGCTGACCGCCAGACCCATGTTGGCTTGTTCCGCGCCGTCTGCGTCAACCGCCACACCGGCATCCAGAGCAACGTCGGTAAAGTGCCCGTGGCCATCGTTGCGATACAGATAGTTCGGCTCGCCATCATTGGCGACAAAGAGGTCGAGGAGCCCATCCCCATTGAAGTCAGACCACACGGCGGTGAGGCCAAATCGTTTCTGCGGATCATCGACCCCGGCCTGCTTCGATACATCACTAAAGGTACCGTCGCCGTTGTTGTGGTAAAGCGAATCAGGTGAACCCTTGAGGCCGCGTGGGCCGCACTGTACGGCAATGCCATGGTACTGGCAGGTCTTCATCGAGCCAAAAGCGGGCAGGTCGCGCAAATCAAGGGCTACATAGCGCGACACAAACAGATCGGCCCAGCCATCTCCGTTATAGTCGCCGAACGCAGCCCCCGTCGCCCACCCGTGGTCGCCGCCCAGCCCCGCCTGCACCGTCACGTCAGTAAAGGTTCCGTTGCCGTTGTTACGGTAGAGGACAACACCGCCAAAGCACGTGATCAGCAGATCGGGCCAGCCATCATTGTTAAAGTCCCCCACCACGGCGCCCATCGCCCAGCACGGATACCCCACACCAGCCTTGTCCGTGACATCAGTGAACGTGCCGTCACGATTGTTGTGATACAGCGCGCTCTTCGCCCTGCGACCGGCCAGCGCCATGTCCACACTGGGCGCGTTCGTGAAGTAGATATCCGGATAGCCGTCGTTGTCGTAATCGATGAGGGCAACGCCGCCGCTCATTGACTCGACTACAAATTTCTTTTCCGGCGCCGACAGATGGTCGAAATGGATCCCTGTGGAGGCCGTGATATCCACCATTTCCGGCAGATACTCTCCACGTACATCGGCCCGAGATGAGCCTCGTTCGGATGTTTTCTTCGGGGTAATACCTCGCGCCACAAATGCAATCGACGCGATCGCAATCAGCGCAGCCGCGCTCACCCTCCATCCGCGCACTTCGATCCGAGGCATCACCGAACTGCGGGCGGGTCGTCATTGTCGGGATGTTGGCCGGATGCGACACGCATGTTTTGGAATATCTTTTCCAGCTTGTCCTTCCCCTCTTTGTACTTCAGATAATCGGCTACCTGCTCTTTCGCCTCTTCCGTCTTACCTTGCTGACGGTAGAGCGCAGCCAGGCGGTAGTGGGCCACATAGTTGGAAGGGTCAATCCCGATCGCACGTTCGAACATCTTCTGCGCCTGCTCCTTCCGGCTCATTTCAACAAGAACCTTGCCTGACTCGGTGCAGGCGTCGGTATCGTTAGGATTAAGCTCGAGGGCTCGGGTATCAGCAGCCAGCGCGGTCTTCAAGTCCCCCTTCTTCTCCAAAGTCATGCCCAGCGCCAGCTCCGCCTTTTCGTCGCGCGGATTCACGGCCAGCGCGGCCTCAAACTCCGCCTGAGCCCCCGCCTTCAGTGTCTCGTCGGAGGAATGATCGAGCAGTTCCCCCAGTTCAAAGTGCACACCAGGCAGTTTCGGGTCGAGCTTGATGGCCTCGCGATAATTCGCGATTGCCGGGGTGTCGTCGCCATGCCGCGCCAGCTCGCGGGCCATCACCTGATGCATCTCCGCACTATCGGGAGCGGTAAGAGCCAGAGTTAGCATCGCCTGGTCGGCGAGATCTGTATTGATCCGATAGGCAAGATACAGCAGCGTGGCATCTGTCGGTCGGTTCGCCAGCAGGCTGGACACTATCACAGCCGCCTTATCCAGATCGCCGGTCGAGGTGTAATCGTCAACCAGCGCTTTGCCAACATCAAGCTGAAACTTCTCGTCGGCAATATGCGGAAATGCGGCCTCCAGATCGGAGCGGCTGGAACGGCTGTCGTGCAACTGGCCCTCGGCCAGCCCCAAAAGCCCCCGCAACCGCCACAAATCTGGTTTTATGGCTAAAGCGGCGCGTAACTGAGGCATCGCACCCCGTGCGTCTCCGCGAAAAAACAACAGGACGCCAAGATTGGCTCGGGCATCGACATTCCCGGGATCGAGCGCCACAACCTTTTCGAGTTCCGGAATGGCCAGGTCAGGACGGTGAGCGCTCAAATACTGCTGCGCCTGACGACTGTGCAGTTCAATCTGTCCCTGGGTGTCCGACTGACCGGCCAGTGAAACAGTCAACACCGGAAGGAAAACAAGGCTCAGCAATGCAGCTTTCGGAGACATGGCAGCTTCATCATATCCGGACCGGGCGTGCACCCATCAAAAGCGGAAAGAACGGCGCGAACGCCGTCCTTTCCAAAGTACAGGAGGCCACACTTAGAACGAAATGCGGCCATACAGCGCCATGGTTCGACCGGCGACGTTCACACCGGTGATCTGCGCAGACTCCCCGGAGCCAATGGCATTATTCCCGGGTTGCGCAAAGCTGGGATGGTTGAGCACGTTGGTTGCAGCGCCGCGAATCTGGAACTGGATGCCACGGTCGGGCCACAGATCGAAGACTTTGCCCAGAGAGAAATTGACATCAGAGAGACCCGGGCCGTAGACGATGTTCCTGCGGAAGTCTCCGTAAGTGAAGGAATCAGGCACAGACAAAGCCGAAAGGTTGTACCACTCCTTCAGCCGTTGCTTGGTGCTGCCGGCCAACTTGATGTTGCCAACGAGGTTCGCATACTGCGTATAGGATCCGGACTGGTTGTTGGATGAATTGTTGCCCCCGGTGGTGATGGTGATCGGGTTCCCGCCCTGAACCATGAATGTCGCCGAAGTCTGCCAGCCACCGACGATTTCATCGAGCAGAAGGTTGCTATTCAGGAATTGCCGTCCTCGACCAAAGGGAAGCATGTAGATAGCCTGCCCTTTGAACATATTCCGGATATCGAAGTTGGAGTTGCTGTAGTTTTGCGAAGGGTCGAAAGCGTTTTGGTAGTTTTGCCAGCCACCACGGCTACCCCATCCTGAGGAATCCTGATCGTCCAGGAAGTGGGACCAGGTGTAGTTCGCATTGAACTCCAGGCCCTGAGTCATCCGCTTGGTTACCTGAGCCTGCAAGGCGTTGTAGTTGGAAATCGCGTTGTTGGTGCTTCCATTGGCCTGCTGGAACAGCGGATAGGGTTCGTCGGCTACATCGTTGGGGCCCAGCTTGTTCTCAGGGACCTGATCGATATCCACCGGGAAATTCAGGTTGTCGCCATGATTGCCTACATAGTCAACCTCAGCAACATAGTTAGTGCCCATTTCTCTCTGCACCCCGAGGCTCCACTGATAATTCGTCGGCACCGGTGTGTGGTACTGGTTATAGGTCACGCTTTGCCCGTTCAGAGCATCTGGGGTAGTCGGGGCCGTAAGATATCTGGCGTTGACGGTGCTTGAGTTGTAAGCGCCTACGCCGCACCCGGGATCGGTTGTGTCCGGATCGGTGCCGGTGCCGCTCAGCTGCACCACCGGACAGAGACCGTTGGTCGTGTCGTTAAAGTTCCCGCTGCTGCCGAAGGCATTGCCCATGCCTCCCCCGTAGGTATCGTCGCTCCAGGTAGACGCATAGATACCAAAGCCGCCGCGGACCACAGTATTGGGCATAACCGCCCAGCTGAATCCAACGCGTGGCAGCACGATGTTGTATTTGGCAGCCTGGAGCGATGTGCGTCCATTAGCATGGCTGAAGCCATACCACATAGCGCCGGGCTGGTTATTGGCGGGGTTGATGACCGTGGGATCGAAGACCGTTTCGTTACCCTTGACCTCAGACCACCCGGTTTCGATCTCGTAGCGCAGGCCAAGGTTGATCGTCAGGTTTGGATGCAGCTTCCAGTCATCCTGGAAAAACATCTGTGGCGTCTTCCATCTTCCGCCCCACTCCGGGGTGACCCCTGCGCTCCAGCTTTGCGTTTGCCCAAGCAGAAAATCGGCATAATCAAGCCCGTCGTACGCCGCGGTGTTCGCGCCGCCAGCAGAGGAATAGTCGCCGTTATACGTCATGCTGCCGGCGTTGATATTGCCCCACGCAGTGGAATCGGCGCGGTTAATCAGGAACTCGCCCCCGAAGTGCAGCACGTGCCGTCCGTGGATCAGAGTCACCACGTCGGAGGGGTCGAAGACGAACTCCTTATAGACGGCGTTTGATGATGAGCCGATTCCGTAGAAGTTGTTAAACGTCAGGTTCGGAAAGTTATCCGCTTTGGCGAACTGCCAGCCGATTTTGGCCGGGTAACCCTGGTTAATGGTAAACGGCGTGAAGAAGTTCAACTGATCGGTAAAACCGAATCGCGCTTCGTTGATCAGATGCGAACTGAACGTCCAGACATCGGAGACCTGGGCGTTATCGCGGCTCACATCGCCGTTCTGGCAGTTGAATGGGCAGACAGGCCCCAGATAGGTCGCCGGATTATCGCTCTCCGTCTCGGACATTGTGAGGCGGTTGCTCGGGGTAATGTCCCAGTCCAGCCTGCCAAAGTATTTGATGTAGGGATTTTCACTCGGCGTATTGTAGGTGAAATTGTTCTCCGCAACCCCTGAAGTGACTTGTCCGGCAGTATTGGCTTTCGGAAAGTAGCCCTGAATCTTCTGCGCCACGGCATCGAGCATGCCGCTGGGAATCTTGTTGCCGTCTCCGTATTCCGAGGCAAACGACTTGCGGACAACGCAGGGACACGACACAGTCAGCGCACCGCCCGGATACTGCGAGCCGGAATAGGTGTAGGTGCCGGTAGACTGGATGGTCTGCGTAGTCGGGTCGTACAGGGTGGGAAGCCCCGCAGCGGAGAAGTCGCCGCTCTCCATGGCTGGGGTGGGAACCGTGATGAAGCCGATGGACGAACCGCCGTTATCGATGGTCCGGTCATAGTCGAAGTAAAAGAACATCTTGTGGGGCAGAACGGGACCACCGATCGCTCCGCCGAAATTGTTGTAATGCAGAGGCGGCACCGTGAACGGCGTACCGAAGGCATAGGGCGCCGCATCCAGTGCGTTGTTTTCGAAATATTCGTAGCCGGCTCCGTGGAACCGATCGCTTCCGCCCTTGGTGATCTGGTTGTAGATGATGTCGCCGACGCCATATTGCGCAGAGAAGGCGGTATCGCTCACCTTCACCTCGGCGGTCGTCTCAAACACAGTCACGTCGGAATTCTGGCTCATGGGCAGGGTTGTCGTTGCACCATCAGCCAACATGCTCTCGAAAGGCAGATTGCCGTTGATCGAGGCGACCTGCCCCGGGTTTAGAGCATTGTTGGAGTTCTCCGGAGCGCCGGACGCGCCCGGCAGCAGGATCACGAAGTTCTCCCAGTCGGCGCCAATCTGCGGAAGCTGTGACATCGTCTCCGAGCTGAGAGTTGCTTCCTGCGCACCCGATTCCGTCGTCAGCAGCGGAATATCGGTGTGCACGATCACCTTCTGTTCGGCCGATCCAACCTTTAGCTGGGCGTTCACCGTCTCGGTGCCAACCTGGAGGGTGATGGGCCCGCGCACGTAGGTTTGGAATCCCTGCATGGAGAACGTGATCAGGTAGTGATCCGGAACGATGGAGCCGGTATCGTAAAGCCCGGCGCCATCCGTGGTGTAGGTATGGCTTACACCCTTGTCAACATCCTGCACTGTCACGGTCGCGCCCGGCACGATTGCCCCGGTAGGATCGGTTACCGTGCCGCGCAGGTCACCGGAGTTGGTGTTTTGCGCAAAGCCCACCGCACTGGTGAGCATTCCGACGATGATCACATACCGAATCGTTTTCCACATGCCTGCCTCCAAAAATGCAACCGGGCGACGAGCTGCCAGTTGCGAAAAGTGAGAAATCAATCTTCTGCAATCGGTTTCCGACGCTACTCCGCGTGCAAGCGCATTGTCAAACCGCAGTCCCTGTCTTTATTACATGCCCGGCTGCCACATCGATGGCCCTTACCCTGCCGGATCAAAGCCGGCCGGGGGCTCTCCGCGAGCCTCCCGCCCCTAAGACAACCGATTGTTTCCAGTCCCGGTGGACCTGTTACCTCTGGACTGCGCAACATGAAATCAAGTCGGGAATGAAGTTGTCAAGGAAAAAGTTTTGTGTAGGATCGAAGACAAACCTTTGTCTTCGCATTCGCGCTGCATCGATGGTGATCATCCTAAAGGGGAAAAATGCAACCGACTGATCGGCGTTCGTTTCTGAAGCTTTCCGCCCTGGCCGCTACCTCGGCCGCGTCCGGCCCGCTGCGCGCATTTGGCGTTGCCCCCCCGGAGCCCGCTAAGGTTCGAGCCTGGCGCACCGCAGGCCAGCAGCGCTTTGAGGCCGTCGATGCCCCCTCCTGGCAGACCCATGTGCCGTTATCGGCGATGTGCATTTGCCTCGACCCGGATCAACGCTACCAGCAGGTGCTGGGCTTCGGCGCGGCGCTCACCGAGGCCTCCTGCTACCTGCTGGAACAACTGGATCCCGCGCGACGTTCGGCCATCCTCGAAGAGTGTTTCGGCGATTCGGGCCTGCGCTTTTCCGTGGCCCGGACCACGATCGGATCCAGCGACTACTCACTAAACCCTTACAGTTACGACGACACGCCGGAGCCCGACCCCGACCTCACGCATTTCAGCATCGCGCATGACCGCGCCTGCATCCTGCCCCTGCTGCGCGCCGCGCGTCAGGTGAATCCCGCCCTCTTCTACTTCTCCTCACCCTGGAGTCCTCCGGGCTGGATGAAGGCCGGTGGTTCCCTGCTCGGTGGATCCATGCGCAGCCGCTATTTCCCGGCTTACGCTCAATATTTCGTGAAGTTCCTCCAGGGCTACGCGGCTGAGGGTGTTCCGGTGCAGGCGGTCACCGTGCAGAATGAGGTCGACACCGATCAGGACGGACGCATGCCCCAGGCGTTGTGGGGCCAGGAGTACGAAATCAATTTCGTGAAGGATCACCTGGGTCCCGCGCTGAAGCATGTCTCGCTCGATACGAAAATCTGGATCATCGATCACAATTACAATCTCTGGGGCCGCGCCGTCGACGAACTCAGCGACCCCGACCTCTATCGCTGCGTGGACGGCGTGGCCTGGCATGGCTACTTCGGCTCACCCTCAACTATGACCCGCGTACACGACCTCTTCCCGGCGAAGAATGCCTACTGGACCGAAGGCGGCCCGGATATCCGGCAACCCGACTATGCGACCGATTGGGCGCACTGGTCCAGCACCTTCACCGGAATTCTCCGCAACTGGGCTCGGTGCATTGTCAGTTGGAACCTGGTCCTTGACGAAAACGGCCGCCCCGATATCGGTCCCTTCTCCTGCGGAGGCGTGGTCACTCTGAACTCCAAAACCCACGAAGTGACACGCAGCGGCCAGTTTCACGCTTTTGCGCATTACTCGAAGGTGATCCAGCGCGGCGCCCGCATCGTTGCCTCATGGGGAGAACTGGAGAACATTGATCACGTGGCCGCCGAGAATCCCGACGGATCGCATGTTCTGATTCTTACCAATCGAGGTGAGGAGCAACCGGTGCAGTGCGCGCTCCGCGATCAGGCGCTGACGATCACGCTCCCTCCGGACTCCATCACGACGCTCGTTTGGTAGGTCTCACTCCGGCCGCTGCGGTTCAGGCATTTGCCGGCGGCTCGCATCCCTGGGCACGCGCAGGCACTCCCCGCGGCCGAGCGGTCCATGGCGATGGGATGGTCAACAGGGCCACCAGCAGCATCGCCAGATCCGCCGCCAGCGTCACCATCAGTCCCGTGCGCAGCGAATGCGTGTCCGAGGAGACTACCCCGGTCATCCACGGCATCACAGCGGCGCCAAATCCGGCGATAGCAAATACCCATCCCGCGTTCCTGGTCTCGCCCGCCCGAGCGAGAAACAGCGAGATCGTCAGCGGAAAGACTGGCGCCAGCGCCAGTCCAGCGCAACAGGCGCCTGCCAGCAGAACCCAGGGACTGTGCGCTTCCAACAGCAGCACGATGCCAACCGAGGCCCCCGCGATCAGGCCCGGATAGAGCCGCACTTCGCTCACCATCCGCAACGCCGCCGGAGCCAGAGCCCTGCCCAGCAGCAGCGCCCCCCAGAAACAGGCGGCGGCCAGATTGCTGCGCGTAAAGTTCCAGGCAACAGCGCGGGAGGCGTAGGTACTCATCCACGCGCCCAGCGCGGATTCCGTGCCAACGTAGAGAAACCCAATCACAGCAAACAGTACGATGACCCCGCGTCGCGATGGATGGGTGTCATCCGCCGGCACCTGTTGCGCGGCGGAAGTAGCCATCCGGCTCGGCCACAACAGCACCACAAATCCAGCGCTAAGCGCAGCCACGGGAGCGCATACGTCGACCAGCGAAAAGCTGGCAGGGAGGCGGGCTACCACCACCGGACAGACGAAGGCTCCGATGCTCCAGCAGAGATTGAGCAGAGAGAGCGCCGAACCGCGTGATGCGGGAAAGATCCGCCCCACCAGCATGCTGGTCGAGGTCATGGCCATTCCCAGGCCGAGGCCTCCCACACCGATCCCGAGCGCTGCCCACGTCTCGGGTCGCAACATCAGCATCCCGGCGCCTGCGGTTATCAGGGCGAATCCCCGCATCAGCGTCCGCTCGAAATGACGCCGCACCAGCAGCGCCCCGCTGGCACATGTCGCAAACTGAATCAGCAGCAGTACGCCCGATTCGCTGTCGGTCAGATGATGGCGTGTCGCAATTCGCGGCAGCAGCAATCCCAGCAACACTGTCAGCGAGCCGGTAAAGAGAAATCCCGCATAGAGCCACGCAGTCGCGGGATGCGGTGGCCCTGGCCCGGCCCCCTGGTGCTTAACGCCGGACATAGCGTTTACCGCTACCCGATGGGCTGCGACGGCCCGCCTGCGCGCGCGACGCTCCTGTCGATTCTCGAACCATTAGTTCCGGCTCCACATGCACCACGGCGGGCATAGCCTTCCGAGAGCGCAGGTGTTCGAGCAACAGATGCGCCGCCGTTTTTCCCATTTCATGCAGCGGCTGACGGATCGTGGTCAGGCTGGGCGTCTGAAACGCTGCCTGCGGAATGTCGTCGAAGCCGACCACCGAAACATCCTGCGGTACCCGCAACTGGGCATCGTGCAGCGCGCGGATCGCGCCCATCGCCGCCACGTCGTTAAAACACACCATTGCTGTAAACCGGCGATGGAAGGCCAACAGCTGCTGGACCACCGGGTAGCCCAGTTCGGGTGAAGTCTGATCGCGGATCAGCAGAGCCGTCAGTTCCGGCCGCACTATCAGGCCCAGGTCGCGCGCTACCCGGGTCAGCGCACTCCAGCGCGCATCGGAATCGGAGCTGAAGGGCTGCCCGTGCATAAAGGCAATTTCGCGGTGTCCGTGATCGTAGAGGTGGCGGAGGGTCAGCTCTGCTGCCCGATTGTGATCCAGCGCGACGTTGGTAATGCCGTTGATCTTCTGGTGTCCTGCTATCGCAACCAGCGGCACCGCCAGCGCGTGATCCATGTGCGTATCGACGGCAATAATCCCTTCCGTTCCACGGCTGACCAGCATCTGCGCATAGCGCTCGATCAGGTCCGCGCGATGTCGATGGTGGGCGATGAAGTAGAAATAATTCTCGTCCAGCAGATAATCCCCGATCCCGCTCATCACTTCCGCGTGATAGCCATCCGCCACCACCGGCACCAGAATCCCGATGGTCATCGATCGCCGATTGCGCAGCGAGCGCGCCACAAAACTCGGCTGATAATTCAGTTTCTTGGCCGCCGCGCGAATGCGTTCCCGCGTCACCTCCGGGATGGAGCGGCCGGGCACGTCGTTCAGGACCACCGAAACCGTCGCCGGATCGAGCTTCAGATGCTCCGCCAGAGCCTTCAGCGTCACCTGCCCTGCGGGCCGCCCGGCTCCATTTCTGCTCCTGTTCATCCCAGCAGCATACCTTCAGGTCGCCGCAATGCAATACGATTTTTGCTCCAGCTCCGCCTGCATCGCGCCAGGCGCGGCCAGGGAACACCCGCCTATAGCCCCGGCGCCTGTGTGCTGACTGCATACAGCGAGTGGTGTGTCAGGATATAGAGCGTTCGCCGATCCGGGCCACCAAAGATCAGATCGATGGGCCGCTCCGGCACATCGATCCGTCCCTGCAGCCGTCCATCCTGGCGGTAGATCAGAATTTGCCCTGCCGCGATATAGACGTTGCCGCCCGTGTCCTGCACCACGCTTTCGCCGCCTCGTTCCGCAAACAAATCGACCTTATCAATAGCACCAGCCGGCGTTACCGTCACCCGGAAAGTCTTCTCGTCCGACTCGTCGCTGATGTAGAACGGATGCCCTCCAACCGCTTTGCCCAGGCCGAATGCCCGCAGAACGCTGGCCATCTTGGTGCCGTAATACAACTCTCCCTGCGCAAAATCATCCCCCGCCGGCAGAAATACGCTGCCGTCGGGAGAAACATATTGCCACTGCGTTTCCGCGGAGAGATTGCGCTTTGCCCAAACGTCGAGCGGCAGCACAGCCGTCATCCCGGGCCGCGCCTCCGCCGGCTCCGCCGCCAGCATCGTTACCTCATCTGCCGGCGCATCCGGCCGAAAACTGTACACGATCCCCTTACCTCCGTAGGAAACCACCAGCAGATCGCCCGCCTTGTCGAAGGCAAGGTTCACCGGATCGAGCGGATTATCCCGCACGATCACCGCCTCCTGATGCTCCGGCCACCATCGATAGATGCGCTGCCAGTGCGCATCCACAAAATACAGACCACCTGCCGCGTCCACCGCCGCTCCCGAAATATTGAAGAACCCCGTGGCCAGGCGCTTCACCTGCGCGCCGGCTGGAAGCACCGCCGGCGCCTCGCTCTCCTGCTGCGGAGCCGCCTCTCCGGGTACGTCCAGCGACGCAAACTCCCACGCCCGGACTTCCGCATGGTGGGTGGCATCGAACACCGAGTTGTCGAACGCTGCTTTGCTGTCGCTGTCCACGTGAATGTTGCGGAAATGGATTCCTTCAGACAACGACACTCGGATCGCATACGGAAACGGTTCGTAGCTGCTGACTACGCGATAGCCGTGATAGTTGGCCACCGTGATATTCGACGACTGTGCAATCGACAGGGGCAGCGCGAACGGACCTTCCCCGCGTTCCTCTTCCGTCTGCAATGCCACGATCTCCCAGTTCCGCGCCCGCTCGATCTTCACCTCGTTGCGCACATGGTGCTCGCTCGATAGCTCATACACGTGTCCTGGCGTATCGGTGTCAGAAATGTACAGCCCCGCCTGCGCAAAGGTGCTCGGCGTCCAAATGTCGGCGAACGTTCCTCCGCCGCCATCCGTCACCCACAAACTCGGGTATTGCGCGTCCCACTGCCGCCGGATATCCGGGTCCGCTGTATGCGTGTTGTTATACGGATTCATCCGCGTCCCATCCGGCGCGTTGGTTCCGTGCCCCCCGAGAAAGCGTACATCGTCCATCAGCGAGTCGACGCCGGCTTTCCACAATGCGCCCACCGCCCGGCTGTTGATACCTCCCGTCGAAAGCCCAATACCGCTCACGATGTTTTGCCCGCCGCGTGGCGTCTCCAGCAGCGGCCGCGGCGCACCCGGCCCCTGGAATCCGGCGGTGCCGTCCAGCAGATCGAACTGCGTACGGCTCGGATGCAACCCAATCAGCACCGTATCCGGACGAAGCTGCAGCGTGTCGCTCACCACATAGCGCCCCATTGGCACGTACAGCACCCGGTGCTCGGCAATTGCCTTGCGGATCGCCGCCGTGTCGTCGGTCACGCCGTCGCCCTTCGCCCCCAGCGAACGCAGGTTCACCCACGTACTCGCCGGAGGGAGCGCCGCAATCGCATTGGGGCCAAAGTCAGCCAGACGATCGACGGGCTCCGCATCGAAACGGGTCCCAATCTCACCCCAGTCGCCCGGGCCCCTCATGGTCAGCCCATGCGAAAACGATCGCACTTCATACGTCTCCGCCGGCCCCGCGAGGGTGCGTCCGCTTTCGCGCAGCAAAGCAAAAGTCTTCACATCGTGGCACGCGATCCGCTCCAGGTTGATCTCCGTCCGCGGATTCTTCTCGTTGCTGATCGTGATCGCGGGCCCTGTAATGTTTTCAAAGCGCGCGTTCTCCACCCACAACTCCTCCGCATAATCGGGATCGATGGAAATCGCCTGCGGCACGTTGCGAAAAGCATCGTGCACCAGCGTCAGTCCGGCCTCGTGTTCGCGGATCGCCGCAATCCGTTGCCCCTCGAAGGTCGAGTCCAGCAGCGTGAACTGCCACCCCGGCGCCGGTTTGCCCGTCACAATGCCGTAGTCTCCGCCGTAGAAATGCAGGTCTTCGGCCTCGTTGCCGATATCCTTCAGCGCCGCCAATCCCGAGTTGATATGAAAATCGATGTGGGCGAGGTAGCAGTGCTGGGCTACATGAAAGCGAATCGCTACCGCGCCCGGATTCCCCGCCCCCATCTCGAAATTGACATTGCTCATGGCGGAGTAAAACGTCCCCGGGTTCGCGTCAGGCACCGTGCTGTTCGGCGGTACCGTCCCTTCGGTCGCGGGCCGAGGCCTCTCGCGGCCGCCATGCCAGGCGAAGCGGCTCCCCGGCCGGTCGCCTGCGAAGAAGAACATGTAACCGAGATCGTTCTGATATCCCGGCGTGTGGTCCCCCAGCAGGAACGTCGGCCGCCGCACGCCGTATCCTATGATCCGGATCCCCGGCCAAACGTAGATGGTGTGCGTGATCCGGTAGCGCCCCTCCGGCACGAACACGATGCCTTCGCCGTGCGCCGTTTCCGCCGCGTCAATCGCCGCCTGAATCGCCGCGCTGTCGTCGTCCCTTCCGTTCGCATGCACCGGAAAGCGATCGCTCGTGAGGTAAACAGCTGCCGGATCGTCGAGGCGAAGCGGATAGTATGATTGCGCGC
>DASRRO010000042.1:0-6127 GCA_035656855.1 Acidobacteriaceae bacterium | reverse complement strand
CTATCAAGGCAGCGGCGCCGCAGATCTTCATGGAGCGAACTCCTTCAAAGAATCGTGCCCTGTTCGCGGCGGCCGCTGTCATCGATCCGAGATTACACCAGCTTGGCGTCCAGCGTGATTTGGGTATTCCCTTTGAACAACCGCGAGATGGGGCAGCCGTTTTTGGCGTTGTTCGCCGCCGTCTCGAAGCTCGAAGCTGTGGCGCCCGGTACCTTCGCCCGGGTCGTCAGATGGATCGCCGTGATCGTGAAGCCTTCATCGGTCTTCTCGAACTTCGCATCGGCGGTTGTTTCCAGCGACTCCGGCGTCAGGTTCGCATTCCCCAGCTGTGCGCTCAACGCCATGGTGAAACACCCAGCATGCGCCGCCGCAATCAGCTCCTCGGGGTTCGTCCCGACACCATTTTCAAAGCGCGTTCCAAATGAATATTGCGTATCTTTTAATACGCCACTCTGGCTCGAAATCGTTCCTTTGCCATCTTTCAGACCTCCGCGCCACACGGCGCTCGCCGTTCGTTGCATACTTCTCTCCTTGGTGGAATTGGCTGAGTCGTTCCTGATTTGTGGGTTCGTTCCCGTAGGACTGGTTATCCGTTGAATGCGGCGGAAGGGCCGCCGCCTTTGCCCGGGTCCATCATATGCGATTCCCCTGCCGCCCGCTCCGCCGGGAACGGCGCCTGTAACATTTTGGTGCGCGGCGCCTCGCGTATGATGGGACCGTTATTGCTCATGAGTTCCTATTCCATCGGCATCGATCTCGGCGGCACCAACCTGCGCATTGCGGCCGTCACTCCGGAAGGTGAACGGCTCGATACCGTCAGCCTTTCCACCCGGCTCGCTGACGGCCCCCACGCCGTTCTCGACGACATGGCTGCCGCCATCCGGATTCTGGTAGACAGGCGCGGCGGTGCGGAGCCGCTCGGTATTGGCGTCGGCAGCCCCGGTCCCCTTGAACTACCGCTCGGCGTGCTGCACCATCCGCCCAACCTCCCCGGCTTCGACGGCCTCAACCTCCGCACCGAACTCGAGCGCCGCGTCCATCTCCCCGTCCAGGTTAACTCCGACGCGAATCTCGCTGCCTACGGCGAATTCCTCCTCGGCGCCGGCAAAGCCTTCGCTGTCGATTCCCTCTGCATGCTCACCCTGGGCACCGGCGTCGGTTGCGGCATCATCCTCGACGGGCGCATCTGGCAGGGCCTGCAGGGCGCTGCCGGCGAATCCGGCCACGGCCCCATCATTCCCGACGGGCCTCCCTGCCCCTGCGGTGCGCGGGGCTGCCTGGAACTCTACGCGTCGGCGACTGGCATCGTTCGCCGCGCCAAAGCCCTCGGCATTCCGGATTCTGCCGGCAACGGCGTCGCTGCACCTCTGTCTGCTTCTGCCGTCGCCCAGCTCGCCGCTGGCGGCGACCGCCGAGCCCTTCAGGTCTTCGACGAGGTCGGCTACGCCCTCGGACTCTCCCTCTCCCACCTCATCAACGCCCTCGATCTGCCCCTCTACGTCCTCGGCGGAGGCGCCGCCGCCGCCTTTCCCCTCTTCGCGCCGAAGATGTTCGCCACCGTCCGCGAAGGCAGCTATGTCTACCGCATGTCCATGCCAAAGGACTCCGCCGTCTACGAGAAGGGCAAAACCCACATCGCGCCTGCACAACTCAATGACGCCGGCATCGTCGGCGCAGCGCTGCTTCCGCTCATGTCGGCAAAAAAGCCGGCGTAGAATAGCCCCACTCGCCGTCTGCCGTCCGTCAGGAGCACCGCCATGATCCTGCACCATGCGCGGAACCGGCCTCTTCCCTGGGCCGAGCGCAGGGCCCGCATCCGCCGTCGATGGCTGGTCCCTCTGCTCGCCTTTGACTTCGTCTGGGAGTGGATCGCTTACCTTCTCAGCAACTGGAGCTTCCTCGAAGTCCTCGAATACCTCGGCAGCTTCTCGGTCCTGATTGGCGTCATCTTTTGGTTCAGCGAATCGCGCGACCGCGTGATGCAGCGTCATTATCAGGCGTGGCAGGTCATCAACACCGCTCAGGGCAAGGGTGGCAGTGGCGGCCGCATCGAAGCGCTCCAGGAACTCAACGCCGATCGCGTTCCCCTCACCGGCGTCGACGTCTCCTCCGCATTTCTTCAGGGACTCCGCGTCCCTCGCGCCCGGCTCGCCCGTTCCAGCTTCAGCGCCGCCGATCTTCGCGACAGCGACCTGCATCGGGCCGACCTCTCCTGGGCCGATCTCCACTTTGCCAATCTGCGGCAGGCCAACCTGGAGGCTGTCGTCTTCGACCATGCCAATCTGCAGGACTGCGATTTCTCCGGCGCTGACCTGGCAGAGGCCAGCCTCGAGGGTGCCGACCTCTCCAACGCCGACTTCCGCGCCGCCGATCTGCGCCGGATCCGCTGGGAGCATATCGCCACGATCCGCAACGCCAACCTTGCCGGAGTCCGGCATCCACCCACCGGATTTCTGGCCTGGGCACTGCGCAACGGCGCCGTGCAACAGCCTCCCCAACCCTAACCTTTGCTCCCCTTCCCACTCCTGTTGGGCTGTGCTATAACTGCTCCCCACCGAAGCGCATCTCGCGCGCAGGATGCCCACATGAAACTCCGCTTCCTCACAATCGCCACGCTCCCGCTGCTCTGTTCCTTCGCCGCCCTCGCCTCCGCCCAGACCCTCGAACCGCCGCCCATCAAAATGGGCCTGTGGCAGTCCGAGTCCAATACCTCCATCGAAGGCGTCGCCGCCAATTCCCCCATGGCGCAGGCCATGACCCATGGTGGCAATTCCAATGTCAGCCAGGGCTGCCTCACGCCCGATACCTGGAAGAGCGAATTCCAGCATATGCAGCAACGTCATCCCGATTCCGACTGCAATCAATCCAACTTTCAGCAGGACGCCCACCACATCGCTTTCGACGAGACGTGCGGTGGTCAGCGCGGGTACGCCAGCAACGTCCACTTTGAAATGCTGATCGACGACTCGGAGAATGCGCACGGCCACGTCGACGTCAAAATGACCGGGGCGGCCTTTCCCCAGGGCATGACCATGCACATGACCGTGAAAACCAAATACCTCAGCTCCGACTGTGGCGACGTCAAACCCGGTGCGGGCAAGGTTATTCACTAGTCGGCTCTCGCGGCGCGGCAGCCCGCTTCAGCATGGCGCTGCCCGCTGCCTCAGGTTCTGCGCATGACTCCCGCCCTAGAAACTCCACGGCTCCTCCTGCGTCCTCTCGCGCTCGCGGATGCCGAGCCGATCCAGCGTGTCTTTCCTCAATGGGAGATCGTCCGCTACCTGAACGCCATCGTTCCCTGGCCGTTCCCCGAAGGAGCCGCGTTGGCCCATATCCGCGACCACGCCCTGCCGGCCATGGAACGCGCCGACGAATGGCACTGGACCCTGCGCCGCAAAACCGAGCCGGACGCGCTCATCGGCAGAATCCACCTATCCCGCGGCGAATCGAACAATCGCGGATTCTGGATCGTTCCCGAGTGCCGAGGCCAGGCCCTGATGACCGAGGCGGTTATCGCTGTCACGGACTACTGGTTTGATGTTCTGGGATTCCCGGTCCTGCGCGCGCCCAAAGCCGTGGCCAACATCGCCTCGCGCCGCATTTCTGAGAAGACTGGCATGCGCCTCATCGGCTTCATCGAGCACCACTACGTCTCCGGCCGCCTGCCCGGCGAAGTGTGGGAAGTGACCGCAGAGGAGTGGCGGAAGTTCAGGAAGAACAGAGTTGTTGCTTGGACTTTAGAGTTTAGAAGTTCAGGGGTTAGGGTCTTGCTTCCTATCCCGTAGACCGTAACCCGTAAACCGTGCCCTACTCCTCATCCCCCACGGCAAAGTACCCCTTGCGCGCCTGCACCTTCAGCTGCCCATCCTGCTGGTCTTTGCAGAAGACGTCTACCTTGCGGAAGCTGCCGTCCATCTGCTTGTTCGCCGGCACGTATTGCGCGACATACTGCGTCCGCAGCTCCTGTTCGATCTGATCGAAGGCGTCTTCGAGCTTCTTACCGTTATTCCCGACGTTGATGACCCGGCCGCCGGTCGCCTCGGTCAGCTGTCTCATCTGCATGTCGCCCGAGTATCCTCCCATGGGATACCCGCTGCCGAAGTAGAAGCCGCGATCTGCAATCAGGATCACGTAAATGATGGCATTCGCGTTCTCCGCTGCCGCAATCGCCGCCTTCGGCTTGGTTTCGCTTCCTTCATCTTCGCCGTCGGTCAGCAGGATAAGAGCCTTGCGCCCGGTTTGCGCGCGCATCTTGTCGTTGGAAACCTCATAGACCGCGTCGTAGAGCAGCGTCCCCTTGGGCTGGCCGATCGTCGGCACCGGTCCCTGTCCGATTCCCGGCACGCCGGCCGAGCCGCCCCCGGCTGCTGTGTTGATCTGCACCTTGCTGATTGCCCGATTCAGCTCCCGTGGATCGTTGGTGAAGTCCTGTTCGAGGTTCACGCCGACGTCAAAACTGACCAGGAACGCCTGATCCTTCGGCCGCAAAATTCGCTTCAGAAACTCCGACCCCGACTGCTGTTCCAGGGGCAGAACGTACTGCTGGCTCCCGCTGGTGTCGATCAGGATGCCCAGCGT
Organism: Acidobacteriaceae bacterium; assembly: GCA_035656855.1. Taxonomy (GTDB): domain Bacteria; phylum Acidobacteriota; class Terriglobia; order Terriglobales; family Acidobacteriaceae; genus Palsa-343. The sequence continues at coordinate 1,549 of DASRRO010000042.1, read as the reverse complement.
CAACGGCAGATTCGACTCCGCCACAAAGCTCTTCAGCGCCTGCGGCTGCTTGTCCTCAAAGACGTTGCAGTCGTTCTTCGTTAGAAAAGGGATCAGGGCGTTGTGCTTGTCGCGTACAGTGAAATACTCGCTCACCAGGTTCGACCGGACGCGCAGCGTCTCACGCGGCGTCGTATCTACCGAGGAATTGTCCGCCGGAACCGTGCTTACCGGCGGCGCATCGGGTGACGGAGCCGCCTGTCCCCACGTCAGAGGGACAGTGACTGCCATGCAGATAAGCGGAACACTCCAGACACGCAGCCAGCGCACAACCATGTCTCCTTAGACGGATGCTCGGATCGGGCGTTAACAGGCCTGGGGGCCCGAGCCTCTGGTACTCTTGAGCATACGCCGGATATGTCCACCACCCCGGCGCTGCATCTTAACCCGGTGGAGGCTGCTGCAGGTCGCTTCCGGAGACATCGCCATGAAGCCGCGCAGTGGTTGGAGTCGCGAACGGATGAGGGGTTTGAGTTCGATGCGGGCCATCTGTCTTGCCGCACTGTCGTTAGTTCTTCCGGGCGCAGCCCTCGCACAGGCACAGCAGACGGTTCCCAATGCCCCCGGCCCTCAGGCCCAGCCTTCGTCCCTCCCCGATTTCAGAGGCCAGGTGGCTCCGGGTAAGGGTACCGGCGCCCCCCTCGACCAGGATGCCGCCGGTGCCGCAGCCGCCGGCCAGCCCGCTCCTAAGGTCAGTCAGGGTACTGCCGGTGCCGCGCCTCCCGCCCAGCAAACCCCGCCCCCGGGCACCCAGCAACAGCCGCCGCAGATGGGATCGCCCAGCCAGTCGCCCTTCACCCTTCGCACCTACCTCACCGTCGTCGATGTTCCGGTGACCGTCCGCGACAAGCACGGCGCCCTCGTTTCCGGAATGCCCTGGTGGCGTTTCCGCGTCTATGAGGACGGCATCCGGCAGAACATCGCTTTTTTCAGCACCGACGCCTACCCGCTCTCCATCGCCCTGGTTGTCGACGCCACCCTGCCCTCCGACATCATGCAGAAGGTCAACCAGAGCTTCTCCGTCATCTCCAACACGTTGACCCCCGCCGATACCGTGTCCGTCATCAGCTACGCCGGCACCTCGCCCCAGCTCGTGACCAGCTTTACCGCGGCCGGCGGACCCCGCCTCACCGCCGCTCTCAACATTGCTCACAAGCCTGGCGAGCGCCCGGGCGTGCCTCTTGTCGACGATCCATTCACCATCGGCCCCCAGGTGAACGGCCAGTCGGTAGACCCCACGCTTGAGCTGCAGCACGGCAACGCCTCCGGTATTCTCTTCCCGCAGAAGGAAGCCCACCCGCTCAACGATGCCATCCTCTACGCCGCCGAGCAGCTCTCCAGCCAGCCCCGCGGACGCCGCCGCGTCATCTACGTCATCAGCGACGGTAAGAACTCCCGCAGCAAGGCCAGCTACAAGGAGGTCGTCCAGTATTTGCTGGCCCACAACATTTCCGTTTCCGGGACGAACGTCGGAGACTCCGCGGTCTGGGGCATCGGCTATCTCGATCGC
>DASRRO010000041.1:0-12038 GCA_035656855.1 Acidobacteriaceae bacterium | reverse complement strand
CGGCGAGGACCACATCGATGCGGCCGACTCCGCGCGCTGGACGCAGTACGAGATTGCCGGCGAGGTGCCCGCCGGTACGTCCTCGGTTCGAATCGGGGTGCTGGTGTCCGGGAAGGGCCGCGTCTGCATTGATGCCGTGTCCTTCCAGGTGGTGGCGGACTCCGAAATCATCGCCACCCGCGCGACGATACAGAAGGTCTACGGGCGGATGGACTCCGCTTATCTTCAACCCGATCTGGATCGATTGAATGACGCCGCTTCCGCCGCCGCTCAGTATCGGGAGGGGGAACTCAAGGAGCCGCTGCGTATCGCCATTGAGCAATGGAAGGCCGCGGCCCAGAATGCCACCGAACTGGCGCGGCACACCGCCATCACGGCAATCGAGTTCTCGGGAGCCGGCGTCGTGGTGACGGCGCGGGTGGAATATGCGCGCTCGGAAGCCAATCGGACGCGTTCGGTATCGTATGTCGACACTCGCCGGGACACCTGGGTACGCGCCGGCGCGGCGTGGAAACTCCAGGAGTATCGCCTGCTCACCACGCGCCAGGTGGATTCCACCACCGACGTGCAGACGGCGCGGCGTGCGGCTGCCGACCTGAAACGAACCGCCGCTCCGCTGGCCACGATGGAGGTTGGGCACACTTTCTACGATCTGGCGCCTTTCGGCACGGCCGTCGGCGACTCCCGGATCGTGGCGCTGGGCGAAGCCACTTTCGGCGTGCGGGAGTTTTTCGAAATCAAGCACCGGCTGCTGGAATTCCTGGTCAAGGAGAAGGGGTTCACCATCTTCGCCATCGACGCCAATTTTCTGGACGCCAACAAGCTCGACAATTACGTCCGGGCCGGGGAAGGCAATCCTCAAGAAATGTTGAACGGAATGCTGTGGCCCTGGAATACGCAGGAAGCTCTGGATGTGGTGGAGTGGATGCGCGAATACAACTCGGCACCGGGCGATCATCCGACGCTGCGCTTCGCCTCCTTCGGCATCCCCCCTGCCAGCCTCGTGATCCCACGCGTGGTCGAGTACCTGCAGCAGTGCTCGCCGCTCGATGCCGTGACTGCACAGACCGAGTACGGCACGCTGCTCGAGATGGAATCGCGGATGGGGGACGTCTATGACGATGCTGCCGCCCGGGCCGCGGAAAAGGCGGAACGCGTGGTCCGCCTGCTCGATGAGAGGCATGATTCGCTGATTCAGCCCAACCCGCTCGGCGCCTGTTCCTCCACCGCGTGGCGCGATGCCCGCCAGGCCGCCGAGGAAGCCCGCCAGAACGCCGCTACCCACATTACCGGCAAAGGATCGTCATACGGCAATGAGATGAAGGCGCGCAATATCGAGTGGCTGGCCAAGGACGCCTATCCGGGCGAAAAGATTGTGCTGTGGGGGCACAACGCGCTCGTCGGGTACGCATCCAGCGATTCGGAAAGGAGCGTCGGGTCCTGGCTTCGCGATGAATTCGGCGAGCAGATTTACGTCACCGGCTTAGCCTGTTACCGCGGCGAACTGCTGGCGCCCGGTTTCCAGAATGGCAATTACGAAAGCGTGGCGAGGCAGAGGATTTCCCAGCCGGAGGAGCCCAATGGCGATTCCGTCTTCAGCGCCGCCGGTATGCCGGTCTTCTTCCTCGATCTGCATTCGGTGCCCGCCACCAGCGCCTTGGGCCGCTGGATCGCCGAGTCCCATACTTTTCTCGAGGTCAGCGCCTGGTGGAACCGCGACGATCCGCAATCCAACTCGCGCGCGCGAACCCTGGCCAAAGCCTACGATGGCCTGATCTTTCTGGACGAAGCCCACGCCGCTCACGGACTCTAGCGTCCGCGCTCTACAATCCCAAGATTTTGCGCAACCGCGCGGCCAATCCGGTCGCCATGTATTCGAATCCGAGATCGTTGGGATGGGTGCCGTCGACCAGGCCATCGGCCTGGCCGGGCCCTAGCAGATCTGTCCCTTCGACGATTTGGAGATGGCGGTCGCCCGCCCCGATCGCACGGCTCACCACCAGTCGGATATGGTCTCGCATCTGTTGCGTCTCCCCTCGACCCACGGCCTCGCTGGTGCTGTAAATAGGCGTGACGGCCACAATCGGCGTGTCCGGATGCTTGGCGCGGATCGTTTCCAGAAACGGCGCGTACACCTTGGCCAGGCTCTCGACGGTGCGGTTGTTCTGGGCGAAGTCGAGCACGTAGGCCGACGCTTCCACCTGCGCCACCGCGCGCGCCATTTCCGGCTCCCCCATTCCGTTGCCCGAGAAGCCCAGGTTCACGAAATCGAGATTCAGCATCCGACCCAGAATTGCCTGGTAGCTCATTCCCGCCCGGCTGGCGCAGCCGCCCTGGGTGATCGACGTCCCGTAAAAGACGACGGGCTTCGCCACCGCATACGGCCGTGCGTGGCTGATGCGACCCTCCGACATGCCGATACCGAGCACCTTTACCGGCTTGTAGAGCGGCAGATACAACGTGATCTCGCGTTCCACGCGCGGCAGTCCACTGAACAGGACCTTCTCATAGGTCTTGCCCGGCGCGGCGTCCTTGTCGGCAATGGCCGTGGCGATGTAGGCCGCGTCGGCGTAGAGATCGACGCCCGTCTGACCGAAGGCATGCATATTGGCCATGTTGGGCGGCGAGGGATATTCGAGGCGAACCGCCACGGATGCCGCGTCGGTACGGAAACGAATGCGCCCCCCGCTGGGAGATTGGGCCAGGTTCCATACCGGCGGCCGCACCACCTTCTCGAGCGATAAAGGCAGACGGATCAGTTCCCCCTTGTTCTCGGAAAACCAGGGCAGGCCGTCGACAGTGAACTCGGAACTTGTCGCCGGCAGCCAGCGCAGATCGCTCGCCGGCGTTTGTGCGGCGAGCGTTGCGGCAAACAGAAAGAGAGCGAATCGCATGCAGCGATTACATCACGGCCGGGGGACTACCTCCAAAGCCGGTCGAGTTCCATGCTTGCTTTTTGCCGTTGTTCCAGTCGCCGCTGCTCGGCCAAAGCTTTACGGTTTCCGGGGTCCTGCGCAAGCACCGCTTGCAGTAGCGCCCGTGCGTCATCGAATTCATTCAGACTGTCGAGGGCCGCGGCCTTCATGATGAGGGCCGTCTTCGCTCCGCTGGAAACGGACCGTCGACCTGCTGGCCGAGGGTCGAATCTCCCAGGTATTCGGCCAAGTCCAAGCGACCCGCAAGGCTATTGTGATTTTGCTGCAGTGCACCTTGAGGCCCGGCGCCGCTCTTATCTCCGCCGCCCAGCAATTTCTGCTGCGCCCGGGCTTCGGCATTCCCGGGATCCTGCTGGAGAACCTGCTCGATGATGCCGCGTGCTTCGTTGCCATGGTGGAGGCGGATCAGTTCGCCTGTATCCTGGAGAGCCGCTGGATAATCGCGCTCCTTCAACTCCAGTCGTGCGCGCGCCGCGCGAACGTTGGCGAGGTCCGGACGCAACTGCAGGGCTGCAGTAAATTGTTCACGAGCGTGCTCCACGTCTCCTTTTTCCAGCAGCGCGCGTCCCAGATTGAAGCGCGCGACGAAATTGCCGGGCAGCGCTTTCACCACCGGGTTGAGGTCGACGAGGGCTTCATCGACGTGACCGGCGTCGAGCCGAGTCGCTGCGCGGAATCCACGCGCCTCCATATCATTGGGATCGATGCGCAGGATTTCCTCGTCCTTCGCCAGGGCCGTCGCCTGATCGCCTTTGCGGATGTAGACCTCGATCTGCCGCTTGAGAAAATCGATTCTTCTTTCCGGGTGTTCCTTCGCGCCAGCCTCGTATTTCTGCAGTGAGTCATCGATCTGGCCGGAACGGAACAAGAGGTCGCCCGCCGTCATGAAAGCTCTCACTGACTTCGGGTCGGCTTGGAACAGAATCACTACCGTACGCGGCGCGGTCTCTGTGGGACGGACCGGCGCGAAGCGCCACTTTCGGACGGAGGCGAGCGCCACGTCTTCCAGTTCCGCGGGCGCATAGTGCTGAGGCTCGGCGCGCTGAATTTCGGCATTGACCACGTTGCCGCCTTTGTCAACCTCGACGCTCACCACGACTAAACCCTCTTTGCCCGCTGCCCGCGCTGCAGCCGGATAGTCGATAGGCGTTTGCGAGACGATCTGGAGGTTCTTGCCAGTCACCAGCACTGCCCCGTCCGCGCTCGCCGTCGCCTGTCCGTGCATCACGCGCGCGCCGAAGAGAACGCAGGCCAGCGAGAGCGACACCGCCAGGATCGCTGACAGCGGCGACGGGCCGTATTCCCGAACCGGGGAGCCAAGGATCCGGCGGATCCGCTCCAGCAAGGGACCGCCCGTGCTGGCCAATGCGGGCGCGGGTGTGCTGGGGCACAGGTGTTCGAGGGTCGAGAGCGCACGAGCATAGGCCGCCGCATCCCGGCACGCCCGGACGGCCAGGTCATCGCAGCAGAATTCGCGTTCCTCCCGGATCCGGCTTGAAACCCACCACACGGCTGGGTGATAGAACAGGAGCGCCTCGATGACCATCTGCAGGAGGTTGACCAGGTAATCGTGGCGACGGATGTGGGCCAGTTCGTGAGCCAGCACCGCCTCCAGTTGCTGCGGCGTCAGGCCGGTGAGCGCGGATGCCGGCAGCAGGATCACCGGACGCAGCCACCCGACCACCCCCGGTCCATTTGGAAATAAGGAGATCAGCGCCTTTACCGGTCGCGCTACACCCATGCGAGCCGACAGGGCTTCGATTCGCGTGAGCACCGATCGCTCGACCGCATGTCCGGTCCGCCGGAGAACGGCGACCTGCCGGCATCCCCACACCATGCGGGCGGAGAAAAGCAACACCCCGAATGACCATATCGGAACTGCCCATGCCTCCAGGAGTGCCAGCCAATCGGCGCGCCGCGCCTCTCCCTGCGTTGTCGCGATCAGTACCGGGACAGAAACCTCGTTGGCGCCGCGAGTCACGATTGCCGTCCAAGGGGGCTGATAGAGAAGCCAGGTGGTGGCCAGGGGCAATGCCGCCAGCAGAATCAGGGCGGAGCAGCAGATCGCGTAGCGAAGGTTGGCTGATCGCGACCGGAGCGTCCGCAGGACCACCCACAACCCCGCTGCCACTACCGATCCCTGCCACACGAAGCGCAGCAGAGCGAAACTGAAAGCCATAGTAAATGTGGTCATTTGGCTTCTCCTTCATAACGGTCGAGGAGCTTCTCAATCGCCTCCAGATCCTCGGAAGTCGACTTCTTGGTGGCCAGCGCCTGCAATACCAGCGCCTTGACCGATCCTCCGAAAGCCCGGTGCATCAGGTCCCGCAAGAGGCGGCGCTGCGTCTGTTCCTGCGAGAAGCGCGCGCGGTAGATCTGGGGACGCACCGACTCGTCACGCTCGACGAGGCCCTTTTCGGTCATGATCTGCAGCATCTTCAGGGCGGTGGTGTAGCCGGTGGGCTTGGTTTCGTTCAGAATGCGCTGAATGTCGCGGACGGTGTTGGGTCCGTGTAGCCACAGGACTTGCAGAATGTTGAGTTCGGCTTCCGTCGGGCGCGGGGATTTGGCGGCCATGCTGCTATAGTGACGAAGTTCCTCGTCGTTGTCAACGAAGATCTTCGTCACTTAGGTGCGCCGTCGTCCACCGCTAACCGCGCCATAATATCCGGAGATGCTTTCGATGCATGCGGGCAGGAATGCGCGATTCGCGGCCTGCCTCGCCGCAGTAGCCGTGGTGACTGCGGTGTGCTTCCTGGTGGTTCACACCAACGCCACGACGGTCGCGCTCATGATGCTCCTGGTGGTGCTGGGCGTCGCTACCCGCTGGGGTCTGGCCGAGGCCACCTTCACCTCGATCATCGCGGTCCTGGCCTTCAATCGCTACTTCCTGCCGCCGATCTTCACTTTCACCATCGCCGATCCGCAGAACTGGGTCGCTCTTTTTGCCTTTCTGGTGACCGCGGTGACCACCAGCCAGCTTTCTGCCCGTGCCCAACGCCGTGCCCGTGAAGCCCTGCTGCGCAAACAGGAGAGCGAACGTCTCTATACCCTCAGCCGCGCACTCCTCACTTCGGAAGGCAACGATGTGCAATTCGTCCTGCGCGAAGCCTCCCGCATCTTCGGGCTGGATGAGATTGCTTTCTATGACCGGGCGCGCGATGAGGTCTACGCCATCCCTCCCGGCAGCGGGCCCGGCCGCGAAACTCTCGTCAAAGTCGCCGAGAGTGAAGAGCCGCAGCTTGACGGCTCCATGACGGTTCTCCCGGTACGCCTGGGTCGCACGGCGATCGGCAGCCTCGCCATCCGCGGTGCAGACGCCACGCAGGAAGTCCGCGACTCGATTGCGACCCTGGTGGCGATCAATCACGAACGCCTGCACGCCCTGGATCGTGCCGCGGCCGCCGAGGCCTCACGCAAGAACGAACAGCTCAAGTCCACGCTCCTTGACGGGCTGGCGCACGACCTCAACACGCCGCTCTCAGCCATCAAAACCTCCGTCACCACGCTGCTGACGCATCAGTTCCGCACCGAAGCAAGCCGCCACGAACTGCTCGCCATTATCGAGGAAGAGACCGACCGGCTGCACCGGGTGATCAGCGAAGCCCTGACGCTGGCGCGCGTGGAATCCGAGAAGGTGAATCTGGACCGCGCGCCCTGTGAAGCCTCCGACCTCATCGCCCGCGCCATCCTCGGCAGCCGCGCCGATCCCGACCGCATCCGCGTGCATGCGCCCGACTCGTTCCTGGTCAATGTCGACGCCGAGCTCTTTCCCCTGGCGTTGAAGCAGCTCATCGAGAACGCGGCGCGCTACTCTCCTCCGGAGGCCGACATCCACATCGACGCGCGCAGCGATCCGCCAGTGGCCTCCTTCAGCGTGCGCGATCATGGGAAGGGGATCAAATCAGGAGAGCGTGAGCGAATTTTTGAGCGCTATCACCGCGGCTCAGCGGGCCGGCGCACGAGCGAGGGCACGGGGATGGGCCTCGCCATTGCCAAGGCCATTGTCGAATCGCATGGCGGAAAAATCTGGGCCGAGAACGATCCGGAGGGCGGCGCGCGTTTCACCATTCTGATGCCGCAGCAATGACTGAACTATGAACGACGCAACCATTCTTGTAGTCGACGACGAACCTCAGCTGCGCCGCGTGATGCGGACCACGCTGACCGATCTGGGCTACACGGTGATCGACGCCAAAACCGGGGAGGACGCGCTGAATATCCTTCGCCAGGATCAACCCGACCTGATTCTGCTGGATCTGAATATGCCTGGGATTGGAGGCCTGGAGACCTGCCGGGCCATTCGGGAGACGTCCGAAGTGCCAATCATTATCCTGTCCGTGCGCAACACAGAGCGTGAGAAAGTGCAGGCCCTCGATGCCGGCGCTGATGACTACGTCTGCAAGCCGTTCGGCATTCAGGAACTGCTGGCGCGAATCCGCGCGGCCCTCCGCCGTTCCCCGGCAGCCGGGGAGAATGAGCTGAATGTCTTCCGCACCGAAGATCTGGAAATCGATTTCACGGCGCGCCGGGTGGTGGTCGCCGGCAAGTCCGCGCGCCTGACGCCGAAGGAATTCGATCTGCTGCGAACGCTGGTGGCCAATCCGAATAAGGCCATTCCGCATCGCAAGCTGTTGCAGGCGGTCTGGGGCCCCGATTATGGCGACGAGGTTGAATACCTGCGTTTCTTCGTGAACCAGTTGCGGAAAAAGATCGAGCCGGTGCCATCCAAGCCCAAGTACCTGTTGACTGAGCCTTGGGTGGGCTATCGTTTCGTGGCCCCGCAGTAACGGCTGATCAGGGCAGTTTCATTTCCAGGTACCGGCCGTAGATCTCCTTCTCGATCAGCTTGTCCGCATCCGGGTGCTTCTGGTCCACGGCCTTGTATTCCGCCGAGGTGTGAATCTTGACGTACACATCGCGGCCGGGCCAGCTCGAAATCCAAAGGTAATTGCGGACGCCATTGGTGTCGGTGTTGGCCTTCCACAGATGATAAATGCATTTCGGACAGCCGGCTTTGGCGATGGCGCGATTGAAGTCGGCCATCATCGTCATGATGGGGGCTTCCGCGTCAGCGGACTTCAGGACCATCAGGTGGACAGCCTGGAAAGGTTCGTTCGGCACATCCATGTTTTGGGCGAGTGCGGCGGACAGGGTAAGGCCGGCGCAGAAAAGGAGGCGGAGCGTGGCGTATCGCATAACGGATATCAACAGTAGCGCATTTGCTGCTCATCTGGAATACCGGATAATAGACCCATGCACCTCTCGACAAGAACTCCGCTTCTCGCCGTCGCGTCCTGCGCTGTCCTCTTGCTGTGCGGCGCAGCACCGTTCGAATACACTTCCGATGCCCAGCTCAAGTTCCCGGCGAACTATCGTGAATGGGTCTTTCTGAGTTCCGGGTCGGGTATGACCTACGGGCCGGTGGGCGAGTCGCAGCGTACCGGTCCGCCGCTGTTCGATAACGTCTTCGTGAATCCCGAATCCTACCGGAGCTTCCTCGAGACCGGGCGATGGCCGGATAAGACTGTCTTCGTCCTGGAAGTGCGCAAGGCGGAAAGTCACGCGTCCATCAACAATGGCGGTTACTCTCAGGGCGCTATCGCCGGTATCGAGGCCGAAGTGAAAGACGGTTCGGCAGCCTCGGGCACCTGGACTTTCTACGGCTTTCCGTTGACTGAGGGAAAGCCTGCGGCGACCGGGAAACCCTTTGCGCGCACCGCCAACTGCTATTCCTGCCACGGGACCCACACCGCCGTCGAGAACACCTTCGTGCAGTTCTACCCGGTGCTTTACGACGTCGCACGCCGGAAGGGAACCGTTCGGCCCGAATTCGACCACGCCCAATAAGTCGTTCACGGCAGATCCTGAACTCTATTTTGCCGACCGTCAGTAACTTGTCGCGTCAGTCAGGATCATCGCGCCCCTCTGTCCGCTATAAGTGAATCAGGAGGGGATATCACGTCAGAAACGACTGAAGAAACAAGGTATCTCTCGGGTCAGGCGGCCTGGATCATCTCCGCCATCTACCTGCTGACCGCGGCGTTACTGCTGTATCTGGTGTCCGTGGTCTGGCCGGAAGAAAAGGGCGTAAATGGCGCGATCGTCCTTTTCGGCTGGTCGGTCAACGTAACTTCGGAAGTCCGTTTGATCTGGCTGGTAGTGATCGCATCCGCGCTCGGCAGCTATATCCACACGGTGACGTCGTTCACCCTCTACACGGGCAATCGGGCGCTGAACCCCAGCTGGCTGACATGGTACATTCTCCGTCCAGCTATCAGCGCGGCGCTGGCCCTGATTTTCTACTTCGCCTTACGCGCCGGGCTATTCTCCGGAGCTACAGCGGATCAGACCATCAATCCGTTCGGCGTCGCGGCCATCTCTGGAATGGTGGGAATGTTCTCCAAGCAGGCCACCGAGAAACTGAGCAAGATCTTCGACACGATCTTCACATAGCGTTGCGGGACGGGCCGCCTTCACCAGCGGCCTGTCCGGCTACATAAGCCGCTGTGTCGGCGACACCCACTTCAACCCGCTGCCTGCTCCGTCGCTCCACCACTTCCACCAGCCCCTCCGAAATTCTCTTCCCTACGACCACCCGCCACGGATTTCCTATCAGGTCCGCGTCCTTAAACTTGACGCCCGGCCGTTCATCGCGATCATCCAGCAACGCGTCCAGTCCACGCTCCAGGCAGGCCTGGTAAATCGACTCCGCGGCGCGCCGCTGTTCGTCCGCAAGATGTATGGGCGTAATCACGACCGTGAACGGCGCGATCGCCGCAGGCAATATCAGGCCATCCGGATCGTGATTCTGCTCCACCACGCCAGCCAGAATGGATTCGGTCCACAGGGTGTACGAACCGAGGAACGGAACCACCTCTTTGCTCTCGGGATCGAGAACCCGCAACCCGCTCTTTTCCGCATAGCGCGGCCCCAGCTTGGAGAGATACGCGAACTGGGTGGCCTTCCGCAACTCCACAGGAGCACCGCATTTCGGACAAACATCGCCGGCCACGACCTCCCGGAAGTCATGAAACTCTGCCGCAAAGTCTTCTCCGGGTGTCACGTTGCGCAGATGGTAATCGTCGCGATTGGCGCCGGCAATCAGATTCCGGCGGCCTTGCAACGCTTCATCGGCGAAAACGCGAACGCCTTTGACACCCAACGGACCTAACGATCCAGCCGAAGCGCCGAACTGTTCCAGAATCTCCGTCGCCGATGCCGGCCGCAGCGCGATTGCGCCGCCCAGCGCCCGGCCCAATTTGGCCAGGCTCAACTGATGATCGCCGCGCAGTAGGGCCAGCACCAGTTCGCCATCGGCATTCATCACCAGGCTCTTTATCTGCGATGTCTCGGGCAGGCCGGTAAACGCTGCAATCTCCCCGATTGTCTTGATTCCCGGCGTCGGAAACGGCTCGCAACGGAGTGTGCTATCCGGATCGGGAGTCCGAGGCGCTTGCGCCCGCGCGACGGCTCTTCTCAGATTGGCTGCGTCGCCGCATTTCGAACATGCGACCAGGAAATCGTCGCCTTGCCCCGACTCCACCATGAAATGATCCGCGCTCACCTGCATCCCGCAGCGCCGCAGAATTCGCGAGTAGGCCCCGCGGTGGCTTTCGTAGGATGCCTCCAAGTCATCCGCGGTAAGGTCGAACGAAAACGAGCTGCTGATTTTGCTCTGAATCTGATACCAGGTTTGCGGCAGCTGCTTGTAGCTGCGAAGCTCACGGCCGAACGCCCAGAGGTTGGCGACGGAAGCACGCATTTCCTGCGCTCCGATACCGAACATCTCCGCACGCACGATCGCGTCGATTTTGAGCCCGCACCGCTGCGCCAGCATCAACTGGCCGAACCCAGCCGTCGGAAGCGGCCGGATGTATCCCGCGCGCATCAACAGGCGATCGGCGGCCGACTCGACGCCCGCGGGCTCCTGGCGCAGGGTCGGAATGAACAACCGGCTCCAGCGCATCCCTACTTGGCCGAACGCGCGGACGGGGGCCGGGCATCCAGGGGATTCAGGCCGTTCTTGTAATTCGGATCCATGGCCGCGATGTCGGTCCGGTAGCTGACCGAATTGGCCGTGGGGAAATTCGCCGGGACTTTCTGGGTCACTTTGCCGGTCGCTGCCCACTCGGTGCCGCGTTGAAACGTGGTGATGAACCCGACGCAGCTGAGGGCGTTGACATCGTGCCCCAGCGTGGTATGAAACACGCGGCCTTTTCCGTAGCTCAGTGTGATCAACATGGGCTCATCGCGACCGGTGCCGTGATTCGCCGGATCGGAAAACGCCGTGGCCAGCACCGTCATGTTCTCGCCGGGACCCCGCAGCGTCGCGTACAATTCATCGCCCTGGTGCATCCACATCTTCGGAAGGCCCTTGGTGATCGGATGATTGGTATCCCGGATGGTCACCTGAAACGGCAGCCGCGATCCATGCTGCCCGGCCTTTCCCGGCGACGTATCCGACTCCAACTTCCCGTCCTTGAAGAACCACAGCGGCCCCGACGCCTCGGTGCGCCCGCGCCAGCCGCCGATCCCGATCATCTTGTTGTATTCGCCCCACTGACCAAACGAGTTGTCGGCCGCGTGCACCGTAACCAGCCCGCCGCCGCCCTTCATAAACTGCTCGAACGACGCCTTCAAATCCGCCGGCCAGTCCGGAGCATCGTAATTGGATACCACCACCTGGTACTTCGAAAAATCCGGCTTAAACCCGCTCAAGTCGCCCGAAGAGGGAGGAGCCGTTACCACCTCCACCTGAAACAGACCGGTTTCCTCCAGTTCCTTCTTGAGCACCGGAGTGATCAAAGCCCACTTATGGTAAGGACCACCGCTCTCTCCGTCGAGCAGCATGACACGGATCGGAGAAGCCGCCTGCCCGGGTGAGACAGCCGCAAAAAGCGCGGCGAAAGCAATTGCGTAAAATGACGTTCTCATAAATGGCGTCCGCCAGAGAGGATATCAGACGTACGCACAGCCCTTAGCGGTTATCACTTTTCGGCCAGCAATTTCTCAATCAAAGGCCGAATGTGGTTCTCCACCTGAAGCATCTGAGGATTCATGTCGGGAGTGGTCTGTTCCCGGATCATCCCCTTGCGATCG
>DASRRO010000040.1:0-1509 GCA_035656855.1 Acidobacteriaceae bacterium | reverse complement strand
ATGACGGGCTTGCTTCCGCCGCTTTTTTCGTCCCGATCCATCGCGCCGGCTAACCTGCCGTCGGACCTCCCCGGCCCCTTGCCGTTCGAAGCATACCCGGTTACCAGCCGCGGAGACGTCGCCGGTGACCATAAACCGTTGGTTCGGGAAAGGGTTGGTCCCCCGCCCAGCACTCCCGGCCATGTCGCGACGGCGCTCATGGGTCGAAATACGCGCCGAACAGCGGGATAGTTCCATCGAATCTGGGCTGAGATGGGGCCGGTCGGCGCCTTCTGCCCCGGCCGCCGGTCCGCTGCAAGCCATCGTCAGGCCGGCAGGATCTCGGAGGACTTCACGCCCGACGCAAGCCCACCAGCAGCCCTGCGGACGTCGTACCGCAGGCTGATCACGCCGCTGTCGAACCGGCGCTCCTCCAGCAGCTCCAGGTCCAGCCGCACGCGGTCAGGAAAAAATCGACCAGATCCTCCATGAAGCGAGCACGGGCCGAAGCGAGCACGGGCCACGATGGAGGCGCGGAATAGACGCGTGCCGTCCGCGTCCATGTCCGGGCGGCGGCGCCAGCCATCATCCGGAGCCACCAGCTTGAGGCCAATCTCGTCTTCCAGCACATGCGGCGGCGCATCGACCTCGACGTGCATGGCCCGCCACAAAGCGACCCGCACCGCCGTGTTGTCCGGTGCCGCGGTTCGCTCATCTTGCATGATGTGGATGAGTCTCCCTGACTTGCCAAATATCACTGCGGCACGCTCAGGAAATCTCTGACCCCTGACCCCTGACCCCTGACCCCTGATCCCTAAGCCCTGACCCCTAAGCCTGATCCCTCCGGAATGCAGGCGCGTTCATGAAGTCCGATGCCACCGGACTCTCATAGAGCGAGCCATCGCGCGTCACCACAGTGATTCCCGACGGCGTCACATGGTAGTGCCGCTTGTCCTCCACCGGGTCGTAGCCGATCACCGTACCCTCCGGCAGATGCACATCGCGGTCGATGATCGCGCGCTTGATGCGGCAGTGCCGCCCAATGTCCACGTGGGTAAAGATGATGCTCGAATCGATCTCCGCATACGAGTTCACGCGCACATCCTGCGAGATCACGCTGTTGCGCACCACCGCGCCCGAAACGATGCACCCCTGCGAGACGATGGAGTTCACCGCCATCCCGGTGCGCCCCGGCTCACCGAAGACGAACTTCGCCGGCGGATACTGCCTCTGCCGTGTGCGCAGCGGCCAGTTGCGGTCGTACAAGTTGAAGATTGGCGACACCGACACCACATCCATGTTGGCGTCGTAGTACGCATCCAGCGTCCCTACATCCCGCCAGTAGAGCTCCTTGCGGTTCTCATCGACGAAGTTGTAGGCGTGCATCTTGTACTTGCCCAGCAGCGACGGCAGGATGTTATGCCCGAAGTCGTGCTTCGATTTCACATCGTCCGCGTCTTTGATCAGCGCGGGCAGCAGCACGTCCGTGTTGAAGATGTAAATGCCCATCGAGGCATCCACACTCTCCGG
>DASRRO010000039.1:0-1535 GCA_035656855.1 Acidobacteriaceae bacterium | reverse complement strand
CAAGGCCGATCCGCGCATCAAAGCCGACGTCGATCTCGTCGCCCTGCAGTATGGTCCGCTCATCTACAACGTCGAGACCGCCGACCAGCACAACCTCGATCAGCCGCTCAGCAACGATCCTCTCAAGGCAGAGTGGCGGCCAGACCTCCTCGGCGGCGTAATGGTCATCACCGGCAAATGGCAGGACGGAACGCCGATGCTCGCGATTCCAAACTACGTCCGCATGAATCGCGTAGAGCACGAGAACCCGGCCGTCGCGGGTGACAGCTCGGTGAACTACGCTCCGGGTGCAACCGGCGGCACGACCAACAACGCTCCAAAGGCAGGCGCCGCCGCCCCGGGCTCGACCACACCGCAGACACCGCTCCGGCGTGCCCGCGGCCCTCGCAAAATCGACTCACAGGTCTGGATGAAGTCTTCCATCTGAACTCAATCATTCCCCCGACAACAAACGAGCCACGCCATCACGGCGTGGCTCTCTCCTTTGGTCTCGCAACCGCCCCTTAGGCAGGGTGTATCTAGCTGTCTACAAATGGGTTATGACTTAGGCCGCGCCAGATCAGACCGCGGTCCCCTGTGGACTCTACCTCTTTATTTTGAAGACTTTGCGCCATTTCGGCGCCTCTAGGCTAATAGGTCCACCCTCAAGTCCTCTACTTTGAAGACTTTGCACAAAAACAGGGGGGGGTACCCCTCCCCCAAAATCCATAATTCCGCCTGCTTACGCTTCCTGCAGCGCCTCAAGCTTCGTCGACCTCACCGTCGGCCGCGATCCCAACGCCTTCTTCAGCACCGCCTTGGCTTCGTCGAGTTCAGCGCCCGCAATTTCAAGACGCGGCGCACGAACCGACGCCCTTCCCGTACCCGTCTGCTCCTGCACCCACTTAATCAGCTGCACAAACTTCGGCACCGTATCCATCCGCAGCAGCGGCAGAAACCACTGGTAAAGCGCATAGGCCTCCTTACGTTTTCCGGCCATCGCCAGCTCGAACAACTCCACCGACTCACGTGGAAACGCGTTCACCAATCCTGCCACCCATCCCGTCGCACCTGCATCCACCGCCTCGACCAGCACATCGTCGACGCCGACAAAAATCGTCAGCCGATCGCCCAGCACTTCACGGATGGCCATCACGCGGCGTGCGTCCGCGCTCGATTCCTTCACTGCCTCCAGGTTTGGCTGCTCTGCTGCCAGCTCAGCGATCTGCGGGGCCAGGAAGTCCGTCTTATACGCAATCGGGTTGTTGTAGAGCATGCACGGCAGCTTTGTCGCGCGGATCACCTCCGCCACATGCTGCTTCATCTCGCGCCAATCCGAGGTGTAAACATACGGCGGCAGGACCATCAGTCCGCTGCAACCCGCCTGCTCTGCATCCTTCGCCAGCTGCACAGCATTGCGCGTTGAAAGCGCCGAGATCGCCGCCACCACCGGCGTCCCTTTGGCCTGGGAAGCCTTCACGGCCGTCTTCAGGATCGCAACCTTCTCATCATGCTCGAGCGTTGCGCCTTCGCCGAGCGAGCCCAGCATCACCAGG
>DASRRO010000038.1:0-12225 GCA_035656855.1 Acidobacteriaceae bacterium | reverse complement strand
TTCAGAATACCAAGTTTGAGCGAGTTTACTGCCAGGTTTTGGGAGGAATTTTGGCGTAGAAGTTGTTTTGTATCAGCGTCTGTTACTTTAGTCAGGACGCCAGGGGCTTGACAGGTTTTCCACAAAGGGCGCAGGAAACCGGTTACAAGGCCGGCAGGCCACAGAGAGTCACACTCGGGTGGCGCTGACCAGGTAATAGGCGACCGGCCCAAGGGGATAACCAACGAAGGGCAGCAGGACAGGTGCGAGGACGTTGTTCCATCGGGCACGCGTCATTTTGTGGCGGCGGAGAAGAACTTCGGAGACCAGAAAGTTAAGAGTGACCCAGGGGACGTGGAGCACGGATGGGGTGACGCGGGCTTGAAGCTGCTCGATGAGGATGTCCTGGAATCCGATGCGAGCCAGTTCGGCAGCGAACTGCCTGACGTCGCCAAAGGTATCGATGACCCAGCAGTCACAAAGCTTGCGGTAGATGGCTGGTTGCGGGCCATGCCACCGGCCGGGACCGACAAAGCCGTCGGCGACGACGAAGCGGCCGCCGGGGCGGAGGAGGCGGTGAGCTTCGCGGAGGAAGGCGGATTTGCTGGATCCGGCGCCGTAACAGCTGCTTTCTATGGCACAGACTGCGTCGCAGGAGGCGGACGGCAGGCCGGTGTGTTCATAATTGCCGAGCCGCAGGCGAATGGATTGACCCTCGGGGCATTGCCGGTTGAGGAGAGCGGCCTGCTCCAGCTGCCAGGGAACGAGGGTGATGCCGACCAAGCGCGCCCTGGGAAGGCGGCGAGCGAAGGAACGCAGAGTGGCGCCCAGACCGCAGCCCATGTCGAGAACGCTCGCTTCGACGCCGAGGCGGAGACGATCGAGAACCTCAAGGTTCATCTGTTCCAGCATGGCTTCACGGTTGAAGGGGTTCAAGCCTCGGCGGAAGAATCCGAAGTGCATGTTGAAGCGGGGGCTCCAGGCGGCATAGTCGGGGCCGGCCTCCTCGTAGTAGCGCTGAAAGCGATCAGCGGTAGTTTCGGCTGCGGCAGATGGGGCGGTCAGAATCGCATCCATTAGTCCAGCCTCCGTCGCTTCGTTTTGGGCAGAATGCGGGTAATGCCGCTGCCGATGCTCATGAGGGAGTGCAGGGTGGCGGGGGGCAACTTCATCACCTGCATGTACCAGCCGTGCATATCCTCGAGAAACTCGAGCATGGCGGCCATGCGGCGGGTGATTGGGGCCTGAGGGGATGCTTCGGCTCGGGCGGTGGCCACGCAGCGCCGGAGGGTGGTGAGGGTGGGGACAATCTCGCGTTCGAATCGCTGTTCGACCACGGTGAGAAAGAGAGTCCAGACATCGGCGGAGGTACGGAAGAAGTCGCGCCGGTCGCCTATGCGGTTGTCGATCTGGACGAGATTCCAGTTCTGCAGTTCCTTGAGGCTGGTGCTGACGTTGGAGCGCGCGACGGAGAGCGTTTCGGCGATCTCCTCGGCGGTGAGGGACTCGGGCGAGAGATAGAGGAGGGCATGAACCTGGGCGACGGTACGGTTGACGCCCCAGCGGGTACCCATTTCGCCCCAGTGGAGGATGAATTCGCTGGCTGCCTGAGACAGGTTCATGCGTCCAGTGTAACAGATATGTCTGTAATGACAGAAATATCTGAATGAACGGGCCGGATAGACCAGTGTGGTGCGAGCACCGGGCTCAGGCCCGTTCCTTCTTTTGGTTTCTCAGCCCGACTGAAGCCGGTGTTACCGAGGCGCCTGGGCTAAAGCCCATTCTTGCTGAGAGCCGGTTTCCACGGGCTGAAGCCCGTGGCTTTCTCCGTTGTGCCGCGAGCGGCACCGCTTCGCGCAACGTCCAGGAGCCTCGAAAGGAGCGAGGAACCGGGTTAGCAACATTGGATCGTGCTCGCGTGGCGGCTCATTGAGACTGGGGGCTTCCCACCCTGCCGCCTCGAACGGCGTGAGGCGACAAGGATGGGGCACCCGGGATTCGTGCGCTGACACAAGAGTGGGTTGTTGAGATTGAGGCTTCCCACCCTGCCGCCTCTAACGGCGCGAGGCGACAAGGATGAGGCACCCGGGATCGTGCCTGATACCAAATTGTGAATGGAGTTACTGCTCGTCGCGTGGGGCTCATTGCATGATGAGCAGGGTGGCCATGGTGGCGGTGCCGTTCCAGAGGTTCTGGAGGCGCAGGTTTTCGTTGGCGGCGTGCTGGTTGTCGTCGTAGTTGGCGATGGGGACGGTGATGGTGTGGGTGCCGGCGGCACGCTCCATCGCGCCCAGGGGAACGCTGCCACCCATGGTGGGAAGGAGAACAACCTGTCCGCGGTGCTCCTCTGTGGCGGCGGCCTGAACGGCGGCGATCACTTCCTGTGCGATGGGGAGATCCATGGGAGTGCGGACGGCGTTGTAGCTGGCGGGGTCGCGGATGATCATGGCCACACGCGGATGCGAGGTGAGGATCTGCTGGGTGGGTTCGGTCTCCACGATGAAGTAGCCCTGGGAGCGGACGTAGTCGATCACGTTCTGCTGCTGGCGCTGCCAGTCGTTGCCGACGACAAGGCGCATGTCGATGTCCGCAGTGGCGGTGGGCGGGATGACGTTGGCGGCGTGGGCCCCGGTGGCTCCTGAAGAAAGGCCGTTGATGTTGAGCGAGGGCTCATTGAGGACCTCGAGGAGATGGCGGGGCGCATTCTCCGTGTGGCCGAGCCAGAAGGATTGCATGAGCATGGCGTCGTTGTCGGGAGCGCGGGCGATGGCGGCCTTCTCCATGGCCGAGAGGGGCGCGATGCCGTCGTAGAAATGGGGGATGAGAATGTGGCCGTTGGCGTCCTTCATGCCGGCGAGGAGCTGGGCGAGCTCCATGGCGGGGTTGGGAGCCCAGTTGCCGTAGTGGCCGCTGTGGAGTCCGTGATGGGGGCCGTAGAGGGTGATGGCGAGGTGGGTGTCGCCGCGAGCGCCGAAGGCAATGCTCTGGGCGCCGGACTGATCGACAGGACCGTCGCAGACGAGCCAGACTTCGTCACCCTGGATGAGGTTGCGGTGGGCATCGAGGACGGCTTCAAGGTGCGGGGAGCCGGCTTCTTCTTCACCTTCCCAGACAAGGCGGATATTGGCGCGGAGGGGAATGTGCGCGGCGCGGAGGGCGTCGAGGGCGGTGAGCTGGGCGAAGATGGCGGCTTTGTCGTCGCCGGCGGAGCGGGCGTAGATGCGGGCTTCGCCGTTGACGGAGTGGACTTCAGGGGAGAAGGGCGGAATCTGCCAGTCAGAGGGAGTGACGGGCTGGCCGTCGTAGTGGGCGTAGAAGACGATGGTGTGCTCGGCGCCGGGAGCGGGGATTTCTCCATAGACGACGGCGGGGGTTTCGGGGCGGGCGGGGTCGGTGAGGAGCTGGGCCTGGGCTCCGCGCTGGCGGAGTTGATCGAGGAGGAAGGCGGCGTTGCGGCGGAGGCCGTCGGGGTCGGCGGCAACGTTGGGGAGGGAGAGGAAATGGGAGAAGGCCTGGACGAGGTCGTCGCGGTGAGCGGCGATGTATTCGTGGGCGGCGGCTGCGGGGGACTGCTGGGCAGAAACGGCGGGGACGAAGGCGACGAGGGCGGCGAGGCAGGCGGAGACCAGCGTGCGCGTGCGAGACATGGGGATCAGGGTACAGGGTACGGGAGGCAGGGTACAGGGTGCAGGGAACAGATCTTCCGGGGCGCGGAAGGGCGGCGCGCACCGGAATGGGGTCACCCGCAGATGGGACGGGGATGGGGCATCGATTTCCGCATCTGGCAAGAGCAACCAGAGATGGGCACCCGGCATTCGTGCTCAGGATGAAACTTAAAACACGCGATCCTTCGCTCCGCTCCGATGACAACCATGCGTTAAGAGATGGTGTGGGTAGCGAGGGTAACGGTGACGACGTCGTCGGGGGTTTTGGTGGTGCCGCCGTCGTGCTCGGGGTGGAACTCGATGATGAGAGTGGTGGCGTTGACGGTGATGCGGAGGTAGCCGTAGTCGGTGCCGTCGTAGCTTTCGAGGGTGAGGGTGTCGTCGATCTTGTAGGGGGTGCGGTATGTGCCGCGCATGGGCGAGAGGGGGGAGTGGCCGCCGCATCCTGCGACGAGGAAGGGAATCGAGAGGCCGTTGATGGTGCGGGTGTAGCGCTGGTAGTTGTGGGCGTGTCCGGCAAGGACGGCATGAGGCCAGAGGCCGGCGGCCTGGCAGGCGGAGTCGATGTCGGCAAGCATTTGCGGGCTGCCGCCGTGGACGGTGCCGCCGGTGAAGGGGGGGTGGTGAACCGCGATGAGGACAGCGCCGGTGAATTTTTCGGACTGGACGCGCTTGAGAGCGGCGGTGAGGAAGGCGATCTGGCGCTGGTCGAGGGTGGAGTACGTGCCGTTCTGGTCGGAGATGACGCCGGGGTCTTCGAGGACATTGGAGTAGAGGCCGAGGATGCGAACGAAGGGGGCTTCCAGCGTGAAGTAGACGCCGGGCTGGATCATGGTGGTGCGGAGGAGGCCGCCTGCGTCTGGGGATTGCGCTGGTGAAGCAGCGCAAAAATTGCGGAGAAAGGCCTGGAGAGTGGGCGCGGGATCGCCGGACCAGACAACACCATCGTGGTTGCCGGGAATGGCGATGATGGGCGCGGGGTAGTTGCGGAAAGAGTCGTAGAACTGGTCGTAGTAATAGGCGGCTTCGCCGAAGTAGTAGACGACGTCGCCGAGGTGGAAGAGGAACGAGGGGACGTCGGCGGGGTTGGCCTCCTGGAAGTCGGTGACAAGTTTGTCGGAGACGAGGTCTTCGGTGGCAGGGCCTTTGACACTGCCGGTGTCGCCGACGGAGTGGAAGACGATCTGGCCGGAAGCGGTGATGGCCTGCATCTTCGCAGCGCCCTGGCTGCCGTAGACCTGCTGGAGCGTGAGGACTGGCTCGACGGCGTTGCCCTGGGGCTGGGGTACAGGTTCGACAGCGGGGATTTCTTTGTCGTTCTGGTCGGTGACAGGGGTCCTGAAGCCGGTGGGATCAGGTGTGGGCTGAGGCTGCGCGAAGACGGGGCTGCCGGTGGCGGCGGATTTGGAGCGCGCGGGGGAGGGGCGCCTGGGCATGAACGGATCTCCTGGGAGAGATAACGAACGCGATCAATAGTTGTATCAGGCGAGTGTGACGCAACAGTAACAGGGTACGGCGTTCGCAATGGGGAGGGGGGATTGCCAGAAAAATCGGGGGAGGTACCACGAACGCGTCTTGTATGGCGCAACAAATGCCGTAGAGTAGCGATCCATATAACCACAAGCTTCTTCAGCCGGGAGCAGAAGGAGCCAGTTCGAAAGTGTTCCCTGCTGCCGGCAAGAGCGAAGGAGCGCGGAGGAACGACGATGATCCCCGAACGCCATCCATTGCGCCAGCTATTCCATGAGGTTGTGGCGGGTTGCTACTCGCGGTACAGCGGGATCAGCGATCCAGAGCTGACCTCGTATGTGGGCGATCTGCTGACGGAGTTTACGGCGTCAGAGAATCTATATCGGATTCGGGACGCGGAGGGACGGCCGCTGACGGGGGTGCAGGCGATGGTGGAGGCGTCGGATCCGGTATTTGGCGGTGCGGCGTCGTTCGACGAGGAGCGCAAGGTTCGGCGGCACATTGGGGATTACGCGCTGTTTGCCACCGGGATGTATCCGGAGACGGCGCAGCTGTGGCGGCATACAGGCGAGGCGGGAGTTACGGAGCTGATCCGGACGGGGAAGGAGAGCTACTACATCGTCTCCCAGTTCGATTTGTTCGAATACCGGGACGAAGCGCCGCTGTTCGCGCAGCTGTCAGAGGAGTTTGAGCGCTGCATGTTTGGGCTGACTAAGGTCCGGGAGGAACTGGACAAGATGGGCGCGACGGGGACGATCCAGTAGGTGGGCGGAAAGAGGCAGGACCGAAACGGTTGCGAGTTTCGATCCTGGAGGAGTGATCGTTAGAGACTGTTGCCGATGGTGTTGAATTCGGTGCCGATTTTGGTGGAGAGGGTCTTCATGGCGGTGATGGTCGCCAGGGCAATCAGCGCGGCGATCAGCGCGTACTCGATGAGATCCTGGCCGGAATCTTCGCGGAGGAGCTTCCGCAGGATGGGTGTGAGGGTGTTCATTCCGAATTTCTCCTTGAATCTTTGAGCGCGACGGGGAGCCGGCTGAAGTTGATGCGAACCACGCATCCCTATGTTGCGGTTGGAGCCAGCTTTCGACAATGACAGTTCTGCGTGACGAACAATGTATCGGGAGTAACCGGGGCATTGGTTACCAATGGGGGAGTACGAAGGGCAAGAGCGGATTCGGCGGTTACGGGCGCTGGGAACGGGCCGCGGGGAAACGGTTGGCATGGGCGACTACGGCTTTGGCTTGGGAAACTCCTCGATGTGTTGTTCACCGTGGCGGCCGAAATAGACGACGCGCTTACCAGTGAGAAAGGCCCAGTATCCGATCACACCGGCGGCGGTAGAGCGCCGAACGAACTCGGGGTAGCGCACGGCGTCGGACTGTGCGCCGCGTATGGCTGTTACCAGGTCTGATTCGCTCCAGACCGCTGCGATGGGACCGGGCTGGATAGTCATGGGGTCGGTGTGGTGGGCGCCGTCGGCGAGATAGCAGGTTTTGCGCGCAGCGGCGAAGTCGACGAAGTAGGATTCGACGTCGAGGGCGAGGAATTGCTGGACGACCTGGGGGAACGTCATCGTCCCCTGCTGGGTGGCAACGTTGATTTCGTGTATCTGCTCGGCGTTCATGTCGTTCTCCTTATTCGGTGGGTAGTGTTTGGAGGCCGTGAGCCTGCACGAGCTTTTTCATGATGGCCACAAGTGCGGCGCGCTCTTTTGCGGAGAGAGGGTGGAAGAATTCCTCGTCGTTCTGATCGGCGAGAGCGGCGAGGCGGGGGATGAGCCGGCGGGCGGCGGGTTTGAGGGCGATGGACTGGTAGCGGCGGTCATCGGTGCGCTCGCTGCGAGTGATGAGCGCTTTGGCCACGAGGCGGTCCACCAGCTTTGAGACGCCGCCGCGGGTCATGCCGATGCGCTCGGCGACGACGCCGGGCGAGGTCTCCTCGTCATCGAACATCTCTCGGAGCACGACCCACTCGGCGACCGTGACGCCGCTGGCAAGCAGTTTGCGCGCGAAGGCGTGGGAGACGTGATTGGAGACAAAGCGCAGCCAGAAGCCGGTGTGCTTTTTGAGGTCGCTGACAGTGCAAGGCTGGTTCACAGAGACATAATACAAAGAAACAGTTGCCTAGTCAACTATAGTCCGCATGCAAATACCTGAGTGCATTCGAGGCGGATCCTCGGGCCTGGTCAGAACGAAAGGCGACAGATCAGGTCAGGGCACGGTCGAGGTGGGTGTAGCCGCCGTCGACGACGATGTGCTGGCCGGTGGTGTGGGCGCTTTGCGTGGGCGAGAGGAGGAAGACGGCCATGGCGGCGATCTCCGCGGCCTGGGTGAAGCGGTGGCCAAGGGGGATGCGGCTGCCGATTTCATCGAGAGCGGCCTGGGGATCGGGGCGGGTGGAGATCCAGCGGTTGTACTGGGGTGTCATGACTTCGGCGGGAATGATGGCGTTGGCGCGGACGCCGCAGGGAGCGAGCTCGGCAGCCCACTCGCGGGTGAGAGCGAGCTGCGCGCCTTTGGCGGCGGCGTAAGCTGAGGTGCCTCCCTGACCGGTGAGCGCGACTTTGGAACTGATGTTGAGGATGGATCCACGCGCCGCTTTCAGCATAGGCAACGCATAGTGGGCGAGGGCGTAGCAATGGACGAGGTTCTGATGGAGGCTTTCGACGAAGCGCTCGGGCGAACCGGATTCGAGGCCGATGCCGTCATTGGTACCGGCGTTGTTGACGAGGCCCAGCAGGCGTCCGTACTTATCGCGGACATAGTCGATGGCGCGGCGACACTGGGCGAGGTCGGCGAGATGGGTCTCGATGAAGTCGCAGGGGCGCTGGGCGTCGCGCATTTCGGCGAGGAAGGCTTTGACATGGTCGGAGGCGCGGCTGACGACGACGACGGTAGCTCCTTCGTCCAGGCAGGTGCGGGTGATGGCCTGGCCGATGCCGGCGCCGCCGCCGGTGACAAGGATGATGCTGTTGTGGAGGCCGAGATCCATTGGGGACAGGATACTCGGTGGGGTCTCAATGTGGGTGGCTTGAAGGAGTCGCGACGGTCAAGGGCTGGTAGAGATCAGGAACGCAGCCAGTTTTCAACTTGCAGGTTCTTAACGCGCTTGAATTCTCGAATATTGTCAGTGACAAGAACGATCTTGAGTGCGAGCGTCTGGGCTGCGATCAGCAGATCGTTGGCCCCGATGGGGGTGCCCGCCATTTCCAGCTCGGCGCGGATTTGTCCATAGTGGCGATCGGCGTTCGGTTCGAAGGGAAGAATCTCAAGAGCGTCGAGCAATTGCTCGACACGTCCAGCCAGGATCGACGAACCGCTCCTGGCGACTCCATAGCGGAGTTCGGCGGCGACAATGATGCTGGTGGCGAGGGAGTCCCGTTCCGCGGAGGGCAGAGAGGAAATCTTTCGAGCGACCTTGCCTTGCGGATTCTTCAAAAGGTCGGAGAGGATGTTCGTGTCGAGCAGATATCGAGTCGGCACTATAGGTCCAGCGGCTCTGCGGGTCGATCTTCGATTGCGGGCAGTTGATCCTTTCCGCTAAGGGGTTTCCATGCGGAAAGAAGGTCAGGAAGCTTCGGGCGCGGAAGCGGTTCAAGGATCAATCGGCCGCGGGTATCCTGGCGCAGAATCGCCTCGTTGCCGGGCAGTTCGAACTCGCGGGGAATTCTGACGGCCTGGCTTCTGCCATTTTTGAAGAGGCGCACATGGCGGACGGTTCCGGTGGGTGGTATTTTCGCGGTCACCTGCTCAGCATATGCCAAAGCATATGCCACATGCAAGAACGAAGATACTCGGTGAATGGTCGGGGCGGAGGGATTCGAACCCCCGACCCTCTGCTCCCAAAGCAGATGCGCTACCAGACTGCGCTACGCCCCGACTGGTCTGATTGTAAAACAGCCTTATTGCCGGTTCCGGAGCATGTGCAGTGTCCGGAAGTCTGCGTATTCGGGAAGACAAAGCTTCCGGGGCTGAAAGCCCGCATTTGTTTGAGCCGTTGTTTCCCCGGCCTGAAGGCCGGGGCTTTCTCCGTCGCGCCGCTGCGCAGCCCCTGAACGGTGGACTGCCGGACGTCAGGAATTGCAGTCTTTGAGTCAGGATGATTGCGATTAATGCCGACGGTAGGCCGAGCGAAGGAGGGAACACGCCGGACAAGGAACACGACGGCCATGATTGTCACATACGGTGGGCGAGCCACAGGAGGATTAGCGCAAGGACGATCAGCGGGGCGGCGAGGAGAGCGAGGACGGCGGCGACGACTGAGGCGAGGAAGGCGTAATCCTTCCAGGTGTGGCGGCGGGGCTGGCGAAGGTGGCGGGTGAGGAGGCGGTAGTTGCGGCGGTTGGCTTTGTACGCGATGTCGAAGATGTCGCCGAAGAAAGGGATGGCGCCGATGAGGACATCGAGGGCGAGGTTGACCATCATGCGGGCGAGGGTGACGGTTGGGACGCCGCGGACCCAGGCTGCGAAGACGAGGACGAAAGAGGCGATGCCGGCAAGGACGTCGCCGATGCCGGGGATCAGTCCGATGAGGCCGTCGAGACCGAGGCGGATGGGGGTGCCGGGGATGCGGAAGATGTCGTCGAGGAGATGGGCGAGGAAGTCGAGATTCTGGTCGGAGAAGAGGCGCTCGGCGCGGGCGTGAAGACCGGGGCGCAGGGGCGGGAGAATCTCGGGCTGGGGGCGATTGGCCATAGGTGCGGGGGCGGTGGATGGGATGCGTTGGAGCGCGGTGGGCGCGGCCTGACGCTCGCAAAGGGCTGTGGGGCCAATGCTACAATCAGGACTGTTGTGGCGGATATAGTTCAGCGGCAGAACGCCTGACTGTGGCTCAGGATGTCGTGGGTTCGATCCCCACTATCCGCCCCAAAATCGATGCCTTGCAGCCGGATCGCGCTGCCTATCTCCGTGACGACTGCTTCCGAACAGAACGCGGGTAGCCGTATCTACACAGGCTGCTCGGGGTGGGCGTATCCCACCTGGAAGCCGGCGTTTTATCCGGAGAAACTGCCCTCGAAGAAATTCCTGGAGTACTACGCGACGCGGCTGAATTCCGTGGAGGTCAACTATACCTTCAGGAGTTTTCCGCGGCGGACGACCGTGGACGCGTGGCTGGCGCAGACCGGCGAGGGGTTCCGGTTTTCATTTAAGGCGCCGCAGCGGATCACGCATTTTCAACGGCTGCAGGATTGCCGGCCGACGCTGGAGGCGTTCGCAGGAGCGATTGCTCCTGTCGCCGAGGCGGGGCGGCTGGGGCCGGTGCTGTTTCAGCTGCCGCCGAACTTCAAAGCGGATGAGGGCAAGCTGGCGCAGTTTCTGGCGGATGCGCACGGACTGGGGTTGCGGATGGCGTTTGAATTCCGGCATGCGACGTGGTTCGAGGCTGGGGTGTATCGCATTTTGGAGCGGCACGGGGCGGCGCTGTGCGTGGCGGAGAGCGATGAGCTGGCGACGCCGGACGTGGTGACGGCGGCGTTCAGCTGTTACCGGCGGCGGAAGACGGAATACTCCGACGCGGAGCTGGAGAGGATTGCGGTGCAACTGCGGGAGCGGGCCGCGACGGGCGACGTGTTTGCGTACTTTAAGCACGAGGAAGAGCCGACGGGGACGCTGTGGGCGACGAAGGTGCTGGCGATGGTGCGCGACGATGCGGGCGGCGGGGCATCGTGACCGAGCGGACGGCTGCCGGGAAACCAGGACAAGAGGGCAGGCCGGAGTGGTGGACGGAGTTCGTTCCACGGCGCTGGCTGCGCAGCGGGCATGTGCAGACGCTGGCGGGAAATTTTCTGCCGCGACGGCTGACGCTGCCGGAGCCGGAAGATCTGGTGGTGGAAGTGGACGGTCCGGTGGCGGGATATGGGCCGAGCCGGGTGCTGTGCCACTGCCACTGGCAGCCGGAGGCGGAGCGGCGTGAGCGGCTGACGGTGGTGCTGATCCACGGGCTGGAGGGGTCGTCGAATTCAAAGTACATCGTGGGGAACACGGCGCGGGCGCTGGCGGCGGGGCTGAACGTGGTGCGGATGAACATGCGCTCGTGCGGCGGGACGGATGCGTTGTCGCCGACGATTTACCACTCCGGGCGGACGGATGATGTGGGGCGGGTGGTGGAGGCGATTGTCCGCGAGCAGGGAGTTGAGGCAGTGGCGCTGGTGGGTTACTCGATGGGGGGGAACCTGGTGCTGGGTTGGGCGGGGAAGCTGGGCGCGCGGATTCCTGCGGTGGTGAAAGCGGTGGTGGGCATTTCGCCGCTGATGGATCTGGCGGTATCGTCGGCAGCACTGCATCGCCCGCAGAATCGACTGTATGAGTGGCACTTTTTGAAGAACATGCTGGCGCGCGTGCGGCGGCGGATGGAGTTGTATCCGAGGATTTACGGGGATGCGGCGGTGGAGCGGATTCGCTCGATGCGGGATTTCGATCAGGAGATCGTGGCGCGGTATGGCGGATTTCGCGATGCGGACGATTACTACTATTCGGTGGCCAGCTCGCAGTATGCAGCGCAGTTGCGGGTGCCGACGCTGATTGTGCATTCGGCGGACGATCCTTTTATTCGCATGCTGCCGGAGACGCGGGCGGCGCTGATCGCGAATCCCTGGGTGACGCTGATTGAAACGCAGCGGGGAGGACACTGCGCGTTTCTGGCAGCGGAAAAAAATGGCGATGGGCGGTGGGCGGAACGGACGCTTTTGGGATTCCTGCTGGAGACGAGTGCGGCGGTGGATCAGGCCGAAGGAAGCGGCACGCGTGGAAGCTGACTGGGCGGTGGAGGTAGGCGGCGAGGCGTCGTGGATTGAAGCGGAGTGGGCGGGGCTCGTCGATTTGCGGCGAGATGCGGGGGTGGTCGGCCAGATAGCGGAGGCTCGGGAGCATCCGGCGCTGCGGGCGGCGCTGCTGGAGTTGAACGGGAGGGACTCGCCGGTGTTCACGAGCAAGTGCGATGTGTGGACAATCGCGGGGGAGATCGATCCGCTGGAGTTTGACTGCGCGGCGCAGGAAGCACGGGTGGGGATGGCGAGTTATGTCGATGTACTGGCGCGGGAGCCGGGATTGTTCGCGTCGTTCGCGGGGCACGAGGCCTGGGTGCGGCGGGCGGCTGTGGCGCTGCGCAG
>DASRRO010000037.1:0-49543 GCA_035656855.1 Acidobacteriaceae bacterium | reverse complement strand
AGAGACGCGCAACAAGATCCTCTTCGACAATCTGACGCCCCTGTACCCGCAGGAACGCGTGAAGATGGAAACCGTCCGCGAGAATATCAGCGGGCGGGTGATGGATCTGCTGACGCCGATCGGTAAGGGGCAACGCGGACTGATTGTGGCGCCGCCGCGCACCGGCAAGACCATGCTGCTGCAGGCGATCGCCAATTCCGTCACGACGAATCATCCGGAAGTGGTGCTGATCGTGCTGCTGATCGACGAGCGGCCGGAAGAGGTCACCGACATGCAGCGCTCGGTCAAAGGCGAAGTCATCAGCTCCACCTTCGACGAGCCGGCTGCGCGCCATGTGCAGGTGGCGGAAATGGTGATCGAGAAGGCCAAGCGGCTGGTGGAGCACAAGCGCGATGTGGTGATCCTGCTGGACTCCATCACGCGTTTGGCGCGCGCCTACAACACGATCGTGCCGCCGTCGGGCAAGGTGCTCTCGGGCGGCGTCGATTCCAACGCGCTGCAGCGGCCGAAGCGGTTCTTTGGCGCGGCCCGCAACATCGAGGAAGGCGGATCGCTGACCATTATCGCCACGGCGCTCGTGGATACGGGCTCGCGCATGGACGAGGTCATCTTCGAGGAGTTCAAGGGCACCGGCAACATGGAAATCATTCTCGACCGGAAGCTCGTGGATAAGCGCGTCTTTCCGGCCATCGACATCCAGCGCTCCGGCACCCGTAAAGAAGAGCTCCTGATTCCCAAGGACGAGTTGCAACGGACCTGGGTGCTGCGCAAGGTGCTCAATCCGCTGTCGCCGGTGGAAGCGATGGAATTACTGGTGAGCCGGCTGGAAAAAGTGCGCAATAATGCGGAGTTCCTGCTGAACATGAACTCGCTGTAGGTTGCTCCGCGGTCAGAATGGAAGGCCCGCGAAACAATCGCGGGCCTTGTCTTTTTACCCCGGTCTCAGTAGGCCTGCAGCGGTTCGATGGGCAGACGCACCTGGAAGCAGGTCTTTCCCGGTTCTGATTCCACGTGAATGTACCCGCGATGCTGGCGCACGATGCGCTGCGCCGTATCGAGGCCGAGGCCCAGGCCCCTGCCGGGCGCCTTGGTGGAGTAGAACGGCTCGAAGATGCGCGCCTGAATCTCCGCAGGGATGCCAGAACCGCTGTCCCAGATCTCCGTGACAACAAATTCGCCGGAGAGATGGACATCGAGGGTGAGCTTGCCCTGATCCTGCACGGCGTCGAGCGCGTTCTCCAGAAGCGCCATCCACACCTGGTTCAGCTCGCTCGCGTAGGCGGAGATGCGCGGCAGGTTCGGCTCATAGCGGCGCTCGATCTGCACCTTCTCCAGACGCGACTGCAGCATGGTGAGGGTCGTTTCCAGCGATTGCGGTATGTCGACCTCCTGGATCGGCGCCTGATCCATCCAGGAGTAGTCCTTGACCGCGCCGATCAGGTCGAAGATGCGGGTCGCGGCATCGAGCATGGCTCGGGCCATGCGCTCGGTGCGGGCGGAAGAGGCAAACTGCGAGAGCACGATCTCCAGATGTTCGCCGCCCAGCAGGTCCGACAGTTCGTCGAGGTTCGCCGTGGTGATGCCCAGCTCGGCCAGGTCGGGCACAATCTGCCAGCTCTTTTCGACGTGGTGCTCGCGCAGCCAGCGCTGGAGCTGGTCTTCGCGCTGCGCCTGGGTAACCGAATTCGCCGGCCGCACCCGTGCCTGCTCTTCCATGCGGTTGCGCCACGCGCGAACCCGCTCCAGATGCGCGTTGTCGAGGCACAGGCTGCCCAGCATGAACTTCTGATGGCCGAAGGTCTGGAGTTCCTCAATGAGCCCGGACGCGGCCCGCTGCGCCGCCGAGGCGGGATTGTTCAGCTCGTGCGCCAGGTTGCCGGCCAACTTGCCCAGCGCGTTCAATTTTTCTGTTTGCTGCTCGAGACGCGTCATCTCGCGCACGCGATCGAGCAGGACCGAAACGCAGCGCTGACCCATGGAAGGGATGGCCTGGAGCATCTCGGGGAACATCGCGCGGTCGATCTGGAGACCCCAGACGTCAGAGGCGGCGAAGCCGTAACCGCCAAAGGTCTTCATGCGGGAGAAGGGCAGCAGCCCGGTGATCTGCCCGGCGCGGCCGATGAAGAGCCCCGCTCCACCCTGCTGGCGGCGGAAGTGGACCTCTCCTCGGAGCAGAAAATACATTTTTGTGGCCGGCTCGCCTTCCCGGAAAATCTGCCCGCCGGTCACATAGAAGACCTCTTCGCAGTGCGTGGCAAGCCATTCCAGCTCGGAGTCGGAGAGCCCGTGCAGGGCCGTGACACGACGCAGGGCTTCGACAATCTCGGGCACCGGTGTCGGCGCTGGGGCGACGGCTGCGGGAGCTGGGGATGTTGCGACATCCATGGGGAACCCCCTGCCTGGATAGTATCCGAACCACTGCGCCGGGGCTTGTGGATGGCAGCGAACGGCGCAGGTTGAGGATTAGACGGCAGGGGAAGACACGCGGCGTGTCCTCCCCGGAATATTTAACTACGCGTTCACCGGCTCCTTCTGGCCCGCCGGCTGGGGTGTTCCGTCTTTCACTTCCACGGGGTCAAGGAACGGCATGGCTGCGCGCAGCTCCGCGCCCACCTTCTCCACCTGAAGACCGGCTTCGTTTTTCCGCATCTCGGTGAAGTTCTTG
The DNA here is from genome assembly GCA_035656855.1 of Acidobacteriaceae bacterium. Lineage (GTDB taxonomy): Bacteria > Acidobacteriota > Terriglobia > Terriglobales > Acidobacteriaceae > Palsa-343. The sequence goes on along the minus strand of DASRRO010000037.1, from coordinate 46,878 downwards.
CGGCCGGTCTTGTTCTCCTCGATCCACTTTTTGGCAAATGTGCCGTTCTGGATCTCGGTGAGCAGCTTCTTCATCTCGGCGCGCGTAGCGTCGGTCACAATGCGCGGACCGGCGGTGTAGTCACCATACTCGGCTGTGTCGCTGATGGAGTAGCGCATGTAGGCGAGGCCGCCGCGATACATGAGGTCGACGATCAGCTTGAGCTCGTGCAGACACTCGAAGTAGGCAATCTCCGGCTGGTAGCCGGCATCGACCAGGGTTTGAAAGCCAGCCTTGACCAGAGCCGAGGTGCCACCGCAGAGCACAGCCTGCTCGCCGAAGAGGTCAGTCTCGGTTTCTTCCGCGAAGGTCGTCTCCAAAACACCGCCGCGCGTGCCGCCAATGGCTTTGGCGTACGACAGCGCCAGCTCTTTCGCGTGGCCGGACGCGTTCTGCTGCACGGCGATGAGGCAGGGCACGCCGCCGCCTTCGATAAACACCTCGCGGACGCGATGCCCAGGGCCCTTCGGCGCCACCATCGAGACGTCAATCTCCGCCGGCGGCACAATCGCACCAAAGCGGATGTTGAAGCCGTGCCCAAACATGATGGTCTTGCCCTTCTTCATGTGCTGGGCAATCTCTTTCGCGTAGGTATCGCCCTGCGAGTGGTCGGGGGTAAGGATCATGATGACGTCGGCCCAGGCCGCGACATCGCTGACGGAGCTCACCTGCAGACCCGCCTTCTTCGCCTTCTCCACAGATTTGCTGGTCGAGGGCAGACCGACCCGGACATCGACGCCCGAATCCTTGAGGTTGAGGGCGTGGGCATGCCCCTGCGAGCCGTAGCCGATGACGGCTACCTTCTTCTGCTGGATTAGCGCGAGGTCGGCGTCATGATCGTGATAGGTTTTTGCCATTTGGTTTCCTTTACAAATGTCAGTGTAGCGAACGAGAGTCGCCAGTCTCCAGTTGCCAGTCCCCGGTTGCCGCCAGGTTTTGACGCTGGGGACCGGGGACTGGAAACCGGCAACTGGCGGCTGCTGTTAAAACCCTGCTTCTTCCGCCATCAGCACATCGCTGTCGCTGCCTTCTTCGGCGTGGAGTTCCTCCGGTGTCTCGAGACCCGGCACCCGCATGGCTTCCAGCACCCGGCTGGTGTGCTGGCCGCGGCGCATCACCATGCGGCCGGTGCGGGAGATTTCGAGGATGCGGTCGCCGTTTTCATTCAGCACCTGAATGAGGCCCTCGATCTTGCTTTCGACGCCCGTGATCTCGATCATCAGCGACTCGGGAGCCAGGTCAACGATGCGCGCTCGGAAGACTTCGGCCAATTCGAAGACCTGGGAGCGAGTCGTCGGCGTGGCCGCCACCTTGATCAGCGCGAGTTCCCGAGCCACGTGCGACAGCTGGCTGATGTCATCCACCTGCAGTACATTCTCCAGTTTATAGAGACTGGCGGCGATGCGATGGCTGGACGTGGGCGATGCCTCGCAGACGATGGTCATGCGCGAGACGCCGGGCTTCTCCGAGTGACCCACAGTTAGCGAAACGATGTTGATGTTGAGCCGGCGGAACAGCGACGCGACCCGCGTCAGCACGCCTGGCTTGTCTTCGACGAGTGCAACAAACGTGTGCAGCATAAATACCTCAGCGATCCAACGGTCGGCGATGAAGCGGTCAGCACAAAGACGGTCGGCAGCGTAAACTTCCGTCCTACTTGTCGCTGGCCGTCTCCACCAGCGGGTTCTGGTTCGGCCTGCGGATCATTTCATGCAGCGCCGATCCGGCGGGAATCATCGGGTATACCGAATCTTCCTTTTCCACCAGGAAATTGATGATGAACGGCCCCTTGTGTTCGCGCGCCGCAGTAACGGCCGGGAGGACGTCCGCGCGTTGTTTCACAGTGCGTCCAGGGATGCCATGCGCCTCAGCCAGCTTCACGAAGTCGGGACTGCGCAGCGGCGAGGACTGGTAATTCTTCTCGTAGAAGAACTCCTGCCACTGGCGCACCATGCCGAGGTAGCCGTTGTTGACCACGGCGATGTTCAGGTCGAGTTCTTCCTGCGCAGCGGTAGAAAGCTCAGCGGCGGTCATCTGGAATCCGCCATCACCCGCAATGACCCAGACCTCCTTGTCGGGGCAGGCGATTTTCGCGCCGATCGCAGCAGGCAGCGCAAAGCCCATCGTGCCGAGGCCGCCAGAGGTGATGAGTGTTCGCGGCTGATCGTGCTTGTAGTACTGCGCCTCCCACATCTGGTGCTGCCCGACGTCGGTGACGACGATGGCTTTGCCTTCGGTGGCGCGCCACAGGTCGTGGATGACGTGCGCCGCGTACAGATGGCCGCTGTCGGGGAGATTCTTAATGTCTCGCACCGCGCACTCGCCCTTGCTCGCCTCAATCTCCTTCACCCAAGCGCTCTCGCCCTTCTCGCGCGGGGCCAGATGGGGCAGCAGGGCTTCGAGCGCCTCCTTCAGATCGCCGATGAGCGCGATATCGACTTTGACGTTCTTGTTGATCTCCGCGGGATCGACTTCAATGTGGATCTTCTTCGCGTTCGGCGCATAAGTGGCCAGCGTGCCGGTCACGCGATCATCGAAGCGCATGCCACAGGCGATCAGTAGATCCGACTGCTGGATGGCATGGTTAACCCATGCCTCGCCGTGCATGCCCATCATGCCCAGCGACAGGGGGTGCGAGGCCGGAAATCCACCCAGGCCCAGCAGTGTGGAGGCGACGGGGATACGCATCCGCTCGGCAAGTGTGCGTACCTGCGTGCCGGCCCCGGACTGCAGAATGCCGTGCCCGGCAAGGATCACTGGCTTCTTTGCGTTGCGAATCATTTCCGCCACCTGAAGGATCGACGCTGATTCCGTTTTCAGCATCGGGTGCGGGCGATGCGGTTTCGGCGCGGCGGCCTGGAAATCGAATTCCGCCAGACCCTGCTGTGCGTCCTTCGTAATGTCAACAAGCACCGGACCTGGCCGACCGGACTTCGCCACCAGGAACGCCTCACGGATCATCTTCGCCATATCTTCCGCGCGTGTGACCAAATAATTGTGCTTGGTCACGGGCAGAGTGATGCCGGTGATGTCCACTTCCTGGAACGCGTCAGTGCCCAGAACTTTGCTCGACACCTGGCCGGTGATGCAGACCATCGCCACGGAGTCGAGCATGGCCGTCGCGATACCGGTGACCAGATTCGTCGCGCCTGGCCCGGAAGTGGCGACCGCAACGCCCACTTTGCCGGAGGCGCGCGCATAGCCGTCGGCCATGTGCGCCGCACCCTGCTCGTGCCGCACCAGCACGTGCCGGATGGGAAATTTTTTCAGGGCGTCATAGGCGGGCAGAATGGCTCCGCCGGGATAGCCAAAGACGACGTCGACGCCTTCGCCTTCCAGCGTAGCCCACAGAATTTCCGATCCGGTGAGTTTCGTCGATGTAGGCGTTTGCGAGGACCCTTTCCCCTCAGCCGCGCTGGTCTGCGAGGAATGTTTCTTTACCGTTCCCATGCTTTGCTCCTCTTCCTGTTGCACGCCCTGGGAAAAGCGCGCGTAAACAGACTCTTCCAGACTCCAAACTCTGTTGTCTAACTTTGTTACCCGGTCACTGCTCCCTGCGACGCCGAGGATACTGAATCGGCGTATTTGCGGAAGACGCCGCGGGCGAAACGCGGCTCGGGCTTCTTCCAGGTGGCCATGCGCGCCGCGAGCTCCGCATCAGAGATCTCGACCGATAGCTTGCGGTTGGGGATATCGAAATGAATCGTGTCGCCTTCGCGGACAGCGGCAATGGCGCCGCCCACGGCCGCTTCGGGGGCAACGTGTCCCGCCATCAGGCCGCGCGTCGCACCGGAGAAACGTCCGTCAGTCAACAGTGCCACTGTGTCGGTCAGCTCGGGAATACCGGCCACGGCCGCGGTGACGGCGAGCATCTCGCGCATGCCGGGACCACCTTTCGGGCCTTCGTAGCGGATCACCATCACATCGCCGGGTTTGATCTGACCGGACTCGACGGCATGGAAGGCTGCATCTTCCGTGTCAAAGACGCGCGCCGGGCCACGATGCTCCAGGCGCTTGTGTCCGGCAACCTTGATTACGCAGCCTTCCGTCGCCAGATTGCCTTTCAGGATCACCAGACCGCCGGTTGACTTCAGCGCCTTGTCGACGGCGTGGATCACATCCTGGCCTGACGTTTCCTTCGCGAGCGCCGCTTCCTCGGCCAGTGTTTTGCCCGATGCGTTGAGGCACGAACCGTCAATGAGTCCTGCATCCATCAGGCGCTTTGCCAGCAGACGGCTGCCGCCCGCGGCCTGATAGTCGACGGCGACATACCTTCCGCCGGGTTTGAGATCGCAAAGCAGCGGCGTGCGATTACTGATGCGGTCGAAATCGTCGACCGTGAGCGGGATGTTTGCCTCATTCGCAATCGCCAGGAAGTGCAGCACGGCATTCGTTGAGCCGCCCGAGGCCGCGACGCTGGCGATGGCGTTCTCGATTGCCTGCGGTGTGATGATCTGGCTGGGCTTCAGTCCGCGCCGGACGAGTTCCATGACGAGACGACCTGCCTCGCGCGAAGCCTCCAGCTTTTCTGCCACAAACCCCGGTACACCCGACAATCCAATCGGAGAGATACCGAGAAACTCGCAGGCCATGGCCATCGTGTTGGCGGTGAACTGCCCGCCGCACGCGCCCACGCCCGGACACGCATTCGCCTCCACAGCTTCGAGGCCGGCATCGTCGAGCTGGCCCGCTGCATGCGCGCCCACAGCTTCGAAGACATCCTGCACAGTGAGGTCTTTGCCGTTCAGATGGCCCGGTGCGATTGAGCCGCCGTAAAGCATCAGCCCAGGAATATCGAGCCGCGCCAGAGCCATTACTGTGCCGGGCATATTTTTGTCGCAGCCGGCAATGGCCACGAGGCCGTCGAATTGATTACCGCGCGCGACCAGCTCGACCGAGTCGGCGATGACTTCTCGGCTGATGAGCGAAGCCTTCATGCCCTCGGTGCCCATGGTGATGCCGTCGGAAATCGTAACGGTGTTGAACTCCATCGGGGTTCCGCCCGCCTCGCGAATGCCCTGCTTCACCGCGTCGGCCAGCGCGCGCAGATGGAAATTACAGGGGCCGATTTCAGTCCAGGTGTTGGCAATACCGATGATCGGCTTGCGCAGGTCCTCCGGTGTAAAGCCCACCGCGCGCAGCATGGCACGGGCCGGCGCGCGGCTCGGCCCTTCGGTCAGCGCGATGGAGTAGAGTTTGCCGGGCGCGGTCTTGCCGTTCGATCCGTTGCTGGTCATGCGTTCGCCGATTCTCCCGTACGTGGTGCGACCCAGAAGGCCGCATCGTGCCGTTTTTCGAAGTTGTCCAGTTCACTGGCGTGACGCAGCGTCAGCCCGATGTCGTCCAGCCCCTCCCGCAGACAATCGCGCCGGAAGGGATCGATCGCGAAGGTGGTGCTGAATCCGTGTGCGTCGCGAATCGTGTTTTCTTCCAGCGAGACCGTCAGTTGGTAGTTGTCGGTGTTGGCCGCGCGATCCAGCAGCGTCTGCACCTGCCCTTCGGGCAGCGTAACCAGCAGAATGCCGTTCTTGCCGGCGTTCGAGTGGAAGATATCCGCGAAGGACGGAGCGATCACGCAGCGGAAGCCGTGGTCGCCAAGCGCCCAGGCCGCGTGCTCGCGCGAGGAGCCGCAGCCGAAATTGCGGGCGGCGACGAGGATCTTCGCACCCTGGTAGCGCGGGTTGTTCAGCCCGAAGGCTGGATCCTTGCGCCAGTCGAAGAACAGGAATTCGCCGTAGCCGGTGCGCTCGATGCGCTTGAGGAACTGCTTGGGAATGATCTGGTCGGTATCGACGTTCACCCGATCGAGCGGCAGGACTTTCGAATTGAGCGTGCGGAACTTCTCCATTACGCAGGCACCTCCGACTGTCTAAATTCCCACGTCCGCACATCGGTGAAGCGCCCCAGGATCGCGGCCGCAGCGGCCATCATGGGGCTCACCAAATGCGTGCGCCCCCCGCTTCCCTGACGGCCTTCGAAGTTACGATTGCTGGTCGAGGCGCAACGCTCGCCGGGCTGCAGAATGTCAGGGTTCATACCCAGGCACATCGAACAACCGGGCTCACGCCATTCGAATCCCGCGTCTTTGAAGATGACGTGCAGGCCTTCTTTCTCCGCCTGTGCCTTTACCAGCTGCGACCCGGGCACGACCATGGCGCGCACGGTGGGGTGCACATGGTGGCCGGCGACGACTTTGGCCGCGGCGCGCAAATCTTCAATGCGCGAATTCGTACACGATCCGATGAACACGCGGTCGATGGCGATCTCTTCGATGGGCGTACCGGCTTTCAGGTCCATGTATTCGAGAGCGCGCGTCCAGGCGCGGCGATCTGCATCGGACTGCGCGGCGGCGGGATCGGGAACCTGACCGGTGATGGACACCACCATGCCCGGGTTGGTACCCCAGGTCACAAATGGTTCGATCTCAATGGCCGGGATGATGAGCTCGCGGTCGTATTGTGCATCGGGGTCGGAGGCCAGCTTGCGCCATTCGGCAACGGCCTGGTCCCACGCCGCGCCCTGCGGTGCGAAGGGGCGGCCCTTCAGCCACGCGAAGGTCGTCTCGTCCGGCGCGATCATGCCTGCGCGCGCGCCCGCTTCAATACTCATGTTGCAGACCGTCATGCGGCCTTCCATGCTGAGCGAGCGAATCGCCGAGCCGGCGTACTCGATCACATAGCCGGTCGCGCCGTCGGTGCCGATGCGACCGATGATGCCCAGCACGATGTCCTTGGCGGTCACGCCTTCCGCAAGCTCGCCTTCGACGGCGATGCGGAACGTCTTCGGCCTGGACTGTGGCAGGCACTGCGTTGCCAGCACGTGCTCCACTTCAGAGGTGCCGATGCCGAAAGCCAGGGCGCCCAGGGCACCATGAGTTGACGTATGCGAGTCGCCGCAGACGATCGTCATGCCGGGCTTGGTCAGCCCCAACTCCGGCCCAATGACGTGCACGATGCCCTGCCGCGGCGATTCCACGTCGTAGAGCTCAACACCGAACTCCGCGCAATTCTTCCGCAGCGTCTCAATCTGCTTTGCGGCGATCGGGTCTTCAATGACGAGGCGATTGGCAGTCGTCGGCACATTATGATCGACGGTTGCAATCGAACGGTCCGTCCTCCGCACCTTGCGCCCCGCCAACCGCAATCCATCGAAGGCCTGCGGTGAGGTCACCTCGTGAATCAGGTGCAGATCGATGTAGAGCAGCGTGGGCTCGCCTTGCGGCTCGGCCACGATGTGCGATTCCCAGACTTTTTCGAAGAGCGTTTTCGGTTTTCCTGCCATATTTCCCGTCATCCTCAACTTCGGGCCATTGTGAACTCTCACCGCGCGGCGGTTCGCGCTCCCGCCAATGTCTCTCGAACTTTGCTGGCCATGTCACCGGTCGAGAGCAGCTTGACAGATTTCTCGCCTCGCGCCAGGTCAGCCGTTCGCCATCCCTCGGCAACGACCTGCCTCACCGCCGCTTCAATCGCGGCAGCCTCTTCCTCCAGACCCGCTGAATAGCGCAGCAGCATGGCGGCCGTGAGAATGGCGCCCAAAGGATTGGCGATGCCTTTGCCCGCGATGTCCGGCGCCGACCCATGCACCGGCTCGTACAGATTCACCTTGCCGCCGATCGTCGCCGACGGCAGCATGCCGAGCGAACCGGTGATCACGCCGGCTTCATCGGACAAAATATCGCCAAAGAGGTTTTCGGTCAGAATCACGTCGTAATTCTTCGGCTGATTCATCAGGTGCATGGCCATGGCGTCAACATACTGATGTTCGAGGGCGATTCCCGGATAATCTTTTGCGACCTCAGTCACCGTGGCGCGCCACAGCTGGGACACTTCAAGCACATTGGCCTTGTCCACCGAGGTGACTTTCTTCCGCCGCTTCGCCGCCAGATCAAACGCGACCTTTGCCACACGCACCACTTCGTCGCGCGTGTAACGCATGGTGTTCCACGCCTCGTTCTTTGTCTTGTCCCACTGCCGCGGCTGCCCGAAATAGAGACCACCGAGCAGTTCTCGCACAAACAGAATGTCGGCGCCTTCGACGACATCCGGCCGCAGCGGGGAATTCTGCGACAATCCCGGCCACGCGAATGACGGCCTCAGATTGGCAAAGCCGCCCAACTCGGCGCGAATCTTCAGCAGCCCGGCTTCGGGCCGCTCGCTCGGGGGAAGGGCGTTGAATTCGTTGCTGCCCACGGCTCCCAGCAGCACCGCATCGCTGTCGAGCGCGGCATCGAGGGTGCGCTGCGGCAACGGAGAGCCGTCCGCCTTGATCGCCACGCCGCCAACGCGCTCCTCGCGGAACTGGAAGGCGTATCCGCCCTGTTCGGCAACCGACTTAAGGACGCGGACCGCTTCACCGGTCACTTCCGGACCTATGCCATCGCCGGCCACAATCAGAATCTTCAGCTTCTTCGACATGAACTCTCTTCGGGTTGGGGCTTAAGGCCCTTCAGTGATGGGTCAGGTGGGGATCGATTAACTGACCGTTTTCTGGCTGACTACATTTTCGGTCGTGATCAGGTCCTCATGGCGCTGGTGATGCGCGACCAGATTGATCAGGTCCTGGTCATAGATCGCCTTCTTGCGATCCGCCAGTTCGGTGAACGCGCGATAGGCAATGTCGATATCCTCAGCACCGAGGCGGTAGCCTAGTTGCTCCAGCCGCGAGCGCAGCGCATGCCGGCCGGAATGCTTGCCCAGCACCATGCGGTTGGCGGGCACGCCCATGGACTGAGGCGTCATAATCTCGTAGGTCAGCGGGTTGGAGAGCACGCCGTGCTGGTGAATCCCCGCCTCGTGGGCAAACGCGTTCGTACCGACCACCGCTTTGTTGGGCGCCGGGCCAAAACTGATGGTACCGGCGAGTTGCCGGCTCACCGGATACAGCTTGTCGAGTTTTAGTCCATGCTCGTAGGGGTAAGCATCGCTGCGGACATGCAGAGCCGCCGCGATCTCTTCCAGCGCCGCGTTGCCGGCGCGCTCGCCGATACCGTTGATGGTGCACTCCACCTGACGCGCTCCCGCGCGGATGGCCGCCAGAGTGTTGGCGACAGCGAGACCCAGATCATCGTGGCAGTGGGTGGAGAGGATCACGCGATCGGCGCCGGGAACCTTATCGAGAATCAGCCGGAACATGGCTGCGTAGTCTTCCGGCGTAGCGTAGCCGACGGTGTCGGGCAAATTGATCGTGCGGGCACCAGCGGCAATGGCCGCACCCACGAACTGGCAGAGAAACTCGGGATCGGTCCGGGTCGCGTCCTCGGGGGAAAACTCGACATCGTCGACGTACGTCCGCGCCAGCGCGACCATTGCGGACGCCTGGTCGAGGGCCGCTTCCCGCGTAATTTTCAGTTTGTACTCCAGGTGGATGTCAGAGCTGGCGAGGAAGACGTGAATCCTGGGCCGCGCCGCATTTTCGACAGACCTGGCTGCCCGCTCGACATCCTCGCGCCGGGCGCGCGCCAGCGATGCGATCTTCGGCCCGCGTACTTCCCGCGCCACCGCAGAGATCGCCGCGAAGTCGCCGTCGGAAGCAATGGCAAAGCCGGCCTCCAGAATGTCCACACCCAGATCGGCAAGGGAGTGAGCCAGAGCCAGCTTCTCGTGGTGTGTCATGCTGCAGCCCGGAGACTGCTCACCGTCGCGCAGGGTCGTGTCAAAGAAGTGAATATGGTTCTCCGGCATGTTTTTCTCCGTTCGGCGCCTTGGTTGGAGCGGGGGAACCGGCCCGAAGCGATTGAACTCGTCGTAAGGTCAGTTTCACAAATGTTGAGCCATAAGGCAAATTTGTAATTGTTTGCAATTCCATAAATTTCGTGCATGATTAACAAAAGCAGGCGGTATGACGCCGCTTTAATTTATGGATCTCTCGTCTCTCGAAACCTTCCTGGCCATCGTGGAAGAAAAGGGCTTCACGCGCGCGGCGGTGCGGATGCGCCGGACCCAGCCCGCGATCAGCCACACCATTCGCCGTCTCGAGGAAGAGATCGGGGAACCTCTGTTTGAGCGTTCCTCCCGGGACGGCACGCTCACGGCCGCAGGAACGTTACTTCGCGGGTACGCCGAGCGCCTTTTGCGTTTGCGCGGGGAGACCGTTGCCGCGCTGGAAGAGCTGCGCGCGCTCGAACGCGGCCGCCTGACGATAATGGCCAACGAATACACCTGCCTCTGGCTGCTCCCTGTGCTCGACTCCTTCCGGCGCGTGTATCCGCACATCGGTGTGACGGTACAGCGCTCGCTGGCCAGCCAGATTCCGGATCAACTGCTCGAGCGCGCCGTGGAGTTTGGCATTCTCTCCTTCAAACCGGAGGATGACCGCCTCCACGCGGTTGCTGTTTACACCGATCTGGTGACGTTCGTTGTCGACCCAAAGCACCCGCTGGCGAGGCAGAAGCAGGTATCTATCCGCGAGCTGGGCGCCGAGAATTTTATTGCCCACACAGTGGCTTCGCCGCTCCGGCTGCGGGTGATTGAGACGTTTGCCCGACACCAGACCCCGCTGAATATGGGCGTGGAACTACCCAGCCTCGAGGCCATCAAGCGCTTTGTCGCACTGGGCAACGGCGTGGCCCTGGTTCCCGGTTTGACGGTGCAGCCGGAACTTGAGCGCGGCGACCTCGTACAGGTGCAGGTGCCGGAACTCAAAATCGCGCGACGGCTGTGGCTGGTTCATCGCTCCGGGGCGAGTTTGTCGCCTGCTGCCCTGGCGTTCATGGGAAACGTCAAAGCACTGGCGGCGGAGCGGGGCCATCCGTTTTCCTTTCGAGCGGAGCCGCCGGCCTCACGCTCGGGGCGCTCCAGGAGGCATTAGAGTGGCGGGGCAGGCTGTCGAAAAGTCCCGTGGCAGGTACAATGACCCAGTGGACATCCCCACGATGTTTGCAATTTCACGGAACCCGGAACTTTGGGGGCACGCCGATGGGTGCGCCTGCCAGAAGCTCCGACGGGCGCTGTAAAGAGGTTGACCGACGAATGAAGAAATCGCTGTTTCTGTTTCTGTTCCTGCTGCCTGTGATGGCAGCGCCGAGCTTCGCGCAGGAAAGCCGTCAGGACATCAGCATCAGCAGCTCGATGATCAACGCGCCTTACGCCTCCGGAAATGCAGTTCAGGTGCACTCGACCCCAGGGTATGGAGCCCTGGTCGGCTATCGCTACATGCTGACGCCTCACAGCGGCCTCGAACTGAATTATCAGTACGACCAGAACCAGCAGCATTTCGACTTTCCAGGCGGTAGCTATGTGGTGCATGACCGCATACAGGAGTTTTCAGGCGCTTATGTGCGCAGCTTTTACTTCCGGAACTGGAATCCGTTTGTGGAAGCCGGGCCTGCCGCGGTGATGTTTTCGCCCATCGACGACGCCAAGACGACCACGTTCGACATCAGCCGGAATACGGATATCGGTCTGATGTATGGCGCCGGCTTTGCGTACGAAATCAGCCCCAGTTTCGACATACGCGCTGAATATCGCGGGCTGGTCGTCAAGACGCCGACCTTCGACTACAAGAATAATGACTGGCGGACGAACGTCTATTACAACATCTACGACCCGGTGATCGGCATCGCGTATCACTTCTGAGGCGTGCAGCATCGGAAGCACGAAGGGCTGGGCATGGCGCCCAGCCTTGTTGGAAGGTCCGGGTTTTCAGCGTCCGAGAACGCGATAGGCGACACCGAAGGTGAACCCATTCGGTGTCAGTCCGCTGTTGTGCTGAATGAGCGTGCCACTCGAATTGTAGGTCGGGGGCCCCATAAAGGACGGCCAGATCTGGTACTCGTAATCGCCGCGCACGGAAAGATTTCGCGACAGCCGGTACTCGACCGTGAGTCCCGGCACAAACGCAAAATAGCTTCCCTTCAGGCTGCCCGGTCCTGGATAGCCAGGGGTCTGAATCCACCCGCCCCCGATCTCCAGCTTGACCCACGTCGAGAGGCCATGCCAACGCAGAACGCGATCGCGGGGGCCGGCCAGATAATTGTTCTCGTAAAAGCCAGGCGAAAAACCATGCCAATGCAGCCAGCGTGCTTCGGCTTCGAGGCCATACTGGTCATGGAGATCGAAGTCGCCAAAAACGGCCGGCCCAATGAGCTGATTGCCACAGAAGGGCGATGAAGAGGCGCACCCCCAGTCCGGATTGAAGGTGGACATGCCACCTCCTGCCCAGGCCGAGACCTCACCACCAATGGCCGATTTTGAATTCTGAGCGAGCAGCAAAGCAGGAAAAAGAAAAAACGCGAGAAATCCAATCTTTCTGAACACGTTGCGATCTCCGGTCAAACCCGTGCGAGCCTCAGCCAGTCTCCAGCAGATGTTCCGAGAACTCCGTCTAACCCGCAACAACGCGGCGTGCGGTTCGATCTTCTGAACCGCTCCGCCGGAAAAGAATCTTCCGAATTACTGTGGTGACGCCTGCGACTGCGGCTGCGTTTGGGCGCTCGTTGATGGCTGCTGCGGATTCGTCTCCGCCGATGGCGGCACAGCATTGCCTGCGGCGGGGGTTGCCCCGGCCGGTGTCCCCGGTGACGCCGTATCCTGATACCGCTGCAGCGGGAAGTACACAGGCGTGATCTCCAGCGGCATCTTGTCGCGCGCATTCAAAAGCGGCGCCGGCTTGACGTGCAGCATGAAGACCTTGTCATCCCACGGATCGATCTTGAGTCGGCTGTTGAGCGGCAGCGCGGCGACCTGAGTCAGGTTGTCCATATCCAGCTTCGGCGCACCCTGCATCAGGGCAGCCAGCCAGGGCTGACCATCGGGACGCAGCAGAGAGTCGCCCAGGCGCGGCGTCAGCAGAGCCGTCAGATCCGGACGGCGAGCTTCCAGTTGTTCAAAGAACAGCCCAACGCTGGCCTTCTTGTCGTGATAAATCGAGTGGTCGAACAACTCCACAGCCTTTTTTGCGGCCTCTTCATTGTCAACGTTCGAATGATTCATGGTGATGCGCTGGAAGGTCGAGGTATCCGGAAAAAGCAGCCGGTCATTGAACGCGTAACGGGTGTCGATGTGATGTCCTTCGACGATCTGCGCGAGCTGGAAGCTGATCACGGCCGCAAGATCTTCCTCGGTGGGAAGCACGTCGACCAGGCCCTTGCTGAGCAGGATCGTATTGCCCACCGCCAGCGATTCCAGCGGCTCGGTCAGGATCACCCGGCAGTGAATGTCGCTCGGCAGCTGCAGATTGTTGCCGATGACGATGTTGTTGGTCACCTGCTCCAGCAGCTTGTCAAAGTCGCTGGGCGGCGCCACCAGTCCGGCCTGGGTCAGGCGATCGAGCACGTTCTGCTCGGCCTGGGAAATCCACTCCCGCTCAGCCTGCAGCGGGCTCACATCGGACGTGTTCTCGCTCTGGTCCTGCGCGTTCTCGATTTCCATCGATTCGGCGTCGGACTCACTGGTAGGCAGCTTGAGGGAGTAGCCCCAGTAGGTGGTCTGTCCGCGGAAGCTCTGTGCGTGGTTCACCGGCTCATGCAATGTGTCTTCCACGTAGACAGCGGCCGGCGCCCAGACGCCAGGCTGCACATTCATGCGCCAGCTGTCGAAATGGAAATAGTGGGAGATGTCATCGTTGGGATTGGCGATGTAGGTGCCGTTGAAGCGCACGACGTTGCCGTCCTGATCCTCAATCCAGATCCGTCCGAAAAACCTGCCGGCGCCTTTCTCTCTGGGGCGCACGTCGAAGACCCAGGTGCGCACTGTGCCCAGAAATTCGCGGCGCACAAACTGGAAGGTGTAATGCTGCTCGTCGAAGCCGGTCGGGTCGATAAACATCATCGCCATGAAGCCGGTCGGCGAATTCTCCAGGTGGAAGGCCCGCGTCAGATCGGACATGAAGCGGAAGGAGCCGGAGAAAAAGCCGTGTGACTGGCTGCGCTGCGCGTACTCGTCCGCCACAAAAGCCTTGCTGAAATCCACGCGTCCGACCATGTACTGGTCCGCGACAGGGATCTGGTAGAGCTTCTGGTCCGCGCGCATATCCTGGATATAGGACTGCACCACCGGTGTGCTCTTTTGAATCTGCTTGACGACGACCTTTTCGCGGGCGATCGCTTCCTGCACCAGGCGATGCTGCTGCGGGGTGAGAGGAACCGGTTGAGTGGCAACGCGGTGTTCTTTTTTTGCCTGGGATGCTGGTACGCCCAGCAGCAGAATAATGCCCAGCATCATAAACTTCCGAACCATTGTGCAACTCCTGAACTACTGTCCCGGATTTCTTTCTCGTCCGTTACCGCCAGCGCGTCTGTTCTCAACCGCTCTGCGCTGTGCGCCGTTTCTGATTACGCCATCTGGAAGGTCACGTGAATGATACTCACCTGATCGACGGGCTGCCCGTCCCGAGTGGCGGGTTTGAAGCGGATCCGCTCGGCCGCGATCCTGGCCTGTTCATCCAGTCCATGACCTAATCCGCTCATCACGCGCAGCACTTCGACCTGCCCGCTGGCCGCGAAGCGAACCTGCAGCGTTACATCTCCCTGGATTTTGAGCTGGCGCGCCTCAGCAGTATAGACAGGCAAAGGCTTGGCCAGCACGATGATCGGCGTTGTTGCCGGCTGCATGGGACGGACCGCCGGTGTCGGGGCCGATCCATAAATGTTGTCGCCGAAGCTGCCCTTCGCCACAGTTCCGTGGCTGCCAGGCCGTCCCGTGCCGCCGACAACACCATCGTTAAAGCCCGCTGATGCGATGGTCCCGCGATCTTTTCCGCCCGGAACTCCATTGGCAACGCCGGAACCGAAATCAACGCCGCGCACCGCCCCCGCCCGGGCCGCACCCGCGCCCTGAGCCGTCGTTCCGGGTGCCGCATTGAAGGAGCCTACCGCTGCAATGGTTGCCTGCCGATTGGCGTTCGGATTTGGCTTCACGCCCTGCGGATCGCCGAACCCGCCGGTTTTCACCGTGGGCGCTGCCATGTTATTGGCCACCTGGGTTGGCACTTCGCTCTTAAAGAGTCCCACCTTGGGTTGCGGCGGCGGCGTAAAACGCTTCGGCGGCGCAGCTTCGATCTTTGGCATCATCGGCGTCGGCAGCTTCACTTCAGCCACCTTCGGCGGCTCCGGCATCGGCTTCGGCAACTCGATTTTCGGGCGATCCTCGACCACGGGCGGCGGAGGAATGACATGGATCTTCGGCACCGGCGGTGTGTACGGCTTGGGTTGCTCAACAGGGAAGATCAGCTGCGTCGTCTCATAGCGTCGCTGCTGCACCTGATGCACCTGCGCGATCGTGAGCAGCAGCGTCAGCGCCGCGATGCTCACGTTGATGATCATGCTCATCCCGAACGAACCCATCCGGCCTTCCGGCTCGGGGAGCAGTCCAAAGGTTCCGCGCTTAAGTGAGTTGTCCGTCGCCATCACCCTGTATCTCCAACATGCCTTGAAAAAAGAAGTTGCGAACTAAACACGCGATGTAAAGGTCCCCGATGCACTTGAAGGACCAAATCTGACCCGAAGACTGTCGTGCGGCATGGCCCAACGCGGAACAACCGCGCGCCTGAATGGTGATTGTGTGCCTCTATTCTTGCACAGCCCTATTACCATTCGGCCTTCCCGAGAGTACCAACGTTTTCGTGGGGCGGTTACCTAAAGCGTAGCCCGGAAGACGCCGGCGAACAGTCACACAAACGAGGCAGGCCCCTAAACCGTTTTGGGGACACCATACTTTCACAGGACGTGCTGCGCGGGACCCTCGTTCAAGCCGCGATTTTCCGTCCATTCCCCAGATATTCCCGAGACCCCTTTGCGCAATCACGGGGATTTTCGCCTCCCGCCTGGCTCGGCTCCGGAACTGCCGCCTCCGCTAAATCCTTGGAAAAGAGAAGGAAAAAGCGATTCACGACCGGCGTACCGGTCGAAAACCACGCCTTCATGCATTATAAGAAAACCTGGGCGTACACAGGCGTCCCTAGCATAGTGGAGAGGCGGAGACGTGGCTTGAGAATTTTAGTCACTGGTGGAGCTGGGTACATTGGTGGGACTGTCGCAAGCATTCTAAGCCGCGCGGGATACTCTGTCGTGATCTACGACAATCTGTGCCATGCGGAACGTTCCATGGTTCCTGCGGATGCTGAGTTCGTTCAGGGAGATATTGCCGATCGTCCCCGGCTCGAAGCCGTACTCTCCTCAGGAATCGACGGCGTCCTGCACTTTGCCGCTCTCATCGAGGCCGGCGAAAGCATGGCGAAGCCAGAACTCTATTTCCGCAATAACACAGCCGCCACCCTGACCCTGTTCGAAGCCATGATCTCAACTGGCGTCCGCCGTCTGGTGTTTTCTTCCACAGCGGCCGTCTATGGCGAGCCTGATTCCACGCCCATTCGCGAGGACGCGCCTCTCCGGCCCACCAACGCTTACGGCGAATCCAAGCTCCTGGTGGAAAAAATGCTCGCCTGGATGTATCGGGTACACGGTTTCGCCTGCGCCAGTCTTCGCTACTTCAATGTCGCGGGTGCGCTGGAAGGACGAGGGGAAGCGCACGAGCCTGAATCGCATCTGATTCCGCTCGTCCTCGACGTGGCCCTCGGCCGCCGCGAAAAAATCAAAATCTACGGCGAAGATTATCCAACCCCGGACGGCACCTGCATCCGCGACTACATCCACGTTGAAGATCTGGCCCACGCGCATCGTCTGGCTCTGGAGGCCCTCGCCGAGCCGAAGCAGCTCGTCTATAACATCGGCAACGGCAGCGGATTTTCTGTTCGCGAAGTCATCGAGTCTGCGCGACGTGCGACCCGGCACCCGATTCCGGTCGAAGTCGTTCCCCGCCGTCCCGGCGATCCCGCGGTTCTGATTGCCAGCTCGGAAAAAATCGGCAGGGAACTCGGCTGGAAGCCGCAGCACACCGCCCTGGACTCGATCATGGAAAGCGCCTGGCGATGGCAGCAGATCCGCTATAACAAAGCCGCCCGCTGAGACCCCATGCGGCCGGCCCCGGTTACAGCTATCCGGCTAGCGCCGCAGTTACTTCTCCACCTCGACCCCGCGCCAGAACGCTATGTGATTCTTGACGTTGCGGGCTGCAGGTTTTGGATTGGGATAATACCAGGCAGCGTCCTGATTCTCCTGGCCGTCGACCAGGAGAGTGTAGTAGCGGGCCTGGCCTTTCCAGGGACAGGTCGATGTGGTTGAACTGGGCCGCAGGTACTCGCGGCTGACGGCGCTCTCCGGGAAGTAGACGTTCCCCTCTACCGTCTCGTAAGTATCACTTTCTGCAATTACTTTTCCGTTCCAGACTGCCTTTGCCATCGTGCTGATTTCCTTCGATTTCAACTGACTCACCACATTAGCAGATGCGCGAAAGGATGAAAACGACGCGACTTCCCTCATCAGCCGTCTCCGGGACCCGCGCAAGTAGCGGGAGCAGGAATCAGCGCGTGGAATTCTGAGCGGTCATGGACCTGCGATGGTGAATATGCCAGTCTGGAACGTCGGAACCGCACTATGCCAGCCCCTCAGCCCACACGCGTCGAGCGCCGCACCGTCGACTTGTCGCAATACCCCGATCTCGTCGTGGTCTACCTCGGGATGCGCGTCAATCGCCTCACCGGCCTGAAGACCCTGATCGGCTTCGGACCGCGCATCTCCAAATCGGTGGAAGCGCAGCCGGACGGCCTGCTCCGCCATGAGAATTTCGTCTTCTCCCTCTTCCCCATGCACGCCGGCATGCGCCAGTACTGGCGCGATATGGACTCGCTCCTTGCCTGGACCCGCTCCGACCCGCACCGTCTGTGGTGGAAGAACTTCCTGCGCGACTCCGGCGGCACCGGCTTCTGGCACGAGACCTACACGATGCGCGGCGGTATGGAAGCCATCTACGACGACATCGCCCTGCCGCTCGGCTTCTCGGCCTTCGCTCCTGTTGTCTCCGCCCGAGGATCGATGTTCACCGCCGCAAATCGCGCCGCACGCACCAACGCGGCCGAACCCGTCGTCTCAGAAAAGGATCTCTACGGCAGCTAAACCCGCCGGCTTTTCCGCTGACCGCTTGCCAGGTGACCGTCTCTTAGCTGACCGCTTTTTAGCTTTCAGCTCTTCCCCAGCTCTTCAAAGAAGACGATCAGGCTCTCAATTCCGCGATGGAAGTTCGCGATGTGGAACTTCTCGTTCGGTGCGTGCAGTCCATCGTCCGGCAGCCCAAAGCCCATCATCACCGACGGAATCTTCAGGTGCCGTTCGAAGTCGCCCACGATCGGAATCGATCCGCCTGACCGGATAAAGACCGTGTCCTTGCCCCAGACCTTCTTCAGGGCCCGCGTCGCTGCCTGCACGTAGCGATTGTCCGTCCCGATCACTATGGGATCCCCGGAGTGAATCATCCGCACCTCGACCGTCACGCCCTCCGGCTTGATCTTTTCCACATACGCCTTGTACTGCTGGAAGCTCTTCTCCGGCGTCATGTCGGGCACCAGCCGCATCGAGACCTTCGCCGTTGCCTTCGCCGGTATGACGGTCTTCGCGCCCGCGCCCGTGAATCCCCCCACGATGCCGTGCACATCGAGCGTTGGCCGCGCCCATGTCCGCTCAATCGCTGAATACCCCGGCTCCCCAACCAGCTTCAGCGCCCCCATCTCCTTCTCCCGATACTCTTCCTCATCGAAAGGCAACGCCTTCCACGCCTTCAGCTCGTCCGCGCTGGGCTTCTGCACATCGTCGTAGAAGCCCGGGATGAGAATCCTTCCTTCGCGATCTTTCAGGCCCGCGATGATCTGCGCCAGCGCCACAAACGGATTCGGCGCCGCTCCCCCATACATCCCCGAATGCAGATCGGTCTTCGCCCCGCGCACCTCCAGCTCGGTGTAGATCATTCCCCGCAGGCCAACACACAGCGTGGGCAGCTCCGGCGCAAACATCTCCGTGTCGGAGATCAGCGCGAAGTCTGCCTTCAGGCGATCGGGATGCTCGCGCACGAACGCCGCGATCCTGTCGCCGCCGACTTCCTCTTCGCCCTCATAGATCACCTTCACGTTGATGGGAAGCTTTCCGTCTGCCGCACGCAGTGCTTCCAGCGTCTTGACCTGCAAATAAAGCTGCCCCTTGTCGTCCACCGCGCCACGCGCATAGATATTCCCGTTCCGCTCTGTGGGCTCAAACGGCGGCGACACCCATTCGTCCAGCGGATCGGGCGGCTGCACATCGTAGTGCGCGTAGCAGAGCACGGTTGGCTTGCCCGCCGCGTGCAGCCAGTCCGCGTAGACCAGGGGATGGCCCCCGGTCTTCGAGTAAGGCCCGTCGCGGATCACCTCCACGTTCTCCATGCCGATCCGCCGCAGCTCCGCCGCGACCCACTCCGCGGCCTTCTCCACGTCGCCCTTGTGTTCCGGCGTCGTCGATACCGACGGAATCCGCAGCAGCGTCTTCAACTCATCCAGAAACCGCGCGGCATTCTCGCGCGCATACGAAACAGCAGGCGAACCCATCGACCACACCTCCGGCAGTGAAAGCAAACAGCCAAGTATACGGCTGATTCCGGCGCGAATCCTGGCGCAGTACGGGCGAAACCAGGGCGCTGCAATGCCTGGAGGATGTCTGCTTTGGCGACGGACGCAGACCCTCTGCGTCCTCTGGGGTGAACGCGTTGATACGCGCTCAGCCTGATATCCTTCCCAGCAAATGACCGCCCGTTTCTGCCTGCCCGCTCTGCTTGCCGCCCTCACGCTGGCCGCCGCCCAGTCGACGCAGCCGCTTTCGCCTCAGGAAAAGACGATCGCCAGCTACATCGAGGCCCACCAGCAGGACGCCAACGAGCTCCTCGAGAAGCTGGTCGACATCAACTCCGGCACCCACAATCTCCAGGGCGTGCGCGATGTCGCCAAGATCATGAGCGCTCAGTTCAACGCGCTCGGATTCCACGTTGACTGGGTTCCTATGGATCAGATCCAGCGAGCCGGCGATCTCGTCGCCACCCACCCCTGTCCGCAACCCGGCCAGTGCGGCAAGCGCATCCTCCTCATCGGGCACATGGACACGGTCTTCGAGAAGACCAGCCCGTTCCAGAAGTATTCCGTCGAGGGCAACACCGCCACCGGTCCCGGCACCAGCGACATGAAGGGCGGCCTGGTGGACATGCTCTTCGCCCTCAAAGCGCTGCAGGCCGCTCACGCCCTCGACCACACTGAAATGACAGCCGTCCTCAGCGGCGACGAAGAGGACCATGGCGAGCCAACCGGCGTCTCGCGCCGCGACATGATCGCCGCCGCGCATCACAGCGATCTCGCCCTCGAGTTCGAGGGCACACCTCGCAGCAACGGCATCTTCTACGGCAGCGTCAGCCGCCGCAGCTCCATCACCTGGCACCTGAAGACCACCGGCCAGACCGGCCACTCTTCGGGGATCTTCAACCAGCAAATGGGGTACGGCGCCATTTATGAACTGGCCCGCATCCTCGACACTTTCCGAACCCAACTGCCCGAACCGTACCTCACCTACAACGTGGGCATGGTCCTCGGGGGATCGAGCCTGAACGTCAACGACGCGGGCGACAGCGGCACGGTGAACGGCAAAGACAACGTCATCTCGCCCACCGCATACGCCAGTGGTGACATCCGCACCCTGTCCAATCAGCAGACCGAAGAGGTGGAAAAGAAGATGCGGGCCATCGTCGCTCGGCACCTACTTAAAACCGGCGCGGAGATCAGTTTCGGCGAAGGCTATCCGGCCATGGCGCCCACGGCCGCCAGCCGCGCTCTGCTGCGACTGCTGAACCAGTGCAATGCCAGCCTGGGATTTGGACAGATGCCTGAGCTGGACCCCATGCGCCGCGGTGCCGGCGATATCTCCTTCGTTGCCAACCTCATTCCCGGTCTGGCCGGAATCGGGGCCACCGGCGAAGGCGCCCATGCTCCAGGGGAAACCGTCGATCTTTCCGCTCAGCCCATCAACACCCAGCGCGACGCGCTGCTGATGTTCCGCCTGAGCCACATCAACGAAAAGGCCGACCTCGTCACGGCTGTTGGACCAGGCGAGTAGGAATCGCCTCCGCTTCGCTCCTTTAAAATCAGCCGCTTAGAGGATTATCGATCTCGACAACTCCCATAAATCGGTGATTTTGAGAAGGTTACAGCAATGGGGTACCCACCCGGGGGGTGGGGTGTTTTTTAGAACGCCTCGTCAACTGCCGCAGCCAAAGCACGGTCCGGCCCAGAGCACCTGCGCCATCAGCGATCCGCAGCGATGGGCGGCTGCGTCCTCGGGCCCGCTTTGTTCGGTGTCCCTCGGAAGTGATACAACAGACCCTGATCCCCCCAATTGGTAATCACTCGTATATGGCCAGTCAGGAAAAGGTCCTCATCGTCGAAGACGAGCCGCACGCATTGTCCGGCCTCGCCGAACTCGTTTCAGGCTGGGGGTATCGCACAGAAACCGCCAGGGACGGGCTGGAAGCACTGGAGAAGGTTTCGGCGTGGCAGCCGGGCATCGTCGTCTCGGACCTGAAGATGCCGCGCATGGACGGGCTGCAGCTGCTGGCACGCCTTGGCGAGTCCAGCGAGAAAGTCGCCGTGGTGATGCTGACCGCCCAGGGCTCGATCGAAGCAGCGGTCGAAGCCATGAAGAATGGCGCCTACGACTTTATTCAGAAGCCCGTCGACCCCGCGCGTCTGCGGGCCATTCTGACGAATGCCAGTCGCCAGCGGGAGACCGAGCGCGAGCTGGAGGTGACCCGCCGCAAGCTGCGGGAAGCCGGAGTGCTGGGATCGCTGGTGGGCGCGTCGAAGAAAATGCAGGAGATCTTCGCGCTCATCGAGCGAGTCGCGGCAAGCAACGTCTCTGTCCTGATCACAGGAGAAAGCGGAACCGGGAAAGAGCTGGTGGCGCGCACGCTGCACGACCTGAGCCCGCGCCGCAGCAAGCCGTTTGTCGCGGTGAATTGCGCGGCGATTCCGGAAACTCTGATCGAGAGCGAGATTTTTGGGCACGAAAAGGGCGCGTTCACAGGCGCGATTGAGCGCCGGGCGGGGTGCTTCGAACTGGCCGAAGACGGGACGCTGCTGCTGGACGAGATCGGCGAGATGCCGGTGGGCACGCAGGCCAAACTGCTGCGGGTACTGGAGGATCGCAAGCTCCGACGCCTGGGCAGCAAGGTGGAGTCGCCGGTGGATGTGCGCGTGCTCGCCGCCACCAATAAAGATCCGGAAGACGCGGTGGCCGACGGTCACCTGCGCGGCGACCTCTACTACCGGCTGAATGTTTTCAACATCCACATGCCCCCGCTGCGCGAGCATAAGGAGGACATTCCTGCGATTGCGGAGGCGATGATCTCCGATATGAATCAGAAGCACCAGAAGCGGGTCACCAGCATGGACAGCGAGATGATGGCGCGGCTGATGGCGCACGAGTGGCCAGGCAATGTTCGCGAGCTGCGCAATACCATCGAGCGCGCGGTAGTTCTCTGCGGCGAAGGACAGATACAGCCGCGGCATCTGACGCCGGGGTTCGGCACCCGGCCGACGCGTCCGGCCAGCGAGCTGCCGCCGAATGCCATTCAGCTGGAAGTGGGCGCTACCGTTGACGATGCGGAGCGCATGCTGATCTTCAAGACGCTGGAGTCCACGAACAACAACAAGACGCGGGCGGCGGAGATCCTGGGCATCAGTCTGAAGACCCTCCATAACAAGCTCCGCGAGTACGGCAGCGCCGCCGCCGCCGCGGGAGCAATGGAAGAATAATGGGCTAGCCACCGAAGGGTAATGCCGGTATGCTCCCTGTTACCGACTCCCTGAAGGCTAAGCGTCGTCCCCCCGACCCATGCGCCTGAAGACCAAACTCGTGGTCGCGATCACCGGACTGGTGTTTACCGTCGTGGTGATTTTTTCGTGGATCTGGCTGAGTCAGTCGCTGAACCAATACATCGAGTATTCGTGGAACGGGACGGACATCATCGCCCACCAGGTGCTGCTCGAGGTCCGGCACGCGCTGGAGACGGGATTGCGGGATCAGAAGTTCAATCCTCAGGATCCCGTAGCGGTCCGAGCGGCAGTGGCGGCCTCTCTGCGGCAGGATCCGGGGCTGATCTCGCTCCTGAACGCGACAATTAGTTATTCGCCGACGATTCTGGACATCGTAGTTGCCGACCACAATGGGCGGGCTCTGGTTTCGGCACCGGATCCGAGCCAGCAGGATCAACTCGTCCCGGATCGGCCAAACTATTCGGTTTTGCGGCGGAAGACGCTGATCCGCACACTGCGCGTGGTCTTTGGTCCGCCCCAGGTGTACGACGTGACAGTGGGGCTGGACCGGGAGAACCAGCCGTTTCTGACGGTACGGGTCGGCATCAGCACAACGTTTCTGCGAAATGCATTCCGTCCGTTCCTGTATGAGTCTGTGAGCTTCATGGCACTGGCCATGATCATTTCGATCGTGGTGGCGGCATTCGTTGCCAATCTGGCCCTGCAACCCATTGAGCAGATCAGCCAGACGCTCGATCTTCTGACGGCGCAGGCAGCGGATGCCGATGCATCGCAGTCCCGGGATATGCGACGACGGGAAGGGGAAGCGGCAGCGGCGGCGACTGCGGTGGCCGAGCCGCCCGCACGTCGCGGCAGCGAAGACACGGTTGCTAAGGTTTCAGGGAAAATCGAGCGGCTGGGCCAGCGAATCCGCAACGTTGAGGAAGTCTTCTCCGCTCTGCGCGAGAACCTGGACCAGATTCTGTCGAACCTGCAGGATGGCGTGATGCTGTTTACGCGCGACTCGCGCGCCATTCTGGTGTCGAGCGCCGTGGAAAGGTTTCTCAACATCGGGCGCGATCGCATCTTCGGCGCGGACGTGCGGGAGATCTTCGATCGCAACACCCGTCTGGGACGCATGGTTCGCGATGCTTTCGAAGGTGGCCTTTCCATCGTTCAGGAAGAGGTGACGACCGAGACCGGGCGCCGTGTGGAAGTGTCACTGGATTTCATCCACGACACGCAGTCGCGCGACCGGCAATCGTTAGGCGCGCTGTTGACGCTGCACGACCTTGAGTCGGTGCGGGAGATCGAGACGGAACTGGAAGTCTCCCGCCGTATGGCCTCCATCGGACGCCTGACGGCCGGGGTGGGGCACGAGGTCAAAAACCCGATCAATGCCATTGTGGTTCACCTGGAATTGCTCCGCAACAAAGTCCACGCGGGTGGCGACGCTCTGCGGCATCTGGACATTATTCAGAGCGAAATCCGGCGGCTGGATCGCGTGGTGCAGACCCTGGTCGATTTCTCGAGGCCGGTGGAGCTGCAGCTCAAGGATCAGGATCTGCGGGGGGTTGTCTCGAGTGTCCTGATGCTGGCCTCGGCCGAGCTGGAAACGCGGGGTGTCATCGTGGAAAGCCAGATGCCTCCTCGGCCGGTTTTCTCCCGCGTGGACGCCGACCTGCTGGAGCAGGCTCTGCTGAACGTAGTTCTGAACGGCGCGCAGGCCATGAGCATGGGGGGTACGCTGTCGGTACGCGTGACGGAGGACTCGCGCTGGGCCACGATTCGGATCAGGGACCAGGGAGAGGGGATCCCGGATGAGATCCGGGCGCGAATTTTCGACCTCTATTTCACGACCAAGAAGGAAGGCAGCGGTATCGGCCTGGCGATGACCTATCGCATCGTGCAGATGCATCATGGCCAGATTGACGTAGAATCGAAGCGTGGGAGCGGAACGACCTTTGTACTGCGGCTCCCCATAATTTCTGCCGGTTCGGGACAGCGCGTACTTCTGGAAGCGACGGGAGACGCAGTCTCCGGCGAGCTTGCTCGCCAGGTTGGTGAGATCCAGCCAGAAAGGTCCGGACCATGAGATCCGGAAGGATGATCGCTGCGCCGGCCTTGTTGCTGGCGCTGGTGACAGGATGCGCCGCACGCCATCCAGGACTGAGTGCGCCTCCCGTCGTCGAAATCCCGTCGCAGGCACCGGTCCGGATGGCCGCCCTGGTGTCTCCGGTGCCGCCGGACTTCCCACCCGTAAGGGAGCGTCCGGTCAAGCTGGATACGACGGTCCCTCCGGAAAGCAAACAGGAAGCGGAGATCATCGAGCCACCGCATCCTTCGCACCGGCGAACCAAACCGGCCGTATCAGACACCGCGCCGGAGGCGCCGAAGACGACCACTCCGGTTCCGACTCCTACGCCGGCCCAGAGCGCGGCTGTGGCCGCCGCCCAGCCGTCGGAGGAGTCGCCCATCGGACAGCTCTCCACCGCCAACGACACCAGCAACACCGGCGACCGTCATGCGATTAACGAGCAAATCGACGCGACGGAGACCGGAGTCAACGGCATCAAGCGAGCTCTGAGTTCGGACGAGCAGAAGACGGTCGCGCAGATCCGGATTTACATCTCGAAGGCGCGAGACGCACTAAAAGCGGACGATCTGGATGCGGCGCGCACCCTTTCGGATAAGGCGCACCAACTGCTGGAACAGCTCACCAAAGCTTAGCGCGTCACGTTTGGGAGCCCGCGGGGCTAGCGTTCGCCCCACTTCAGCTTGGAACGCAGCACATCGAAGAAGCTGTTTCCATCAAGG
This sequence comes from Acidobacteriaceae bacterium, assembly GCA_035656855.1. Classification (GTDB taxonomy): domain Bacteria; phylum Acidobacteriota; class Terriglobia; order Terriglobales; family Acidobacteriaceae; genus Palsa-343. The sequence goes on along the minus strand of DASRRO010000037.1, from coordinate 21,369 downwards.
CGCACGAGGTTGACCGAGAACTCCGAGCGGCGGCAGCGCAGCTCATCGCCGAGCCGGAGCTGAATCGCTTCCTGGCCGTCGACGGTCAGGAATGTCTGATCGGGAACGCCCTCGACACGCACCTCAATGTGCGACGCGCCGGGAACGACCATGGGCCGCAGGGTGAGCTGATGCGGGCAAATCGGCGTCACGACCAGCACATCCACGCCGGGAACGAGCACAGGGCCGCCTGCCGCGAGCGAGTAAGCGGTAGAACCGGTGGGCGTGGCAACGATGACGCCGTCGGCGCGGAAAGAGGCGGCCAGCCGATCATCCACCTTCACCTGAAAGTGGCCCATGCGGGCAATGGCGCCTTTGGCCACGACGACATCATTCAGAGCCTCGTATTCATAGCACTTCTTTTCGTCGCGCCACAGCTCACTGTGCAGCATGGCCCTGGATTCGAGAGAGCAGCAACTTTTGCCCCAGGCCTCCAGATACGAGTAGAGATCGGCCAGGGGAACTTCGGTGAGGAAGCCCAGGGCTCCGAGATTCACGCTGAGGATAGGCACGCCGCTGCGGGCAAAGACGCGCGCCGCCGCCAGCAGAGTCCCGTCACCACCCAGCACGATGACCAGGTCGGGATTCAGCGCGGAGAGCTCGGGGCGAGGGGAGACGTGCTCGTCCATCACATAGTTCGCGCTGACCGGATCGAGCAGGGGCTCATAGCCGTGAGCCTTGAGCCAGAGAACGAGGTCCGGCATCAGAAGGCGCAGTTCTTCCTTCTGCGGCTTGGAGATGATAGCGACCCGCGGCATGAGGTCCAGTGTACCGCCCCAACGTATTGAGTCCGCGCATCGCGCCAATCGCCATCAGCAAGACGGCCGGCAGGACGCCGACCGTTCGTTGGGTAATGGCTGGGCTCCAGGCTGTATCGACATAGAGGGCCGGCCGGCGTTGGGAGCGAAAGGACGGATGAGGGAATCGCCAGACTCAGCGCGGTTTTTCGCTCCGCAATCCTGCGGGACGGGGGCCTTTTTGCCCATTTCTTTGTCGCTCGTCGCTAAGACAGGCCCGATATCTGCCACTCCCTCGCTCCGCGAACTGAGCAAAAATGCCCTCCGTCACCAACCACACCTCTATGTCGATACAGCCTAGGTGGTGGGGCGGCTCTGCACTGCGAGGAAGACTGGCGGCACCGGACTCCCCGATCCGTTCACCAGCTTGGGATCAATGGTGCCGGTATCCGTGAGCGCGGCGGAGTCTACCAGGTGGACGAGATTATCCCCGCTGGTACTGACGAAGAAGATCGAGCCGTCGGGACTGAAGATCCCATCCAGCGGCGCCTGGGCCCCGGGGGACAGCTGGACGGGCGGGGTCCCGATTGAACCGAAAGCGCCGAGGCTGGACGACGGCTTGTAATACGGCAGCGCGCCAGTCGCGCCGGTCGCGTTATAAGTGACGAAGGAAATGCTGGAATCCGGCGAAGCGACTACCTGATCGACTTCCAGGGGCGAAACGGGGAGAGTTCCGGTATTCACAGCCGTGTTCACGGTCAGCGGCGCCGGGCCGTTGTAGTCCGGACAAGCCCCGACTGGAACGCCCGGAGCCTGCTGACCGGAGGTCGGGTCAGTGTGGGTGAGCCAGATATCCGAGAACGTAGTTCCGCTTACGCCCAGAACATGATTTCCGTCAGCGGTAGCCGTCAGCTGTGCGGTTGTGACGCCGACATCGCCCGCAGGCGGGAAATACGGCGGGGTGGCGCTGACATGGGGGCAGAAGCTGCGGATGGCTGTCGTCGATCCGGTCAGGAATGCGGCCACATGAGGAACCGTGGTGGTCTGCGTCGGTCCGCAGAAAGGATCGAACGAGGGGTTATAGGCAGGCACTGCAGCGGTTCCACTGGCTTCCAGAGGGCAAGTCCAGGTAGTGGACGCCTGGTTGCTGAGGGCATACTCGGACCATCCAGTATTCGCGCTGTAGACAAACAGAGCGTAGCTGCTTTTGGCCGGGTCGTAGCCCGAAATGTAGATGGTGCTGCCGTCGGGAGAATACTGAGCGTGGCTGGCAATGCCTCCGATGGTGGCGACCGCTCCCGAGGCGACGGAATAGACGTAAATCACCTGACGCAGCTGATCGTTGACAACGACAGTGGTGCCAGTCGGAGAAACGGCCAGGACAAGGCCAGGAACAGCGGGCACTTCCTTGGTAAGGGTATTCGCGGCGGTGCCGTAGATCATCAATTCGTGATAGCTGCCGAAGAACAGCGAGTCGCCAGCCTGATCCATGACCATGGAGTTGGGCGTGTAGGGCATGCGGACAGGTGAAGCCGCACCTCCGGTCAGTAAATCCACCTCGGAAAAGTAGAGCGACTGCGTCGAGGCCATCCAGATCCTGTTGCTGCTCCGGCCGGGTGAACTGACGGAAACAGTATTGCCGGCCACGGGCATGCCATTGCCGAGAGTTCCAATGAGATTGACGGGAGCCGGATTGCAACTGGGCGGCTGGCAAACGGCGGTCACTGTGGCCTGACTGGGAAATTTGGCCGTCACCAGGCCGGTGCTCCCGACGCTGAGATTCTGCGGCTCAGTGGAAGCGTAGGTGAGGGGCAGGCCGGTGATCGTCGCCCCTTTGGTGTCAGTGACAGTGGAAACGACGGTCTGGGGGGAGCTGGCCGTGACTGTGGCCGACGTGCTGCCATTGATCGAAAGTGCAATCTTCTGAGGTGGACATGTCGAGAAGAAACCCGCGGCCGATGTGACCTGAGAACTGGAAGCATTGATCACCGTCGATCCAGGCAGATTGGCGGTGGCGAGTCCGTTGGGGTTCGAAGGCGTTGTGGTGCTCGTGGTGCCGGTGGGATTGGTCGTATTGTCGATAGTCACCACGCTGCCGGTGACCGCGCTATAGCTAATGGTGCCAATATTCGCGCCGGTGCTGGTGCATGCCGGAATCGTGGCCGGGCACGCTGTGCCATCCTGCAGTGTGGAACCCGGCGGACAGCAGAGGATTGCTCCCCCTGGTCCGCTCACTGTTGTTTCCGACAGAAACGACAAAGAGAGCGTCTGGCCCTGGGAATAACACGCGGCCTGGCTGGGAATGGTGATCGATGTGATGGGCGGATGGATATAGATGTTGACGGGGTTGCTGGTGGCGCCCCCTCCACTGGCGGTGACCTGAGCCGTGCCGCATGTGGATGAAGAGCAGCCCGCGAAGGAGGAAAGGGAAGCCCCTGAAGGCGGGGTGCAGATGGTGAAGTCGGGCACGCCTCCGGGGCTGTTGCGGTTCCATGTTCCGGCGCAGACCTGGCCACTAGGGGAAATGTCGGCCAGCTGCAGGTTGGAGCTGCCGTAGATCCAGTGGCTCACCGATTCCGATTGATTGTTGCAGTTAAAGCCTTGCGGCGTACTGAGGCTGGCGGTCTGGCCCCAGGCCAGGGAAAGGCCCGTGGTCTCCGGCTGCAGTGTGGCATAGACAACCTGAGTGGTAAGAACCCCGTAAGCGTGGCCGTTCTTGATGCAGTAATTGTTGGGATTATGGCCACAGCCCGAGATGGAAAGACCAACCGGAACCGAACACGCAAAGAGAACTACAAAAGCCAGGAACCGCCGCATGAAACCTCCCCGTCTGGGCAATCGAGTCGCTCAGACGGTCGAAACACCAGAAAGGACCGGGTGCGATTCAGAATAACAAACGAGAGGGTGCCCAGCCCAGCCGGCGGGGAGCCGTCATCGTGGCTCGGCAGGCTTATTCAGGGAGCCTGGCAGGGCTGCAGTCGATTGGGTGTGGTGTTTAGGGCATGTATTTTTGGAACCAGCCGAGGGCACGCTCCAGGACATCGACGCGATGGGCCGGATTGACGAATCCGTGACCTTCGTTGGGGTAGACGACCAGTTCCGTCGGCACCCCCAGGTCGCGTAGCGCGTGCCAGAACTCGAAAGACTGTGGCGCGGGACACTCTCCGTCGCGGTCGCCAACGACCACCAACGTGGGAGTTTTCACGTTTTTGATGTAGCTTATGGCTGAGCTTTTGGCGTACACGGCGGGATCGTCATAGACCGAAGCGCCGAAGAAGGGGATCATCCATTGGTCGATGGAGTTCTCCCCGTAGTAGCTGAGCCAGTCGGAGAGACCCGCGCCGGAGACGGCGGCGGCGAAGCGGTGGGTCTGGGTTGTGCCGAACATGGTCATGAATCCGCCATAGCTCCAGCCGGTGAGGCCGAGGCGGTGATCGTCGACGGGATACTTCTTCTCGACGGCGTCCACCCCGGCCAGGATGTCGCGAAAATCGCCGTATCCGAAATCCTTGCGATTCGCCTGGGTGAACCTTTCACCCTGGCCATAGCTGCCGCGGGGATTGGGCATGAGGACGAAATAATCGAGCGCGGAGAAGGGCACGGAGCCGTAGCCCGCGCCGGGCCAGCGGGGAACGACCGCAGAGGAGGGTCCGCCGTGCACGAAGACGATCAGGGGATACTTCTTTGAGGGGTCGTAGTGCGCGGGGAGCAGCAACCAGCCCTGTACGTGGAAGCCGTCATTGTCCCATTCGATGGACTCCGATTTGCCCCACATGGGCTTTGCCGCGTCGTTGACATGGGTGATCTGGTGAAGATCCATCAGGTCGCCCGCCCAAACCTCGGGGGGATTTTCAAACGAGGAGCGAATCAGGGCAACCTTGTTGTCGCTGGAGATGGAAACTCTCATTGACAGACCCCCGGCGCCGACGGAGCCGGGCAGGGTGAGGTTGTAGTCGGTGGAATCCTCGCGGGTTTGTAGGTCGTAGAGGAACAGGTGGGAGGAGCCCCCATGGACCTCGGCGACACCCATCTGCTCGTCGCCGAGCCACTCGAACCACGCGGGACTGGCGTGGCGGTCCGGAGTGACATCTTCCGGCTGGCCCCCACTTGCCGGCATTACGTAGATGTCCCCGCCAGTGGAGCCCTGGTCCGACATAAGGCCGCCGATGAAGGCAATGCGCTGGCCATCGGGGGACCAGCGGGGCACGGCGATCTGGAGACCGTGAAGTGACCCCGTGACCGTCTGCGGATCGAGGATTGCCGTCGGCTCCTGGCCCGGTTTCTGCGTGTAGAGTTTTGCGAGCCACCAGTTGTTCTCGCCTGGAGGGGGAGCGGCGACATAGACCAGATCGGTTGCATTCGGCGACCAGTCGAATTCAAAAACATGCAGATGCGGCGGCGTGATCTGGGTTAGCTGGCCGGTGGCCACGTCGACATTGGCGACACGCTGCACCTCCAATCCCTGGACGCCAATGACTCCGGAGGGCGGCTTCTCCGCAGCCAGGGCGCCTGAGGGCCGGGTGGCTCCCTCCACATAGAGGAACGTCAGGTATTTACCGTCGGGCGACCACTGCATCTCTTTCGCGTAGCCGTTGAGCTGCGCCAGTTCGCGCGGTGCGGAGGAGCCGGAGGAGTCGGCCACGTAGATGGCCGTTTTGTGCTCGGCGTCGCAGCTGGAGAAGAACGCCAATTGCTGGGATTTGGGCGAAAAGACTGCGTTGCTCTCCTGCCCATGATTACCGGATGCGCAGGCGGTGACCGGACGGGCTGCAGAGGGATTGTCGAGAGGAGCGACTTCGATCTGCGATCCATCGTGGCCAGCGACAGACCATTCGATGAGCTGGCCGTCGGGCGAGAGCGCCGTTTCGCGAATGGTTCTGACCTGGCCGAGGAAGTCGACCAGCTGCGTGATCCGGGGGTCGTGGACCGGAGCCGTGGGCACGGTCTGAGTGGGGGCGGAGACAGCGCAGAAGACCGAGAGGCTCGCCAGGACGGACAAGCAGGAGGGGCGTTTCGTCATGCGCGCCTTTATATCAGGTTGGCGCGCCGGGACGCGACGCGGCAGAGAGGCAACTCGCCGGTATCATGCGGGTATGCACTCCATCCGGGCGGCACGGTGGGAAGACACGAACGAGGCGGGGCTGTGCCGTACGCTGATGCGCGAGTATGCCGCGTATCTGAATGCTTCGGTAGGTGGAGAGCACATTTGTGTGGAGAGCCTCGAGAAGGAATTAGCGGAGCTGCCGGGCGCCTATGCCGAGCCGAGGGGGACGGTGCTGCTGGCGTTCGCGCAGGATGAACCGGCCGGCTGCGTCGCGCTGAAGCCGCTGACGAATCCCGGGAGCCTGGCGCAGGAGGCGGCCTGCGAGATGAAGCGGCTATGGGTGCGGCCGGGCAATCAGGGAAGGGGTCTCGGCCGGCACCTGGCGGAGGCGGTTGTGGAGGCCGCGCGCGTCCGCAGCTATACCGCGATGTACCTCGATACGATGCCGGCGAGCATGCAGGCCGCGTATAGCCTCTATCGCTCGATGGGATTTGTGCCGGTTGAGCGCTACAACCAGAACCCAGTGCTGCGAGAAGACGATGCACTGGAAATCGCGTGGCTGCGCAGGGAGCTGTGAATGGGCATGCATCTGCCGGTGATTCAATCCTCGCGCCGTCATGAGCGTTTCGACGCGGCACGGGAGCTTGAGACAAAGCTGCGTGCCACGGTGCGCGGGGAGGTTCGCTTCGATCCGGCCTCGCGCGCGCTCTATGCGACGGATGCCTCCAATTACCGTCAGACGCCGATTGGGGTGGTGATTCCGAACGATGCGGCCGATGTGGAGGCAACGCTGGCCGCCTGCCGGGCGCTGGGCGCTGCGGTGCTGCCTCGCGGTGCGGGGACCAGCCTCGCAGGGCAGTGTTGCAATGTCGCCGTGGTTCTGGATTTTTCCAAAACTATGCGGCGGCTGGTGGCATTGGAACCGGAACGGAAGTTCGCGGTGGTGGAACCGGGGATCGTGCTCGACCGCGTTCGCGAGGCGGCGGAGCAGCATCATCTGACGTTTGCTCCGGATCCGGCGACGCACAGCCGGTGCACCATCGGCGGCATGATCGGCAACAATTCCTGCGGGACCCACAGCGTGATGGGCGGCCTGACAGCCAACAACATCCGCACGCTCGATGTGGTGCTGTACGACGGCACCCGGATGACAGTGGGGGCGACGACTGAAGAGGAGATCGTGGCGATCGTCGCGCGGGGCGGCCGTGCGGGCCAGATCTACGAGGGCATGCGGCGGATTCGCGATCGATACGCGGACGAGATTCGGCGACGGTTCCCGCAGATTCCGCGGCGCGTCTCCGGCTACAACCTGGACGAGCTGCTGCCGGAGCGCGGATTTCAGGTGGCGCGGGCGCTGGTGGGGGCCGAGGGCACGCTGGCGACGGTGGTGAGCGCGACGCTGGATCTGATGCACAGTCCGCCGTGCCGGCGCCTGGCCGTGCTGGGATTCCCTGATGCATTTCTCGCTGCCGATGCGGTGCCCGAGGTGATCCGCCACGGGCCGATCGGCCTGGAAGGGATCGACGCCATGCTGCTGGACTTTATGCAGCGGAAGCACCTGGCGGAGGAGGAAGTGAAACTGCTGCCGCCGGGCGGGGCATTTCTGCTGGCGGAATTTGGGGCCGAAACCGATGCCGAAGCCGAAGCGAAAGCGCGTGCGCTGATCGCCACGGCGTCGCAGCTGCCCGGATCGCCGGTGGGTCGACTCTGCGCGACAGACGAGGCTGCGCGCATTTGGCGGGTGCGCGAGTCCGCGCTGGGGGCGACGGTCTTTGTTCCTGGCGAGCCGCATGGATGGGAGGGCTGGGAGGATGCGGCGGTTCCGCCGGAACGGCTCGGGTCCTATCTGCGCCAGCTTTTTTCGTTGATGGGCGAGTTCGGCTATCACAGCCCGCTGTACGGGCATTTCGGACAAGGATGCGTACACACTCGCATCAATTTTGATCTGGAGAGCGAAGCCGGCATTCGCAAATTCCGCGAGTTTCTCGACCGCGCAACCGATATTGTGATCGCGCACGGCGGTTCGATATCCGGTGAGCACGGCGATGGACAGGCACGTGGCGCGCTGCTGCCGAAGATGTTTGGGCCGGAGCTGATGCAGGCTTTCAGGGAGTTCAAGGCGCTGTGGGATCCCGACAACCGGATGAACCCCGACAAGATGATTGCTCCGGACGAGGTGTACCAGCCGGAAGAAAATCTGCGCCTTGGAGCGGGCTACAAGTCAAAAAAGCCAGAGACATTCTTTCAGTTCCCGGAGGACCATGGCTCGTTCCATGAGGCCACTCTGCGCTGCGTGGGCGTGGGCGCGTGCCGCAAGGAGAGCGGGGGGACGATGTGCCCCAGCTATATGGCTACGCGCGAAGAGCGGCACTCCACGCGAGGCCGCGCGCACCTGCTGTGGGAGCTGATGCGAGGCGAGGTGCTGGGTCCCGACTGGCACAACGAAGGGGTCCGGGAAGCGCTGGATCTGTGCCTGTCGTGCAAGGCCTGCAAGAGCGAGTGTCCAGTGAACGTGGATGTCGCGACGTACAAGGCCGAGTTTCTGGCTCACTACTACGGGGACCGGTTGCGTCCGCTGCAGCACTACGCGTTTGGGTTCATGGATCGGCTGGCGCAGGCGGCGTCGGTGATGCCTGGAGTGACACCGAGTCTGGCGAATCTGCCGCTGGCGCTGCCGGGTATTTCCCATGCGGTGAAGGCGGCGCTGGGCGTGGCTCCCGAGAGGAGGCTACCGCGATTCGTGCCGCGGAGCTTTCAGTCGGAGTGGCAAAGACGAGAGGGGCGGCGGGGTGCGAGCGGAGCCGGCAGCCAGATGGTGCTGCTGTGGCCGGATACGTGGAACAACTACTACCATCCGCAGTCACTGCAGGCGGCGGCGCGCGTGTTGCAAGGTGCGGGATTTTCCATAGAGGTGCCGCGTCAGCACGTTTGCTGCGGCCGGCCGTTATACGATTTTGGCTTCTTGGGGCAGGCGCGAGGATATCTGGAGAAAGTCCTGCGCCTGTTTGCGCCTCAAATCGACGCCGGCCGGCCCTTCGTGTTTCTGGAGCCCAGTTGCGCCAGCGTCTTCCGCGACGAGCTGGTGAACTTCTTTCCTGCGGATGAACGGGCGCGGCGTCTTCGCGATCAGACTCTGCTGATCAGCGAGCTTCTTGTTCGTCAGGCTCCCGAATTTCGGCCGCCGGATCTCACCGGCCGGAAGATTCTTGTTCAGGGGCATTGCCACCACAAGTCCATCCTGAAGATGACGGCGGAGATGGATTTGCTGCACCGCACCGGCGCCACAGTGGAACTGCTCGACTCCGGATGCTGCGGCATGGCGGGCCCGTTCGGCTTCGAGCGCGAGAAGTTCGTCGTCTCCCAGGCGCTTGGGGAACGGGTTCTGCTGCCGGCCGTCCGCGCCGCGGCACCCGAGACGATTTTGGTCGCGGATGGATTTAGTTGCCGCGAGCAGATTGCGCAGAATACCTCCCGCCGCGCCGTCCACCTGGCGGAAATTCTTAGTTCTGAAGCCCTGGGCAGTTGACAGCCCGCGAACTCGCATCCTAAGGTGGAGAGAGATGCAGATTCACCGCCATCATCGTCATCACCATCATCACGTGACGAGCGTGCCGGTGAAACTTTGCATTCCACGGTTGAGTTAGCAAAACCAACCACCAGGATTGAGAAGCCCGCCGGCGCAGAGAGCGCTGACGGGCTTTTGATTTTTTACCCGCAAAGAGGAGCGAATGACGGAACCGACGATTGATTTTGCGAAGATGGATGGCCTGACGCCGGGAATTGTGCAGGATGCGCGCACCGGTCAAGTGCTGATGCTGGGATTTCTAAACGAAGAGAGCTGGCGCAAGACCCGGGAGACCGGTTTCGTCACCTTCTGGAGCCGGACCCGCCAGAAGCTCTGGATGAAGGGCGAAACCAGCGGCAATCGGCTGCGCATCGTTGGGGTTTCGACCGATTGCGACCAGGATGCGCTGCTTTTCCGCGTGGAAGTGGAAGGCGATGGCCTGGTTTGCCATGAGGGAACGGTGAGCTGCTTTACACGACCACTGGCCGCGGGTGCAGAGGTGCGGGCATGAACAACAAACTGCGTCTTGGCATTCCCAAAGGCAGCCTGCAGGAAGCCACGATTGCGCTCTTCGGGCGCGCGGGGTGGAATATCTACGCGGATGGCCGCTCCTATTTCCCGAGCATCGACGATCCGGAGATCGAGTGCATGCTGATCCGCGCACAGGAGATGGCTCGCTATGTGGATCACGGCGTCCTGGATGCCGGACTGACCGGCATCGACTGGGTGGTGGAAAGCGGGCTGGATGTCGAAAGCATTACCAGCCTGGTGTATGCCAAGCAGAGCCGCCGCCGGGTCCGCTGGGTGCTGGCGGTTCCGGAGGGCTCTCCATGGCAGCGCGCGGAAGATCTGGCGGGAAAGATCATCGCGACAGAACTGGTCGAAGTCACGAAGCGCTATTTCGCGGAGAAAAGGGTTCCGGTGAGGGTGGAATTCAGCTGGGGCGCGACGGAAGTGAAGCCACCCACACTTGCCGATGCGATTGTCGAGGTCACCGAAACAGGCAGTTCTCTCCGCGCCAACCGGCTGCGTATTATCGACACCGTAATGGAAAGCGAGACGCGCCTGATCGCCAACCGCAGCGCCTGCGCCGATCCATGGAAGAAGGAGAAGATCGACAATCTGGCGCTGATGCTGCGCGGCGCGATCGACGCCCAGGGACAGGTGGGCCTAATGCTGAATGTCGAAAAAGAGAACCTCGCTAACGTTCTGAGCGTCCTGCCCTCGCTGAATTCCCCGACCGTTTCGGAGCTGAGCGACGCGAAATGGGTGGCGGTGAACACGATTCTCGACGAGAGGACCGTGCGCGAGGTAATTCCTAAACTCAAGGCGGCGAAGGCAACCGGCATCGTCGAATACCCGCTGAACAAGGTGGTGTTGTGAAGCTGATCCAAACCACCGGCCGCGGACGGGAGACGATTGTGGCGCTAACCGAACGCCGCTTGCCTTCCTGGGATCGCGTATTGCCGCAGGCCCGTCGGATCGTGGAGTCGGTGCGCCGGGGTGATGACGATGCGCTGCTGCGGTTTCGCTCCCGGCTGGACGGTCTTTCGTCGCAGGCGCCGTTACGGATATCCGAAGTGGAGATGCGGTTTGCCTGGGAAAACACCTCCGAGCCTGTGCGACAGGCCCTGAAGATGGCGGCACGCAATATCCGGGCTTTTGCCGCGAGGCAGCGGCCAAAGGATTTCAGTCTGAAGGTCGCGCGGGGCGTGAGCACGGGCCAACGCGTCACTCCCTTGGATTCGGCGGGGTGCTACGTGCCCAGCGGACGGTATCCGCTGCCCTCCTCGCTGCTGATGACGGTGATTCCGGCGCAGGTGGCCGGCGTGAGGCGCATCGTCGTGGTTTCCCCCCACCCAGCCAAAGAGACGCTCGCCGCGGCAGCCGTGCTGGGGATTTCGGAGTTCTACAAGGTCGGCGGCGCACACGCGATTGCGGCGCTGGCATACGGTACGGCCAGCGTTCCACGCGTGGATAAGATTGTTGGCCCGGGAAACGCCTGGGTTACGGCGGCGAAGAAGCTGGTGGCCTTCGACTGCGCCATTGACATGCTCGCCGGGCCCACCGAAGTTGTGGTCACGAGCGAGACGGGGGATCCTGCAACCATCGCCGCCGATCTTGTCGCGCAGGCGGAGCATGATCCAGATGCGATGGCGATCCTTATCACTACACGCGTCGTTCTTGCGCGTGCCGTGATGGCTGAGGTGAAAAACAGGGCACGGAATAACAAGGTTGCAATGCAGGCGCTGGCGAAGCACGGGTTGGCCATCGTTGCTCGCTCGGTGGAGGAAGCCCGCACACTGACGAATCGGATTGCTCCGGAACATCTCACCGTCGATGGCCGGGCCGATCTGGCGTGGGTGCGCCATGCGGGGTCAGTCTTCGTGGGGCGATGGTCGGCACAACCGTTGGGCGATTACATCTCGGGTCCCAACCACACCTTGCCCACGGGGGGTCAGGCACGGGCGCGCGGCGGTCTGAGCGTTCTTGATTTTCTAAAGATCATGACCGTGCAGGAGTATTCGCAGGAAGGCGTGCGGCAACTCGGACCGGCTGCCATCCGCGTCGCGAATGCGGAGGGTCTGACGGGTCATGCGGAAGCAATCCGCATGCGAGGCGCGCATGGCTGAGATCAGGGTGGAGAGCCCGCAGCCCTCGGCCACCGTGCGGCGGATGAGGGAGTATCACCCGCCATTGGGCGATCGCAGTGGTCTGCGGCTCGATTTCAATGAAAACACCATTGCCTGTTCGCCGCGTGTTCTGGACGCGCTCGGAGCCATTTCCCGCGGGGATCTCACGCGTTATCCGGAACGAGAGCCGGTGGAGTGCCGAGTAGCGGAACACCTTGGACTAAAGCCGTCTCAGGTGCTGCTGACGAATGGCGTGGACGAGGCGATCCACGTCCTGTGCCAGACATACCTCGATGCCGGGACAGAGATGCTTCTGCCTGTCCCTGCCTATTCCATGTATGAGGTGTATGGGTCGGGAACCGCGGCCCGCATCATGGCCGTCCCAGCCGTGGATGGATTTCGCTTTCCTCTGGCTGCGATTCTGGGCGCCATCACGCCGGCGACGCGCCTGATCGCCATCGCCAATCCGAACAGTCCCACAGGGCAGTCGGTGCGACGCGAGGACCTGCTGCGGGTGATCGAGGCAGCCCCGCAGGCAGCGGTGTTGGTCGATGAAGCTTATTTCCACTTCTTTGGCGAAACAGTGATTGACCTTGTCGGCCGGGTGCCGAATGTGATCGTCGCACGCACTTTCTCGAAGGCCTATGGACTGGCCGGCCTGCGCCTTGGAGTTCTGGCTGCGGGCGAAGACGCCATGCAGTGGATGCGGCGCGCCATTTCTCCCTACAGCGTGAATTCGGTAGCTCTCGCATGCCTGACGGCGGCACTCGACGATGAAGGCTATTTGCGCTGGTATATCGGCGAGGTTCTTGCCTCGCGCGCTGCCTTTGAAGCGGCTCTGCCCATGATCGGTCTGCCGTTCTGGCCTTCGCGGGCCAACTTCGTTCTGGTGAGGATCGGATCGAGACACCGCGAGTTCGTTGAGGCGATGCGCACCCGCGGAATTCTGGTCCGGGATCGCTCCGCCGACCCCGGCTGTGACGGCTGCGTTCGCATCACGCTGGGAATCCGGGAGCAAACCCAACAGGCCGTGGAAGTCCTGAAAGCATCACTCGCAGAGATTGGCTGGACGGAGAGGGAAGGATGAAAAGCAAGCGGACAGCGTCGATCGACCGCAGGACATCGGAGACAGAGATCCACCTGCGTCTGACGATCGAGGGCTCAGGGCGCTACACCATCTCGACGGGCGTTCGGTTCTTCGACCACATGCTGGAACTGTTCGCCCGCCACGGCGCCTTCGATCTGGAGTTGCGTTGCCAGGGAGACCTGGACGTGGACCAGCACCACACCGTCGAAGATGTCGGCATTGCGCTGGGCGAGGCCTTCGACAAGGCGCTGGGCGACAAGCGTGGCATTCTGCGCGCCGGGTATTTTCTGATGACCATGGACGAGACCCTGGGGGTGGCAGCGGTGGACCTGAGCGGCCGGGCGGCGCACGTTGTGGAGACAAAGGTGAAGACGCGGCTGGTCGGGGATCTGCAGACCGAACTGATTGAGGATTTCTTTGAAGGCTTCGCCCGGGGGGCCCGTGCCAACGTCCACGTGAAGACGATGTACGGCCGGTCAAACCACCACAAGATTGAGGCGCTGTTCAAGGCATTCGCCCGCGCGCTGCGATTTGCCTGCTCGCGCGATCCGCAGCTGAAGGCGATGCTGCCCAGCACCAAGGGGCTTCTGTAATGCGGGTAACGGTCATCGATTATCGGGCGGGGAATTTGACATCGGTGGTGAAGGCACTGCATTCGCTGGGGGCGGACGTCGTCGTTACCGAGGAGCCTGACCTGGTGCGGAGCGCCGAACGGATCGTCCTCCCAGGCGTGGGGCACTTTGCCGCGACCCGTCGGCTGGAGGAAACCGGGATCAAAGCCGCAGTTGCCGATGCGGCCAGCCGGCAGATCCCGTTTCTTGGTATCTGCGTTGGGCTGCAGTGGCTGTTTGGCGGCAGCACCGAAGCTCCCGAGTGCACAGGACTCGGCGCACTGTCCGGAAGCTGCCAGCGATTCGCTGCGGGCAAAAAAGTGCCTCACGTAGGCTGGAATTCCCTCTCGATCCGTCCCGAATCCCGCCTGCTGGCTGGCGTTGACGACGGCAGCTTCGCCTATTTCACCCATTCCTACCGGGCTCCAGTTGGCGAGGCCACCGTGGCTGTTACAGACTACTGTGAGCCCTTCAGTGCGGCCGTCGAGCGCGGCAACGTTATGGGTGTGCAGTTCCACCCGGAAAAATCCGGTGAGATCGGCCTGACGCTCCTGCGCAATTTTCTGGAGCTTCCGTCGTGCTGACCAAGCGCATCATCGCCTGTCTCGACGTTCGCGCTGGACGCGTCGTGAAGGGCGTGCAGTTCGTGGATCTCATCGATGCAGGCGATCCGGCCGAACTCGCCGCCCGGCATGCGTCTTCGGGAGCCGACGAGATTGTCCTGCTGGACATCACGGCAACCCACGAACAGCGCGGCACGCTGCTGGAAACGGTTCGGCGGACGGCGCAGCGCCTCTTCATCCCCTTCACCGTCGGCGGCGGCATTCGTACTGCGGATGAAGCTGCGGCCGTCTTCGACGCAGGGGCGGACAAGATCAGCATCAACTCGGCAGCTCTGACCCGGCCGGGGGTTGTCGGCGAGATTGGTGCACGATTCGGTGCTCAGGCTGTGGTGGTCGCCATCGACGCTCGGCGCGCCAACAGCGGCGATCCGGTTGCCGATGCACAGGTCTACATCGCGGGGGGCCGCAAGCCGGCCGGACGCTGCGCGATCGAGTGGGCGCGGGAAGCCGAATCCCGCGGCGCCGGCGAGATTCTTCTCACCTCCATGGAGGCCGACGGCACTCGAGCGGGCTTCGACTGCGAGCTGACCGCCGCGGTGAGCGAGTCGGTGCAGATTCCGGTCATCGCCTCGGGCGGCGCCGGCACCGCCGCGCACTTTACGCGGGTCTTTCGCGAAGGCAAGGCCGATGCCGCTCTCGCCGCCAGCATCTTTCACTTCGGCATCGCCGACGTGCGGGCGCTCAAGGAAGATCTGCAGCGCGACGGCATCCCCGTGAGGCTGCCATGCTGATTCCTTCGATCGACCTGATGGGCGGCCGGATCGTCCAGCTGGAGCGGGGCGAGCAACTCCGGCTCGCCTTTGACGACTTCGAACCCTGGCTGGAGCGCTTCTCCCGCTACTCCCTTGTGCAACTGATCGACCTGGACGCCGCGAAACGCACGGGAGATAACCGTGCGCTGGTCGAGCAGATAGCGCGGCGTCTGCCGGTTCAGGTGGGCGGGGGGATTCGCACGGGGGATCAGGCCAGGGCCCTGCTCGATGCTGGAGCCCGGCGGGTCATCTTCGGGTCAGCGCTGTTTCGCCAGGAGGGAGTCGACGGGGAGGCGGCCGCATCGATCTCGGCCGCGATTGGACCGCAGGCGTTTGTCGCGGGAGTCGACACCAAGGCTGGACACATCGCTGTCCGCGGCTGGCAGGAACAGGTCAATGTGACCCCCGCGGAGGCCATGGCCGCCCTGGAGCCCTGGTGCGGTGCCTTCCTGTACACGCACGTCGATACCGAAGGCACCCTGAGCGGCTTTCCGATCGAGGTCGCACGGAACCTGCGCCCGCTCACGAACCGGCAGCTGATCGTCGCCGGCGGCATTCGTAACCAGGAAGAGATCGATATCCTGGAAGCGATGGGAATCGATGCTGTGGTGGGGATGGCCGTTTACTCAGGGCTCCTCGCTACCTGAATCCGCAGGAGTTTCCATCCCGGTAGCCGGGGAAATGCTCTAAGCTGTAACGTCCGGTCTGGCGGGCGGACCAACATGATCATCCGAAGGAAAGAGATGCATCTGGCAAAGCGCCTCGATGAGGTGGGCTTCTCTGATATCGTGCAGATTCGAAATAAGGTCCTGGAGCTGCGAGCAGCCGGCCAGCCCGTCCATGCTTTTCATGGAGGCGAGCCCTTTTTCGAAACACCGGAGTCCATCAAGGACGCATCAGCACGAGCGCTGATGGAGAACCGGACGCGGTATGCACCTTCCTCGGGCATTGAGCCCCTGCGCACGGCTCTCGTCCGCAAATTGCAATCGCGGAACAACATCTCCACCGCCGTGGAAGAGGTCATCGTCACGGCCGGGGGGGCTCATGCTCTTTACGTGGCCTTTCAGGCCATCCTCGAACCCGGCGACGACATGATGCTGTTTGCGCCCTACTGGACGCCGATCCGGGACATGATCACCATGGCGCAGGCGCGTCCGGTCATGATCCCGACGTCCAGCGCGCGGCGGAATGGGATCAAGGCGACGCTGGAGCACTATTCGACGCCGCACACCCGCGCCATTTACTACAACACCCCGCAGAATCCCACCGGTCTGGTCTTCTCTCGCCAGGAAGCGGAGGAAGTCGCTGCCTTTGCCATCAAACATAACCTCGTGGTGGTGGCCGACGAAGCCTATGAGGACCTCGTCTACGAAGGCGAGCACATCTCGATTGCCTCGCTGCCGGGTATGGCCGAGCGGACTATCACCTGCTATACATTTTCGAAAACATACGCCATGACCGGGTGGCGGGTTGGCTACGCCGTCGCAAAAGATCCGTTCATGACCGGTTTGCGCAAACTGGTGCTTTACTCCACAAATGGCGTTTCCACGCCCACGCAATGGGCGGCGCTCGAGGCCCTGGCGGTTCCGCAAAGCAACATCGCGGCCCGGCGAGAGGAATATCGGCAGCGGCGCAACCTTCTGGTCACCGGGCTCAACGAACTGGGGCTGGAGTGCGATCTGCCTGCGGGTGCGTTTTATGCGTTTCCACGGGTCGCAAAAATCCACAAAGACAGCCGCCGGGTGGCTGCCATGCTCCTTGAAAAGGCCCATGTGGCCACCATCCCGGGCGTTGTTTTTGGCGCACAGGGAGAAGGACACGTACGCTTCAGCTACGCTGTCTCGCCGGAAGCCATTCATGCCGGACTCGACGCCCTGCGGAAATTCTTCGCATAGAGGAAGGTGAACCCGGCAGCGGGGGTCTGTTTTGGTCGACCATCCCGAAAGCGATAGGATCGAAGTATTCCTCGAAGCTGAGAACACCCATCATGTTGAAGGTCGGGATTCCTGAGGCGGTCGGTCCAGACCTGCATCAGCTCTTTCCAAAGGACGCCACGCTGGAGGTCATTCCTTTTCAGCCAAGCCGCCCCTTCGAAATTGAGTTCTGGATTGCTCCGCCGTGGACGCATCAGGCCCATCAGGTGTGGCCGTGGCTGCGCGGCGTTCGGGTTGTGCAGGCCACGGTCGCGGGGGTGGATGGGATTCTGCCCCTGATTCCCAAAGATGTGCGGCTGTGCGACGCGCGAGGGGCGCACACTATCCCCACCGCGGAATGGACAGTCGCAGCGGTTCTGAGCTCGCTGAAGTATTTCCCCTTGTACGCCGGCGTGCAGCGGACAGGGATCTGGTCGCGACGCAGGGAAGGGGAAGTTCGCTACCAGGCTTTGCACCCTTCGCAGGAGAAGCTCTATCCAACCGTCTTGTGCGAAGAGCTGCATGCCCGACAGGTCCTCATCGTGGGCTATGGCGACATCGGCCGCGCGATTGAGGCCCGCCTGCTTCCCTTTGGAGTGGAGATCGTCCGGGTTGCACGGACGGCGCGGGAAGGCGTCTACGGCGTGGAAAAGTTGATGGACCTGTTGCCGGCCGCCGATGTGGTCATCCTCATTGTTCCATTTACCAGCGAAACCACGGGAATGATGGGCGCGCAGCAAATCGCCCGGATGAAACAGGGAGCGCTGCTGGTGAACGCGGCACGCGGCCCGGTGGCAGACACCGATGCTCTTGTGGCAGCGCTGCACGAGGGGCGCATCCAGGCCGCGATCGACGTCACGGATCCGGAGCCCCTGCCGGACGGACACCCTTTGTGGAGCGCTCCAAACCTGCTCATTACCCCGCACATCGCCGGGTCGACATCAATGTTCATGAGACGCGCCATGGAGTTCGCCGCTGCCCAGGTTGGACGCTATTTGCGGGGCGAGCCGCTGGAAAACCAGGTGGTCGGTGAATATTAGGAACAGCGGATTCACTGTGCCATTTCGCGGAGCCCGCTGCTTATGAGACGCTGAGCGGCTTTGCCTATTCTTGACCCCCTTTTTTCGCAAACCTACAATCTAAGGAGGAGACTTTTCATCTTCTTCGTCTTCCCGGTTGGTGTATGGCGCCTGAACCACGGCTAAGTCCTCGTGAAAGAACGGTTTTGACCGCGATTGTGGAGACCTACATCGCGACCGGGGAGCCGGTGGCCTCGCAGGCGATGGCACGCCATTTCGGCAACCAGGAAGGGATGAGCTCTGCGACCATAAGAAACGTCATGGTGTCTCTAGCCGACGCAGGTCTGCTGGATCAGCCCCACACCTCCTCCGGCCGTATCCCGACGCCCCAGGCGTTCCGTTTCTATGTCGAGCGCCTGAGTACGCCTCAGGTTGCGATTTTGGCTCCGGAGCGGATGGAGCAGATCGAGGAGAGCTTTGCGGGCATCGGCACCAG
Source organism: Acidobacteriaceae bacterium (assembly GCA_035656855.1). Taxonomy (GTDB): domain Bacteria; phylum Acidobacteriota; class Terriglobia; order Terriglobales; family Acidobacteriaceae; genus Palsa-343. The sequence goes on along the minus strand of DASRRO010000037.1, from coordinate 2,850 downwards.
CGAGCAGTACCTCGAGCGCACGTCGCACGTCCTTGCTCTGATCTCGAGTGGCCTGGGCGTCGCCCTGGGGGCGACTCAGGAACTGCATACCCTGGAGCACATCCATTTCTCCCGGCTTGCGGCCGGGCGAGTGCTTGCTGTGCTGATCACGAAAGCGGGAACCGTGCTCGATCGCGTGCTGCTGCTCGATCACGAGCTGACGACGCCCGAACTGGAAACAGCCGCCCGCTTCCTGAATGAGAATTTTCATGGATGGTCGATCGAACGGATTCGCACCGAGATCGCGCGGCGGCTGGATGCCGAACGCAGTGAGTACGACCGGCTGATGCGTTCCCTGGACGAGCTTTGCCGGAAGGGAGCACTGGCTGCCGACGACGCTGCCACCCCCGTCATCTTTATGGAAGGCGTGGCCAATCTGCTGAGCGGGGAAACGGATCGCGAGCACCTGCGGACGATGTTGCACGCCCTGGAGGCGAAAGAACGGCTGATTGAGCTGCTGAATGCGTATGTGGATGCCCGGCAGCGAACCGTACGAGTTGTCGTCGGACTCGAAGAGGCGATTCCGGCGCTCCGCGATTTCGTTCTGATCGGCACAACGGCGAGGCTGGGTTCCGAGAACCTGGGAACCGTCGCCGTGATCGGCCCCACGCGGATTCGCTATCAGGAAACCATCAACGCGGTGTCGTACATTGCCCAGCTGTCCGCCAGGCTTTTGCAGCCTCCGCACTAATAAACCGGCAACGAACGGAAAAAACAGACGGCAGGCGATTGACCCTGCAATCGGAATTGAGTCAGAGGTATGCGTCGAATCATGGTGGAAAAGAAGCAGAATGCCGCGGCGAACACAGAGGCGGCGACAGAGGACAGCGGAATGGGTGCCTCGGCGATGGCTGACGCCGAAGAGGCAAAGGAACCGCTCGTAGCGGTGGAAGCCGCGACCGTGCCGCGGGAGGAATACGATCGCCTGAAGGCCGAGCGCGATCTGCTCTTCGATCGGCTAGCGCGCCTGCAGGCGGAATTCGACAACACGCGCAAGCGTGAGTCAAAGGAGCGGACCGAATTCCGCGACTATGCCGTCGCCAATGCGGTAGAACAGTTTCTTCCCGTGCTGGATAATTTCCAGCTGGCTCTCAAGTCAACCGGCTCGGCCGAGCAGCTGCGGACCGGTGTGGAACTGATCGTGAAGCAGATGGAAGAAGCCCTGCGCTCGCTGAATGTGCAGCCCGTGGAGTCTGTCGGCGCGGTCTTCGACCCCCGCGTGCACGAGGCGCTTGATATGGTGGAGCGCAACGATGTCCCCGATCATCAGGTAATTGAGGAAGTGCGTCGCGGTTATCGCATCCGGGAGCGTTTGCTGCGCCCCGCACTGGTTCGGGTTGCCAGTAACGCAGAGCAAAAGGAAGCATGAGCAGAACCGAAAACGTGATTAAAGCCGATTACTACGAAGTCCTTGGCGTCTCCCGCACAGCTACCGACCAGGAGCTGAAGGCGGCATACCGCAGGCTGGCCCTCCAGCATCATCCGGATCGCAATCCTGGGGATGTCGAGTCTGAGGAGCGCTTCAAAACCTGCAGTGAAGCCTACCAGGTACTCAGCGATCCGCAGAAACGCGCCGCCTACGATCGCTACGGTCATGCCGGGGTCGGCGCCGCAGGTGGGTTTGATGGCAATCCCTTCGGGGCCCAGGACATCGGCGACATTTTTGGCGATCTCTTCGGCGAAATGTTCAACATGGGCGGGAGCAGCCGGCGCGCCTCACGTGTGCAGAAGGGCCGCGACGTCCGCCACGATCTGACCCTTGAGTTTGAAGAAGCGGTCTTTGGCAAGGAAACGAAGGTCACGATTCGCCGCATGGAAGCCTGTAAGGACTGCCGCGGGAGCGGGACAGCCACCGGCCGGGGACCGTCGACCTGTCCTCACTGCCAGGGCAGGGGCCAGGTTCGCTACCAGCAGGGGTTCTTTTCGATTGCGCGCACCTGCAGCGCCTGCGGTGGAGCAGGCACGATCATCACCGATCCCTGCAGCTCCTGTCGGGGCGAGGGCCGCGGTGAGCGGCAGCACGAGATCTCGGTCAGCATCCCCGCCGGAGTGGAAGACGGGACCCGCATCCGCTACCAGGGCGAAGGCGATACCGGTCGCTTCGGCGGGCCGGCCGGCGACCTTTACATCGTGCTCAAGGTCAAAGCGCACAAGTTCTTTGATCGGGAAGGAAATGACCTGCACTGCGTGGTACCCATTTCGTTCCCACAGGCGGCACTGGGCACGGAGATCAGCCTGACCACCCTGGATGGCGCCACCAAACTCAAAATCCCCGAAGGTACGCAGAGCGGGCAGGAGTTTCGCATTCGCGGCAAGGGCGTTCCTCATTTGAACGAATATGGCCGCGGGGATCTCATCGCGCAGGTCGTGGTGCACACCCCGACGAAGCTCACCAAGGCTCAGAGAGAACTGTTGCGCGAGCTTAGCCAGACAGTCACGGTGGAGAACACGCCGGCATCGCGCGGCATCCTGGAAAAGGTGAAAGAGATCTTCTCGTAAGAGGGGAGAACGACTACTCCATGAGTGCCGCTGCCACCGCCATCGCGGTGATGGCGGCCGTCTCCACGCGCAGGATACGCGGTCCCAGGCTCACCGGCTTCCAGCTCTCCGCGTCGAACAGCCCTTCCTCCTCCGCGGTCCATCCCCCTTCGGGGCCAATGGCCATTCGAAGGGCCGGCACCTCATCGCCGGCGGCCGCCAGCATCTCACTGATGGCCTGGTGCAGCGTCGTCGAGCGCTCCTGTTCCGCCAATACCAGCCGCCCAGCCTTCTCTTCCTGCCGCAGCGCCGCTTTCAGAGGTAAAGGATCGT
>DASRRO010000036.1:0-69892 GCA_035656855.1 Acidobacteriaceae bacterium | reverse complement strand
TCGTTTTACAGCCTGCTCTCGGGGGCAGTGCAGCTGGTGTTGATTTTGGGCGGCGGGGTGTTGTTGTTCGGGGTGAATCTGCGGGCGATGAATATTCCGGCGACGCTGCTGGTGCTGGTATTTTCAATAGCGATTTTTGTGGCGTTTGGGGTGTTGTCGGCGTCGGCGATTGTGTGGCTGAAGAAGGGCGATCCGATTACGTGGATTTTGGGCGGGATGGGCAGCATTCTGGGCGGGGCATATTTCCCGATCGACGTGATGCCGGGATGGATGCAGAAGATCTCCTACGTGATCCCGATAAGGTATTCGCTGGACGCGCTGCGCTCGACGATGCTGAGAGGCGCGAGCCTGGTGTCAGTGGCGCGGCCGCTGGAGACGCTGCTGGCGATGGCGGTAATTCTTCTGCCGGCGAGTGCGGCGTTGTTTACGGCCGCGGTGCGCAAAGGCAGAAAAGAGGGGACCCTGATGCAGTACTAGAGGCGAATTCCGGAGAACCGGAGGAGGGGAGATGCGTCTCCGAACGCCTCGCTGCGGGCCCCGTTCCAGGTCGACGGCGGAAGCACGGGAAGATTGAGAACCCAGGCGCTCCGGCGGCTGGGCCGCGCGGGCCGGATCCATTCGATGAATTCAGGGCAGCAGGGGCCGGGGACCGGCCTCATTGCGGAATTGCCTTAACACCTCCGGGGAACAGACGGAGGCGTGGAGAAAGAGGAGTCTGGAGTTGGCAGGCGGGCTGGTTCGAGGTTTCGCATGAAGAAGGGCTCTCTGTTCGTAACAGCGCAGCCAAAGCCGGAGGCACGGGTGCGACTGGTCTGCTTTCCTCACGCGGGGGGAGGGCCGGTATCGTTTTTTCCGTGGAACGGGCTGCTGGGGCCGGAGATTGAGTGCGTGGGAGTGCAGTATCCGGGGCGGGCGCAGCGGTGGCGCGACCCGGTCCACCTTTCGATGGCCGAACTGGTGGAGGAGATTTACCGCGGCTGGGGAGAGCTATCGGAGAAGGCGTTTGCTTTTTACGGACACAGTTTCGGAGGGCTGGTGGCGTTCGAGGTGGCGAGGCGGCTGCGCCGGGCGGGAGTGAAGGGTCCGGAATGGCTTTTTGTGGGCGCCAGCCGGGCACCGCAGCTGGAACTGCTGCATCCGCCGATTCACGAGTTGGCCGACGAGGCTTTTCTGGATGCCATGCAGACTCGCTACGGGGGCATTCCGGCGGCGATTCGCGCGGAGCGGGAGATGATGGATCTTTTGCTGGTCCCGATGCGCGCGGATCTCACCGCGTATGAGTGCTACCGCATGAAAGAAGAGGCGGCGCTGCCGATTCCGATCACGGCCTTCGCGGGGGCAGAGGATCGTTCGGTTCCATTGGAATGCATGCAGGGATGGTCGCTGCAGACCGCATCCGGCTTTGAGCTGAAGGTGCTGGCCGGCGGTCATTTCCTTACGCAGAGCAGTCAGGCGGCGGTGGCGGACGGCATTCGGGAGCGGCTCCTGCAGCGGGATCGCGTGCGCAACACGGCTAAGATGCCACGGTGCCGTGAGTGTGCGGGGGAAGGGGCCCGGCAGGTATGAGGTCAGCGACCGTCGATCACGCAAGAGACCCGATCGCCATTATCGGGATCGGTTGCCGGTATCCCGGGGCCAGCAACGTCGCGGAGTTGTGGGACAACCTGCTGGCGGGGAAGGACTCGATTGGACCGTATCCGGGAGGACGTTTTCCGGGCGTGGACCGCGCCTATGCGTCGGCAGGGAAGCCCGGCGGCCTGCTGACCAACGAGGGTGGATTCCTGCCGGGAATCGATATCTTCGATTCGCAGTTTTTCGAGTTGTCGCCGCGCGAGACGGTCTATGTAGATCCGCAGCACCGGCTTTTGCTGGAAGTGGGCTGGGACGCGCTGGAGGATGCGGGGCTGGTGCGGGCGGATTACGAGGGCTCGCGGACGAGCGTTTTTGTGGGGCTGTGGACCAGCGAGTATGAGACGCGGGTCTATGAATCGGGGAGCGAGCCGGACTTTTATTCGGTGACGGGTTGCGGGCGGGCTTCGGCATCGGGACGGGTGTCGTATGCGTTCGGCCTGGAAGGACCGAGCGTGACGGTGGACAGCGCCTGCTCTTCGTCACTGGTAGCGGTGCAGATGGCGTGCGAAAGCCTGTGGCAGGGCGAGAGCGAGATGGCTCTGGCGGGCGGAGCCAATCTGATTCTGGGCCGGGAGATCACCGAACTGTTTACGCGGGCAGGGATGCTGGCGCCGGACGGGCGCTGCAAGTTTGGGGATGCAGGCGCGAACGGATTTGTGCGCAGCGAAGGGGCCGGCATGGTGGTGCTGAAGCGGCTCTCGCGCGCCCGGGCGGATGGAGATCGCATCTATGCGCTGATTCGCGGCGGAGCCATTAATAACGATGGGCGGACCAGCGGGCTGCTGGTGACACCGAGCCGGCCCGGGCAGCGGCAGATGCTGGAGACAGCGTGGCAGGCGGCGGGGATTGATCCGTCGGCATTGCGGTACGTCGAGGCGCACGGAACGGGAACTGCGATTGGCGATCCGGTAGAACTGGGCGCGATCACGGATGCTTTGACGGCAGCCGGGGTGCGCGAGCGGTGCGCACTGGGGTCGATCAAGTCAAATATCGGACATACCGAGGCGGCAGCGGGGGTGGCCGGGCTGATTAAGGCGGCGCTGGTTCTGCAGCATCGCATGATTCCGCCGAGCCTGCACTGCGAGACGCCTAACCCAAAGATTGCCTGGGATGAGGCGCCCATTCGCATGGCGAGGGAAGCCATCGATTTGCGCGAGGAGCCGGGTCCGCTGCTGGCTGGGGTAAGCGCATTTGGGATTACGGGAACGAATGCCCATGTGGTGCTCGAAGAAGCGGAACCGGCTGCAGAGGGCCGGCAGGAAACGGAGCTTGCGCGGGTGCTGCCGATTTCGGCGCAGTCGCCGCAGGCTTTGCAGGAGTTGCTGAAAGGGTATGCGCGCCAGGTGGGAGCGGGGAGCGATTCGCTCGAGGACATTGGCTACACCGCCGCGCTGCGCAGAAATCATCATGAATTCCGGGCAGCGCTGGTTGCTTCGAATCGCGCCGAGCTGACGGAGGGACTGGAAGCCGCAGTCCACGGCGAAGCCGCGGATGGGGTGGTGGCGGGACGGGCTGCGGGCAGGGCTCCACGGGTGGTGTTTGTGGCACCGGGGCAGGGCTCGCAGTGGCCGGGTATGGCGCGTGAGCTGTACGAGCAGGAGCCCGCATTTCGCGCAGCCTTCGACGCATGCGATCAGGCGATTGGGCAAGAGACGGGATGGTCGCTGCGGGAGCGGCTGCTGAACAACGAGGCCGAGGCGTTTCTGACGCAGATCGAAGTGATCCAGCCGGCGCTGTTTGCGATGAGCGTGGCACTGGCTGCGGTGTGGCGCGCCTGGGGTGTCGAACCGGATGCAGTGGTGGGGCACAGCATGGGCGAGGTGGCGGCGGCGTATCTGGCGGGAGTACTGAGCCTGGAGGACGCGGCTGCGGTGATTTGCCGGCGAAGCCGTCTGATGAAGACGCTGCGGTCGAGCGGCGGCATGGCGACGGTGGATTTGTCTCTGCAGGAGACCGAGGCGCTGCTGGCAGCGAGGATGGGGTTGTCGGTAGCGGCGAGCAATGGGCCGTCGACAACGGTGATCTCCGGCGACCTGGCGGCGCTGGAAGAGCTGTTGCACGAACTGGAGTCGCGGGAGGTTTACTGCCGGCTGGTGAAGGTGGATGTGGCGTCGCACAGTCCGCAGGTGGATCCGATTCTGGATGGGCTGCGCGAGGAGCTGGCGGGGATTGAGCCGAGGCCGGCGAAGATCCCGATGCTTTCCACGGTGACGGGCAGCTATGCGGAGACAGCCGAGGCGCCGGGCACGCGGATGGATGCGCGCTACTGGGTGCGGAACCTGCGGCAATGCGTGCTGCTGTCTCCGGCAGTACGTCAGCTGGCGGAAGGGGGACACGCGGTTTTTCTGGAGCTGAGCCCGCATCCGATTTTGCTGCCGTCCATCGAGTCTTCAGGGCGACAAGGGAACGGCCAGGTGGCGGCGATTGCTTCGCTGCGGCGAGAAAAGCCGGCGCGGGCGACGATGTTGGCTGGGCTGGCCGCGCTCTATACGGTTGGGTATCCGGTTCGGTGGGAGCGGCATTTTCCGGAGGGCGGGCACTGCGTGCGGTTGCCGCAGTATCCGTTTCAGAGGGAGCGCTGCTGGCCGGAACCGGCGCAGGCGAAGGGGTGGAATGAGCAGGAGGCGGGGCATCCACTGCTGGGGCTGCGGTTCAGCTCGTCTCGGCAACCGCAAACGGTGATCTGGGAGAGCCGGATTGGGATTGGGTTGGTTCCGTATCTGAGGGACCATCGCGTGCTGCGCTCCGCGGTGTTTCCGGCTGCGGCGTATGTGGACATGGCGCTGTCGGCGATGCGGGCGCTGCAGCCGGAGGATCGGTTTGAGCTGGTGGACGCGGCGTTTCGCAATGCGGCTTATCTGCCGGAAGAGGGAAGCCGTATTTTCCAGCTGGCGCTGACGCCGGAGGGAGCGGAGACATTCACGTTTGAGGTACGGAGCCGGGCCGAGGAGGACGGCGATCCGTGGACCCTGCATGCGACGGGGAAGCTGCTGCGGGTGAAGTCGGAAGAGCAGGGGTCAACCGTTTCGGTTGCGGAGATTGAGGCAAGCTGCCCGGAGGTACGGGATGGAGAGGCGCACTATCGGCAGATGACACAGAGCGGGCTGCAGTATGGTCCGGCGTTTCGGCTGGTGGAAGAAGCACGGGTGGGTGAGGGGCGAAGCGTATGCCGGCTGGCGCCGGTGCGCGAGGAGCAGGGTTCGTCGGTGCTGCATCCGGCACTGCTCGATGCCGCCTTTCAGGGCATGGCGCATGTGCGGCCGGAGGGGGAAGGATTCGACGCGGAAGACACTTACCTGCCGGTTTCGATTGCGCGGGTGCGGGTGTACGGCGAGGTTCCGAGGGGGGAGCGTTTATTGGCGGTGGCGGAACTGGCGAACTGCGATGCGAAGGCAGGGTCTTTCCGGGTGAGCGTACGGCTGCTGAGCGAAGCGGGCGGGTTGATAGCCACGATCACGGAGATGGAGGTGCAACGTGTAGCGGAGAGGGATCTGACGGAATCGCGCTCTTCGCTGTACACGCTGTGCTGGGTGGCGGAAGCGGCTATGCGCGAGCCGGCGGGAATCCCACGGCTGCGAGAGGAGAAGTGGATCGTCTTCGCGGATGGATGCGGGGTTGGGAAGGCAGTGGAAGAAGCTCTTCTGTTTGGGGGAGGAAGCTGCACGCTGGTGCGGCCGGGCGATGTCTTCGCACAGACGGGAGAGCGGGAGTACACGGTTCGTCCGCAGGTGCGGGCGGATCTGGATGAACTGCTTCGAGTGGTGGCGAGGAAGGCGGGAACGCCGACGGCGGTGGTGCATCTGTGGAGCCTTCGTAAGGGATCACCGGAAACTGCTGATGCGAGGACGGTGATGCAGGCGCAGGCGATGGGGAGCGCGCATGTTCCGTTGCTCGTGCAGGCGGTGACGGCGGCGAACTGGCAGGATGCGCCGCGGCTGTGGCTGGTGACGGCGGGCTGCATGAGCGTGGGTGCAGGAGAACCGCTGCCGAGCGTGGAGAGCGCGCCGTTATGGGGGATGGGGCGCACGGTGGCGCAGGAGCATCCAGAGCTGCGGGCGACACTGGTGGATTTGAGTGCGAATCCGGAGGCGCGGGAGGCGCGGGAGCTGGCGCGGCGGATCCACGAAAACGGAGACGAAGACCGGATCGCGCTGCGCGGGCAGCAGAGTTATGTGGCGCGGCTGGCGGTGCATAGCGGCGAGGAAGCGGAGGCGCGTCCCGTGGCCGACGATGAGGCCTACCGGGTTGAGATGACGGGGGCGGCTTCGCTCGACGGATTGCGACTCCGCGCCTTTCACGCGCGGACGCCGGGCCCGGGCGAAGTGGCGATGGAAGTAGTAGCGGCCGGGCTGAACTTCATCGATGTGGCGCGGGTGATGGGGATCTATCCGGGTCTGGATCCAGCGGAACCGCTGCGGCTGGGGATGGAGTGTGCGGGGCGGGTGACGGCTGTGGGCGCGGGAGTGCGCGGGTTGCAGCCGGGCGACGAAGTGCTGGCGATTACGCCGTCGGTGCGCGAGGGGCTGCTGGCCTCGCATGTGGTTCTGCCTGCCGAGGTGGCGCTGCGGAAGCCTGCGATGATGAGCTTCGAGCAGGCGGCGACCACACCGATTGCGTTTCTGACGGCGTATTACGGGCTGATGAAACTGGGGCGGCTTCAGGCAGAGGAATGGGTTCTGATCCATGCAGGGGCGGGTGGGGTCGGTCTGGCGGCAATCGAAATTGCGCGGGCGGCGGCCGCCCGGATCATCGCCACGGTCGGGTCAAAAGAAAAAGAGGATTTTGTACGATCGCGCGGCGTGGGTCACGTGTTCAGTTCGCGTTCAGCCGAATTTGCGGCGTCGGTGATGGAGGCGACGGGCGGGCGCGGTGTCGACATCGTGCTGAATTCGCTGAGCGGGGAGCTGATCGATCGCGGGCTGGAAGTGCTGGCGCCGTACGGGCGGTTCGTGGAACTGGGCAAGCGCGATATCTATGAAGATCGGCAGGTGGGGCTGCGGGTCTTCCGAAAGAATATTTCGTTCCATGTGGTGGATCTGGCGGACACGGTGGAGACGCAGCGGCCACGGGTGCGGGAGTGGCTGGAGATTGTTCTGGAGCGGATGGTTTCCGGAGCATGGCGTCCCCTGCCGGTGAAGACGTTTGCGGCGCAGGAGCCGAGCGAGGCTTTCCGGTTCATGGCGCAGGCGCGGCATATCGGCAAGGTTGCGGTTGAGATGGAGCGCTCGGTTTCCGTGCTTCCGGCCACCGATCGAAAGTTTTTTTCGGCAGACGCGGGCTATCTCATCACTGGCGGACTGGGCGGGATCGGACTCACGGTGGCGGAGTGGATGGCACGCGAGGGCGCGGGACGGCTGGTGCTGATGTCTCGACGCGCTGTCAGCGACGAGGCGGCGGAGACGATCCGACGGATGGAAGACCTGGGCTGCCGGGTTCGCGTGGCGCGCGGCGATGTGACATGCAGGGCCGACGTGGACAAAGCGCTCGCGACGCTGCGCGCGGAGGGCGTCCCGTTGCGGGGCGTGTTGCATGCGGCGGCGCTGGTGGACGATGTGCTGATCAGGGACATGACGCCGGAGCGGTTTGCGCCGGTGCTGGCTCCCAAGGTGGAAGGGACCTGGAACCTGCACGCAGCGACGCTGGGGGACAAGCTGGACTTTTTTGTCCTGTTCTCCTCGATGGCGGCGATTCATCCGCAGCCGGGGATGGGGATTTACGCGGCGGCCAACGCGTTTCTGGACGGATTCGCGCATTACCGGCGCGGGCTGGGCCTGCCGGCGACGGCAGTGAACTGGGGCGGGTGGGATCAGATTGGGCTGGCGCGGGTGGCGGGAACCGAGCGCAGCCTGGATGGGTACCGGGAGCAGGGAATCCGCAATTTTTCGGCCAGCGAGGCGCTGCAGGCTTTGGCTGAAGCGATCCGGAGCCAATCCGCGCAGGTGATGGCGATGCCGATCGACTGGAAGACCTTCGCGGAATTTCACGGCGGCCGCACCGCTCCACTGTTCCGGGAGTTCGTGGCAAAGGCGGCGGCGGATCAGCGAACGAGCGGCTCCGCAATCATCGAGCAGCTTGCACAGGCGACTTCGGCGGAGGCGAGGACGGGAATTCTGGAGGGCTGGCTGCAGGAGACGCTGGGGCGGGTGCTGAAGCTGGCCGCGCGCAAGATTGATCCGGATCGCCCGATGGGGACGATGGGGCTCGACAGCCTGATGGGCATTGAGTTTGTCCGGCGGCTGAGCAGCGCTCTGGAGATTCCGGTACCAGCGACGGTGGTCTTCAATTATCCGACGATTCGGTTGCTCGCCAGGCAATTGCTGCAGAGGCTGAATCTGCAGGAGGCAGAAGCGTCGCCAGTCTTAGCGAGCGTGAACATCGGGGGAGCGGAATTGCCGGAGATTTCTGAAGAGGAAGCGCTGCAGGCGCTGATGAGTCCGGAAGGGAGCGTTGCTCGATGAGGCTGCCTCCCCAGGCACGCATTTCTCCGGCACGTCTGGCACTCGCGGCTCGCAAGCTACGGGGCGAGCGGGAAGACCTGGCGCTGTTGGCTTCCGACCCGATCGCGGTGATTGGGATGGCCTGCCGGTTTCCCGCGCAGAGCATTTCGCCGGAAGAGTACTGGAAAGCGCTGGTGGAGGGACGCGACGGAACCGTGGAGATGCCGGAGAGCCGGTGGCCGGATCGCGGGGAGCTGGAGGCGTCGCAGAGGGTGGGCAACTATCTGGAGTCCATCGACGGATTCGATGCTGAGTATTTTGGAATCGCTCCGCGTGAGGCCGGCCAGATCGATCCGCAACAACGCTTGTTACTGGAGGTGGTGTGGGAGGCGCTGTGGGACGCGGGGCTGGAGCCGGCGGGCCTGGCGGGGACAAAGGCCGCGGTTTTTGCAGCGCTCTACAACAACGATTATGCGCGGATGCACTTCAGCGACCGGAAGGCGCTGGGCGCGTATGCAGGCATCGGCACGGCGCATTCCGTCGCCACGGGGCGGGTGTCTTACCTGCTGGACATCCGCGGACCTTCGGTTTGCGTGGATACGGCCTGCTCCTCGTCGCTGGTGGCGGCGCATATGGCGGTCGAGAGCCTGCGCTCAGGGGAGAGCAGCCTTGCGATTGTGGGGGCCAGCAGCCTGAAGGTTTTGCCTGATGAAGTGGTGGTGTTCTCGAAATGGGGGATGCTGGCGCACGACGGCAAATGCAAGGCCTTCGACGCCGCGGCGGACGGATTTGCAGCGGGAGAAGGCGCGGGGGCGGTCATTCTGAAGCGGCTCTCCGAGGCGCTGCGGGATGGGGATCGCGTGCGTGCGGTGATACGCGGGACGGCAGTGAATCACGACGGGCGCTCGACGGTGCTGACAGCTCCCAATGGGCTGGCGCAGCAGGCGGTGATGCGCGCGGCGCTGGAAAACGCGCGGATCGATCCCGCGGAAGTTGGGTATATCGAGACGCACGGGACGGGCACGTCGCTGGGCGATCCGATTGAAGTGGAAGCGCTGGAGGCGGTGTACGGGACGGCGAATGTCGAACGGCAACCCTGCGTACTGGGTGCGGTGAAGACGAATCTCGGGCATCTGGAAGCGGCAGCGGGAATCGCGGGACTGATCAAGGCGGTTCTCTGCCTGGAGAATGAGGCGATCCCGGGGAACCTTCACTTCCGGCGGCTGAACCCGGAGATTGCTCTGGATGGCTCGCGGCTGGTGATTCCGCAGGAGACGGTGGCCTGGCCGCGTGGCGCGCAGGCGCGGGTGGCGGGCGTAAGCAGCTTTGGGCTGGGTGGGACGAACGCGCATGTGATTGTGGAAGAGGCGCCGGTGGTGCCGGCGGGTCGCGCTCGGGCTCCGCTGACGAAGCGGGCATGGAAGAGAGAGCGCTGCTGGCTGCCGGAAACTGCTGGAGAGCCGGTGCGGGCGATTGCGGGGACGCGTTCGGAACTGGAACGCGGGGTGCATCCTCTGCTTGGCCGCCCGATGCGTTCCGGATTCGTGCAGGGGCGCCTGTTCGAAGCGGAGATTGGCACAGAGACGGTTTCTTATTTGCGAGACCACCGGCTGGGGGATCGTCCGCTGCTGCCGTTTGCGGCGTTTCTGGAGATAGCCCACGCGGCCGGAAGACAGGAATGCGGCGCGGTTCCCTTCATCCTTGGAGAATTTACGGTGCTCGAGCCTTTGTTTGCAGGGCACAAGGTACGGGCCGTGCAGACGCTGGTGTCGGATACGCAGGTTGAGATTGCCAGTGAGTGCGAAGCGGGCTGGGTGAAACACGCACGCGGATCGCTGCGCAGGGTCGATGGAGCTGCGGAGCCGGTTGATTTGGAGGCGGTGCGGGCGCGATGTTCGGAAATGCTGGATCCGGGCGAGGTGTACCGGAGGCTGGAAGCGACGGGGCTGCGCTACGGCGCTGGGTTTCGCGGGCTGGCGTCCGTGTGGCGCGGCGCGGGAGAAAGTCTCGCGGTGGTGCGGTTGCCGCAGGAATTTCATCGGGAAGCGACGGAGTATGCGCTGCATCCTGTGCTGCTGGACGGATGCTTGCAGGCAATGATGGCGGCACTGCCGGAGACGGATGAGCGGTTGCTGCTGCCCGTGGCTGTGGATGAATTCAGGGTGCTCGGATCCGGCGCGACCGAGGCGTGGGCGCACGTGACTGTTCGGACGGCTGGTCCGGAAATGGTTGCGGCAGATATCACGGTGACGGATCCTGCGGGAGCGGTGATTGCGGTGCTGCGGGGATTCCAGGCAAAGCGAACGACGGTTGCGGCGGTGGCGCGACTGGGAAAAGAAGAAGCGCCTGCGTATGAGATCGTCTGGCGGGCGGAGCCGTTGGCTGAGTCTCCCGGGAACACGGGTGAACGCAGGCGATGGCTGCTGGTGGAGGAGGCGCACGGGACCTCGGCAGATTTGGCCACACGGCTGACGCACGCGGGTTCGGAGGTGCAGGTCGCTCCGCTGGCCGAGGCGAGCGATCGGTTGGGTGAGGGCGGATGGACGGATGTACTGCTCTGCCTGAGAGATGAGAATTCGGTCGACGAGAGCGCCGCATGGAAGCATGCGGAACGGCCGGTGGTCGAGTTCGTGCTGGAGTTTGCGAAGAGCCTGGGGGTGAAGCAGGCGGTGCCACGGCTTTGGGTAATCGCGCCGGGAACGGCGTTGGTGGTTCCCGGGGAAGCGATCTCTCTGGCGCATGCACCGCTGGTTGGCCTTCTGCGCACGCTGGGGTGCGAGCATCCAGAGACGAGACCGGTTCTGATCGACGCATATGCTGCTGAGGAAAGTGACGCGATGGCGCGCGAGGTTCTGATGGGCGGCGCGGATCCGATGGTCGCAATGCGTCGGGGCGCGCGGTATGCCGCACGGCTGGTACCGGCTGCGCCTATGGGTCATCGTGTGCTGCGTCTGGTGTCCGAATCACCGGGATCGCTGGATGCCTTGCGCTGGGAGGTGGGGAATCGACCTGCGCCAGGGCAGGATGAGATTGAAATCGAAGTCCGGGCGCACGGGCTGAATTTCCGCGATGTTCTGAATGCTTTGGGTGTGTTCGGCGTCGAGCATCCGCGGTTCGGAGCGGAGTGCGCAGGCATCGTAACGCGGGTGGGCGCGGGAGTGCGGAACTTCGAGGCGGGGGATCGCGTGCTGGCGTTCGCTCCCTACAGCCTGCAGAGTTATGCAACGGTCCCTGAGTCGTATGCTGCGGCGTTGCCGAGAGGGATGAGCTTCGCGCAGGCGGCGACGATTCCGGTGGCGTTTATGACCGCACATTATGGATTCGCGCGACTGGCGCGGCTGGCGAAGGGACAGCGAGTGCTGATCCATGCGGCGACGGGAGGGCTGGGACTGGCCGCCGTCCAGCTGGCGCAGCGGGCGGGTGCGGAGGTCTATGCAACTGCGGGGAGCGATTGGAAGCGGGAATTGCTGCGCGGGCTGGGCATACAGCACGTGTTCGATTCGAGGTCGGCGTCGTTCCGGGAGGGTGTGCTGCAGGCCACGGGCGGGCGCGGCGTGGATGTGGTTCTGAATTCGCTCACGGGAGAGCTGATCGCGGCGGGACTGGAGAGCCTGGCGCCGAACGGCTGCTTCCTGGAGGTGGGGAAGCGCGGCATCTGGGGCGCGGAGGCGGTACACGGGTTCCGGCCGGATCTGCGGTATTTTGCCTTCGATCTCGGCGAGGTGGCGAGGGAAGACCCGGAGCTGATGCGCGCGATGCTGGGGGACCTGATGCCGGAGTTTGCGGCGGGACGGCTTGAGCCATTGCGGACCACGGTCTATCCGGCTGAAGACGCCGCTGCGGCGTTTCGGATGATGGCGCAGGCGGGACATGTTGGGAAGATTGTTCTCTCGCGGCGGCCGGAAGGAGAGATGCAGGATCTGGGGCGCATCGTCGCTCGGGGAACTGTACTGGTCGTGGGAGGATTGGGAGCGCTGGGCGGCGCGGTCGCATTGTGGCTGGTGGAGAAAGGTGCGAAGAGACTGGTGCTGGCCGGTCGCACAGCTCACGCCGATGCCGAGCCGGCCGCATCGCTGCAGGCAGCCGGCGCGGAGGTGGTATTTGAGCCGATGGATGTTACGAATGCGGAAGCGGTGGAAGCGGTGCTTGGACGCATTCGCAGGTCAGGAGCGCCGCTGACAGCGGTTTTCCATGCCGCCGGCGTGGTGCAGGATCGGGTTCTCGCCGGGGAATCGTGGGAGGGCTATCGACAGGCCGCAGGAGCAAAGATCGAGGGTGCGTGGAATCTGCACTGTTTGACGCAGGCCGATCCCGTGGATTTGATGGTGTTCTTTTCTTCGGCGGCTGGAGTTCTGGGATCGCCTGGGCAGGGCAGTTACGCGGCGGCCAATACATTTCTGGACGGAATGGCTCACGAACGCACGGGTCGGGGACTGACGACGTTGAGCGTGGACTGGGGAGGCTGGACGGAGGCGGGAATGGCGGCGCGTCTGATACCGGAACACGCGGCGCGGCTGGAACGCCAGGGTGCGGGATTGCTGGAAGCTTCGGCGGCGCTGGCAGCGCTGGAAAAGGCTATTGCCGGGCAGCGAACCCAGGTGGCGGTGCTGGAAATGGACTGGGAGCGCTTCCTGGAAGGAAGAGGCGCGGCGGATGGGTCGATGTTCGCTGAGCTGTGGTCGCGCGAGCCGAAGGAGGCTGAGCCGGCGGCAGTTTCGATTCGCACAATTCTGCAGAACTCACCGGCTATAGAGCAGCGGAAGCTACTGGCGGCGCATGTGCGGGAGTGCGCGCGGCGTGCCATGAGCCTGCATGCGGGAGCGACGGTGCGGGACGATGTTCCGCTGCAGGAGATGGGCCTCGATTCGCTGATGGCGATCGATATGAAGAACGATTTGTCGCAGTCGCTGCAACTGTCTTTGTCGGCAGGGCTGCTGTTCAACTATCCGACCGTGGGGCAGCTGACGGGGTATCTGATGGGGCAGTTGCCGGTGGCGGAGGCAACGAGCGCCACGGCCGATGCCGATGATGCAGGCGCTCTTGCGGGGATGAGCGAGGAAGAAGCCGAGCGGCTGCTGATCGAGGAACTGGAACAGGCGGGAAGCGAGGCGACACATGCCTGATCCGAAGAGCGAAATGTCGCCGGTGAAGCGCGCACTTGCGGAGATTCGCAGGCTGCGGGCTCGTGTGGACGACCTGGAGAGAGCGTCGGCGGAGCCGATTGCGATTATCGGGATGGGACTGCGTCTGCCGGGTGGCGCGACGGACGAGGCGAGCTTCTGGGCGCTGCTTAGGGAGGGACGCGACGCGATTCGCGAGATTCCGCCGGAGCGGTGGGACTGGCGCTCCTGGGATGAGCCGGGGGTGGCCGGTTCCGGCTCAGGGGTGAGCCGCTTTGGAGGATTCATCAACGAACCGGAGGCCTTCGATGCAGGGTTCTTCGGCATTGCGCCGCGCGAGGCGGTCATGATGGACCCGCAGCACCGTCTGGCTCTGGAGATTGCCTGGGAGGCGCTGGAGAATGGGGGATATGGTTCCCCTGCGATACAGGGAAGCGCCACGGGGATCTTTCTGGGCATCGGCAATAGTGACTATGGCCGGCACATTTTCAGGGACGCGGCGGCGATGGACGCCTATGCGGGATCCGGCAACTCACCGGCGATGGTGGCGGGTCGGCTCTCGTATGTGCTGGGATTGCACGGTCCTGCGGTGGCAATCGACACTTCCTGCTCTTCGTCGCTGGTGGCGGTGCATGAGGCGTGCGCGAGTCTGCGCGCAGGAGAGTGCACGATGGCGCTGGCGGGCGGCGTGAATCTGATGCTTCTGCCGGAGGCGCATGTAGCGTTGTCGCGGGCGCAGATGATGGCACCGGACGGCCGCTGCAAGACCTTCGACGATGCAGCCAACGGGTATGTGCGCGGCGAGGGTGGCGGCATTGTGGTGTTGAAGAGACTCTCCGCCGCGGTGGCGGATGGCGATCGCATTGTGGCCGTGATTCGCGGCTCCGCAGTAAATCATGACGGACGAAGCGGAGGCTTGACAGCTCCCAGCGGACCGGCGCAGACAGCCGTGATCCGAAAGGCGGCGGAGGCGGCCGGCGTTCCGCCTGCGGCTATCGGTTTTGTCGAGACGCACGGAACAGGGACGGCTCTGGGGGATCCGATCGAAGTGGAGGCACTGGCCTCGGTGCTCTGCGAGGGACGCGATGCGGGACAGCCGCTGCTGCTGGGCGCACTGAAGACGAACCTTGGACATCTGGAGGCGGCGAGCGGCGTTGCTGGGCTGATCAAGGCAGTGCTGGTGCTGGAGCATCGCACGGTTCCGGCGAATCTGCACCTGAAGAAGAAGAACACGCGGATTCCATGGGAGCGCCTGAACGTGGTTGTGCCGACGGCGAACACGCCGTGGGACGCCCGCTATGCGGGGGTGAGCTCGTTTGGGTTCAGCGGAACGAATGCGCATGTGATCCTGGAACGCGCTCCCGAGAAGCTTGTCGAGGAAAACGTGCGGGAACGGCCGTGGCATGTGCTGGCGATCTCCGCGAAGTCCGAAGCGAGTCTGGAAAAGCTGCGGGTCCGGTATGGCGTGGCTCTGCGCAATGGAGAGGGCCGGCTGGCGGATGTGTGCTTCACCGCCCACACTGGGCGCACTCACTTCGAGCATCGCTGGGCTGTGGTTGCGCAGACGGCGGAAGAAATGTCCGCCGGACTGGAAGGATCCGAAGCTGTGCGGCGCTTTACTGGCGCTGCGGAAGGAGAGCCCGGGCGCATTGGCTTCTTGTTTACAGGGCAGGGGAGTCAGTACGCGGGGATGGGGCGGGAGCTGTACGAGAACTCCGCTGTCTATCGCGAGGCGGTGGAGCGGTGCAGCGCGATATGGCAGGAACTGACGGGAGTGTTGCTGGCGCACGCTCTGTATGGCGGCGGTGAGTTGAAGGAAGCACGGGAGGCGCAGCCGGCGCTGTTCGCGCTGGAGTAT
This sequence comes from Acidobacteriaceae bacterium, assembly GCA_035656855.1. Taxonomy (GTDB): domain Bacteria; phylum Acidobacteriota; class Terriglobia; order Terriglobales; family Acidobacteriaceae; genus Palsa-343. Next base: position 54,845 of record DASRRO010000036.1, on the reverse strand, counting down.
GGGCTGGCAGAGTTATGGCGCAGCTGGGGCGTGGAACCGGCGCTGGTTCTGGGGCACAGTCTTGGGGAATATGTAGCCGCGGTGGTGGCTGGACTGCTGACGCTGGAAGACGGGCTGCGGCTGGTACATGCGCGAGCCGAACTGATGGACCGGCTGGCGGCGCGCGGTGGAATGCGGGCGGTGGCGGCGGATGTGGAGCGGGTACTACGAGCGCTGGCGGGCTGGGAAGGCGAGGTTGCGATCGCGGCGGTCAACGGGCCGGCGAGCGTGGTGATCTCGGGATCAGTGGAAGGGCTGAAGGCCGTGGCGGGGAAGCTGGAAGCAGAAGGCGTGCGGACGCGTGAGCTGGATGTCAGCCATGCGTTTCACTCGCCGCTGCTGGAGCCGGTGCTGGATGAATTCGAAGAGCGGGCGTCGCAAGTGTCGTACGGGAAGCTGCGAGTGCGGATTGTTTCCAACCTGACAGGGCGCGTGGCGGCAGCTGAGGAGATGGGGCGGGCGCGGTACTGGCGAGAGCATATGCGGCAGACGGTGCAGTTCCACGCGGGGCTGGAGACAGCGCTGGCGGCGGGCTGCACCACGTTTATTGAGATTGGGCCCCAGCCGCATCTGCGGGCGATCGCGGCGAAGACGGATGCGGGGTTGGGGGAACGGATCCGGGTATCCATGACCCGAAACGCATCGCCGTATGCGCAGATGTGTGAGAGCCTGGCGCAACTGTATGTCGAGGGGCAGCCGGTGAACTGGGCCGGTTTCGATCGCGGCTGGCGGCGTTCGCGGGTGGCGCTGCCGACGTATCCCTTCGAAAGACAGCGGTACTGGCACGGTCCGAAGGGTGAAGAGACTGCGCGTGAGGTGTGGCGTCGGGCGTCGGAAGGCGCTGCGGCCCGGGCGCAGTTCGTGCCGATGGAGATGAAGGTGGAGGCGTTCCCGGAAAAATGGGATGCCCTGAAGAAACTGACCGTGGCGCAGATGCTGGCTACGCTCGGGGAACTGAAGATTCTGGCTGAACCTGGCCAGCACGATCCCGATGCTCTGCTGGCGCGGGCCGGCGTGGTTCCGAGCCAACACCGGCTGATGCGGCGCTGGTTGTCTCTGCTGGCGGACGAGGGATATTTGTCGTGGTCGGCAACACGGATCGTGATTCCGGCGAGGATTCATGCGCCGGATTTGCCAACTGCGTGGCGGGACGCCGAAGCGCAGCTGCGTGAGGATCCATATCTGGGGTATTTGCGCAACTGCGCCGCGCTGCTGCGGCCGGTTTTGCTGGGACAGGCGAGTGCGCTGGAGACGCTGTTTCCGGGAGGCTCTCCGGAACTGGCGACGAATTTGTATGAGAGATCGCCGGGAGCGCGGTATGCCAACGCGATTGTGGCCGAGGCGGTCCAGGCGGCAGCGATGGCGGTACCTGGCGGGCGAAAGCTGCGCGTCCTCGAGATTGGCGGAGGGACGGGAGCGACTATGGCCAGTGTGCTGCCACGACTGACAGCGAATGGCGCGTCGTATCGATTCACGGACGTCTCGGAGCAGTTCCTGCGGCGGGCGGCCGAGCGGTTCGCAGGGTGTTCATTCCTGCGCTACGGGCTGCTGGATATCGAGAACGAAAGTCATCTGCGGGCGCATCGGCAGTCCTGCGACGTGCTGATCGCGGCTAATGTCGTGCATGCCACGCAGGATCTGGAAAGGACACTGGAGCGGCTGCGAGACCTGGTGGCGCCGGGCGGGACCGCGATCCTCGTGGAAACAACAAAAAGCTTTGTGTGGCACGAGATCACGATCGGGCTCGTCGAGGGGTGGCAGAAATCCGGTGATGCGCTGCGGGGTGGCGCGACCCTCATGGAAGCAAACGCATGGGATCGGGCGTTACGCGCTGCGGGATTTGTTGCTGTGGCGCAGGCGCCGGCAACCGGTTCTCCGGCGGAGGCGGCTGGATTGCACGTCCTGCTGGCGCAGGCGCCGTTTGGGGAGTGCGCTGAGGAGGGTTCTCCGGCGGCAATCGAAGCATGGTACCCGGAGACGGTTGCGGAGGTCGCTCATAAGGATTCAGGCCCGAGCATGGCGGAACGGTTGGCGGAGGCTCCGTCGGCGGAGCGCCGGGAAATTGTGCTGGGCGTTGTGCTGGAAGAGATTGCGCAGGTATTGCGGCTGCCGTCTCCGGGGGCGGTGCGGAAACGGGATCGGCTGATGGAGATCGGTCTCGACTCGCTGATGGCATTGGATCTGAGCCGGCGACTGGCAACGCTCGTGGGCATCGCGGAAATGCCGGCGACGCTGATGTTCGATTATCCGACTCCGGAGGCGATCGCCGTTTATCTACTGGGGCGTTTGGGCCTGGACGAGCGCGAAGGCGATGGCGTGGAGCGAGGTGTCGCAGTGCCGGTCAGCGGCGCCCGGTTTTCCGCAGAGGAAGTGGACGAGATGCCGGACGAAGCCGTGGCGGAACTGCTGCGCGGCCGGCTGGAGCGGTGAGGCGAAGATGGACGAGAGGACGAACAACCAATCCGGCTTACTGAAGAAGGCGTTCCTCGCGATTCAGGATCTCGAGGCCAGGCTGGAGAAGACGGAGCGCGCGGCGAGCGAGCCCATTGCGATTGTGGGGATGGGTTGCCGGTTCCCCGGCCGGGCCGACGATGCGGAGAGCTTTTGGGAGCTACTGCGAAACGGTCGGGATGCGGTTTCTCGTGTGCCGGAGGATCGCTGGGATGCGGATGCATGGTTCGACCCGGATCCGGATCAGCCGGGCAAGATGGTGACGCGCCACGGCGGCTTTCTGGATCGCGTGGACGAATTCGACGCAGGATTCTTCGAGGTCGCACCGCGTGAGGCGGCGGTGATGGATCCGCAACAGCGGCTGGCGCTGGAAGTTGCGTGGGAAACGCTGGAGAACGCAGGCTGTGCAGCGGACCGGCTGCATGGGACGAAGACCGGCGTCTTTTTGGGGATCGCGAGCGCCGATTTCAGCCAGCGAATGACGCAGGCCGGCGATGCGGAGCTGTTCACACCGCATTATGCGTCAGGTGCGGCGCACAGCATCGCAGCGGGGCGGATTTCTTACGTTCTGGGATTGCAGGGGCCGAGCATCGCTCTGGACACGGCGTGTTCTTCTTCGCTGGTCGCGGTGCACCTGGCCTGCCAGAGTCTGCGGGCGGGGGAGTGCACGATGGCGCTGGCCGGCGGCGTGAATCTGATGCTGGCGCCGGAGACGACCGCGCTGTTGTCACGAGTGCACATGCTGTCTCCAGAGGGGCAGTGCAGGACCTTCGACGAGAGCGCAGACGGATTTGTGCGGGGCGAAGGATGCGGCTTTGTCGCGTTGAAGCGACTCTCTGCGGCGCAGGCGGATGGCGATCGCATTCTGGCGGTGATTCGCGGGTCCGCGGTGAATCAGGACGGAGCCAGCAGCAGCCTGACCGCGCCGAACGGCCCATCGCAGGAAGCGCTGATGCGCGACGCGCTCGCGCAGGCCGGACTTGCGGCTGGAGATGTTTCGTATGTCGAGGCGCATGGCACCGGGACGGCGCTCGGAGATCCAATCGAGCTGCAGGGGCTCGGGGCGGTGTACGGGACAGCGCAACCTGAACCGCGGGCACTTCTGGTGGGGTCGCTGAAGACGAACATGGGTCATCTGGAGGCAGCGGCCGGCATCGCCGGGCTGATTAAGACTGTGCTCGCGCTTGAGCATCGACAGATTCCGCCGCATCTGCACCTGCGGCAGCCGACGTCGCGGGTGAACTGGAACGCGTTGCGGCTGGCCGTTCCGCGAACACTGACGGATTGGGAAGCGGGCGGCAGAAGCCGGATTGCGGGCGTGAGCTCGTTTGGGTTTAGTGGAACAAATGCGCACGTGGTTCTTGAAGAAGCTCCGGTGGAGAACGAGGCTGCCCGCGATGCCGCGTGGCCGATGCAGGTGCTCACGGCGTCAGCGAAGAGTCTTGCCGCGCTGGCGAAACTTGTCGCGGCGTATCGGGAAGAGCTGGAGCAAAATCCGGAAGCGGATCTGCGGGACGTGTGCTTCACGGCAAACACTGGGCGGTCTCATTTTTCCTGTCGTATCAGCTTTGCCGCGCCGGATGCGAAGGAGATGGTGCAGGAACTGGCAGCGTATGCCGGCCCGGTGCAACCACGCGACGCGAGTCCCGGGCGGATTGGGTATTTGTTTACGGGGCAGGGGAGCCAGTACGCGGGGATGGGGCGGGAGCTGTATGAGAGCTCCGCTGTGTATCGGGAGGCGGTGGAGCGGTGCAGCGCGGTCTGGCAGAAGCAGACGGGGGCGTCGCTAAAGCAAGCGCTGTATGGCGGCAGCGATCTGAAAGAAGCACGGGAGGCGCAGCCGGCGCTGTTCGCGCTGGAGTATGGGCTGGCGGAGCTGTGGCGCAGCTGGGGTGTGAAACCGGCTCTGGTGCTGGGGCACAGTCTTGGGGAATATGTAGCCGCGGTGGTAGCAGGACTGCTGACGCTGGAAGACGGGCTGCGGCTGGTGCATGCCCGAGCCGAGCTGATGGACCGGCTGGCGGTGCGCGGTGGAATGCGGGCTGTGGCGGCCGATGTCGATCGCGTGCGGAAGGCGCTGGGGGGCTGGGAGAGCGAGGTGGCGATTGCGGCCATCAACGGGCCGGCGAGCGTGGTGATCTCGGGATCGATAGAAGGGCTGAAGGCCGTGGTGGGGAAGCTGGAAGCGGAAGGAGTACGGACGCGGGAGCTGGAAGTGAGTCATGCGTTTCACTCGCCGCTGCTGGAGCCAATTCTGGAGGAGTTCGAAGAGCGGGCGGGAAAGGTCACGTTCGGGAAGCCACGAGTGCGGGTGGTGTCGAACGTGACGGGGCGGTTGGCGGGCGCTGGGGAGATGGACCGGGCGCGGTACTGGCGAGAGCACATGGGGCAGACGGTGCAGTTCCACGCGGGACTCCAGGCCGCGATAGCGGCGGGATGCACGACGTTCATTGAGATTGGGCCGCAGCCGCATTTACTGTCCCTGGCGAAGACCGCCGTGAGCAATCCGCATGTCCTGTGGCTGCCTTCGATGCGTCGGGGGCGCAGTGGCTGGCTTGATCTTATGAGCGCGGTGCGGGCGCTGTACGAGGACGGGGCCGAGATCGACTGGAATGCGGTGCACGAGAAGCACGGGAGGAAGATCGCGCTGTCCGGATATCCATGGGAGCGGCAACGGTATCCGCTGCCACAGGCGGCAACGAAGGCAGCAGGAGGCACGATCGTCGACGCGCAGGCGCATCCACTGCTGGGCACGCGGCTGGCGTCGCCGCTCGAAGAGATTCAGTTTCAGTCGATGATCGGCCCTGCGCAGCCGGCGTGGCTCGCGGACCACGTTCTGCAGGGGAAACCTCTGGTACCGGCGGCCGGCTATCTGGAGATGGCGCTGAGCGCCGCTCGGATCACAGGTTTAGAACATGCCGCGATTGAGGCTGTGGCGGTGCTGCAGCCATGCTTTTTCGAAGAGCGGCGGATCCTGCAGACGGTGATCAGGAAAACCGAAACCGGTGCCAATTTCGCGATTCACAGCAGCGGAGCGGCAGGTCCGAAGGAATGGCTGCTGCATGCGACGGGCGAGCTGACCGCGACGCCTGCCGCTGCTGCAAGCGGGGGCGCGGAGAATCTCGACCTTGCGCGGCGGCGCTGCTCGCGGACGCTACCGGTTATCGATTTCTACAGGAGCTTCGAAGAGCGTGGCCTGAACTTTGGGCCTGGCTTCCGCCCTCTCACGGCTCTTCTGATGGGCAGAGGCGAAGCGGTGGCAGAATTCGCCGTTCCTGCTGAGGCGCGGGAGCGGGAGGACGTCTTCACGGTTCATCCGGTTGCGCTGGACGCATGTGTCCAGGCGGTGGCGGCTGCGTTGATGAGTCTGGAGAGCGGCGAGACAGCGGTCGCTCTTCCTGCGGGACTGGAACGGCTGCAGGTGATGGGCGATTGCCGGGGTCTGGCCGTCGCGCACGCTCGAATTGTGACGGGTGGCGATGGTTTGCGCGCTGAATTCCGTGGCTTCGATCACGACGGAAAGGTGTTGCTGGTTGGGGAAGGAATGATTTTCCGAGCGGCGCAGGGACAGGCGAATGGAGCTGCGCCGCCCTCCGCGGACTGGTTCTACGAGCTGGACTGGGTGCCGTTGCCCGGAGACGCAAAGTCGCTGGATATGGCAGTGGGGGATCGGTGGCTTCTTTTCGGCGCGGAGGAAGACACGCAGGCTTTGTCCTCTGCGCTGGCGAGGCAGGGCATCGAGCCGCTTCGGGGTGGCATTCCAGCCGATCCGGTGAGCGACATTGTTTATGTGGGGTCCGCATGGCAGAAGGCGGATGGCGGATGGGAGGAATTGCGCGGGTGTCTCGCGGTTGCGCAGATGGTTGCTAACCGGGAACAGAACACTGCGCCGCGATTCTGGGTGATCACACGCGCGGCTCAGGGGCCGGGGCTTCACCATCCAGCGCAGGCGGCATTGTGGGGGTTGGCGCGTTCCATGGCGCTCGAGTATCCGGGGATGCGCGTGATTCGGGTGGACCTGGACGCGGCCTCCCTGGGTGCGGAGGACTGGCTGCGCGCGCTTCGAGCTGCGGGTGAAGAAGATGAAATCGTTGTGCGCGGTCAGGACGTCTACGTTGCCCGCGTTCGCCGAAAGACTCCGGCAATAGCGCCACAGGCTGCCGCTGACGATGCTCCGGTTCAGCTCAGTATCGCGGAGCGCGGGACGCTTGAAGGTTTGCAGTTCATTGCCGCGGAGCGCCGGGCTCCGGGCGAAGGCGAGGTAGAGATCGAAGTACGGGCAGCGGGGCTGAATTTCCGCGATGTATTGAACGTGCTGGGCATGTACAAGGGCAAGACCGGCCCGCTGGGCGGCGAGTGCGCCGGGGTGGTGAGGAAGGTGGGCGCTGGTGTGGCCGGATTCAAACCGGGAGACGAAGTCGTGGCTGTGGGGCCGGGATGTTTCAGCACTTTCCTGATGGCGAATGCCGAGCTGGTATGGCATAAGCCCGAGCGCCTGAGTTTTGCCGCCGCCGCAACTCTGCCGATTGCGTTTCTTACGGCGCGCTACGCGCTGGTGGAGGTTGCGCGGGTTCAGCCGGGGGAAAGCGTGCTGATCCATGCGGGGGCGGGTGGCGTGGGACTGGCGGCGATCCAGATTGCGCGCGCGGCGGGAGCGGTGGTGTTTGCCACGGCCGGCAGCGAGGAGAAGCGTGCCCATCTGCGCGCGATGGGCGTGAGCCGCGTGATGAACTCGCGCTCGGCGGATTTCGCGAGCGAGGTATTGGAGGCGACCCAGGGGCGCGGAGTGGATGTGGTGCTGAACTCGCTGGTCGGGCCGCTGATCGACGCTGGATTTTCAGCTCTGGCTCCGGGCGGGCGTTTCCTGGAGTTGGGTGTGGCTGACCTGCGCTCGCAGGAGTGGGTGCAGAGCACTCGGCCGGATGTCGGCTATTTCGCGATCGATCTCTCCGAAAAGAATGCGATCGTCGTCAGCGTCCTTACAGGGCTGATGGCGCAGTTCCGCACCGGGAGTCTGCAGCCGCTGCCTCACGCCATTTTCGAGATGGAGCAGGCGCAGGACGCGTTCCGGTGGATGGCGCAGGCACGGCACATCGGCAAGATTGTTCTGTCACCGCGACGAAAAGAGTCTGTCACGATCCGGAAGGACGGCGCCTATCTGGTGACGGGCGCGTTCTCAGGACTGGGTCTGCAACTGGCGCGGTGGCTGGGAGAACAGGGCGCCAGCGAGGTTGTAGTGATGGGCCGCCGTGAGCCGCCGCCGGAAGCATTCGAGGTTTTCGACGCGATGAGAGCGACAGGCACTACTGTGACCGTGCACCGCGGAGATGTCTCGCAGGAGCCCGATGTCGCCGCCGCTCTCGAAAGCGGGCTGCCGCTGCGCGGCGTTTTTCATTGTGCGGGAGTTCTGGAGGACGGGGCGGTTGCGCAGCAGGACTGGTCGCGGTTTGAGCGCGTGCTCGCGGGAAAAGCGGAGGGAGCGCGGCATTTGGATCGGCTGACGCGGGACTGTCCGCTGGATGCGTTCGTGATGTTTTCGTCGATTGCAGGCGTGCTGGGGTCACCGGGGCAGAGCAACTATGCGGCGGCCAATGCGTTTCTCGACGCCCTGGCCGAGCAGCGGCGTGCCGAAAATCGCCCGGGTCTGAGTGTGAGCTGGGGCGCCTGGGGCGAGTCCGGGATGGCGGTGCGGCATGGCGTAGTGGATCGCGGCGCCGGCAGCGGCATGACGCCGATGGCGATCCGCGACGGACTGTCGGCTCTGGGTCGACTGATCGAGAGCGGTGCGGGTCCGCGGGCGATGGTGCTGGCGATGAACTGGGGTCAGTACCTGGCCAATCCAGTGCCCGCATGGCACAGGCGACTCCTGAGCGGACTGGAGGAAGGCAGCGGAGGGCAGGCACCCGCGACGACTGAGAAGCGCCGGTCGAAGCCGGAATCCTGGATGGAGAAGCTTCGGGGCGCCGGCAGAACGCAGCAGCGGAATGTCCTGCGGCAACTGCTGGAAGAGAGGATTCGCACGACCCTGGGACTTCCGCGGGAGCAGGCGATTGCGTCCGGCCAGCCTCTTCAGGAACTGGGGCTGGATTCGCTGTTGTCGATCGAACTGCGCAATTCGCTGGGTGCGTCTCTGCAGCGGCCGTTGCCGGCGACACTGCTCTTCAACTATCCGACGCTGGCGGCGCTGACGGATTATCTGCTGACCGCGACCGGCATGCAGGAGCCGGATCGGCCGGAGGAGCGGCGCCCGAAGCCGGGACGACGGAGTCTCCTCGAAGAGGTTGAGGCGCTGTCGGATGAAGAAGTGGAACGGATGCTGAGCGGACAAGCAGGCGGGGAAAAGGCGAGGCAACGGGTTCTGTGAGCGACTTTTTAACAAGGATCGCGAAGCTGTCTCCGCAGCGGCTGGCTCTGTTGGCCAACGAGCTGAACGAGCGGCTGCGGGCTCTGGAGAACGAGCGCTCGACCCCTGTGGCGATTGTGGGCATGGGCTGCCGGTTCCCCGGCGCGGACGATCCGCAGTCGTTCTGGACTCTGCTGCGCGATGGAGTGGATGCGATTCGGGAGGTGCCTGCGGATCGCTGGGATGTGGAAGCGCTGTACGATCCGGATCCGGAAAAGCCGGGCCGGATGGCGACGCGGTGGGGCGGGTTTATCGACAGGCCGGATCGTTTTGATCCGAAGTTCTTCGGAATAGCGCCGGCGGAAGCTGTGACGATGGATCCGCAACAGCGGCTGCTGCTGGAGAGCGCGTGGGAGGCTCTGGAGGACGCGGGCATCAATCCTGTGTCGCTGACGGGGACGTCCACCGGTGTGTTTGTCGGACTCTGCAACTCCGACTATGCCTTTCACACGTTGCGCGCGCCGCGCGAGATGATTACGGCGCACATGGCCTCCGGACTGTCGCATGCTGTGGCGTCCGGCCGTATCTCGTACCTGCTGGGATTGCAGGGGCCAAGCGCGACCGTCGACACGTCGTGTTCGGCGTCGCTGATGGCCGTGCATCTGGCATGTCAGAGCCTGCGGCGGCGGGAATCGAATCTGGCGCTGGCCGGGGGCGCCAATGTGATTCTCAATCCGGAAATCACGATGGCGCTCTCGCGCAGCCGGATGATGGCTCCCGATGGGCGCTGCAAGGCTTTCTCCGACGACGCCAACGGATTTGTCCGCGCGGAGGGAAGCGGGATGCTGGTCCTGCAGAGGCTGGATGATGCGCTCGCCGACCGGAATCGGATTCTCGCGGTAATTCGCGGAAGCGCGGCAAACCAGGACGGGAAGAGCAGCGGGTTGACGGCTCCGAATGGCTCCGCGCAGGAGGCAGTGCTGCGTGCGGCGCTGGCGGATGCCGGGATGGGGCCGGACGATCTGCAATATATCGAAGCGCACGGAACCGGGACGGCGCTGGGCGACCCGATTGAGATTGGCGCGCTGGCGCAGGTGTTTGCCGGGCGTTCGCACGAGACAGGATCGCTGTTGACCGGTTCGGTGAAGAGCAACGTGGGTCACCTGGAGTCGGCGGCAGGCATTGCGGGATTGATGAAGCTGGTGCTGGCGATTCAGCACGGGGAAATTCCTGCGAGTCTGCACGTGGGCACACCAAATCGGCGGATCGAGTGGGAGTCGTTGCCGATTCGAGTAGCGAGCCGCCGGGAACCGTGGCCAGACGCTGAAGGCCCGCGCGCGGGAGGGGTGAGCTCGTTCGGATTCAGCGGAACGAATGTACACGTGATTGTGCAGGAGGCACCGCCGGTTGAGGCGGCCGCCGAGCCAGCCGCAGGGCAGCCTCACCTGGTGGTGCTGTCCGCAAGAACGGAGCCGGCGCAGCGACAAATGGCCACGCGATTGGCGAACTGGATCGAGGCACGGCCCGCGCTTGCTTTGCCGGGAGTGGCACGCACTCTCATGATGGGGCGCGCGCCGTTCGAACATCGACTCGCGCTGGTGGCCAGCTCGTGCGGTGACGTTGTCGCTCAATTGCGGAGGTTCCCCGAGGGCGAGGTGCTGCGGGGAAGGATCGTGGAACATGAACCCCGCATTGGTTTCTGGTTCGCGTCCGATGCGCTACCCGGTCGTTGCGAGCAGGCGCTGCCGGCGAACGCGCCATTGTTCCGGGACAAGATTCGGGAATGCGATGCGCTGCTTTCCGCCGAAGCGGGCGTATCGCTGACAGATTGGTTAAACGGCAATTCGGCCGCAGTTCCGGAAGAGATTTGGCCCGCATTTTCCGTTGCTGTGCAGGTGGCGCTCGCTGGGCTGCTGCAGTCGTGCGGGGTGGAACCGGCAGTGGCGGCCGGGAGGGGGATGGGCGCGATCACGGCAGCCTGGTGTGCCGGGGTTCTTCGCGTCGAAGATGCGTTGCGGCTGGCTCTTGCCGTGGGTCGCGGAGACGCGCGCGCGGTGGAGGCACTGTCGCAGTTGGTCCCGATGAGTGCGCCTCGCCGGCCCTGGTTTACCGATGAAGAGGAGAGCCTGCTGAGACCGTGGACCCGGCGTGCGCTTGCGATGGGCGCGGCTGTGCGGCGCTCGGATGCGCAGGCGGAGGATGTCCGCGCCTGGGTTGTGATCGGCGATGCAAAACCTGACGAAGGTCTGCCGGCGTCAAGCATTCCTCTGGTTCGCCGGGAAGGTAAAGGGTCGGAGGCTTTTGTGCGGACCGCGGCGGCGCTTTACCTGCTCGGCTGCACGCCCGACCTGAGCCAGCTATACGGGCAGGCGGTCGCGCGCACGGTCGCGTTGCCCACATACGCCTTTGAGCGGGAGCGGTACTGGCTGGAGGTTGAACAGGCGGTGTCTTCGGAGCGCTCGGGGCCTGTGCAGGTACCTGCCGAACCGGCGGGGACTGCGGGGCACGATCCTTCGAGCGAATGGTTCTATGAAATCGCGTGGGAGCCTCGGCCGTTGCACTCTGGTGACCAGGACGCCCTATCACTCTCTGCGGTGCTGGAGCACTATGCAGCCGGGCCGGCATCGGAAGCGGTGCTGCGCATCGGCGAAGCCAGCCAGCGAGTGCAGGCACTGTGCGCGCGCTATGCACTTCGGTCGCTTGAGAATCTGGGCCTGCGACGGGAGCCGGACGAGAGCTTTTCGCTGGAGGAGCTGTGCGATCGGCTGCAGATAGCTCCAGCGCGGGCGCGGATCGCTCATCGCCTTGTAGGGATTCTCGCCGAGGAAGGCGTGGTGACGCGAGTTGGCGATCAATATCGGTTCGTAGAGGGTATTCCGCCTTCCGACCCGGATGAGGAGTGGACGGCGCTGAGCGCACAGGATCCTGAAATTCAGACAGAACTCGGGATTCTGAAGCGCTGTGCGGATCAGACGCCAGCGGTTCTGCGCGGCACATGCGATCCGATGCAGCTGGTGTTTGCGGCTGGATCCGTGAAAGAAGCCGAGGAGATCTACGAGAAGTCTCCGATCTGCCGGTACTTTAATCAGGCCGCGCGGGAAATCATCGGGCAGGCGGTGAGGCGTATTCCTGGACGGACGGTGCGCATTCTGGAGATCGGCGCCGGGACCGGGGCGACGACCGCGGCGGTGCTGCCCGATCTTAAGGGCAAAGACGTTGCCTGGACGTTTACGGATATGTCACCCGTGTTCCTTACGAAGGCGCGGGAAAAATTCCACGCTTTTACAGGCGTGGATTATCGGCTGCTCAATGTGGAGCGCGATCCGGCAGAGCAGGGCTTTGAGATGGGCAGCTTTGACATCGTGCTGGCCGCGAACGTGCTGCACGCGACCGCCAACCTGCGAGAAACGGTGGCGCATGCGCGGCAGCTGCTGCGTCCAGGCGGCATGCTGGTGCTGATTGAGGGATCGCGTCCTGATCGCTGGCTGGACCTGACCTTTGGTCTGACAGATGGATGGTGGCGGTTTGCCGATCGTGACCTGCGGCCGGACCATCCACTGGTTTCGTGTGAGACCTGGCAAGAGCTGCTTCGCGAGCAGGGGTTGAATGCGAGCCGTGCCATACAGTACACCGACCGCTATGGAGCACGATCCCAGCAGGTATTGTTGGCGGCTTGTGCCGATTCCACGGAGACTGCTTCATCGGAGGCCGCGCCCGGTCGCCGGCGGTGGCTGATCCTTGCGGATCGCAGCGGGGTGGGTGCGGCCCTGGAAGAGATCCTGCGCAGCCGGTCCGAAGTGTGCGAGCGGATCGAGCAGGTCGGCGAGGCGTTCGACCTGCAAGCGGCGCTGGCATCGAGTGGGGCTGGGTCGCCGGACGACGAACTGCAGGTTGTCTATTTGGGAAGCCTGAATGCGGCAGGTACGCAGAACGGCATGGAGTTTTGTGCGCAGACGCCCGTGCGGCTGATCCAGAAGCTGTCTGCAGGGAAGCAGTCGGCGAAGTTGTGGCTGGTGACGCGCGGGGCGCAGTCGGCGCGCGGAAGCGCAGCCTCTGCGGAAAGCGCGCTGCAGGCGATGGCGTGGGGCATCGGCCGTGTGCTGGGGCTGGAGCAGCCGGCGCTGCTGAGGCGATTGATCGATCTGGATCCGGAGAGCGGGCCGGAAGAGTCGGCGGAGATGCTGTTCCGGGAATTAACGCAGCTGGATGCGGAGGATCAGATCGCCTACCGGCGAGGCGAGCGTCTGGCGCCGCGACTGCGGTCTCTGCCTTCGGAGGCGTTGGGCGACACGAGGACACAGCTGCGCCCGGATGGGTCGTATCTCGTGACGGGGGCTTTCGGCAATGTTGGGCGACGCGTGACCCGCTGGCTGGCCGAATCGGGTGCCGGCCATTTGGTACTCGTGAGTCGTGCCGGTGCAGATCTCGATGGCGAACCGGTGGAGCAGGAGCGAGCACGCTTCGTCGAGGAGTTGCGGAGGCTGGGTGCTGCGGTGACGGTAGTTGCCGGTGATGTGGCTTCGCCGGAAACAGTTGAGCGCGCCTTCGGCTTGTTTGGAAACGATTGCCCTCCGCTGCGGGGTGTCATCCATATGGCGACCACGCAAACGATGCGGGCTCTGTCGGAACTGAGCAGCGCCGAGCTGACGGAGGTTCTGCGTCCTAAAGTGCTGGGGGGGTGGCTTCTGGCGCGAGCCATGCAAGGGCACTCGCCGGATTTCTTCGTGAACTTTTCTTCGACTACGGCTCTGCTTGGCGCGCGGGACATGGCGGCTTACGCGGCCGCGAACCATTTTCTGGACAGGTTTGCCGCCGCACAGCGCGCGCGCGGTTGCCCCATGATCTCGGTGAACTGGGGTGCGTGGCTCACATCCGCCGATAGTGAGAGCCTGCGGGCGATGGGTCTGGTGCCGATGCCGGCGGAAAAGCTGCTGGCGTGGCTGCCCAGGATACTGGGCTCCGCGCGCGCCGAAGTCATGATGGCCGATGCGGACTGGAAGACGGTCAGGGCGTTGTATGAATCCCGGCGCGTCCGTCCCATGCTGAGCGAAGTGGGAGGAGGAAAGTCAGCCACAGTTGGGCCCAGTCCTGCAGAGAGCGGAGTCAGGCTGAACGGCAGCTCACTGGCAGAGGTGGTGCTGGCGGAAGCAGCGCGGGTGCTTGGGTTCCGGGCGAGCGAGCGGCCTCCCCTGGATGTGCCCCTCACCGATCTGGGTCTGGACTCGCTGATGGCTGTGGATCTGCGCAATCGCCTGCAGGCCGCGGTCGGGCGCGATTTGCCATCGACCATCGTCTTCGACTATCCGACGGTGGCCAAACTGACCAGCATGATGGAAACGATGGCCTGGGCCGGTGCACGAACTCCATCGCAGAACGAGAGCACGGAACAGGATGAGGTTCTGATATGAGAGAAGTGATCGATCTGCTGGGGCGACTGCGGGCTTTGGGAGTGTCGCTGACGCTGGACGGCGACTCGCTGAAGTGCGCGGCGCCGCCGGGGGTTCTGACCGCGGAACTGCGCGCGGAACTGACGCAGAACAAGCCGGGAGTTCTCGCCTTTCTGCGCTCCTCACGGAAAGCGGCAGGCGCCGGTGAGGAGGTGTTGTCCCGCGTGGACCGCAAGGGGGCACTCCCCCTCTCCTATGCGCAGCAGCGTTTGTGGTTTCTGTGCCAGCTTGATCCTGAGAGCGCGGTCTACAACATTCCGACTGCTGTGACCTTGACCGGGCGGCTGGACCCTGAGGCCCTCGAGAGCGCGATCCGGGAAATCATTCGTCGCCACGAGAGCCTGCGGACTTGCTTTACGCACGAGAATGGGGTTCCGCGGGTGATCATCCGCGAGGAAGTCGCATGGTCGCTGCAGCGAATCGATGCGCGGCATCTCGCTGGGGAAGACGGTGAGGAACTCACAGATTACCTCTCCCGGCTGGCGCGCGAGGCGATGGACATTACGCGAGCGCCGCTGTTTCGCGCTCACCTGCTGAACCCTGGGCCGGAGAGTCATGTGCTGCTGCTCATGGTGCACCACATCGTCTTCGATGGCTGGTCGATGGGCGTATTTGTGCGCGAGCTGGAAGCGCTGTATCGGGCGCATGCATCGGGAAGCGATCCGAATCTGCCGCCGCTGAAGCTGCATTACGTAGATTTCTCCGTTTGGCAACAGAAGTGGCTTGCATCGGGAGTGCTGGATCGGCAGCTGGCTTATTGGAAGAAGCAACTGGCAGGTGCGCCCCCGGTAGTCACTTTTCCCGCAGATCGGCGGCGGCCGCAGGCAGAAATGTTCCGCGGCGCGCGACGAAAGATGATTGTTTCTCCGGAACTGGTTCAGAATCTCGAATCACTAAGTCAACGTCACGGCGTCACGCTGTTTATGACGCTGCTCGCGAGCTTTGACGTTCTGCTGGCGCGCTACACGGGGCAGGAAGACATCGTGATCGGGTCTCCCTCGGCCGGACGTAATCGAAGCGAATTGTCAGATCTGATGGGTTTTTTCGTCAACAACCTGGTGATGCGCGTGGACCTGAGCGGCAATCCGTCGTTTACGACGCTGCTGACCCGCGTACGCGAAGTTACCCTCCAGGCATATGAGCACCAGGATGTGCCATTCGATCAACTGGTGCAGGCGCTGCGTCCGGAGCGTTCGCCGGATCACTCGCCGCTTTTTCAGACCATGCTGATCCTGCAGAATTTCCCGATTGCGCCCATTGAAATGCAGGGCCTGTCGCTGAAGCCGATGGAACTGGAAGTTTCCACGGCGCGCTTCGATCTGACCGTCGAGGCCTTCCCGCATGAAGGGGCGCTGGACGTCTATTTCGACTACAACTCGGATCTGTATGACGAAGAGACCATGGCGCGGGTGCAGGCAGATTACCGGGTGATTTTGGAAGCGGTCGTAGCGGATCCTACACAAACGATCGGCGATATTCCGCTGCTGTCGCCTGACGAAAGCGAGAAACTGTTGTTCGCCTGGAATCGCACGGAGGCGCCGATTCCGGAAAATATCTGCTTTCACCGGTGCTTTGAGGAGATCGCCCGAGCTCATCCGGAGCGCGTGGCCCTGATGGTGAACGATGACGCCATCACCTACGGAGAGCTGAACAGGCGTGCGAACCGGATTGCCGCGGCCCTGCGGATGCGGGGGGCGACTCCAGGGAAACTTGTGGGCGTGTTTCTTCCGCGCGGAGGGGATCTCGTGGCGGCGCTGCTGGGCGTGGCGAAGTCCGGCGCAGCCTACGTGCCGCTGGATCCGGTTTATCCCAAAGGACGCATTGAAAACATCCTTGAAGATGCACGGCCGGTGGCGGTCATCACCGTAACGGAGATGCTGGACAGGCTGCCGGTTGCGAGCGAACAGGCTCTTTGTCTGGATCGTGACGCGGATCTGCCAACGGCCGACGAACTCGGGAGGGAATTGACACCGGTAAGTCAGCAGGACCTCGCCTATGTGATCTTCACGTCGGGGTCTACCGGCAGGCCCAAGGGCGTGCAGATCGGCCATCGGGCGCTGGTGAATTTTCTTGAGGCGATGCGGGAAGCTCCGGGCTTCACCGAGAAGGATGTCCTGCTGGCGGTGACGACCGTCTCCTTCGATATCGCAGGGCTCGAATTGTTGTTACCGCTCTATGTCGGCGCGACCGTCTGTATTGCCCTGCAGCCCGGTGACCCGGTGAGTCTGCTGCGAGACCTGGATCGCTACCGCCCGACCATCATGCAGGCGACACCGGCGACCTGGAAGGTGCTGCTGGCGGCGGGATGGCAGGGCGATCCGGGGCTGAAGATTCTGTGTGGCGGAGAGGCTCTGGAGCCGGGACTGGCGGAAGGGCTGCTGATGCGCTGCGACGAATTGTGGAATATGTACGGGCCCACTGAGACCACGATCTGGTCAGCAGCTTATTCGGTGCGTCAGCTGGGGGCGGAATCAATTCCGGTCGGGCGGCCCATCCGGAACACGACTTTCTATGTTCTGGATGGAAGAGGACAGCCGGTGCCACAGGGTGTCGTCGGAGAATTATGGATCGGTGGCGAGGGTTTGGCGCGCGGGTATCTGCACAGGGCTGATATGACTGCCGAGCGCTTTGTGGCGTGTCCCTGGGCGCGCAACGGAGAGATGCGGATGTATCGCACCGGCGATCTGGTTCGGTATCGAAGCGATGGCACTCTGGATTTCTATGGGCGTGCGGACTTCCAGGTGAAGCTGCGCGGATTCCGGATTGAACTCGGGGAAATCGACAACGCCCTGCGGCAATGCGAGCGTGTGACAGATGCGGTGACGTTACTGCGGGAAGACGATGGTGAGAAGCGACTGGTCGCCTGGGTTGAGTCCCGGGGCGAGGCGCCTTCTCAGGCTGCGCTGCGCGATCGTCTGCGCGAGAGCCTGCCGGAGTACATGATTCCTGCGGCGTTTGTATTTCTCGAAAAGCTGCCGCGGCTACCCAATGGGAAGCTGGACCGGTCGTCCCTGCCGACGCCGGGGAAGTTGAAGCGAGAGGACGACGCATTCACCGCGCCGGCTTCAGGAACGCAGCAGGTGGTGGCTCAGGTGCTGCAGGAGGTGCTTCAGTTGGATCGGGTGGGCGCCGACGAAAACTTCTTCGATCTCGGGGCGCATTCGCTCCAGATGGTGCGGGTGCACGCAGCGCTGAATCAGCGGATGGAAAAATCAATTCCGCTGGTGGCGTTGTTTCAGTACCCCAACGTGCGCACCCTGAGCAACTTCATTGAACGAGCCGGCGTGGAAGCGGCCGCGAGTGGACGGGGATTGAACGGATGAATCGAAGCAGGGAAAAGACGGGTGTAGCGCTGACGGGGATGGCGGGACGATTTCCCGGAGCCGACACGGTGGGCGGGTTCTGGCGCAATCTCGTCGAAGGGCGGGAGTCGATCCGCATTGCTTCGGACGAGGAGCTGCAGGCCGCCGGTGTGGATCCTGCTCTGATTGCCCATCCGGATTATGTGCGCGCCGCCAGTCAGGTGAAGGATCCGGAGTTTTTTGACGCGGGTTTTTTTGGATTCAGCGCGCGCGAAGCTGAGATTATCGATCCGCAGCAGCGCGTGTTTCTGGAGTGCGCATGGTCGGCGCTGGAAGATGCGGGGCGCGATCCTTCTGCATTTCCGGGGGCGATTGGCGTTTTCGCGGGAGCCGGATTGAATACTTACGCTCCGATCAACCTGATGAGCCATCCCGAGCTGCTGGCATCGGTGGGGTGGTACCAGGCGATGGTGGCCAATGACAAAGATTTCCTGTGCAGCCGGGTCGCGTACAAACTGAATCTGCGTGGGCCGGCCGTCAGCGTCCAGACGGCCTGCTCCTCCTCGCTGGTCGCCGTACAGATGGCGTTCGAGAGCCTGCTCCGGGGCGAATGCGATATCGCTCTGGCCGGCGGCGTGTCGATTCCTATTCCGCAGTCCCCTGGCTATCTCTATACACCGGGGATGATCTTCGCACGCGACGGACACTGCAGGACTTTTGACGCGGATGCTTCGGGAACCGTTCCGGCAGCGGGCGCGGGCGTGGTCGTGATGCGACGGCTGGAAGATGCACTGTCGGACGGGGACTTCATCTACGCCGTTCTGCGCGGAGCCGCAGTCAACAACGACGGCGCGGCAAAAGTGGGTTATTCGGCGCCGAGTGTCGAGGGACAGGAGCGGGTCATCCGCAGATCGATGGAGATGGCGGGCTTCGATCCGGCGTCGGTCCGCTATGTTGAGGCGCACGGAACAGGTACCGAGGTTGGCGACCCAATCGAAGTAACGGCGCTGGTGCGGGCGTTTGGATCTATCGCAAGCAGTACGAACCGCTGTGCGCTGGGAGCACTGAAGTCGAACCTCGGACATCTGGATGCGGCTGCCGGCGTTGCCGGGCTGATGAAGGCCGCGCTTGCCGTGCGGTACCGGGCCATTCCCCCGACGCTGCATTTCAGGCGTCCTAATCCTCTGCTCGAACTGGAGAAGACCCACTTCTACGTCAACACGGCAGTTGAGAACTACGACGGGAAAGGGCCGTTTCGCGCCGGCGTGAGTTCGTTTGGCATCGGCGGAACCAATGCGCACGTATCGCTTGAAGAGCCGCCGGAGCTGGTGTCCGACGCTTCGCAGATAAATGAACTGTTGGTGCTCTCCGCGAAGACTCCGGCTGCGCTTGATACCCGCATGGCGCAGCTCCTGGAATTTTTGGAGCAGACGCCGGATGCCAGTATGGCGGACATTGCCTTCACGCTGGCAGTCGGGCGCCAGCCATTTCGCTGCCGGCAGGCGCTGGTGGCCCGCGACCTCTCGCATGTGCGGGAATTGCTGAGCAACGGAGCGAGCGCGCCGGAGATCCGGAAACTGCGCAACGACGAGGCGCCAGCAGATCCTGCCAGAGTGGCGTTCCTCTTCCCTGGGCAGGGGGCGCAGTACGTCCACATGGGGCGTGATCTTTACGAGAGCATGCCGCTATTTCGAGAGACGGTGGACCGGTGCTGCGCAGCTCTCGAACCGGCCCTGGGGATGGATCTCCGGACGGTGCTGTACCCGAAGACTGGCGAGGAAGCGGTAGCGGACCAACGGCTGCGACAGACGTCGATCACCCAGCCGGCTCTTTTCGTGATCGAATATGCAACCGCGCAGCTGTGGATGCAGTGCGGGATCACGCCAACGGCGATGATTGGCCACAGCATTGGCGAGTATGTGGCCGCATGCCTTGCGGGCGTGTTTTCGCTGGAGGATGCCCTGGCTATGGTCGCGGAGCGCGGCCGGTTGATGCAGTCGCTGGCGGCTGGCGTAATGCTGGCCGTCGGCCTGTCGGAGTTCAATCTGATGCCTCTGCTGCCGTCCGGCGTCTCGATCGCCGCCATCAATGCAGAAAATCAGACGGTCGCGTCGGGAGCGGAAGCGGAGATTGGGCAACTGGAAGCCGCGCTGCAGAAGAAGGGAGTTCGCTCGACCCGGCTGCGGAGTTCCCACGCATTCCACTCGCCGATGGTGGATCCGGTGGTTGAGACATTTGTGGAACGGGTCGCCCAGTCTCGCCGGAATACGCCTTCTTTACCGTGGCTGTCGAATGTTTCCGGAACGTGGATCACGGCGGAAGAAGCGATGGATCCCGCCTATTGGGGCGCGCACCTGCGGCGCACCGTGCGCTTTGCCGACTGTGCGCGGACTCTGTTGCGCGAGCGCGACGCAATCCTGCTGGAAGTGGGACCTGGGGAAACCCTGAGCTCGCTGGTCCGTGCGCAGGCGGGAACGAAGCGGCCGGTGCTCTCCTCCATGCGCCACCCACTGGCGGCGGAGAACGATCGCGAACACTGGCTGAGGGCTTTGGGGCAGCTATGGACGCGCAATGTCCCTGTGAACTGGCAAGCTGTTTATTCCGGACAGCGCCGCCTCCGGATTCCGCTCCCGACCTACCCGTTTGAGCGGCAGCGCTACTACATCGAGCCTGCGAAGACAGGGCCCGCTGCCGGCGACTCCGCCATTGAGAAGCGGCAGGATCTGGCGGACTGGTTCTATGTTCCTTCGTGGAAGCGCCTGCCGGCCGTCCCGATTCAGCCCGAGGATGGCATTGTCACTCTTGTCTTCGCCGACGGCAGCACAGTGGCGACTGGTGTTATCGACAGTCTGGGGGAGACGAACCGAGTGCTCGAGGTCCGCAGTGGCGAGGTGTTGCGGAACGTCAGCGGCGACACCTGGGAGATCGATTTCGGCCGGGCGGAAGATTACAGGGCACTCGCAGAGGAACTGCTCGTCCGGGAACTGTGGCCGGGACGCGTGGTCGTCATGCCGGGTGCGGCGGGGATCGAACGCAGTGTCACGTGCGCGCTATTCCTGGTGAGAGCGCTGGCGGAGTCGCTGCGAAGCGATCCGATCGCGTTTACGGTTGTGCTGGATCGCGCCTGGAGCGTCGCAGGGGAAAATACGAGTTCTCCGGACGGAGCCGCACTGGCAGCATTCTGGAGAGTCGTTCCGCTTGAGTGCCCTAATTTTACGGTCCGCGTGGTGGATGTGGAGACAGGCCGGCGGGACGCGGCCGCACTGGTTACCGGCGAAGTGCGGCGGGGCGGGGCCAACGAAACGACCGCCTGTCGCGGCACAACGCGATGGCAGCCGATCTACGAGCCGATTCACCTGGCGGAGAGTAGCGAGCCAGTGCCCGGCGGGTTATCCCTGCGCCAAAACGGGACCTATCTGATCACCGGGGGCACCGGCGGGGTGGGACTCGTGCTGGCCCGGCACATCGCTGAGAAGACCAGGGGTCTGCTGGTGCTGACGGCGCGAACATCCGTGCCTCCCCCGGAGGACTGGGACGCACTGCTTTCGTCTCACGATACGGCGCCGGAACTGAGAGCGAAAATCGAGGCGCTGCGATCTATCCACGATGCCGGTGGGCACGTGCTGACCCTGCAGGCAGACGCCGCGGATGGTGCGGCCATGCGGCGGGTCATGGAGGAGCTGCGGCAGCGGTATGGTGCCTTGCATGGCATCATTCACGCCGCGGGCGCACCAGGCGGACGAATCATTCGCGCCAATATGCCCGATCAGGTGCGGACAGTGTTGGCGCCAAAGGTGCAGGCCACTGAATGGATTCGCGAATGCCTTGGCACGCCGGAGCTGGATTTTGTCCTGTTGTGCTCTTCTTTCAATTCCATCATTCCTGCTGTAGGCCTAGCGGATTACGCGGCGGCCAACGCCTGGCTGGATGGATTCGCAGCGGTCCACGACGATCCTGGGGCGACTCGGGTGATATCTGTGAACTGGGACCGGTGGCGGGACGTGGGCATGGCTGCCCGTGCCCAGATGCCGGCCGGGTTCGAGGAGTATCGAAAGAGCCTCGATCAATATGCCATCCGGCCAATGGAAGCGACCGTGGTGTTCGACAGGGTGCTCGCGGCTCCAATGCCGCAGATAGTGGTTTCGACTCGTGATTTCGAGCGGCGGCGACGGGAAGCAAGCCTTCCAGCTCGCACAATCCAGGCCGAGGGACCGCGCCCGATTGCACAATCTGCTCGGCGGCGAATTACGGAAGGCGCGCAGGACGAAGTGGAAGCGGGCGTGATGGAGGTATGGGAGGAACTGCTCGGCGTGCCGGTGGGTTCGCAGGACAATTTCTTCGAGCTGGGAGGTCACTCGCTGGTCGGCACCCAGGTCCTTTCTCGCATTCGGGAGCGGTTTGGCGTGAGCCTCGACGTTCGTACCGTTTTCGAAGCTGTGACGCCGGCGGAGCTGGCCGAGCGCATTCGCCTGATGCGCTGGGCTCTGAATCCGGTGCAGGAGGCAGCAACCGCGGGCCGGCGCGAAGAGGTGGAGTTCTAGCAACCACGCATACCAGGGCGCGGCGATGAGTTCAGAAGACGATGAACTGAAGCTCGTAATCCCGGTCGGTGGTGGCGATCGCCGCGAGATGTCCGGGGTCCGTTTCCAGATCGCGGCCCAGGAGGACAGCGTCGGCCATTGGATTGGAGCAGCGCATTTCGGAGCGGCCGCCATCGCCAAACGAAACGTGCACTTCTTTCGGCGACACCGAGAAACCAGTCCCCGCGCATTTCAGAAAAGCTTCCTTGTGGACCCAGTGACGGAGGAAAGCGTTTCGTCGTTGCTCGGCACTGAGGCTGTTCAACGGCCGTGCTTCCTCCTGGGTCAGGCATTCAGCCATCAGGCCGTCGACGTCGAAGTCCCGGCTGCAGTCCTCGATATCGATTCCAAGGGCTGCTTCCGCGGCGACCGCGATCTGCAGCGATTTGGTGGAATGAGACAGGTTGAACGAAACTGTTCGCGAGAGGCGGCTGGCTGCTTCATCGATGCCGGGCTTGCCCTGGTTACCGTAAGTGAAGCGCAGGTCTTCCGGCGCGCAGCGGCAATAAGCCCCCAGGATCATACGCAGCAGGGCGCGTGCCACAATAAACGCGTGGCGATGCTCCGGGAATCGGAATCGTTCTGCCCGGATTTGTTCGTCGGCCGACAGCAGGGTCTTCATCTCGTCCGCCACGCAGGTGATCGCGGACAGTGCGGTTCGCCAGACGTGAACGGTATGGGGGGCCAGAGGCTCTTGTGCCCTGAGAACTCCTGCTCGCAAATCTGCAATTTCCATGAAGAGTTCCTGGTCCGACAGCCTTGGCCTGACGGGTCATTCGGTGAGATGAATATCCTCTCGGTGTCGGGTTCTGTCGAACACGATCGGACCCGATCGCACGGCAAAGGGTTTTCCGAAGGCACAATTGTACGTCGAACGAATTGTTCGGTGACCGCCGGTGTCCGGCAGCGACTACGGCTGTTGCAGACCCTCGACGGTGGTGTCAGCGGTGACGTCGACGGGAACCTGCTTGCCCACACGAAGGACGAAGCTGCTGGGATCCTTCATACCCCACTGCACGTAGGGCACAACAAAGTGCGTGGCCAGGTGGACGCTGGTTGAGCCGGTCATCCGCGCAGAGACGACGAGACGCAACGGGTGGTCGTGACCGTGAATTGTAAATGTACCGTCGACGGTGACCTGTTGTGCGGACCCCGGCTGCAGAGTTCCCGAAACCTTTTCCGGGTGAAAGATGGCCTCGGGGTAGGTCTGCGTTTCGAGGACATCCTTCTTCATCCGGCTGTCCCTCGCAGCGCTGCCGCTGTTGCCGGTGTCGAGATCCACAAGCAATTCGCCCTCGGCTCCGCCGGTGGCTGGATTGAAGGTGACGAGACCACCCTTGAGTTGGAACCTCCCGTGTACGGTGTGCAGGACGTCGTCAAGAGTCCAGTGAATGTGCGTATGAGAGGGATCGAAGTGCAGAGTGATCTGCTGCGGCCGGCTCTGGGCGGAGAGGAGGGGCAAGGCGCCCAGCAGCAGGGCGCAGACGATGACCGTTTGGCGAAGGAGTCGTAGTTTCATTTCGGGGATCAGGCAAAGCGCGGGGCCAGCAGGAGAGTGCCAAGCTCAACGCCGTGGCGCACGGCGAAGCGAGGCAGAGATCGTTCGCCGACATGAACGGCGAGCAACTCGTGGAAGAGCAGCGGGCGGCGCGCGAAGGCCCCGAGGGTACGGTCGCGCAGGGCGGGAAGGCGGTCGAGCAGGAGCATGAGAGCGGCCATGCGCTGCGGGAGCGCGAGGATGGCGGCGTGGCGTGCTTCGTAGAGATCGAGGTGACCGGCGGCCAACGAATCCGCGAGCAGGAGCGCCTGGCGGAAGCCCATCGCGAGGCCCTCGCCAGTGATGGCGTCGGCGGATCCAGAGGCATCGCCAATGAGCGCGACGTTGGCGCGGGTGACCCGGCGCAGCCGGCGGGTGAGCGTGAGGGCGCCGCGCTCGGCTGTGGTAGTCGCGGCGCCGGCGAGCCTCTCCTGAAGGCAGGGGAGGCCGGCGAGGATTTGCGCCAGACGCACGCCCGGGTGACGGGTGATGGCTGCGACGCAGACCTCACGGGGTCCCACGGGGGTGATGTACGCCTGTCCCAGTGGACCCCAGTGGATTTCGACATAGGGACTCCACGGGGCGACGCGGAAATGAGCGCGGAAGCCAAAGCGGCGGCTGCGCAGGGAGCCTGTCTCGAGGTCGGCCCAGGAGCGTACCCGGGAAGCATGGCCGTCGGCACCCAGGAGCCAGCGATACGCGCACGGTTGGCCCGCAATGTGTACCCGCTGCTGTGGCTTGAGGATCACAGGGCTTTTCCAGGCGAAGCGGACGCCAAGTTCAGTGGCGCGGTCGAGCAGGAGGCGGTGCAGGACGGGGCGCCGCACGCCGAGGCCCACACCATGGGGGAATTTGGCGGCAGAGCGGTTGCGCTCACCGGCGAAGAGGATGCCCTGGAACTCCGCGCCATGCTCCGCGGTGAGGTCCACACCGAGACGAGACAGATCGCGGCGTGAATCAGGCATGAGGCCTTCGCCGCAGGGTTTGTCGACAGGCGGTTCGAGAGCGTCGGCGACCAGAACATCCGCGCCGCGCTGGCGTAGCGCAATAGCGGCGGAGAGACCGGCGGGGCCGCCGCCGGCGATCAGAACATCACAACTGCTGGGTCCCACAACTACACGCATTACCACTCCAGAAGCAGCATCTCCGCACAAAAGCCGGGAC
Source organism: Acidobacteriaceae bacterium (assembly GCA_035656855.1). GTDB lineage: Bacteria > Acidobacteriota > Terriglobia > Terriglobales > Acidobacteriaceae > Palsa-343. The sequence continues at coordinate 29,982 of DASRRO010000036.1, read as the reverse complement.
CCATGGCAGCGAGAACGCTGCGGGTGCCGGGCGCGGGACGCTGATGTTTCATGATTTCGTCAAGCACGACCAGAACGGAGGCCGACGATAAATTGCCGACACGGCGCAGCGCCTCCCAGGAGACGCTGAGGGCTTCGCGAGGCAGGTCGAGCGCTTCGGCGGTGGCCTCGAGCACTTTCGGGCCCCCGGTGTGCATGATCCAGGAATTGATGTCGCTACGGGTAAGGCCGTGCGCGCCGAGAAAGGCATCGACATCATGGCCGAGGTTCTCCCGCACGACCTTGGGGACGTCGGGGGAGAGGACGATGCGGAAGCCTTTTTCGGAGATGTTCCAGCCCATCACGTCTTCAGTATCCGGATAGAAGACGTTGTGGCTGGCAAGAATGCGCGGGCCGCGGCGGGGGACATTCGCGCCGGCGACCAGGACGGCAGCGGCGCCATCGCCGAACAGGCCCGAGGAGATGAGATTCGCGACGGAGATGTCGTCACGCTGCCAGGTGAGCGAACAGAGTTCGACGGAGAGCAGCACGGCAACCTGGTCGGGATAGGCACGGACATAGTCGGCGGCACGGGTAAGGCCGGCGGCGCCGGCGACGCAGCCGAGTCCGAAGATTGGATTGCGGCGGATATGCGGCGAAAGACCCATACGGTTGACTAGGCGAGCGTCAATCGAAGGGCTGGCCACGCCGGTGACGGTGACGAAGAAGATGGCGCCAATGTGCTCACGGCGGAGCCCCGCCATCTTCAGGGCGCAATCGATCACGCGTTCGCCGAGTTGCTGAGCCACTTCAATGAAAACGTCGTTGGCTTTGCCCCAGGTGTTCAGTTCGACATATTGATCGAGAGGCCGCGAAAAGTAACGCCCGTCTACGCCGGTGCGCATGTGGAGCCGTTCGAGGACGGCGCCGAGTCTTTCGTCGTGCCCCCAGTAGGCCAGCAGAGCATCGACGACTTCGCGCTGGCTGTAATAGTGCGGAGGATATGCCGTGGAAGTAGCGAGAATGTGCATGCAGGTCTCTTGTTCTGAAGCTATTCGATGCGACTGACGTGCGTTTCCCAGGTCTGTGAAGGTTCGTTCATGGGGCGTGTCCATTGGACTCATGATGCGCGGGAAGGGCGAGGCGAATTGTTACTGAGATGTAAGGCGATTGTCGGAAGGTAGCATCAGAGGTTCGGTTGCATCCGCCAGGGGGAACTCCACAACGATCTCAGCGCCTCCCTGGCTGCGATTGCACGCGACAGCGCGGCCGCCGTGTACGACGGCGACGGCGCTGATGAATGCGAGTCCCAGACCATGGCCCTCGGAATCGCGGCCTTTGACGAAGCGCTGAAAAACGCGGGGCAGCAGGTCGGGCGCGAATCCCGGGCCGTCGTCCTCCAGTGTGATGCAGGCGCAGCCATTTGCGGCGGAAACCGCGAGGGAAACGTGGGCGCCGGGACCGGCATAGCGCAACTCATTCTCCATGAGATTGGAGAGCATGCGGTTGCAGAGAGCCACATCGACGTAAACATGGGCCGGCGCAGGAGTGGAGACGGCCAGGCGCTGCTGGCGATCCGCGAAGGCCGGAGCATACAGCTCCGCCACGCGACTGACCAGGTCGGTGAGGTTGGCGCGCTCGCGATGCAGGCGCAGAGCGCCGCCGTCGGCTTCGGCGACATCGAGCGAGGTGGTGATGACAGCGGAGAGGCGATCAAGGTGCTCGATGGCATTGGCCACCAGCTCGGCGGCCTGCTCGTGATCGTCGAGAGACAGAGCAATTTCAAGACTGGCGCGGACCGAAGTGATGGGGCTCTTGAGATCGTGGGCGACGGAGTCGGTGAGCGTGCGCAGCTGGTTCACCGAGGCGGAGATGCGATCGAGCATGTTGTTGAACGTCCTCGCCAGGCGAGCAACTTCGTCCTGCTGACTGCCGGTGGGGACGCGGGTGCTCAGATCGCCGGTGCGGATGCTGGCCGCGGCGCCGGTGATGGCGTCGACCCGCTTGAGCATACGGCGCAGGCCGTAGAGGGTGATGAGAAAGCCGAAGGCGACCATGAATACCCAGCCCAGAAAGAAGCGGGCAAGGAGCTGGCGGAGCAGATGAATGGCGCTGGAATCGAGCAGCCCCAGATAGAGGCGGCCGGCGCCGGGCTGCATTTCCACGGAGACGACGCGGAAGGGGGCGCTCCAACCCGTAACGCGGAGCGAGACGGAGGTGCGTGGGGGGATGCGAGCGGCTTCCAGTGCGGTGATGAATTTCCGGCTGTCGCGGGGACCGACCCAGACGGGCGGATGGGAGGAGTCGCCGGTAAGGGCAAAGAACACGGTGTTGCCGCCGACGTGCTCGCCGTTGCTGCCCCAGGAGACTTCCTGGCTGGCAAGCTCGGCCACCTCTTCAACGATGCGGTCGTAGAGCGCATCGCGGGGTGTATTGAGGGCCACCTGGCGGAGTGTTTCACTTTCTCCCACGAGCCAGGAGTCTCCACGATCGCGTACCGTGCGGGCGACCATGACGTACATGATCCCGAAGACGGCGGCGCTGCCGGCGGCAAAGACGAGGGTGCTGCGGAGCGCGAGGCGCCAAGCGGCGGTGCGATAAAAGGAGGTGCTGACGCGGCGCAACATGGGTTCGTGTTTAGTCTCGCAGAAGATAGCCCACACCGCGGATGGTGCGGATGAGGGGCCGGTCCGATTCGCGATCCACCTTATTGCGCAGGCGGTGGATGTGTACATCCACGATATTCGTGGAAGTGTCGATGCGCATTTTCCAGACATGGTCGAGGACCATAGCGCGAGTGACCACGCGGCCGGCATTGCGGCAGAGGTATTCGAGCAGAGCGAACTCCTGCGGGGTGAGCTGAAGCTCGACGCCGGCGCGGTGGGCTTCGCGGCGGATGAGGTCAATTTCAAGGTCGGCGACGCGGAGGCGGGTGGTTTCTGCCTGGCCGGGTGTGCTGCGACGCAAAAGCGCGCGCAGTCGGGCCTGCAGCTCGGCGACCGCAAAGGGTTTGGTCATGTAATCGTCGCCGCCCTTTTCGAGACCGAGCACGCGCTCGTCGACGGAGCGGCGCGCGGAAAGGATCAGGACGGGCGAGGTGACGCCCTGGGAGCGGAGGCGCTGAATGAGGTCGAGGCCGTCGATGTCAGGCAGAGTGAGATCCACGACAAGAGCATCGTGGACGCCTTCCAGCGCCAGCTTCTCCGCCTGATTGCCCTGCGCGCAGGCGTCGACGCGGAAGCCGGATTCAGATAAGGCGCGGGTGAGGAAATCCCGAATGGTGGTGTCATCCTCGACGACGAGTAGTCGCATGCTTTCTCCTCAGATGCGCGTCGCTCTCGCCGCCAGCAGCAATGCATCCTGCCAGAAGCGAGTCGACGAGTGAACCAGCGCAAGGACCTGGTCGATGGCGGAGATGAAGCGGTCGAGGCTCTCCGCCGAGGCATTAAGGGGAGGAGCGGCTTTGAGCACGAAGAAGTGGTTGCCGCAGATCTGAGTGAGGATGCCGTGGTCGCGGAAGAGGCGCATCACGAGCATCTGGCCGAAGAGGGCGGGGTGCACCTTCTGAAGGGCCTGAAAGGAAAGACGAAGAGCGAAGGAGCGAGGGGCGCGGAACTCGATGCCTGTGAAGAAGCCCATGCCGCGGACGTCGGAGACCATTTCATATCCGCTGAGAACCGAACGCAGACGTTCGCGGAAGTCTTCGCCCACGACACGAGCGCGTTCGGGGAGGTTCTCCTCATCGAGGACTTCGAGCATGGCAAGACCGGCACGCATGGCCAGGCTGTTCTCACTGTACGTGGAAGTGTGGACGATGGCTCGACCCAAAGAGCTGTAGACGCTGTCGTAGATGGCGTCGGACATGAGGACCGCGCCGCTGGGAATGAGGCCGCCGCTGAGCGCTTTGGCCAGAATGACCATGTCGGGATCAAGGCCATAGTGGTTGCTGGCGAGAAAGGCTCCGGTGCGACCAAGGCCGGTCTGAACCTCGTCGAGGACGAAGAGAGTGCCATATTTGCGGCAGAGCTTCTGGGCGCCGGCCAGGTAATCGGGGGCGGGGAGGAGGATGCCGCCTTCGCCCTGAATGGGTTCAAGGATGAGGGCGGCATGTTTTCCGGCGGCGAGCTGCAATTCAAGGGCGGCGAGGTCGCCGAAGGGGACGAAGTCAACGCCGGGGATGAGCGGGCCGAAGCCTTCGGACCAGAAGGCGTGATCCATGAGGGCCAGGGCGCCGCAGGTGAGGCCGTGGAAGGCGCCGCGGGCGGCGAGCATACGACTGCGGCCGGTATGGGCGCGGGAGAACTTTATGGTGGTTTCCACGCCTTCGCTGCCGGAGCTGCAGAAATACACCTTGTGCAGGCGGCCGCCAGCACGGCGGCAGAGCTGTTCGGCGAGATCGCCGGCGGTGGACGCGACGTGGCTTTGCAGCATTGAAGGGCCGCGACGGTCCAGGTCACGATGCAGTGCATCGACGATGGCGGGGTGATTATGTCCGGCGTTATAGACGCAATAGCCGGAGAGAAAGTCGAGGATCAGGCGGCCGTCGGAAGTGCGCAGCATCTCGCCGCGGCACTCCACATACTCCGCATCCATCTCCAGTAATCGCAGCAGCCTGGCCCATTGTGGGTTCACATGCTCGGTATAGGCACGACGACCCGCGGCGGTCTCCTGGACCGCGACATCCATAACACTCATGCAGGATTCTCTGTTTTTAAGATTACTCGCGCGTCCTGGCCAGGAGCTTGCTCGCAGATTACAAAGTGGTCATGCTCTGTCGTGCTTCTGATTGCATGATTGGACTGGGGTCGGCGTCAGGGGTGAGCAGGTAGATGGAGGGGGTCACGGTTGGCTGGTTTGCGCGATTGCGGAGCGCGTGATCTGCGGTCAAAGAAGATGCCAGGCAAGCTTTTAAATGAGTAATTTGCCATCAGGGACGCTGATCGTCGTATAGTGAATGTCGTGTTGCGATGGATCTCGGGCCCGGTTCATCCGGGCACGCACCCGGGAACCCCATGGGATCGTACGCGTCGCAGCGGAAGTCGGCTTTCCCCAGTTTCTTTAACCACGGAGCGCGCGTTGGAATGCCGAGGTTCTGGCCGCCTGCTTGCGGTCTTTCTGTTGCTGCTGTTCGGTGTCTCGTTCTCAGGCGAGGCACACGGACTTTCGTCTCTCAACCCGCCCCGTTCGGTCGATGGCCAGAATCAACTCAAATCGCTGTCACTGGAACAGTTAGGCAACATAGAAGTCACCACTGTGAACAAGTGGCCGACGGAGCTATGGGATACGCCGTCGGCTGTGTATGTGATCACGGCGGACGACATCCGGCGATCGGGGGCGACCTCGATCGCCGACGCGCTGCGGCTGGCTCCGGGAGTGGAGGTGGGGCGCCTGAGTTCCACCACCTGGGCGGTGGGGATCCGCGGCCTCCAGAACAACTTCTCCAAATCCGTGCTGGTTCTCATCGACGGCAGAAATGTGTATACCCCTTTCTTCGCCGGAGTGTACTGGGACGTGCAGGATCTGCCGCTGGAGAATATCGACCGGATCGAGGTGATCCGGGGGCCAGGTGGAACCATCTGGGGACCGAACGCGGCTAACGGCGTCATCAACATCATCACCAAAAAGGCTTCCGAAACGAGAGGGGTGATGGCGACCGGGCTGGCGGGAACGCTGGACCACACGGTCGACACGCTGCAGTTCGGACTCGCGCATGGAAACCTGAGTTACCGCTTCTACGGGCGCGGTTTTCAGCGCGGCCATGAATATCACAGCGACGGCATCAACGACGACGCGTGGCACGAGGAACGTTTCGGCTTCCGGGCGGACTTGAGCGAGGGGCGGGACGGCTATTTTTTGGAAGGGGCAATCTACGGAGGCGATTCTCCACATATCGTAGGCACGTCGCCCGTAGTGGATCAAACCTCCGGGGGAGACGTGAATTTCCGCTGGGAGCGAGAGAATACAAACGGCACCGGTTTCACGCTGCAGAGCTATTTTGATCGCACGATACGCACAGGGATCCTGCTGGGCGAGACTCGCAATACCATCGACATCGATTTCGTTGAGCACCTGAATCTGCCGGCTGGACAGAAGTTTGCATGGGGAGGTGGTCTGCACTGGAGCCCGTATCAGGTAGTCGGCGTGACCTCCATTGAGACGCTGATTCCTGCGTCGGCGACCGACCAGAACCATACAGCCTTTCTGCAGGACGAAATTCCGCTGGGGTCGCGAGTCTTCCTGACCGGCGGCGCCAAGATGCAGCACAACAATTACAGCGGCTTCGACATCCAGCCCTCCGGGCGTGTTTTGTGGACGCCGACGGAGCACCAGTCAGCATGGCTGGGGGTGACCCGAGCGGTGACCACGCCGTCGGATATCGAAGAAGATTTTCAGCTGACGGGACCAGTCGGGCCGGCGACGTTCATTCGGGTTGCCGGCAATCATCACTTCCATTCGGAAGATGTGATTGGCTACGAGGCGGGATACCGCACGCTGGTTCGCAATCGGGTGTTTGTGGATCTGGCGGCGTTCCGGAATCAATATTCCCGGCTGCAGAGCTTCAGTGCGCCAATGCTCTCCACCACGGGGGGCGACACCTACATCACTATCGAATATCAGAACGAGATTGGGGGGACGACCTCCGGCTTCGAAATTGCGCCCCAGGCGGCTGTGACTTCGTGGTGGCGCCTCAACACCAGCTATTCGTATCTCGATTCGGATTTCCATGCGAACGGGCCCACGTCCGACATCAGCGGGACGGGCTCGGTTTCCACGTATGAGAAGTCCAGCCCGAAACATACGGTAGTAGTGCAGTCGATCATGAATCTTCCGGGCAAGTTCGAGTTCGATCCTCTGTACCGCTTTGTGAGCGCGCTGGCCGCGCAAAAAGTATCTTCCTACCAGACAATGGATGTCCGTGCGGGGCGGGCGCTGGGAAAGAACTTTCGGCTGGAAGTCGTGGGACAGAATCTGTTTCAGCCGCACCACTACGAGTGGGGCACCGGCGACCCGACTCAGCCGCCCGTCGGCATCGCCCGCGCAGCGTACGTGCAGCTTTCGTTCTTCAGCCATCCGTCGTGGTAGGCGCGTCGGGGGGCTGGAGCTTCAGAATCGCTGGGAGTGAACCGGTTCGGGCGCTGCGAGGGGTGCTTTTTCCGCGGCCTCGACGGTGTGCGCGATCAGTGTAGCGATGGTCATGGGACCGACGCCACCGGGGACAGGAGTATAGGCGGAGCAGCGGTCGATCACTGCAGACAGTTCGACGTCGCCGACGGCGCCAGGATGGTAGCCGGCATCGACGACGACGGCGCCGTCGCGGATCCAGCTACCCCGTATGAACTCTGGCTTCCCAACCGCGCCGATGACGATCTCCGCGCGTCCGACAACGTCGGAGAGGTTCCTCGTGCGCGAGTGACAGATGGTCACCGTGGCATTGGCGGCGAGCAGCATCATAGCCATGGGGCGGCCGAGGATGGGGCTGCGTCCGACAACGACAGCCTCGCGTCCGACAAGGGGAATCTCATAACGGCGGAGCAGACGCATGATGCCGGCAGGGGTAGCCGAGCCATAGGCGGGCTCGTCCATAGCCATGCGGCCAAAGCCGTGCGCGGTGACGCCGTCCACGTCCTTGTCGAGGGCAATGCGGTCGAAGCAGGCGCGCTCGTCGATCTGTTTTGGAACCGGGTGCTGGAGGAGGATGCCGCGCACGCGGGGATTGGCGTTAAGGTCGTCAATGGCGTTGAGGAGTTCTTCGGTGGTCGTCGTGCCGGGAAGTGTGACGCTGACCGACTCCATGCCGACGCGGCGGCAGGCATTGCCCTTCATGCGGACGTAGGTGGCCGAAGCGGGGTCGTCGCCGACCAGAATGGCAGCCAAAATGGGCGGCTCCCCGCCGGTTATTGACTGGAGCCGGTGCACGCGCACTGAGAGCTCCGCTTCCATTTCTTTTGCGTATGCCTTGCCGTCGAGAATGATGCCAGCCATGCACTCAGTGTACGAGGTGCATGGGAGGCGCGGCGAGGATCTCAGACCGCGCGAAGGACACGCGCGGGCAGGAAGATAATGGCGCGGACCAGCTCGAGCACGCCGCCAACGGCGATACCGAGGAGCCGGAACGGGAGCAGAAACAGCCAGACGATGGGATACGCAATCAGCGCGAGCAGGGCCAGGGGCCAGCAGAGCACCAGAAGGATGCAGAAGAGCAGGAATTTCGCCATGGCAGGTGCCTCCGAATCCGAGCGCCGAAGCTGGTTGACGACGGACGCCCGAACCCACTGATTATTACGCAATCACGCGCTGTGGAGTTCCCGGTCAGGATCGCGGTAGGTGCAGGCCGAGTGCGGCTGCGATGGAAGGATCGGGGGTGGTGATGCCGCCGGCTTTGGTGACGATACTGAATCCGCCCTGATAGTCCCACATGGCCCAGCCGATGTGATTTGTCTGGAGGGCGACGCGCATGTCGTGCAGCCAGGCTGCCCGGGAGGCAGGCGGTGCATAGTCGCGGAAAACGCCGAATTCGCCGCAGTACACGGGCGCCTTGTGGAGCCGGGACCATTTCGCGGCGAAGGCGATGGAATTGTCGATCCGTTTGGCGTCCCAGCGGTCTTCACCGTACTGGTCAAGGAAGAATTGGTCAGCGAGGCTCGGCTCCTCGTCCAGCTTCGGCGCGATGTTCTCAGGTGTGGAAGGGTAGGGAATACCGCGCTCCGGGCGAACGCGGGAATCGCTCCAGGTGGCTCCCTGGTGAGTGAATGGAAACGGTTCGTAGTCGTGGAAAGTGTAGATGACATTCTTGTCGGACAGCGGCTCCAGCGCGAGCAGATCCTGCAGACCCGACCAGTGCGCGCCGGAGGCGATGATGGTGTTGGCGGGCGCAACTTCGCGGATGGCCTGCACCAGCGTGGCCTGGATGTTTTGCCAGCGGTTCGGGTCGTTCTGTTCAGGCTCGTTGAGGATTTCAAAGAAGACGTGTTCGGGGTCGACGGGCGCGAAGTGGGCGGCGAGCTTGCGCCACAGCGCGGCGAAGCTGTTGACGCCGTCAGTTCCCTGGAAGAGGGTGGCTTTGAATTCGCTGGTGGGATGGATGTCGATGATGATCGAGAGGTGATGGTCGAGCATGTCCTTCACCACGCGGTCGAGTTCGGTCATGAAGGGGGTTGCGGTACCGGCATTCTGCCACGCCAGCAGGGGGCCGGCATCGATGCTGAGGCGGCAGTGGTCGAAGCCCATCTTCCTGATGAGGGCGATATCCGCCGGGGTGGTGTAGGTCTGGAGCCGTCGGACGGAGTAATCGTTGCCCGGCGCCTGGGCGAACCACATGCTGGTGTTGATGCCGTGCTGCAAATGTTGCGCGCGCTCGAAGGCAATGTCGCTGGGCACGGCACTCAGCTGACCTGCGGCGACCATGTTGCCGGCTCCGACATTGTTTTGCGCGGCAGCGGCGAGGATAAGAAAAGCCGTAGCGAAGAGCAGAACAGCGAGACAGCGGCAGGGTTTTCGCATAGGCGCAGTGTAGTCCGCGGCGGAGCAAGGCCGGCCGTCAGTGCGGTGGGATATGCTGGCCTTTGCGTTCCTCCGATCCCATTGCCGGATCGCGGCCCGCCGGGGCGCGCGACGAGGCCAGCTCGGCACAGGCCGTGCGGGCGATGTTCGACAGCATTGCGCCGCGCTACGATCTGCTGAACCATGTGCTCTCCTGTAATGTGGACCGCCTTTGGTGGTGGCGGACGGCACGGCGGTTCCGGGCCATCCTGGAGCAACCGGAGGCGCGGGTGCTGGACATTTGCTGCGGTACGGGCGATATGACGCTGGCGCTGCTGCGGCGGCGTCCGACAGGGGGCACACCGGTTCTGGCGGCGGACTTCTCTCCGGCGATGCTGGCGCTGGCGCGGGCGAAGCTGGTGGGGAAAGCGGCCACGGTGCTGGAGGCTGACGCGCTGCATTTGCCAGTCGGCGACCAGTCGCTGAACCTGATCACGACTGCCTTCGGCTTTCGCAATTTGGCGAACTACCGGGCAGGGCTCGAGGAATTCTATCGCGCGCTGGCGCTGGGCGGCGAGGTGGGCATTCTCGACTTCAGCGAGCCCGGCGGATGGGTTGGAAAGTTGTACGCGCTTTATTTTCGGCGAATTCTGCCGGCAATCGGCGCGCGAATCTCGGGTATGGGCGCTGCGTATGCGTATCTGCCGGAGTCGGTGGGTCGTTTTCCCGCGCCGGAGGCGATGCTGGAGATGATGCGGGCCGCGGGCTTCGTCGAAGTGACGTGGACGCCGTACAGCTTCGGCATTGCCGGGTTGTGGCGCGGGGTTCGCCCGGCGTGAGAATTTCGGATACGGCGACCGGGGCAGCGGTAGGCTGAAGGAAAGCATGTCGACCACAGCCATTCCGGGTTCGGCCGCGAGCGCGGAAAAGCGCTGGGCGGCCCTTGTATCGGTGCTCGCGGCCTGTCTGATGACAGCACTCAAGCTGCTGGTCGGACTACTGACGGGCAGTCTGGGTGTGCTGTCGGATGCCGTGCATTCGGCACTGGATCTGGCGGGCTCGGCACTGACTTTTCTTTCTGTGCGAGTTGCGGACCGGCCTGCGGACTGGAATCACCCCTACGGCCACGCGAAGGTTGAAAACATCTCGGCCTTTGTGGAAACGGGGCTTATGGCGGCCTCGGCGCTGGGTATCACGGCTGAGGCGATCACGCGGATTTTCTTTCGTCCGGTGGCGCTGCATTATTCGAAGTGGCCATTTGTGGTGATGGGCACCTCAATCGTGGTGGACCTGTGGCGTTCGCGGCGTCTGCGTAAGGTGGCCCGCCGGTACGGCAGCGAGGCGCTGGAGGCGGATGCGCTGCACTTCGCGTCGGACATCTGGGCGAGCGCCGCAGTGATCGTTGGGCTCTCCGTGTCGTGGCTGGGTGCGGTGGAGCATATTTTCTGGCTGCGTTATGCCGACCCGGTAGCGGCCATCGCCGTCTCGGCGATGATTCTGAGGTTTGGCTGGCGGCTGGCCTGGCGAGCCGTCGCAGCGCTCACGGATGCGGTATCGCCGGAGATTCACACGCAAATGATTGAGGAGGTGGGTCGCACCCGGGGGGTGCTGGGCATCGACCAGGCGCGGCTGCGGCGCTCCGGCAGTGCTTATTTTGCGGACCTGACACTGTCGCTGCCGCGCCAGCTCACGTTCCAGCGCACCGAGGACCTGGTCAGCGAGGCGACTGCCGCGGTGCAGCGGATTCTGCCGGGAGCGGATGTGGTGATCCACACGGTGCCGCGCTCCACCGTCGCGGAAAGCGTTTTCGATCAGGTGCGGGCGGTAGGGGCGCGCAACAACGTGTTGCTGCACGACGTCAGCATCGAAATTTTCCCCGACGGCCTGCACGTGGAGCAGCACATCGAGGTGGGGGAAACGATGCCGCTGCTGGAAGCGCACCGATTTGTCTATAGTCTCGAACAGCAGATACGCAACGATGTGCCGCAGGTGGGTTCGGTGCTCACGCACATCGAGAGCGAGATGGCCACGATCGAGGCGCCCGTACGGGTGGAGCAGAATCGCCGCATCGAACAATATTTACGCGATGCCGCCGCCAATCTGCCGGAGGTGGTCGACATCCATGAAGTCAATGTGGATCAGGTGGGCGAGCGTCTTCACGTGACCTGCCACTGCACCCTGCCGGACCACATGGAGATGCGGCGCGTGCATGAATCGATTACGGAGCTGGAGCATCGGTTGAAGCTGGGGTGTCCGGAGGTCGACCGGGTGCTGATTCATCCGGAACCGGCGTCGGACAACCAGCATCGGCAATAGGGGGAAGATGTGAACGCGACTGCGGTATGGCGGGGAGAAGAGCGCTTTGAGGTACAGGCGGACAGCGGGCGGAGGGTGACGCTGGATGGATCGCGGGAGCATGAGGCTGGTCCCAGCCCCATGGAAATGGTGCTGGGGTCGCTCTGTGCCTGTACTTCGGTCGATGTCGTCAGCATTTTGCAAAAGAAGCGCGAGCCGCTCGAAGGGCTGACGGTGACGGCTACCGCGGAGCAGGCATCGGCGCCGCCGCGCGTGTTTACGAAGATCCATCTCACTTACAGGGTTCGCGGCGGCGTCTCGAAAAAAGGTGCGGAAGACGCGGTGTCTCTCTCGAAGAACAAATACTGCTCGGTGTCGAAAATGCTGGAGAAGGCTGCGACCATCGACTACTCCATCGAATACGAATCATGATCGGTTTCTTTCGCTTCATTCTCGTATTGCTGCTGCTGGTCGTGGTCGGCATGACCTCGGCCATCGTAACGATGCATTTTGCGATTCACGGGGCAGAGGTGGCGATCCCGGATTTTCGAGGGATGACGGTGACTGAGGCGGGGCAGCGAGCGGCCTCTCTGGGGCTGACGCTGCACGTGGAGAACCGCCTGTATTCCGCGGAAGTGCCGTCCGGACGGGTGGCGAACCAATCGCCTGGGGCGGGGGCTACGGTGCGACGGGGCTGGCGGGTTTGGCTGACGGAGAGCCTGGGTCCGCAGAAGATCGCGATTCCGAATTTACTCGGCAAAGATCAGCGCATTGCCGCGATCGATATTCGCCGCGCCGGGCTCACCACCGGGACCGTGGCCCTGATGCCATGGCAGGATGCGCAGCCGGGTATGGTTTTCGCCCAAAGCCCGGCGGCCAATGCCTCCGGGGTGGAAGGCCCGGTGATGAACCTGCTGGTCGCCGCGCCGCCGTTCCTGACGCAAGCCGCGGATAGCCTGGTGATGCCGCAGTTGGTGGGTCAGGGCTTCACTGCCGCAGCCTGGTCCGTCGCCCACGCCGGATTGCATCTGTCACCGGTCAAGGAGAAAGACATGCACCTGGGGCCGCTGAGCGTTGCTGGGCCGCTGCCGCCGCCAATGGCTCCGGGAACGGTAATTGCGCAAAGCCCGGCAGCGGGCGACCGAATCGATCCCAGCATGCCGATCGAACTGACGGTGGCGAAGTAGGATTCAGGCGCGGGGCCGGCGCGGCGAGAGCGACGAGGCGGCGCATGGCTTCGGCCCGGGATGAGTTCCGCGGGGCATAACCGGCGGACTGCCGCACGACCGGACTTCTGGGAGCCTTAAGCAGAATTTTGGGGAGCGGTTGTCCGGACAACTCGGTCAGGCTGCGTAGTGCCTCCACAGACGCCCGGGCCTGGCCTTTCCGCGATATGTAGGTCGTCAGCGGCGGCGTGGATCGCCGTAACCCACTCTATGGAGTTGGATTTCGTAGCCATGGCGTGTGGCCAAATCCTCGAATGCCTGGACCAAGTCGCTGAAGAAGGGATTCGAAAAAAGCCATGAAGTGAAGACAATGCTAATTCGATTTAGTAAAATTGCCGCGGTTCCCGGGCAATTCCTTTAACCGTGGCTGTTGGGTATAGGCTTACTGTTCATGCTGGACACTCTTAAGGCGCAGGTCCTCGAAGCGAACCTTGAACTGGTGCGGCGCGGACTGGTCTTGTACACATTCGGCAATGCCAGCGGCATCGACCGGCAGCTGGGGCTGGTGGCGATCAAACCGAGCGGCGTTCCGTACGAAAAGCTGACTCCCGACGACATGGTTGTGAGCGATCTGAACGGGAAGATCGTGGAAGGCGAGTACAAACCATCGTCGGATCTGGATACCCACCTCGAACTGTATCGGGAATTTTCGTCGATCGGCGGCGTGGTGCACACGCATTCGGAATTTGCCACGGCGTGGGCGCAGGCGGGGCGCGAGATTCCCGCCTACGGTACCACCCATGCCGACTACTTTTACGGCCCTGTGCCGGTGACCGAAGAACTCTCCGATCTGGAAATCGGCGGCAACTACGTTCTGAATACGGGCAAGGCAATCGTGCAGCGTTTTCGCCGCCTCGACCCGCAGGCGATCCCCGGCGTGCTGGTCGCCGGCCATGCGCCCTTTGCCTGGGGTAAAGACGCGATGGACGCCGCGTATCATGCTGTGGTGCTGGAAGCGGTGGCGCGCATGGCGTGGTATACGGCCACCCTGAATCCGGACAGCCGCGGGGTTTCACAGGCATTGCTCGATCGGCACTATTTCCGTAAGCACGGGGCGAAGGCCACTTACGGGCAACGTTAATCCGGAACCGGAGTCTCCCTCGCTCCCGTTCCCGCACCGGCAGGCTCACTGAGGCTCCTCGACGCATGGCCATCGCAAGCGCACCCGCCCTGGCGCTGTTCCTTCAAACGCCCCTGAAGCAGTCGCTGGTTCACCTGTCCGGCGTCGATATCGCGATCATCGCGATCTACTTCGGGATCGTCATCTACATTGGCTTCTACCTGAAGGGCTCTTCGAACACGAGCGAGGAATTCTTTATGGCGGGCCGGGAGATGACGGCCTGGATCGCGGGGCTGAGCTTCGTATCGGCAAATCTGGGCTCGCTGGAACTGATGGGCTGGGCGGGCTCAGCCTATCAATATGGCATCCTGGCCACCCACTGGTACTGGATCGGCGCCATCCCGGCAATGCTCTTTCTCGGCATCATCATGATGCCGTTCTATTACATTTCGAAGGTGAACTCGGTGCCGGGGTATCTGGCGCTGCGCTACGGCGATGGCACCCGGGCGCTGTCAGCGATCTGCTTCGCGCTGATGACGGTGCTGATGAGCGGCATCAACATGTACGCCATGGCTGTGGTGATGAAAGTGGTGCTGGGATGGGATCTGAATTTTTCCATCTGGGTATCATCGATCACGGTTGCTATCTATGTGGCGCTGGGAGGCCTGCGCTCGGCGATTTTCAATGAAGTGCTGCAGTTTCTGCTGATCTGGCTGGGGGCGCTGCTGATTCCGATTCTGGGCCTGGTGGAAGCCGGGGGCTGGGAGAACCTGAAGCATCAGATCGCGGCGCGTCTGGGAACGACGAACTACACGCACCTGTGGTCGACGACGGCGCATTTCCGCGACAACCCTATGGGCATCCACTGGACGGGGCTGGTCTTCGGGCTGGGGATCGTGATCAGCTTCGGCTACTGGACGACGGATTTTCTGGTTGTCCAGCGCGTGCTCTCGGCACGGAATCTGCGCTCGGCGCGGATGGCGCCGATTATCGGAGCGGCCTTCAAGATGGCGGTGCCGTTCATCGTGATTCTGCCGGGGCTGCTGGCGTTGTCGGTGCTTCCATTTCATCTGGTTCCCCAGGATGTCGCAGTCGTGACCGGCCAGCACAGCTACAACGAGGTGTTGCCGCTGATGCTGGTGCGCTACTGCGGGCCCGGGCTGCTGGGGCTGGGCGTCACCGCGCTGATCGCGGGGTTCATGTCGGGCATGGCGGGCAATGTGAGCGCCTTTGCCACGGTATGGACCTATGACATCTACGGCGCGTTCATGAATAAGAAAGCCAGCGACAGCCACTACGTGGCGATGGGACGCTGGTGCACGTTTATCGGCGTGCTCATCTCGGTGGGCACGGCCTACCTGGTCCAGCATGCAGCCAGCATTATGGATTATGTGCAGGCGCTCTTCAGCTTCTTCATTGCGCCGCTCTTCGGAACGGTCATTCTGGGCATGCTGTGGAAGCGGGCCACCAGGGCGGGCGGATTCTGGGGGCTGCTGGCGGGAACCTGCACGGCGATCGGGCTGTGGGCCTGGGTGGAGAAGGATCCTTCGGCGTTGCGCTACGTCGCACTGTCGCCGGACGCAAAGGCGATGGCGGCGGATATGTATCGCGCTCTGTGGTCGTGGCTGGTCTGCCTGATTGTGACCGTTGCGGTGAGCCTGATGACGAAGCCGAAGCCGGTGGAGGAACTCGGCGGTTTGGTTTATGGCGTGACGAAGCTGCCCGAAGAACACGACGACCACTGGTACCAGAAGCCGATTGTGTGGGCCGGCGCCATTGCCGTAATCTTCATCGGGCTGAACATCATTTTCTGGTAGAGGAGCCGACACACGATGCGGGGACACTCTTCAATCTGGCTTTTCTCGGGCATCCTGCTGCTCGCCTACGGCGTGATCATCACGGGCACGGGCCTTTGGGAACTGGGCCATCCGCTGGCGCACCCGCCGGTTCTGTCCTGGCTGCACGCGCCCATATGGTGGGGCGCCGTCATGCTGTGTGCCGGGCTCTTTTACACCATCCGCTTCCGTCATCATCGCTAACGATTTGCCACACAAAAGAAGGAATTCATCATGAAGAAGCCGTTGACATTCGGATTGATTGTTGGGAACCGGGGCTTTTTCCCGGATCATCTGGCCAAAGAAGGCCGTGAAGAAATGCTGGCCGTGCTGGAGAAGGCCGGCATCAGGGCCATCACGCTCACGCCCGAGCAGTCGAAGTTCGGCTCCGTGGAAACCCACGACGACGCCATCCGCTGCGGCGACCTCTTTCGCGCGCATCGCGATGAGATTGACGGCATCATCGTCACGCTGCCCAATTTTGGCGATGAGCGCGGTATCGCCGACTCCATCCGCTACTCGAAGCTCGATGTGCCGGTGCTGGTGCAGGCCACGCCTGACCGCCGCAACGATATGAAGATCACCGACCGCCGCGACAGCTTCTGCGGCAAGATGTCGGCCTGCAACAACCTGATGCAGTATGGGATTAAATATTCGATTACGGCGAAGCACACAGTGCAGCCGAATTCCGAAGAGTTTGCAAAGGATCTGGACTGGTTTACGAAGGTTTGCCGCGTCACGAATGGCTTGAAGAAGCTGCGCATTGGCGCCATCGGCGCGCGGCCGCAGGCATTCAACACGGTTCGTTACAGCGAGAAGCTGCTGGAGCGCTACGGCATTTCGGTCGTCACGCTGGACCTGTCGGACATCTTTGGCCTCATCAACCGCATGAAGGACGACGACGGCGACGTGCAGGCCAAGCTCAGGGCGATTCAGGCCTACGTGTCCACCGGAAGCGTGCCCGCTGCGGCGCTGCTGAAGATGAGCAAACTGGGTATCGCCATCGAGCGCTTTATGAAAGAAGCGCACTGCACCGTGTCAGCCGTTCAGTGCTGGACCTCGCTCGAGGAGAACTTCGGGGTGGTGCCGTGCACCATCATGAGCATGATGAGCGAGAACCTGCTGCCGGCGGCCTGCGAGACCGACGTGATGGGCACCGTGTCCATGCACGCGCTGGCGCTGGCCAGCCAGACGCCCAGCGCTCTGCTGGACTGGAACAACAACTACGGCGACGACGAAAACAAATGCGTCTGCTTCCACTGCTCCAATTTGCCCAAACATTTCTTCGCCGACGTTGTGATGGATTTTCAAGCGATCATCGCCGGCACAGTGGGCAAGGAGAACACCTTTGGCACCTGTGTAGGCCGCGTGAAGCCGGGCGCGATGAGCTACGTTCGCTTCTCGACCGACGATTATAAGGGGAAGATTCGCGGCTACGTCGGCGAAGGCGAGTTCACCAACGATCCGCTGGAGACCTTTGGCGGAGCGGGCGTGGCGAAGATCCCGCAATTGCAGAAACTGCTGCAAAGAATCTGCACCGAGGGCTTCGAGCATCACGTTGCAGCCAACTTCTCTCACGTTGCCAGCCCGGTCTATGAAGCGGCCACCCGCTACCTGGGTTGGGACATGCACTGGCACGGGAAGGACAGCGAATAGCGGACAGCGGATAGAAAGGCGGCCGGAAACACCCGGCCGCCTTCGTGTATGGAGGAATGGTTCGGGCGCCGGGTGTCGTCGAAATCTTCCTGCTCGTCATTCGCTAACCGCTATACGCTGTCTTTCAGCGCCAGCTGGATCAGCGTCTTCTGCTCCATCTCGTGCGCCTTGGCGGAGCCCGTTGCCGGGCTGGCCGCCGCAGAGCGCTTCACGCTGAGCACCTGCAAATCCCCGGCAATGCGTCGCAGGCGAGGCATGACGAAACCGAACCCGCCCATGTTGGCCGGCTCTTCCTGCACCCACACGAGTTCGCGTGCGCTCGGGTGCGCGGCAATGGCAGCCTTCAGTTCGGTTTCGGGCCAGGGATAGAGCTGGTCGAGGAAGAGAATTCCGGTACGGGAATCCCTCCGCTTCGCCCGCTCCATACGCAGTTCGTGGCCAATTTTGCCAGTGGCGATGAGCAGCCGCTGCGCATCCTGAATTTCCGTTTCCGGCACGACCGGCAGGAAGCGCGCGCGGGTAAAGTCTTCGATCGGCGAGACGGCATCCGGGTGCCGCAGCATGCTCTTGGGCGTGAAAACGATCAGGGGTTTCCGCCACGCGCGGAGCGCCTGCCTCCGTAACAGATGGAAATACTGTGCCGCATTCGATGGCTGGGCAATCTGAATGTTGTCCCGCGCCGCGAGCTGGAGGTAGCGCTCCACGCGGGCGCTGGAATGCTCCGGCCCCTGGCCCTCATAGCCGTGCGGCAGCAGCAGCACCAGGCCGCTCAGAAGCCCCCACTTGTCTTCGGCTGCTGCGATGAACTGATCGATCACAACCTGCGCCCCGTTGGCGAAGTCGCCGAACTGCGCCTCCCACAGGATGAGCCCCTCAGGGCAGTCGCGGCTGTATCCGTACTCAAAGCCCATTACGCCCGCTTCCGA
Organism: Acidobacteriaceae bacterium; assembly: GCA_035656855.1. Lineage (GTDB taxonomy): Bacteria > Acidobacteriota > Terriglobia > Terriglobales > Acidobacteriaceae > Palsa-343. The sequence goes on along the minus strand of DASRRO010000036.1, from coordinate 11,526 downwards.
TAACAGCGAGTTGTAGACGCTGAACGGCGCCTGCTCGGGAGCGAGATGGTTCAGGGGCACCCAGCGCTGCTCGTTTTCAATGTCGATCAGAACGCTGTGGCGCTGGTTGAAGGTGCCGCGTTGGCTGTCCTGCCCACTCAGGCGTACGGGGGTGCCCTGCAGCAGCAGCGATCCAAAAGCGACCGCTTCGGCCATGCCGTAGTCGAACGCGTGCTCGCCGCGGCCCATGGACGCGCGCTGCTGCAGAAGCTTTTTGATCTTGGGGTGGATATGAAAACTGTTTGGATAAGTCGCCAGTTTGTCGGCGATCTCGTGGACCCGCTCGCGCGACAGGCCGGTGTCGACTTCCATCTCCGGCTTCCATGCGCCGCCGCGGTAGCGGTTCCAGTACTCCGGCATCTGCACCAGTACCGGCTTCTTCCCTGTCGTGGTCGCCTTCTTCTGGTCCTCGGCAAACTCCGTTCGCAACTCATTGGCGATTCCGGAAGCGTCGGCGCCGATCTGCTGTGCGTACAGCTCGTACAGCGGCGGATAATCCTTGATGCGCGCATAGCGCAGCGGCTGCGTGACCGTGGGGTCGTCCACTTCGCTATGCCCGTGCCGTCGATAGCCGATCAGATCGACGACAACGTCAGTGTGGAACGCATACCGATACTCTGCAGCCAGCGCCGCGACCCGCACCACCGCTCCGACATCCTCGGCGTTGACGTGAAAGATGGGCACGGCAAGGCGCCTGGCCAGATCCGTGGAGAAGCGCGTCGAGTTTGTCTCCACCGGTTCCGCGGTGAAGCCGATCAGATTGTTCGCCACGATGTGAATGCCACCGCCGACCGAATAGCCGTCGATGCCGGCGAGGTTCATCGTCTCCGCCCAGATGCCCTGGCCGGCAAAAGCAGCGTCGCCATGAATCACGACAGGCAGCACGCGATCGACTCCGTCAGCGCCGTACCGATCCTGCCACGCACGCGCGCGTCCCATGGCCACCGGATCGACGGCTTCCAGATGGCTGGGATTGGACACCAGATGCAGCGCCACGGTGCGCCCATCGCGGGCCCGGAACTGGCCGGTCGCGCCGACATGGTATTTCACGTCGCCGCCGCCCAGAATGCTGCGCGGGTCCACGTCTTCAAATTTGGCAAAAATGTCCACGGGCGACTTGCCCAGAGTGTTCACCATCACGTTCAGGCGTCCGCGATGGCTCATGCCCATGATCGAGCGCTGCGCACCCAGCTCTGCAGCGCGGTTCAGCAGCTCATCAAGAAAGGGGATCAGGGCCGTGACGCCTTCCAGCGAAAATCTCTTGGTTCCCAGATAGCGCGACTGAATCACCTGCTCAAAGAGGTCGGCGCGGGCCAAAAGCTCCAGAATCCGGTGCCGATCGACGGCAGGCGCATTAGCCTCAAGCTTCTGCGCGATCCACGTGCGGCGCTCACGGTCTGGAATGTGCATGAATTCGGCGCCGATGGTGCCGCAGTAGACGCGCCGTGCCTCGATGGCAAACTGGTTGTCGATATCCAGCTCAGGCACGGCCACCGGCTGCAGGTACTGTCCCAGCGGATCGAGCTGCGCCTGCAGATAGCCCCAGCGGCGGAAGGCGTCGAGCGCGGTCTCGCGCGAAGGTGCTGTCGGAGCGTCGGTCGAAGTGGCTTTTGGGGGCATAAGGGGTATGAATCCAGTATGAAAGAAAAATCCCGGAGAATGTCCGGGATGGGGTCAAAACCCGAGCCGCATTGAGCCGGCCCGCATTGTCTGCTTCACGTCATTATTGTACCTGCCCGCGGTGAGTGGACACGGCGTACATGCGCGGCGGGGCGACGCGGCCCCGCCTCTGTTCTTCCCACTGAAAAGTTCGGCTAGCGGCTCGCTTTCAGCAGCACCACGCCGTGGCCGGGAACCGTAACCGTGTAAGAGCCGTCGGTCGCGGAGACGTCCTTATGGGCCCACAGGTCGCGCAGCTTCGCATTCGCCGGCAAACCCACATCACGCAGATGCAGTGTCACCGAGTGGGCTTCTGAGTCCCGATTGAAAAGGCCGGCCGCCAGCGCGCCGTCAGTGAGCGGCTTCGTCCAGATCTCCGTCATTCCCCAGGCCATGGCGCGATCGCCCTGCTTGCCCATGCTGTCCTGATCGACGGCGATGACCTCTTTATTCAGCAGGATGGCCTTTGTCTCCGGGGTCATCTTGCTCAGGTCGTTGCCAGACAGGAGCGGCGCAGCCAGAATCGCCCACAGGCTCATGTGGGTGCGGTATTCCGTGTCGGTCATGCCACCGTTGCCCACCTCCAGCATGTCGGGATCGTTCCAGTGTCCGGGTCCCGCGTATTTCGCCAGCCCCAACTGGCCAAAGCCAATATCAGCCATGCGTTGCCAGGTGTCGTTGATGTCATCCGTTGTGCGCCACAGGTTGCCGCCCACCGAGGGGCCCCAGGTCCAAACGTCATCCAGCCCATACTGGCAGAGGCTGAAAACAATGGGCCGCCCCGTCTTCAGCAGCGCCTGGTGCATTTTCTCGTAGGCCTGGCGCATCATCTCCCACTGCTTCGCCTGGTCGTGGGGCGCCTGCCTGCGCATGATTTCCATATAGCTGCACAGGTCGTACTTCAGATAGTCGATGCCCCACTTCGCATAGGTGTTGGCATCCTGCTGCTCGTGGCCATAGCTGGCGGGATAGCCGGCGCAGGTCTTCGGGCCCGGGCCGGAGTAGATGCCCAGCTTCATTCCTTTCGAATGAACGTAATCGGCCAGAGCCTTCATGTCGGGAAATTTGCTGTTGGTCGTGATCTCGCCCTGGGCGTTGCGCGGGCCTTCCCAGGTGTCGTCGATGTTCACGTAGATATAGCCGGCATCGCGCATACCGTTGGCTACCATGGCATCGGCCGCGGCGCGCACATCGGCCGCCGTCACCCTGCCGGCAAAGTGGTTCCAGCTGTTCCAGCCCATGGGCGGAGTCGCCGCCAGTGTTGGATCCTGCCCGAGCGCGGCGCCAGCGAGCGCCACCAGAATGAATGCGGTTACAAATATCCTCGAGATTCTCAACGGAAATGATTCCTTTCACGACAAAGGTGGGCACACTGTCGAAGCCGCCCGCCAGTGTAACGCAAAGTCAGCGCAGCAGCGCACTCCACAGACTATCGACGGTGGCATGCGTGATGGTGGAAGCGCCGATGCGCCGGTCCTGCCGCCACGCTCGACCATAGAAGATTCCGGCAATTGCCGCCAGCAGAACATAGCGCCAGTTGAAGAACGCTGTTCGCTTATTGAAGTGCGCCAGCCCAAACAGGCATGCGGTGACCAGCAGGGCAGGGGTCCGCCCGATCCGGCGTTCCAGCAGATTTTGCATCCAGCCGCGGAAGAAGAGTTCCTCGGGCAGGGCCACGGCGAAGAAGGTGAAGACCCAGAGCGGAATCACGAGCCAGGTTCGATGCACACGTCCGTGCCAGTGCAGAAAACCCAGGGCCAGGCCGAGGATAACCGCCATGGGTGCGTAGAACAGGAATTCCCGCAGGCTAATGGCGACATCGCGCCCCCGCAGACGGAGGTCGAATCCCACTCCGTTAAGCTGCCGCACCGCCATAAAGCCATAGAGTCCGGCGTCAAGGAGGGTGAGTTTGCCCAGAGCGCTCAAATGGGGTGGCCAGGCAGGTTCGAGCCAGCGCAGGTCCACAGCGAGGCCCAGTGGCAGCAGCACGAGGAAATCCAGCCAATGCCCGCGCTGCTCAGGATCGAGCGTTGAGGCCAGCGCCAGCAGAGCCGCGATGCAGGGCGGCGCCAGCAGATAAATGGCCAGCCAGCGCGCCTCGAACCAGCCGGCACCGATTGCCACCACCACCCATGGAATCGCGAAAAGCGCAGGCAGGGCAATCCGCGCGCCCAACGGCAACTGCTGCGCGGCGCGCCGGCAACGTTCGCCAGCGAAGCCAAACGCCAGCAGGATCGCCAGAAGCAGCGCCAGCGCAATCGCTATCGGAAGGACAGGCTCGGGCACGCTTCTATCGTAATGGCCCTAAGCGGGCCGCTAATTGACCGGCATCCATCGCGGTTGTAACGTTAAAAGTTCGCCTTGCCTCGGAAATCCTATGCCTGAAGCTTCTGTCTCTGCCCCCGCCACGCTTCGCAAAACCGCCCTCAATGCCACGCACCACCGCCTCGGCGCGAAGATGGTCGACTTCGGCGGATGGGATATGCCCGTCGAATACACCGGCCTGATCGCTGAGCACATGGCCGTCCGCACCGGTGTTGGCCTCTTCGACGTGAGCCACATGGGCGATATCCAGCTGCGGGGCCCGGGGGCGCTCTCTGCCGTCCAGCACATCTCGATGAACGACGCGGCGCGGCTGGCGGTCGGCCAGGCGCAGTACTCGGCGATGCTGTATCCGGAGGGCACCTTCGTGGACGACATCATCGTCCACAAATTCAGCGAGAACGACTACCTGTTCGTCATCAACGCGGGCACGCGCGAGAAGGACTACAACTGGGTCCGCGCCCAGGCGCGCTCCTTTGACTGCCACGTAAGCGATTACAGCGACTACTACACGCAGCTCGCCATCCAGGGTCCGCGCGCGCAGGAGACGCTGCAGAAGCTGACCAACGCCGACCTTTCCGCGGTGAAGTTCTACTGGTTCACCTGGGGAACGGTGTGCGGTCTGCCGAACACCCTCATCGCGCGTACCGGTTACACCGGTGAAGATGGGTTCGAGATCTACATCCCCTCCGACGTACCCACGAGCGAGCGCGTGTGGAACGAGGTTCTCGAAGCAGGGAAGGAATTCGGCATCGTGCCCTGCGGCCTGGGCGCGCGGAACACGCTGCGCCTGGAGGCATCACTCTCTCTCTACGGCCACGAAATCTCCGAGGGTATCAACGTCTTCGAGGCCGGCCTCGACCGCTTCTGCAAGCTGGAGAAGGGTCCGTTCCTCGGCTCTGATGCGTTGAAGAAGGTCCAGGCGGCCGGCGGTCCTACGCGCAGGTTGATCGGTCTCGAGGTTATCGAGCGGGGCATCGCCCGCGACGGTTATCGCGTGTTCGATCTCGAGGGGAACGCGATTGGCGCGGTCGCCAGCGGCTCGCCCGCGCCGTTCCTCAAGAAGAACATCGCGCTGGCTTACGTGCCACGTGCTTTCACTGAAATCGGCACCGAAATCGCTGTTGAGATTCGTAATAATCCGGTGAAAGCGCGGGTCGTGCCGATCCCGTTTTACAGGAAGCCGAAGAAAACTGCGCCGCCGACATCGACTTGAGGGAATCCAGGGACTGGCCGAGATCGGGACAGCCCGTACAATAAAAGGGAGAACTGCGACACATGGCTTATCCCACGAACTACCGCTATACGCGCGAGCACGAATGGATTGAGGCCGGCACGAAGACGGCCGCTGTCGGCATCACTAACCACGCCCAGGACTCCCTCGGCGACATCGTCTTTGTGGAACTGCCCAAAGTCGGCGATAAGGTCGAGAAGGGCAAGGTCTTCGGCAGCGTCGAGTCGGTGAAGGCTGTTTCCGATCTCTACTCGCCAGCCACCGGCACCGTCACGGCGATCAACGAAGAACTGGCCACCTCGCCGGAGAAGATCAATGCCGACGCTCACGCCGCGTGGATTATGAAGATTGAGCTGAGCGACCCGTCAGAACTGGACGCGCTGCTGACCGCTGACGCCTACGAGGCCTATGCAAGGGAAGAAACCGGCCACTAGAACTGCGCGCCGCTTCAGGCGGCGCAGCTTTTCAGGCTGAACGCTGTACGCTGGACCCTGAATTTCATGCGCTATCTACCTAAATCCGACGCTGAGCGCGCGGCGATGCTGCGCGAGATTGGCGCATCGTCCATCGACGACCTGTTTGCCATTATTCCGGAGGAATACCGCCTGACGCGCGACCTGAACATCCCGCGCCAGATGGGCGAGTCCGAGATCGTCGACCACTTCAAAGCCGCCGCCGCGCAAAATGCCAACGGCTACGCCAGCTTCCTCGGCGCGGGCGTCTACCGGCATTACCGGCCGGTGCTTATCGACGCCATCGTGCAGCGCGGCGAGTTCCTCACCTCCTACACGCCGTACCAGGCGGAGATCACGCAGGGCACACTCCAGGCCATCTTCGAATTCCAGACCATGATCTGCGAGTTGACCGGCATGGACATCGCCAACGCCTCGATGTACGACGGCTCCACGGCCTGCCCGGAGGCCGCGATGATGGGCATGCGCGTCACCGGCCGTGACGGCGTGCTGGTCGCGCGCACTGTGCACCCCGAGTATCGCGAGGTGATGCGCACTTATGCGCAGCATCGCGAAGCCGCTTCGGGCCATACAACCCAGGAGATCGGCTACAGCGACGACGGACGTCTCGACCTCGCCGCGCTGGAACAGGGTGTTACCGACCAGACCGCCTGTGTGCTCGTGCAGTCACCGAACTTCTTCGGGGTGATTGAAGACATTCCTGGCATTGCGCAAATCGTCCAGAAGAAGGGCGCGCTGCTCATCGTCGCCATCGCGGAAGCCGCCTCGCTCGGCATTGTGCGGCCACCCGTCGAAGCCGATATCGTCATCATGGAGGCGCAGTCCTTCGGGGTCGCTCCCAGCTTCGGCGGGCCCTTCTGCGGCGTCATTGCGGCGAAGGAGAAATATGTTCGTCAGATGCCCGGGCGCCTCGTCGGCGAGACGAAGGACAAGCAGGGCCGCCGCGGCTTCGTGCTCACTCTATCGACACGCGAGCAACACATCCGCCGCGAGAAGGCGACCTCGAACATCTGCACCAACCAGGCGCTGGTTGCGTTGATGGCGACGGTCTTCATGACCGTCTATGGCAAAGAGGGCATCCGCGAGCTGGCACTGCACAATCTGGCCAAAGCAGACTACGCCGCAAAAATACTGGGCGCTCAGGGCACCCTGCTCTTCGCGGGCTCGCCTCGGTTCAATGAGTTCGTCCTCCAGACAGAGGAGTCTCCCGAACAGCTCAACGCGCGCCTGCTGGAAAACAAGATCATCGGCGGCGTGGCACTTAACCGCTGGTATCCAGAGCTTGGCAACGCGACACTGTGGTGCGCGACCGAACTCAGCACCCGCGACCAGATAGACGAGGCCGCATCAGTGCTGGCTCAGGCGCCCGCCGTGGCGGCAGCGCGATAAGGATTCATGATGGCGACCCCAACCGAAACCCCGACTGAAAAGTTCACCGGCACACCGCGCAAAGTCACCGCGCACCTCACGCAGAATGAGGGCCTCAGTTTCGAAAAGTCCGCGCCCGGCAAGAAAGCCTATCGTCTTGCGCCCCTCGACGTCCCGGAGGTCGATCCTGGTGTTCTACTGGGCGAGGCCCAGCGTTCGCTCAACGCGGAGTTGCCCGAGCTTTCCGAAATCGAGATCATTCGCCACTTCACGCGCCTCTCCACCTGGAATTACGCCATCGACCTCGGCATGTATCCGCTGGGCAGCTGCACCATGAAGTACAACCCGCGCGTCAACGAATTCGTCTCGCGTCTTGAAGGTATCGCGGAAGCGCACCCCTACCAGCCCGAGGCGCTCTCCCAGGGCTCGCTGGCCATCATGCACCTGCTGCGCCAGTGCCTGCTTGAGATCACCGGCATGGACGCGATCACGCTGCAGCCGGCCGCCGGCGCCCACGGCGAGTTCACCGGAATCCTGCTGGCCCGTGCCTACCACCAGGCAAAGGGAAATCCGCGTCGCCACGTCATCATTCCCGATTCCGCCCACGGAACCAATCCCGCCACCGCCGCAATCTGCGGCTATGAGGTCGTCAATTTCAAGTCGAACCCCAATGGCGGCATCGACGTCGAAGCGCTCGCCCAGGCGGTCACCGAAGACACCGCCGCGCTGATGCTCACTAACCCGTCAACCATCGGCGTCTTCGAGAACGAGATTCACCGCATCGCCGACATCCTCCACGGCAAAGGCGCACTGCTGTACATGGACGGCGCCAATATGAACGCCCTCTGCGGCAAGACCCGCCCGGGCGATTTCGGTGTCGACGTGATGCACCTGAACCTGCACAAGACCTTCTCCACGCCGCATGGCGGGGGCGGTCCTGGCTCCGGTCCGGTCGCGTGCAAGAGCCACCTTGAGCCCTTCCTGCCGGTGCCCGTCGTCGAGCAGGACAGCGACGGCCATTTCCGGCTCAACTACAATCGCCCCCAGTCGGTGGGCCGCGTGCGCGCCTTCTTTGGCAACTTTGGCATGTTTGTCCGAGCCCTGGCCTACATCCTCGCGAACGGCCCCGACGGATTGCGCCAGACCACTGAAGACGCCGTGCTCAACGCGAACTACATTCGCCACAAGCTGCAGGACCTCTACGATCTCCCTTACACCACGCCCTCGATGCACGAGGTGGTCTTCAGCGATCGACGCCAGACGAAGAATGGGGTCAGGACCGGCGACATCGCCAAGCGCCTCATCGACTACGGCTTTCACCCCTACACGGTTTCATTCCCGCTCATCGTGCACGGCGCGCTCATGATCGAGCCCACCGAGAGCGAGTCGCGCGAGGAGCTTGACCTGTTTGTCGACGCGATGCGGCAGATCGCCCGAGAGGTGGAAGAGAATCCGCAGATCGTGCTGGACGCGCCGCACTCCACCCGCGTCTCGCGCCTCGACGAAACCACGGCCGCACGCAAGCCGGTGCTGCGCTGGCGCAAATCGTAGGCAGCACAACACCATAGAGAACCCCGAGGAAATGTTTCGGGTTTTCACGTGAACTTCTCTGTGTCCTCTGCGTGATCTTTGTGGAGGGCACTTTCCAGCGAGTTATGTCTTCGGCGCGCATCCGCTAAGATCGAAGGTGTCTATGCCCGCAACCCGCACCTTCCCGCACGCGATGCTGCGCGAGATCTACGAGCAGCCTGAGGCACTCGCCGCCACCATGGCCCGGTACGCGCCCAACGGCGCGATCGATGCAGCGGCCTTTAGGGCCGTGGCCGAGACCCTCCGGGGACGGCAGCGCATCGTCATCGCCGCCAGCGGATCGAGCCGCCACGCCGGACTTGCGGGCGAAATCATGCTCGAGGACTACGCCGGGCTTGCCGTGGACGTCGAGTATTCCAGCGAATACATGTACCGCTCTACGCACACGCTGCACGACCCCGGCGTCATTGTCATTTCGCAGTCGGGCGAAACAGCCGACACTCTCGCCGCGCTGCGCGAAGCCAAAGCGCGCGGACTGAAGACTGTGGCCATCACCAATAATGCCGAGTCCTCCATGGCCCGCGAAGCCGACGCCTCGTTGCCCACGCTCGCGGGCAGGGAAGTGGCCGTGCCCGCGACGAAGAGCTTCACCACACAGCTGAGTGTTCTCTACGTGCTCACGCTTTTTCTGGCGCGACTTGGCGGCCGCATGACCGCACAGACGGTCTCCTCTCATTGCGAAGAAATGGAGCGTCTGCCACAGCTGATTGCGACGACGCTTCCGCTCTGGGAATCGGAGATCGAGTCCATTGCCGCTCGGCTGCGCGACGCGCGCACCTTCCTCTACCTCGGCCGCGCCATCCACTACGCCATCGCGCGCGAAGGCGCTCTCAAGCTCAAGGAGTCGGCCTACGTTCAGGCCGAGGGACTGCCCGCCGGCGAGCTCAAGCACGGTCCCAACGCGCTCGTCAGTCCGGAAGCGCCGCTGGTCATTCTTGCTACGCGCGATCGCAAGGATCCTGACTCGACCCTGCGTTACGAAAGAACCCTTGCGCTCATGCGCGATATGCATACGCAGGGCGCGGAGATCCTCTCGATTCATATCGAAGGCGACGAGAAGGCTGCGCAACTCAGCCGTTACTCCGTTGCCGTCCCCGCCGTCGATGAGTTCCTGCTGCCCATTCTGGAGGTCATCCCGCTGCAGTTGCTGGCGTATTTCATCGCCACCCAGCGCGGCGTCAACGTTGATGCTCCGAGAAACCTGGTGAAAGCGGTAGTCCAGGAATAGAGCTGCCGGCTGTATGGATCTATTGAGTGCTCCAGCCCTTATTCTTCCAGCCGGCCAGCGCCACCACCATCATCACCGCCAGCACGGCTTCGGTGAGTGCCACGCAAGCCGGCCAGTGCCCGACGCGCCACACCCATCCCGGAACCACGCCGCCCACGGTGCCTCCGATGTAGTAGCAGGATAGATACAGCCCTGCGGCACTTACGCGTCCGCCTGCGGGCGCTGCCACCCGCAAATAGCTGGCCGCTGTGGACTGCGCGATGAATACCCCTGTGCACACCAGTCCCAGTCCAGGCAGAATGACCACCCACAGCGCATGGCTCAGCGTGATGGCGGCTCCCGCCATGCTCAGCAGGATCGCCAGCAGAATCCCGCGGCGCATCCCAATCCGAGTGATCAGGTATCCGCCCAGCGGCGTCACCGCCAGGCCGACGAGATAAATCGCAAACAGATTGCTCAGGCCCACTGTAGACAGGTGAAACGGCGCGTCCGACAGGTAGAACGTTACGTAGGTGAACGTCGCCACCAGGGTAAACAGCATTCCAAAGCCGACCGTGAAGGTGGCCAGCAGCCGCGTGTTGCGGAAGTGGCTCAGGGCCACTCGCACGCCGTGTGCATGCGCCTCAGCGCCCGCCGCATGCGTCCGCTTCGACTGGGGTGGCAGCCATCGCGCGACCAGGACCGCTCCCAGCAGGGTCAACGCGCCCAGCGCCACAAAGCTCCATCGCCAGTTCAGCGCGTCCGCTATCACACCAGAGAGGTACCGCCCCAGGAAACCGCCCATCGCCGTCGAGCTCACGTACAGGCTCATCACCAGCGCAATCGATTCCCGCCGCCACTCCTCGCCCACGTAAGTGATAATCGTGGCGAAGACGCCCGGCAGCGCCAGACCCTGCACGAACCGCCACCCGATCAGAGAGCGCAGTCCCGGCGACGTGGCTGCCAGCAGTGTCGGCACGGCCAGCGCCACCAGCGAAACCAGAATCACCCGCTTGCGGCTCAGCCGCTCGGTCAGCGCTCCGAAAAATGGTGCTGCCAGCGCCACGCCCAGCGTCGAGGCGCTAACCGTCAGCCCCACCATTGCCTCGCTCGCGTGGAACAGATGCGCGAACATCGGCAACAGCGGCTGGGTTGAATACAAATTCAGGAACGCGAAGATCCCGCACAGGCATACCGCCGCCACCGCCCCTGCCGAACCCAGCCCCAGATGCGGCTGCGGCTGCGGGTGCTCGATTTCCAGCGCAGGATTCGCCGCCGCAAACTTCGATTCCGGTTCAGGACTCTCCACCTCTCAAGACTACCGGACCGCGCCCTGGGCGCCGTCTCCTACCGCCCCAGCGTTCCTCCGGTATAAAAGACTTACTGATGCCCCAGCCCGCCGCCGCGTTCCTCTCCCGCGACTTTCTCCGCTATCAGCTCGCGCGCGTCGTCGTCATCATCGGCGCGGAAGCGCAGGCGCTTGCGGTCGCCTGGCAGGTGTACGAGATCACCCACAAAGCCATCGACCTCGGCTATACCGGGCTCGTCCTCTTCCTGCCCGGACTTCTGTTCATCCTGCCCGCCGGCCACGTGGCCGACCGCTTTGACCGCCGCCAGGTCATCCTCGTCTGCTA
>DASRRO010000035.1:0-24561 GCA_035656855.1 Acidobacteriaceae bacterium | reverse complement strand
GGGGGTCCAGGGACGCAGCCCAAAGAGCAGGATCGCGGACAGGGCGCACAGAATGAACCCGACGAGCTGCCGGCTGCCATGTAAATCGGGGGTGCTCCGGCGTACCCCTCTGAATCCCACCAGCATCAGGAGCAGGGCCGCAGCATAACCAGACATCAGGAAGGGTGTATACATAGCTACGTTTGTTCAACACCTCCCAACTCGTTGAGCCCTTTGTCCTGGAGGATCCGGGCGTCCAGTGCCTTTACGACGCAGAAAAACAGGAAAAATTGTGATTTAGCATGCCATATTCATCGGGTGAAAAGCCATCCCAAAAACGTGCGCCGTTACCAGATCGGACATAGCAGCGAATAGCCCTGCGGGCTCCCTCCCGAAAGCCGGTCTGGCTTGAAGTCCTCACCTCCGCGCCGCATCCTGATTGTCTCCGGGCCGCTTGGCTCCGGCAAGACCACTCTGGCCCGCCCTCTGGCTCGGCGCCTCGGGTTTGCACTGCTCTGCAAAGACGATATCAAGGAAAGCCTTTACATCTCCATGGGCGGCAGCGCCGGCGATCCTGATTTTTCCGGCCGCATCGGCGCCGCCGCCATGGACCTGCTGTGGGTTTTGGGCGCGCGCTGTCCCATGGTCGTCCTCGAAGCCAATTTTCGCACCCGCAGTCTGCAGGAGCGGGCAAGGCTCGCGGCCCTCGAGGGTAAGGTTGTCGAAGTCCACTGCCGAGTCCCGCTCGAGGAGGCCTCCCGGCGCTTCGCCGAGCGTGCCCGCCAGCAGCGTCACCATCCCGCGCATCCGCTGGCGGAAATGTCGCCCGAGCGCCTGGGCGAATATGCGGAACCGTTCGCCCTGAGCCCAGTCATTGAGGTCGACACCAGCCGCCCTGTCGATCTCGAGGCGCTCATCGAGAGCGTGCACGCCACATGGCCGTCGCCGGGCCCCTCCGCCCAGCCCGCCGGCCATTTAGAATAAACATTTGCACCCGAATCACCGCCGCGCCGAATCCCGGCCTCGGGAAATTTCTGCGGCTGCGGTCCGACAGAGGCGCGTTTCCCGCATGCATCGCTGGTCGAAGCTCTTTATTCCCACACTCCGCGAACCTCCCGCCGACGCGGAGGTGGCCAGCCATAAGTTCCTCGTTCGCGCCGGATATATCCGGCAGCTCGGGGCCGGCATTTATTCCTACCTGTTCCTCGGCCAGCGCTCCATTCACCGCATCATCGCCATCGTGCGTGAGGAGATGGACCGTATCGGCCAGGAATTCCTGCTGCCCACAATCCAGCCTGCCGATCTGTGGCGGGAAAGCGGCCGCTGGACCCTCATGGGCGACAACATGTTCCGCCTCAAGGACCGCAAGGGCGCCGACCTCTGCCTCGGCATGACCCATGAGGAGGTCGTGACCGACATCGCGCGCAACGAATTGCGCAGCTACAAGCAGCTCCCGCAAATCTGGTACCAGATCCAGACCAAGTTCCGCGACGAGCCCCGCCCCAAAGCGGGTCTGCTGCGCGTCCGCCAGTTCATCATGAAAGACAGCTACTCCTTCGATCTGGACCAGGCGGGCCTCGACCGCAGCTACGACCTCCACGATGCCGCCTACCGAGCGATTTTCACTCGCTGCGGCCTCCGCTTCGTGGCGGTCGAAGCCCATTCCGGCGCGATGGGCGGCTCCCAGTCGCAGGAGTTCATGGTCTACACCGACGCCGGTGAAGACCAGATTGCCAGCTGCGCGGCCTGCGGCTATGCCGCCAATATGGAGAAGGCCACCTCGCGCCCGGCTCCGGTGACCGAAATGGCGCCGACCGGCGACGGCAGGCCCGAGCTTGTATCGACGCCCGGACAGGCCGCCATCGTCGATGTCACGAAGTTCTTTGACATTGAAGCCGCTTCTGACATCAAGTGCGTCGCTTACATGGCAAAAGTCGCAGAACCGGGATCCGACGGGAAAAAAGGTCAGAAGGAAATCCTGGCCCCGGTCGTGGCCTTCCTGCGCGGCGATCATTTCGTCAACGAGACGAAGCTGATGTCCATCCTCGGGGCCACCGACCTGCGTCCCATGGTGGCTGAAGAACTCGAACACTGGATGCACGGTCCCGCGGGTTACCTCGGCCCGGTCGGCCTCGATGCGGCAAAGACTCTCCTGGACGGCAAGGTCAACGTTATCCTCGATCGCGGCCTCGAAAACCGGCAAAACCTCGTCTGCGGCGCGAACAAGCTCGACTACCACTACCGCAACGTCGTGCCCGGCCGCGACTTCACCTGGACCACCGTCGCCGACATTCGCGACGCCCTTCCCGGCGAGGGCTGCCCGCTGTGCGGCAAGCCGCTCAAAGTCGCAAAGGCTGTCGAAGTGGGCCACATCTTCAAGCTCGGCGATCGCTACACCAACAAGATGGGCGCGCGCGTCCTCGATGCCAACGGCAAAGAGGTTACCCCCATCATGGGCTGCTACGGCATCGGCATCGAACGAATCCTGACCGCCGCGATTGAGCAGAGCAACGACGCCAACGGCTTCTGGCTGCCGCGAGCGATTGCACCGTTCGACGTGGTCGTGACCGTCACCAACGTTGCCGACCCGTCGCTGAAAGCTGTCGGGGAGAAAGTCGCCTCCGACCTGGAGGCCGCCGGTTTCGACGTGCTGCTGGACGATCGCGACGAGCGCGCGGGCGTAAAGTTCAAGGATGCGGACCTGATCGGGATCCCGTACCGCGTGACCGTCGGCAAAAAAGCCGCCGAGGGCAACGTGGAACTGGTTACCCGGGCCACCGCATCCGGTCGCGATGTGGCCATCGGCGAGGTTGCCGCCGAACTCCGTCGTGTGGCTTTGCCCGCCTGACGGGGCAATAGATGGGCGATGCGCTGCATCCAAGGCACGTGTCCTGCCGGACACACCGTGTTTGCCGTTACACACCCCCCCAATGCCTGGCGCGGCAAAGGGTTTTGTTTTCAGCGGTCCAAGGGGTGGCGCAGCTCGTGCATGGAAATTACGCAGGCCGGCTCGACGGAACCATCGAGGGAACCGGCCGCGATCGGTCGATTCGCGCGTTCGATTCGTCTGAAATAGCAGGGAAGGGGTAAACCCGAGTTGGTCGTCAAAGTTAAAGTGCCTCGGCTCCGAGTCAGCGTCACCGGACGCAATGTTCTCATCACCGCCGGCCTCTGCTGTGCGGTGGCCGTCATTCTGGGCGGCATGGTCTTCACCTATTACTGGACCAAAATGGGCCATGTGGTCGACGACCGTCTCCAGCATCCCCTCTTCACCCAGACCGCCAGCATCTATGCCGCGCCGCCGGAAATCCGGCCTGGCCAGAAAATCAGGCCCGCCGAGATCGAGCAGGAGCTGCAGCAGGCCGGCTATACCGTAGACGGTCAGGGCAAACCCTCCACGATGGGCACCTTCGCCCCAGCCGACGCCGCCGTGACCATCCATCCTGGCCCGTCGTCTTACCACGCCCAGGATGGCGCCACCATCCACTTCGCCGATGGCGCCGTCGGTGAGATCACCGGCGACAACGGACAGCAACTCGCTGCCTACGAGCTGGAGCCGCTGCTGGTCACCGGCCTCTCCGATCAGAGCCACACCAAGCGCCGCCTCGTCACCTACGATGAGCTGCCCAAATACCTCGTTCCCGCCGTTACTTCCATCGAAGACCGCCACTTCTTCCAGCATGATGGAGTCGACTATCCTCGCGTGTTCGGCGCGCTGCTCACCGACATGCGCTCCGGACGCTACCGCCAGGGCTTTTCCACCCTGACCATGCAGCTCGCCAAGGACTTCTTCCTCTCGCCGGAAAAACGCCTCAAGCGGAAGTTCCTGCAGGTGCTGATCGCCTTCCAGCTCGAGCATCGGTTCAACAAGCAGCAGATCTTCCAGATGTATGCCAACGAGGTGCCGCTGGGGCAGCGCGGCAGCTTCTCTGTCGACGGCTTTGGTGAAGCGGCCCAGGCGTACTTCGGCAAGGATGTCAGCCAGCTCAATCTGTCCGAGTGCGCTCTGCTCGCCGGCGTCATTCAAAGCCCCAGCTGGTTGAACCCGTTTCGCCACCCGGACCGCGCCATCGAGCGCCGCAACATCGTCCTCGACGCCATGGTCGAGACCGGCGACATCAGCAAAGAGCAGGCCGCCGCGGCCAAAGCTGCGCCGCTGGGCCTCGATGCAGGCGCCTTTGACGCCGGCGAAGCTCCCTACTTCGTCGATCTGGTGCGCGACCAGCTCGTCCAGCGCCTGGGCGACACCGAATACAACCAGCAAGGGCTGCGCATCTATACCTCGCTCGACCCGCAGCTGCAGCAAATCGCCCAGGATGCCGTCGCCGATGGCATGAAGCAGGTCGATGAAATCGTCCGGCTCCGCCATGAGCGGCTCGCTCGTATCGCCGCGAGGAAAGGCGAAACCATTCCTCCGGCAACCTACCCGCAGGTGGCGCTGGTGGCGCTGAATCCCCACACCGGCCAGGTCCTGGCTCTCGTCGGTGGACGCAATTATGGCGTGAGCCAGCTGAACCATGCCGTGCGCGACCGTCCCACCGGCTCGATCTTCAAGCCCTTCGTTTATGCGGCCGCCTTCAACACCGCTCTGGCCGGCACGCCGCTTACGAACGCTGACGGAACCACCGCCGTCTTTACGCCGACCACCATGCTGCACGACGAGCAGACGACCTTTACCTTCGACAACCAGACGTATTCGCCCCGCGATTTCGACAACAAGTACTACGGCGACATTCCCGCCACCGAAGCGCTCTATCGATCGCTCAACAACCCCACCATCATGCTCGCGCAGATGGTCGGGTTTGATAACGTGGCCGCCCTGGCGCGCGATGCCGGGATCGTATCCGCCCGCGCCACACCCGCTATGGCCATCGGCGCCTACGGAGCCACGCCGCTTCAAATGGCCGGCGCCTACACCGTCTTCGCCAATGAAGGTGTGAAGATCAACCCCTGGATGCTCGCCTCCGTGCGCTCGGCCAATGGCGACGTGATCGCCGACTACGCGCCCGATACCAAGCCGGTTCTCGATCCGCGCGCCGCCTTTCTCACCGTCAGCATGATGGAGCAGGTGCTGAACAATCCTCACGGCACCGGCGCCCAGGTCCGCAACTGGGGCTTCACCGCGCCCGCTGCCGGAAAAACCGGCACCTCGCACGACGCGTGGTATGCGGGATTCACCAGCAATCTGCTCTGCCTGGTCTGGGTCGGCAACGACGACTACACCGACATCAAGATGGAAGGCGCCCATGCTGCCGGTCCCATCTGGGCCGATTTCATGAAGAACGCGGTCAAGCTGCCGGAGTACTCCGACACGCGGGAGTTCGTCCCGCCGCCGGGCGTCGTCCAGGTGCGCCTGGACGACAATACCAACCTGCTCGCGGACGCTTCCTGCACCGAGGACTATACCGCGTCCTTCCTCGATGGAACCCAGCCCACGGACACCTGCGACCACTCGTCCGGCGATCAGCGGAACCTGTTCCAGAAGATCTTCGGCATGGGCCAGCGGCCGGTGAATCCGCCTCCTCCCGCGCCGAAGATTGCCCAGCCGGCGCCGCCCCCGGCAAAGGTGAACCCCGCGCAGCCCTCGGTGGCACAGAGCCAGCCCGCCGATCAGAATCAGGACCAGAAAAAGAAGAAGAAGCGCGGCTTCTGGTCGCGCCTGTTCAAAGGCGACGACAACAGCCAGCAGCAGCAGAACCCAAACCAGAATCCGCAGCCGTAGCCGAGGGCGATACTCTTCGCTTTACGGACCAGAAATCTCAGCCAGCAAACGACCCACGCGCGTTCGGCGGCAAGCCCTGCCTGATCCGCGCTGTCATCCAACTCGCACTGTCCTCCTGACAAGCGGCGCGACGAAGGATCTGCGGCTGCTCTTCTGCACAAGCCCGGCTCGAAACTTCCGTATTGCCGACGATACAGTAACAAAGACGCTGTGCTGCCGATAGACACACGCTGTTCCACGAATGGGGAATCGACTCCATCGATGCGGATGTGATGTGCTGGAGCGGGCGGAGAATTCGAGAGGCCAATGATCTTTCCGGTCTTAGTTTTAGTACCCGGTGCCATTGTGTTGATCTTCGGGACGGCTTATTTCATCCGCTACTTTCGTTTGCGGACGGTGAAACCGACCCCCGGAGAAATCCTGGTTGCGGTCCTCGCCGGGCTGTTGGCAGCAGTGTTCGCCGGTGTCATGGGAGGCATCGCTGCAATCTTCGCGTGCAGCAGATTGCTAACTGGGGAAATGGGGGAATGGGCGCTTGTCTTTGGTCCGGCCGCGGCTCTTCTTTCTGCTGCTCTGGCCTTCGTGTCCGTTTTTCGCTGGTTTCTGACGTACGGTGATTCGCCCTCCGAGACGGTCTGATCGTGAATGCAGGAACGCTGAAGGCCGTATGACCGGCTTTCCGGAAGTTTCGCCTGGCCGGGACCGGTCCAGAGACGGACCCTCCGCCCCAAGGGAAGGTATGGCCGACATTCCGCCAAAGAGGCGTCAGTGAGCGCATAAGCCTGAAGTTGCCCGTCCAAAGTCTCCGCGGCCCGCTACTATGATCCATGAATTGAGGAGACCGAGGTTATGGTGCGCTTTCATATCGCACTGTTCGTGGCCTTGCTGGTATTTACACCGGTGCGGATGGAATGTGCGCGACAGCACGGTCCTGTGCCGAGCCAGCCGAATCGAATGGGAACCGTCCACTTCGAGACCTCATGCAGCAGTGAGGTACACGAGGAATTCGACCTGGCGGTGGCAACTTTACACTCCTTTGGCTACCAGAAAGCAGCGCAGTTATTTGCAGACGTACTGAGCAGGGATCCCGCATGCAGCATGGCGGAGTGGGGCCTTGCGATGAGCCACTATCGCGAGTTGTGGGATCCACCGACCGCCGACGATGTGAGGATCGGGCTGGAAGCCGCTGAAAAAGGCCTGGCGATGGGACCTAAGACTGACAGGGAACGCGATTATCTGAGGGCTATTCAGAGTTTCTATCAAAACGCGGGCTCAGAGAGTCACAGCATCCGCGCGCGGCGGTACGAGGCTGCCATGGGTTCCCTGCACAGCCGGTATCCGCAGGACACGGAGGCCGCCATTTTTTACGCCCTGTCGCTGATCGCGAATGCTCCCCTCAACGACAAGACATACGCGAATCAAAAGAAGGCAACGCAAATTCTCGAGCCTCTCCTGCTGCAGTACCCGGAGCATCCGGGTCTTGCGCACTACATCATTCATGCCGACGATAATCCGGTTCTGGCTGGGCAGGCTCTGGATGCGGCGCGGCGCTACTCCCGGATCGCGCCGGACTCGCCGCACGCGCTTCATATGCCCTCGCACATTTTTACTCGGCTCGGCTTGTGGGACGACTCCATCACGTCCAATCTCGCCTCAGCCGCCAGCGCGCGCAAACAGAATCTGGCCGGCGACCAGCTGCACGCTCTGGATTACCTCGTCTATGCGTATCTGCAAACCGGACGCGTAAGGGAAGCCCGCCAGCTGACCCAGGAGCTTCCGGTTGTCGAACGGGGCGAGGCGGCCAGATATGCCGGGCTGTACGCGACCGCCGCCATACCCGCCCGTTATTGGATCGAGCGCAGAGAGTGGAGTGCTGCCGCAGCGATTCCGTTGCCTCCGCAGAGCTCCGCAGAGGATGCGTACGCGTCGACGGAGGCGACCCTCTATTTCGCCCGCGCACTGGGCGCAGCCAGGTCCGGGGACATCAAAGCGGCGCGGGCGGCAATGCAACAACAGCTCTCGTTGCGAGACGTACTCGCACAGCGCGGAGACCGCGACGCCGATCGGGTGAATATTCAAATCAAGATTGTGAGCGCGTGGATCCGATGGCAAGAAGGCAATCACATCGCGGCGTTGCAAGAGATGAGAACGGCCGTAGCCCTGGAAGATGCAACGGATAAATCGCCCGTCAGTCCGGGTTCGATCGCTCCTGCGCCGGAGATGCTCGGCGATATGTTGTTGTTGGCAAAGCAACCGAAGCTTGCCTTGGCTGCTTATGAATCGGCCCTGCAGTCCACGCCGGGACGCCTGAGAGCGGAATACGGCGCCGCTGTTTCCGCCGAGGAGGCAGGACTGCGGTCTGCCGCGGAAGAGCATTACCGCAGATTGCTTACGAACTGCAGCCACGCTGATTCAGATCTTCCCGAGCTCGTGCAGGCAAATCACTTTTTTGGCAAAGACTAGCACTCCCCTCACTTCGTTCCCCACGAAACTCCCGTCTGCGCCCTGACAGGGAAATACGCGACAGGCGGCCGTTCCGCCATCCTGCGCGTAACTGCCACGTTGCGGCAGCCAGCAATCTCGGTCGGTCGCCATGACCCCCGTACCGTTCCACGCGGCGATTTCCCTTGCTCTAAGCCTCACGACCCGCCTGCGCTGCAACACAGTTTGGATGTACCACCGTTTGGAACGGCCGCCGCTGCTCCGCTCTTTGAGACACGGAACGCGCATGGGCCGGCGGCCCCAACGTCTCTTTTGGCGCAGCTGTGCGCGAGCGGTGCCTGTCAGGGAATCCCGCCCAACCAGCGACTTTCAGTTGAGTCCGACACGCCGCATGAGATCGATGAATCGAGGATCGCTGCGTATCGGATCGAAGTATGGATGGGTCTTCACGTACTGCAGGATATTTGATTTCTCGTTGTACGCCTGTTCGAGCCAGTAGAAGGTCTGTTCCCGATCGTCGAGCCCCAGGTAGGCATTGACAAACGCGGCCGCGGGAGCATAGCCCGTCTTCTTTCGCGCGCGCAGCTGCGCCAGCAACGCCAGCGCATCGCGCCTGCGGCCGGCGCGCGCATACGCACGGATGAGCACACCCGTTGAAGCAAAATTGCCGTGGGAAAGAGCGATCGCTTTTTGCAGTATGGGGATAGCCTCGGCCGGCTTGTCGGTCGCAGCCAGTTCGAATCCCAGAGACGACAGGGCAGCGACGTCGTCCGACTGCAGTACGACAGCGCTCCGGGACTCGCGGATCGCCTCGTCGTTACGGTGCGCCTGGAAAAGAATCCAGGAGACGTCGTGGCCGGTGACCGCCGTCGGGTCCAGCTTGCGCGCGCTCTGGATCCAGGCCACGGCCTCATCGGTTCGTCCCTCACAGAGAAGCCACAAGGCAAAACCGGAGCGAGCCAGGGGGTCGTTCGGATTCAGATCCAGGGCGCGCCGGTATTCCGTCTCAGCCTCTGCCCAGTGCCACTCCTCCTGCAGGACATTGGCGAGAATAACGTGGGCGGCGACCAGATCGGGATCGAGAGCCAGAGCCTGTCGAGCGAAGCCGATCACCTTCGGACGTGCCTCCGCCGGTGAAACTCCTCCGGCAACGGATCCCAGACCGGTCCACACTTCGGCAAGACCGAGATACGCGGGAGCGAAGGTCGCGTCTTTGTGGATGGCGTCCTCGAAATCGGCAGCGCTCTGTTCCGCGTTACCGTGCGTCTGGCCGTACAGCCCTTTCAGATAGCTCTCGTAGACCTCGGGCGCCACCGGTCGCGTCGCAGTGAACCGCCTGTGCTCGTCTCCGGTCACGCTTACTTCAACCTTTTCCGCAATCGACTCCGCCAGTTCGCTCTGCATCGTCAGCGCATCCCGCATCTCCCGGTCGTAGGTCGCAGACCAGAAGTGTTCATCGGTCGCGCCGCGGATCAGCTGCGCGGTGATGCGAATCCGGCTGCCCTCGCGTATCACCGATCCCTCCACCAAAGCATCCACGCCCAGGATGCGCGCGACCTCCGGTGCGGAAACCTGGGGATCGCGGAAGCGCATGACCGACGTGTGGGAAATCACCCGCAGATTGTGAATCGCGGAGAGCCGTCCGATCAGAGCCTCGGTCATCCCGTCGGCCAGATACTCCTGCGAAGGATCGCCGGACAGGTTCTTCAGTGGCAACACGGCGAGGGACCGAATCGGGGGTGGACCGGCGGGCAATTTGCGATCGCGAAGCCCGAACCAGGCCATTATGGCCAGCCCAATCGACGCAAGCCCCGCCAGCATCAGCCAGCGATACCCTCTGCTTCCGGCTCCGCGTCCATCTTCATGGACGGCTATCGTTTCCGCTGACGCCGTCGCCTCTGCCTGGCTTCCCGACGCCCGGCGGCTCTCGGCCCAGGCATCCAGCTCATCGGTCAGGGCATAGACCGACCCGCGCGTTGCGTGGACGTGCCGGTGAACCGGCATTCCTTCGCGCTTCTCCCAGCGCTGGACGGTCGTTACATCACGGTTCACATAGGATGCGATTTCTTTCCAGGAGTCGAGCCGCTTTTCCGGCGCCTTGTGCAACGGCGGGATTTCAACCGACCGCTCGCTCATTGGGCTCCCCGAACCTGTTCAGTACGTCCTGCTTTGGAAAGTGTGGCGATTGTAACCCCGGCTACCCAGACTGCAATAGACGGCATTTGAAGGTTTCTGGCTTGCCTGCCTGTTGCCGCTTGACCCGCCCTGCCGTTTGCCGGATGGTGTCGGCAGTTCCGGCGCGTCTGTCGCGGCGAACCTTCCCAGTCGTCGATCCCCGGGAAGAAACCTCATGAGGCAGCCTCGGCGAGGCCTTTGCCTACCACGGTATGGGAGATATCTATGAAACTGCTCAGCAAGACTCCGATTAGGACCCTCTGTACAACGTCTATCCTGCTGCTCTGCGGAGCAGCCGCCCTTGCCCAGACCCCCCGCGGACGCGAGGTGCACCTTCGCGGTCTCCTCAACGACTACACCCCGTCCACCGTCAGTGGGGGTCCCTATGAAATGCGCGGCAAATGGGAGATCGTGCTGAACCCGGTCTCGGGTAAGGCCGACTTTTCCGTCGACATGAACATGGAAACGTCGGACTACGGCACGCAGATCGGCATTGTCGACCCGGCTAATCCCGCAACCCGGACGGCGCACACCCACCACATCGCCGTAGCCGGCGCCAAGATTGTGTGGAACATGGACGGTTGTCCTGCCTTCAGCCCAAAGACCCTCCAGGGCTTTCAGTTCACCGGTACGGTCGGTCAGTTGACCGGGAACGGCAGTATTGCTCCCTTCGAAACCAGCCCGCCATCCTCTGTGGTGCAGGTCTGCGTCACGGGAGGAGACTTTGTCCCCGGCTCAGTCCCTTATTCGAATCTGACAATGACATTTGTGGATCTGTCGACGGGAGCCCATTCGCCGGCGGCCAGGCATTTTGGCCTTCAGGCGATCCACGGCGTTGTCACAGAGGTGAACTGACGGAAAAGAACCTGAGGGCGGGACCGGCTTCAGTGCGGGTTCCCGCCAGAAGGTTTCAGCGGACCATGCCCCGAATTTTGATGACTGCTCTCGCGGGGTCACTTACCGAGGCCACGGGGTGGATCACCACCAATACGCAGGCTCCGGTCGCGGGAGATCGTTCCGATCCGGCGACTCCGTGCACCCATCATGCGCGTAGCTGCTACAGTGCGGCAGCCAGCAATCTCCGCCCGTCGCCGTGACCCCCGTACCGTTCCACCCGACGATTTCCCTTGCTCTAAGGATCACGGCCCGCCTACGCTGAAAGACAGTGGGGATGTTCCGCTTAGGCGGAGACATCCCCATCGCCGTTTGGCACGGCCGCCGCTGCTCCGCTATTTGAGATCGCCGAACGCGCATGGATCCACGCAGCAACCCCGGCTCGATTGCACCGCGAAGAGGGCAAGTCAGGGTAATACCCAAAAGGTATTACCTTGCCGCACTCATCAAATCAAAGGGTTGCCACGGTCCCACCCCCGGGGGGGGTGGGTATGCAGGCTGCATCGAAGGTTCACATATGCCGAAATTCAGCGTCACCACGCGGAGCAAGCGCCAGATTGTCGACATCACCGGACTGGTGCAGAAGCTGCTGCCGAAATCCTCCGGCGTCTGCTTTGTCAACGTCCTGCACACAACGGCGGCGCTGACCACCGCCGACCTCGATCCCGGAACCGATCTGGACATGCTCGACGCCTTCGAGGCCATGATGCCGAAGCTGCACTACCGGCATCCTCATGATCCGGCGCACGTCCCCGATCACATTTTGTCGTCGCTGATTGGGACCGCCTTAACGCTGCCCGTTGAATCCGGTTCGCTCGTCCTCGGGACCTGGCAGCGCGTGGTGCTGGTCGAACTGGACGGCCCGCGCCAGCGCGAGCTCGTCCTTCAGTTCGTCGAAAGCAGTTAGATCTTCACCGGAAATCCGGCGGTGCCTTCCTCGGCCTTCACCGCGGCCTCGGCTGCCTGGAAGCCCATCTTCGAATGCGTGCCGTCGCAGAACGGCTTGTTGACCGAAGCGCCGCAACGGCACAGGGAAACGGCCGGTTTGCCGGTCAGATCCCACTCGCGTCCTTCGGCATCCACCAGCTTGATCGGACCTTCGACGCGATACGGTCCGTTGGGACGCACAGTAATCTTCACTTCATCAGCCATAACGAGAACTCTCCTGGAGACTTGGTTTTGCGAATCTTCTTCAGTCTACCAGGCGAAAGGCAACGCCTGAGCCAACGGATTGCCCGGAAGACAGCAGCCAGCCGCATTGGGTTATCGGATGCTGATCCCACGGAAGGACCATAGCCTCGGCAACCCACTCCCCGAAACAATAGGACAGGAACGGTTCGGACAGCCTGGCCCGGGAAATCGGGAGACGGGCGATCCGCGTCTGCTGATGGCAAGTTCGCTCACCACTCCCGCTGCGACCTCGTTACCGCTTGAATCCCGGCGGCAGGCGCCGAGCCGCGACTGGGTCTGGCGCTGGCTCTTTCCCATCCTCGGCGTGATCTCGCTGCTCGGCTCCTGCGTCCTCTGGTCCCTGAAGAGGCAAATGTGGGGCGATGAAGTCTTCTCGCATGTCGAACTGAGCGATTCTTCACCTGGGCATCTTCTCTCCGCCGTCACCCGTCTCGGCGGAGGCGGCATGCCGCTTTTCTATCTGACTGCGTGGCCCTGGGCGCATGTTTTCGGCCTCAGCGATCTCTCGCTGCGTCTGTATTCCTCGGCTGGAGTCTGCGGAGCGTTTCTGATCCTGCTCGTCACGCTGCGCCGTTTTGTTGCGCCCTCATCAGCCTTTCTGGGCGCCGGATTCGGGCTCTTTGCTTCGCTGATCGTAGTGGAACAAAACAGCGAAGCGCGCGGCTATGGCCTTTATCTGCTCCTTTGCGCGCTGGCCATCGAGCAAATCGTGAGAGTGGCGCAGACCGACCGACCGCGCTGGCACGATCTTGCCCTGCTCACTCTGGCGCAGGCAGGTCTCGTTTTCGGCCATGTTCTCGGCCTGATCTACGCGGGCTTGCTTTTGCTGGCTTTGGTCGTAGCCGATGCCATGCAGCGCCGTCTCCGTTTCCGCGTGTATGTTTGGGCGGTTGCCGGCTGGCTGGCTCTCATTCCATGGATCCCGGCCATTCGCGCCTCGGCAGCGGTCGGCCGGCCACATGGCTGGATTCCGGTCCCAACGCTTGCCGATCTTGGATCGTCGCTGTCGTTCTGGCTGTTCACCGGCCTCTACTGGCAGCTGCGCCCGCATCCTGTGGTCGCGCTCCTGATGGCTGGATGGTTCTGCGCCGTCGCAGTGGTGATTGTCCTGGTGATCACGGCAGCATGGAGCTTCACCACGGCAGTGCCCGGGAAGCGGCTGCTTTATCTGCTGGGGTTTTCTTTGGTGGCGGCGCCCGTGGTTTTCTATGCCGTATCGATCGCCATGACGCCGATTTTCCTGCCCCGCTACATGATGCCTTCAGCTCTGGGCATCGCAATTCTCGCCGGCGCCTGGGCGGATCGCACCCACGCAGGGAAGGGAACCAGAAGCTTCGTGCTCGCCGGCGCAATTCTCCTGCTGCCGATCGCCGCAGCGCTGCTGGCGCATCCTGAAGGCCTGAGTGTCAGGCGTGTGGACAGCGTCGCTGCCGGGCGCACCGTGGTCTGCGACAACCTGAAAGATTTTCTGGTGCTCGCGCGCTATACGGCGTGGCCAGAGACGCCGCGTTATCCGCTCGATGCAGAGGCAGCCCGCAACGTGCCTGGCGTGGACGCGGACGTCCGCCTGATGGAGAACTATGGACGCGAAGGCTATTTTGCGGGCAAGCTTCCCCAGATGCAGGAGCTGCTGCGCCAGCCATCGTTCCTGGTTCTGGACAACAGCGACGCAGGTTGGTTCCGGATGCGCATTGAGAACAATCCGCGTTTTCTCTGGAAGACGCTGGCTCAGGTAGACAGTTCGCGCCGCCTCATCGAAGTGCAGCGGAAAGAAGACAGTCCTTAGCCGGGTCTTAGCCCACCAATACCGTTTGAGCAGGCAGGGAAGCGGTTGCCGGGTGCTTCGGTTTCGCCATCGCGACCAGATACCAGACCAGCCACACGGCGGCAGGCCACAGGTACCATCGGGAGCGCAGGCCGGCCGTCGCCCAAAATCCCTGGAGTTCGAGCACGATATAGATCGCTCCCAGAGCCGCGAGGGCCTTGCGCGACGAGGATTGCCAGAGCGCGAACATCACCGCGGGCAGAGCCAGAGGCTGATCGTAAAGCCAGCAATAGGGCGCAACCAGCAGCGATACCAGCATCACCAGGTTGCCATGCCGCAGCCAGTCCCACTCCTGCCGTCGAGGCCAGAAATAGAAGAGAGCCCAGAGGCAGCCGAGGACACTGGGCACGAAGGCCAGCCATCGGGCTGACGGGCTAATGAGATCCTGCAGAGCCACGCTGAGGCAGGGAATGAACTCCGCCGCAACGCCGGAGGTGCGCGCCCAGTGCGCATACTGCGTGAACGCCAGAGGATCGATGAGCCAGGTAACGACGCAGCTGGCGGCGATGGCCGCTGCCGCTCCCAGAAAAATCCGATACCTTCGCCCGACGACGATCCACAGCAGCAAGACCGCCGCGAAGGGCAGGAAGAGATGCGGCTTGAGGGTGCAGAACCACAGGGCCGCACCTGCCCAGAATGGCTGCTCTCGCCAAAGGCGCAGAAACAGAACCAGGCCCAGCAGCACGAAAATGGAGGTTTGCCCCATGATGACGCACTGCAGCGCCGGGGGAAAACAGAAGCCGAGCCAGGCCAACTCATGGCCGGGCCTGCCAAAGAGGGTCCAGAGCGAGTGGACGCAATACAACAGGACGGCAAGCATCAGCAGGCTCCACGGCAAGGCCGCCATGCGCGGTCCCAGGAATCCGAGAGGCAGCGCCAGGGGCAATCCCCACGGTGGATTCCGCATGAAGAAGGAGCCTTCTCCGGTGAATCCGGCGGAATGCTCCAATTGCCCCATCGCCACGGGGTCGAAAGGATTGCCATGATGGGCGAGCTGCTGCCCGGTCGACCAGTAGACGACGAAATCGCGTCCCGCGGAGAGGTTGCGGGTGAGGGCCATCACTCCCAGAAACATTGTGGTCAGCAGCAGGGTGAGCGCGCAGGCGGCGACGATCAGGACGTCGGCGAGATCGTGGCGCCGCGGATGCACCTGCGGCATCGAGTTGGTGACTGTGGCCACTGGTTCGATTGTAGGGAGGGGGCGCGCTGCCGACGATGCCACCTTCCGGCCATGGGCTGGGGAGGGGGCCCGCTCGTGATCGGAAGCGAAATCAGGCCGCGACTGTGGGCTGGGCGATAGCTCGTTGCGGAGACGGCTGAGGCGCGCCCAGCGGCTGCAGCATCCTTGCGACCAATGCGCCCGCTACCAGGGGAGGCAGGAAATAGTCGAGGAAGGGAAGCATGGAAAGGACCGCGATGGGGTGTCCCAGGACGTCTGCGAGGGCGGCCAGGGTAATGGCTGCACAATCCAGGCCGAGCTGCGCCAGAGCCAGAACACGCAGAATGGATGCGAACGCGCCGTCGTGGCGAGAAAACGCCAGCACAAGGCAGCCGGGAACCAGCAGGACATAGTTGTAGATCAGCGGCGGATTGGTCGGGACGAGGCACACCGTTGTCGCCAGGAGCAGGCTCATGGCCTGGCCAAACTCGGGCGAATCAGGGTCTGCGCGCCGCAGCTTCCACACAATCGCGGCACAGGAAGCAGCGATGGTCAGAGTCAGGGCGAAGCCGAGCCAGCGTCCGAGGAGGTGCTCCAGCGGCATCGCTGTCTGGGTCACACTGGTGTAGTTGTGCAGTGAGGCGATCCAATGGCCGAACCAGCCGGGAACGATGAGCTGGGTGCCGGCGAGGAGCAGAGCCTCGGTGGCCGCGAACGATACGATCAGCCTCCAGCGACCCCGCATCAGGGACCACAGAAGCAGCCAGGCCAGCACGGGCAGCACCAGCTGCGGTTTGATAGTCACCAGCCCCAGCAGGATCCCGGGGGCTGCCTGGCGCCCGCGCGCGATGAGGAACCACGAGATGAGAAGCAGGGCCGCGACGGGCAGCGTGAGCTGCAGGACGCGGAGACCCCAGACAGACGGCCAGCTAAAGAACGCCAAAGCCAGCAGAGTCGCCTGGGCTGCCGGCCCGGCGCGAATCCGCAGAGTGCGGATGCACAGCCAGAAGCTCAGCGCGAGCAGCGGTCCAACCGTCAGGAGGAAGACGAGCCGTGCGCCTTCCCAGGACAATGGAGCCAGAGGCGCCAGCAGAAGTATCAGCGGGGCAGGATAAAAAAAGGCCTCCGGATTCGCAGGATCCGTCGCGCTCAGGGGATGGCCGTAGAACGCCGTCTGAATCTGCCGCAGCACTTCGGGCGAATACGGATCCTGGCCCTGCAACGCCGCGCGAGTCCCGATCCAGCGGGGCAGCAGGCCGGAGCGCTGCGAGGGAATGTGGCGGTTCAGCATGTGGACGTACCACAACGTCGCCGCTGCGAGCAGCATCAGCAGAACAGCCACGGCGATTCGCCTGGCTGTCCGCGAAGGTGGTGTCAGGGTCTGCAAGCTAACGCAAGTCTAGAACGCCACGCCAGCGGCTGAGATAGCACAATCGGGTAAGGGGAATCGGGAAGAGCAGGACTTAGCACTTGCGGCATTTAGCCAGGATCGCCTGGTGCAGCCGCTCGCGCAGATCTTCGGGCAGCTCGTAGATTTCGTGGCTGCGGTAAATCTGGATTGTCTTGCGCGTCGTGCTGAGCGTGATCTCGCAGTGCTCGCAATTGCGGAGGTGTTCCTCGAGATCAGCGCGTAGCGGAATCGCCGCATCCTGATCGAGCATGTCATCCAGCTGCGCCAAAAACTCCGTGCACGTCACTTCTCACCACCCTGGGGTTGTTTCGATTCGCGCCGCTTAAAGTAGCGGCTCAGCCGTTCTCGCAATTGCAGTCGCGCCCGCAGCAACCGCGATTTGACTGCCGGGATGCTCAATCCCAGCGTTTCCGCTGTCTCCTCCGTCGAAAGGCCCTCGACGTCTCGCAGCGCGAACACTACCCGAAACCCCGGCGGCAATCCCTGGATCGTCTTCCGCAGGATGTCGCCCATTTCCGACTGCCCGTAGAGCGCCTCCGGATCGGGGCTCCAGTCCGCCAGATCGCGCGGCATCGAGCCTTCTTCGGTCTCCACATCCTCGTCAATCGAGACCATTCTGCCGGTACGGCGCTTACGCAGCCGCATCAGAGCCTCGTTGACCGCGATCCGCACCAGCCAGGTGTAGAACTTTGAATTGCCCTGGAACTGGTCGAGTTTCTCGTACGACTTCAGGAACGCGTCCTGAACTACATCCTCGGCGTCCTCGCGGTTCTGGACGATATGCTGCGCGATTCGGAAAACCTGACGGTCGTACTGCCGCACCAGCTTCTCGAAGGCGGCCATATCGCCCTGGCGCGCTCTTTCGACAAGCGCGACGTCAGGATGAACTTCACCCGTTCCCTGTGATTGGATGGAAGAGGACATGAATGGCTTCAGAATTGTGACAGCTGCTGACAACGAGCCCAACCTCCATAGTAAACGGGGATCGCCAGGCACGGCAAAGGGCATATCCCTGTTGCTGGTGGCATTGCCTCTGTTTCTTTTGATTCCGGGGTGCGGCAAAAGGACTCCAACATATGCCGGGCCGCCGGACACGGTTCTTTCCGTGGTAATGAAAAAATGGGCCATTGTGCCGGATCGCATCATGGTGCGGCAGGGAGCCCGCGTCGAGATGGTTGTCTCCACCACGGACGTGGAGCACGGCCTCGCGGTCCCGGGGCTCGGCATCAACGAACCCGTCCAGCCGGCCAGGCCGGCTGTGGTCCGCTTCCTGGCCCAGACGCCAGGCACTTACCCCATGCACTGCAGCATCCTCTGTGGGCGCGGGCACGATCAAATGACGGGTGTTATCGTCATCACGCCTGACGCGAAAGTTGCAGTACACAAGTAAGAACCTTTCCATCCCGGCGGCAAGTTCCACTCCGAAACGCCCGGTGTTTCGTCCTACAGTAGTAAGGAGAGAGGCCAATCGCTTTCGTGCTCGAACGTCGCCTGCATTTCCCCTTCTTCCGGTCGCATCGCCGTGGCGCCGCCGTGGCGCTGTCCTGCGCCGCAGCCATCCTCCTGCTTTTGCCGGTTCCGGTTATGGCCAGGGTCCACGGTCAGGAGCAGACGCCCCCGAAAACCACGCACCACACCAAAGCGAAGCATCATCCGGTTCCCAGCAATGCCCATGCGTCGCGCCGGGCCTCCAGTGTGACCACGCATCACAGCGCCCGTACTCGGACCGTCGCCCACAATCGCCGGCGTCACCACCGCCTCACCGCCCGTGAAATCGCGCGCAGCCGCCGCTACCGCCGTGCTTTTGTTGCTTCCTCCGAGCTGCGTCCCATGGCCCAGCAGCTTGCGCAGAATCCCACGCCGGCCGCTTTTGCGGGCGTCTCCACCTTCGCTTCCCGCCACACCGGCGATGCCGCAGCCGCGGCTTACCTGGCTCTCGGCCACGCGTATCTGCTCGACCACAAATTCGCCGACGCGGTGACCGCGCTCCACTCCGCCCATGTCACCGATGCGACCAGGACCAGTCCCGACGGGCCACTGGCCGACTATGCCGACTATCTGACCGCGCAGGCCTACCTGCAAAACAGCCAGTATCCGCAGGCCGAAAAGGTTCTGAGCGAGTACGTTCGGAAATATCCTGACAGCATCTTCGTGCCTGGTATCCCCATCCTGGAAGCGAACCTTTTCGTTCAGGAGGGCGACGCGCAGAAGGCTCTCCTGGTGCTCGATCGTCACCGCTCCGACGCAGTAAGCGGCCATGCCGACTTTCAGCTGGCCCTGGCGAAGGCAGAGCTGCAGTCCGGGCGGACCGACGACGCTCAGCACCTCTTTGAGCACGTCTACCTCGGCTACCCGCTCAGCATCGAAGCCGGGGTGGCCCGCGCTCAGCTGGCTTCTTCCGGGACGCTGGATACGATTCCCGCCACGGAGCGGCGCCGTCATGCCGATGCTCTCTATGGCGCCGGCCACTTTGCCGACGCGGCCGTCGAATATCGATCTCTGGCCGGCGAAGCGGGCGTCCCGCCAGCGGTCCAGAGCGAATTGCTGGTTGCCGCCGCGGAATGCGACTGGAAGCTGAAGCGCCTGACGAAGGGGGAACTCGCCTCCATTCCCGACACGAACGACGAAGCCGGGGCCCGCCGCTCGTACCTCCTGATGGAACTGTCCCGCGATGAAGGCGACACGGCCACGGTGCAGTCCATCGACAGCCAGATGGAGACCCGCTTTCCCACCAGCCCCTGGCTCGCGGAGGCGCTCTATTCCAGCGGCAACATGTTCCTGCTGCTGAAGGACTATCCCAATGCGATTGTCGAATACGGGGAAGTCGCAAAACGCTTCCCAACCGGCAAATATGCTCCCAGCGCCCACTGGCGCACCGGCTGGCTCAACTACCGCATAGGACAGTACAGCGAAGCCGCGCGTCTTTTCGATGAGCAGATTCACTTTTATGCGGGAGGCAAAGAGATCCCCTCGGCACTTTACTGGCGCGCCCGCATTTACGAGGACCAGGAACACCGGCCCTCCACCGCCGCCGCCTATTACAAGACCATCCTGCGCGTCTATCCGCACTACTACTACGCCATGCTCGCGCAGGACAGGATAAGCAAGCTTGGCTCGGTCACGCCCGATTCCATCGCCGCCCTCGATGCGCTGCAGCCTCAGTCCATTCCCGAACTCAGCGACGATGTCCCGGAGGACGATCCGCACGTCGTGAAAGCGCGGCTCCTGGCGAACGCCGGACTCAACGAGTACATCGCTCCCGAAATTCAGGCATCCGATGGCAGCGACGAATGGGGCGCCTTTGCCGAGGCCGATATCTATGCCGCCGGCGGTGAGCCCTGGAGGGCCATGCGCCTGCTCAAGCGCGCCATCCCGTTCTACACGTCCGCGCCCATCGAATCGATCCCCGTCGCCTACTGGCGCATCCTGTTCCCGCAAAATTATTGGAACGATATCAAGGCTGACGCTGAGAAGAACGGTCTCGACCCGTACATGGTCGCCTCGCTCATCCGGCAGGAGACGGAATTCAACCCCAGCGCGGTTTCCAACAAGAGCGCCTACGGGCTGATGCAGTTGCTGCCGTCTGTCGGCCGAGCCATGGCCAGGGAAGAAGGCATCCGCCACTTCGAGACCAGCGAACTGCTGAACCCCTCCACCAACATTCGCCTCGGCACGCTTTATCTTCGCCAGATGCTGCAGAAGTTCAACAACCAGCCGGAATATGCCTTTGCCGCCTACAACGCAGGCGACGATCGTGTCACCGACTGGCAAAGCATCGGCAACTATCACGGCATGGATGAATTCGTGGAGTCGATCCCGTTCACGGAAACCCGCGAATACGTGCAGGCCATTCTGCGCAACGAAGAGATCTATCGCGAGCTCGACAAAGTCACCGCGGAGCACGCCCAGAGGGACTGAGCGGCGCGCCGAATCTGCGTGCTATCATCCCCCTTCGCGTGCTGAGCGCGCATCCCGCTCGCCCGGCACGCGCACAAGGAGCCGCTGGCATGAATCTCTCTTCCGCGCGACGCCTCTGGCTGCGCTCTGGTTCTCTTTTTCTTACCTCCGCCTTTCTTTTCACTGCCGCCGAGGCCTTGCCACAGAACGCAACTTCTGCAACGGATTCCAGCCAGGTCCATGGCATTGCCGTGGCCAACATGGATCCCGCCGTGAATCCCGGCGACAACTTCTACCTTTATTCGAATGGCGGCTGGATTGATCGCACCCAGATTCCTGCGGATCGCGCCGGCCTG
The DNA here is from genome assembly GCA_035656855.1 of Acidobacteriaceae bacterium. Classification (GTDB taxonomy): domain Bacteria; phylum Acidobacteriota; class Terriglobia; order Terriglobales; family Acidobacteriaceae; genus Palsa-343. The sequence continues at coordinate 3,510 of DASRRO010000035.1, read as the reverse complement.
AGCGTCTTCTCCGCGCTGCTCGACCGCAGCAACAAAGAGGTCGCCGGCATCATCGAAGAGGCCGCCAAATCGAATCCGCCGGCCGGCTCCAACGCCCGCAAAATTGCCGATGTCTACAACGCGTACATGGACGAGAAAACGATCGACGCGCTCGGCATCAAACCGCTCCAGCCCCATCTCGATGCGATCGCCGCCATTCACGATCGGCACGACCTGGCAATGGCCCTCGGAAGAACGCTTCGAGCCGACGTGGACCTGCTCAACAACGCGGTCTTCTCCACGCCGAATTTTCTGGGCCTGTGGGTGGCGCCGGGCTTTGCGGACTCCGACCACTATGTGCCGTACCTTCTTCAGGGCGGCCTCGCCATGCCCAGCCCCAGTTATTACCTCGACGACAGTGAGCGCATGAAGGAGGTCAGGGCAAAGTACGTAACCCATGTCGCCGCGATGCTGAAGTTCGCAGGCCTTGATGACACCGATGCGCGCGCCGCCCGCGTTGTGGCTCTCGAACATGCCATCGCGCAGGTGCATATTCCGCTCTCTGAAATTGAGGACATCGCCAAAGCCAACAATCTCTGGCATCGCAGCGATTTTGTGTCGAAAGCTCCGGGCCTCGACTGGAATGCGTATTTCGAGGGCGCCGATCTTGCGCAACAGCAGGAATTCATGGTGTGGACGCCCACCGCACTCACCGGCGAGGCCGCTCTTGCCGCCTCCACGCCCATCGATACCTGGAAGGACTGGCTCGCTTTCCACCTCATCGATCACTATGCATCCGTCCTCGCGAAACCCATCGCCGACGAGGACTTTGCCTTCTCGGGAACAACTCTCAGCGGCATTCAACAGCAGCGCCCGCGCTGGCAGCTTGCGGTGGGGACCGTGAATGGATACCTCGGGGATGCAGTCGGGCAGATCTACGCAAAGCAGTACTTTCCACCGGAGGCGAAGGCGGAAGCTCAGGCGATGGTCGCGAACCTGATCGCCGCGTATCACAAGCGCCTCGACGCCATCTCCTGGCTCGCGCCTTCCACACGTGCTGAAGCCCACGCCAAGCTCGACACCCTCTATGTGGGCATCGGCTATCCGGAAACATGGAAGGACTACTCCGCCTATGAAGTCCGCGCCGACGACGCCTTCGGCAACGCGTGGCGGCACGGGCTTTGGTACTACCACGACCAGATCGCCCGCATCGGCAAGCCTGTCGATCGGCATGAGTGGTCAATGACTCCGCAAACCGTCAATGCGGTGAATCTGCCGCTGCAGAACGCACTCAACTTTCCGGCCGCGATCCTGCAGCCGCCCTTCTTCGACCCGAAAGCGCCAGCCGCGCATAACTACGGCGCGATCGGCACCGTCATCGGGCACGAAATCAGCCACACCTTCGACGCCGAGGGCAGTGCCTTCGACTCCAAAGGGCGGGTGCGGAACTGGTGGACGCCTGCCGATCACGCTCACTTCGAAGAGCAGGCGCAAAAGCTCATCGAGCAATACGACGCCTACGAACTGTTTCCCGGCCTCCACGTCAACGGCAAGCAGACCATCGACGAGAACATTGCCGACCTGGGTGGCGTCGCTGCCGCGTACGACGGCTACCATGCTTCCCTCCACGGCCAGCCGCCGCCCATGCAGGACGGCTTCACCGGGGACCAGCAGTTCTACATTTCCTTCGGTCAGAACTGGGCATCGAAAGCCCGCGAAGCTTCCTTGCGCCGCCAGGTTCTCACCGACAGCCACTCGCCCGGGCAGTTCCGCGCGGACATGGTTCGCAACTCCGATGCCTGGTATAAGGCCTTCGACGTGAAACCGGGCGAAACGCTCTATCTCGCTCCGGAGAACCGGATACGCATCTGGTAGGTGGTTGCGGCGCTCGATCCGGAAAAAGAAAAATGGCAGGACTGATCATCGATCAGCCCTGCCCGGACCCTGGCCCGCAGACCGTAGTTCCTGTTTTCAGGCCGTCTGCTGCAGTACCTCTTCGCGGACGACTTCGTCGTGATGCTCTTCCGCCGTCGTGCGCGGCAGAGCCACGGCAAGTACGTCCTCGATCCGGCTCGCGTAGTGGATCGCGACACCTTCAATCTGCTCCGGCATAAGATCCTCTTCCACGTTGAGCCGATTCTCCGCCGGCAGAATCACCTGCTTCACACCCGCTCGTTTGGCGGCCAGGAACTTTTCCTTGATCCCGCCCACGGGCAGCACGTTGCCGCTCAGCGTGATTTCCCCGGTCATCGCGGTCAGGGGATGCAGTGCCCGGTCCGTCAGCAAGCTCACCAGCGCCGTCGCCATGGTTACGCCGGCTGAAGGCCCATCCTTGGGGATGGCTCCTGCGGGTACGTGGATGTGCAGATCGGTGTCCTTCAGCAGGTCCTCTTCCAGGCCGAGCGACTTTGCGTTCGAACGGACCCAGGTGAGCGCGGCCTGCATGGATTCCTGCATAACCTCGCCGATCTGGCCGGTCATTGTGAAGCCGCCCTTGCCCTTCATGCGGTTGGCTTCGATGAAGAGAACATCGCCGCCCGCCGGCGTCCACGCCAGTCCAACGGCCACTCCTGCCCGCTTCGTGCGCTCGGCGATCTCGGTGTCTACCCGGACCTTGATGCCGCCCAGGAACTCCTGAACCACCTCGCGGGTGACCACCAGCTTTTCGCTGTTGCCCTCGGCGATGCGCCGCGCCTGCTTGCGACAGATCGTACCCAGCTGCTGTTCCAGCTTGCGCACGCCTGCCTCGCGCGTGTAGTGCCGCACGATGTAGTTCACCGAGTCTTCAGGGAACTCTATGTTCTCCGGCTGAATCCCGTTCTCCCTGATCTGCCGGGGAATCAGGTACCGGAAGGCAATGTGCTTCTTCTCCTCCTCGGTATAGCCCTGTAGCTCGATGATCTCCATGCGATCCCGCAGCGGCTCCGGCACCGTGTCGAGCACGTTCGCCGTGCAGATGAACAGCACTTTCGAGAGGTCGAATGCCTGATCGAGATAGTTATCCCGGAACGTGTTGTTCTGCTCCGGATCGAGGATCTCCAGCAGCGCCGATGCCGGATCGCCACGGAAATCCCGTCCCAGCTTGTCTACCTCGTCCAGCATGAACACCGGATCGTTCGCCCCTGCGCGCCGCAGGTTCTGGATGACCTGGCCCGGCAACGCGCCGATATAGGTGCGCCGATGCCCGCGAAGCTCGGCCTCATCGTGCATGCCGCCGAGAGAAATCCGCCGGAACTCCCGGCTCAGCGCCCGCGCAATGCTGCGACCCAGCGAGGTCTTGCCCACCCCCGGAGGTCCGACGAAGCACAGGATGGGCCCTTTCATGTCGGCCTTCAGGCGCCGCACCGCCAGATAGTCGAGGATTCGGTCTTTCACCTTCTTCAGGTCGTAGTGATCCTCATCGAGAATCTCCCGGGCTTTGGTGATGTCCACCTCGGAGCCCGACGACTTCGACCACGGCAGGACGGCGAGCCACTCGATATAGTTGCGGGTCAGCGAGTAGTCGGCTGCCATCGGCGACATGCGCGAGAG
>DASRRO010000034.1:0-1742 GCA_035656855.1 Acidobacteriaceae bacterium | reverse complement strand
TACCCCCCGTGGCCTGCCAGAGCCGTTCTTCCGCCATCACCTTCAATCCCAAAAGTTCCGCCAGGCACGTAGGAATGAATCCTCGCGAACCGCAATATGTATCACGTGACAAATCCTAGATCCCGGCATAGATAGGGTGGAAAAAATCTAGGGTGATAAAAATCCGCGAGATTACGGGTCAGGCCGCGTTTCAATAGGGATCTTGTGACGGGTGCCGAAGCGCGGGTTGCGCCCTCCAGTCGTCGCCGCAAAGCGAGCCTTTTCATAGTCCGGAGGTGGTAGTAGAAGAATTTCCCGAATCTGTCGATAAGGAAGCAGGTACCGTGAATGACGCAGCGCCGCTATCCTACTGATTTTTCAATTTGCAAGGGCGGGAGCCAGGCTCCGGCGGCTGGCGCCGCTGCGGCTCTGCAATTCGGCGTGGAAGCTGTGAAGCATTGCGCATACAACCAGACCCGGGAACGCTTTCTCAGCGCCGACGTAGACGCTGCCGATCTCTCGGCTGCTAGCCTCGATGTCCGGTTGCCCAAGCTGACGCCCGATGCGGGCGCCGGTCTGTGGCTGGTGCCCTTCCGGGGAATCTCTCCCACCAGCGTGCGAGTCCCGGTCGATCTCGTTTATCTGGACTTGAACTGCACGGTGGTCGAGACCGTCGAATCCTTCCCTCTCTCGCGTCTCACGGGCGCGGGCTCTGAGAATGTTCTCGTGTTACCGGGCGGCGCAATCCGTTCAACCGGTACTCGGGCCGGCGATCAACTGATCCTCTGCCCCCCCGACGAGATGAAGCAGCGCCTCCAGCGGCTGGCGGCGTCAAGCGTCGCCGCCGAAGCCGAACCACCCGCCGGCCCGGTCAAAGTGGTGCCCATGCGCGGTAATACACCCCGGCTGCTGCAGCGGGAAGATCGTCTCAGCCCGGAGGGCTCTGCGGAAGCGAACACCGCCCAGCATTCCATCCGCGAGGAACCTCCCCGCGAACTGGTCTCCTCCACCCCCGAACCGCCGAAGGCGGACGCTGCCCAGCCCCTCCAGAAAAGCATCAAGCCGGCCAAAAATTGGTTGCAGCGCCTGCTGTCCCTCGATCCTCCCGATGCAAGGAACACGCAAAGGGAGTCCGTGCCGGGCCTGTCGGCGTACTTCTTCACTGGCGGCCCTCCCGTCGCGCACGGCGTGCGGGACATCAGCCCGACCGGCATGTACGTGCTCACCAACGAGCGCTGGTACATCGGCACAATGGTCAGGATGACGCTCACCGACCTCATCGAGCCGGCTGCCGAACGCTCCATCACCCTCAACGCCTCCGTAGTCCGCTGCGACGACGACGGCGTGGGCCTGAAGTTTGTTCTCCACGACGGCAAAGACCGGCAAGCCGGCCTCGATCGGGCGCAAATCGCGCAATTTCTTCAGCGCCTCAAAAGCACAAAAGGCCAAGCCACTCCGAAAATGATGTAAAAGCCGCACCATTCAGCGCCCAATAGGTCGAAGCTTACCCGCGCTGCTGCTGCGCGCCGTCCGCCGAGATCGAGGTTGGCATCTGCAGATCGCGATCGCGGACTCCGATCAGATAGAGCAGGCCATCCAGGCCCAGAAAAGAAATGGACTGGTCGGCATTCTGCCGAACCAGAGGCTTGGCGCGGTAAGCAATGCCCATCCCGGCAAGCTCGAGCATGGGGATATCGTTCGCTCCATCCCCCACGGCAACCACCTGCTCCAGCGAGATGCCCTCCCGGCCGGCGATCTCCGCC
>DASRRO010000033.1:0-34010 GCA_035656855.1 Acidobacteriaceae bacterium | reverse complement strand
TAGCCTCCGACGCCCTCATTGATAACCTCATCTCCCAGCAGGCCCACGAAAGCCTCGGCTTCCAGGTCATCGACCGCTGCGTCCACTACCGCAAGCCCCTCTGGCCCAAGCGCCCTCGGTCGCGCTGACACCCTCAGACCGCAGAGCCCGTTAACCCGCTGGGAACAAATGTTTTCGGTAATCCGCGCTTCCGTTATGATGGGGCACCCCTCCAGGCCCCAACCAGTCCCCCATCGGAGAAAGTACAGTGGCGACCCAGCAAGCCGGCTTTGCGGCCAATTCCGCCCGGTCTACTATTGCGAATGCCTCCGCACTGTCGCGTTTTCTAAACAAGTATTTTTATTTCTGCATGTCACTCATCATCCTCGTTCTGGTCACGGTGATGTTTAGCACCACAGTGCCCGGCAGGCTGTTCCATCCAAAAATTGCTCCGCCATCCATTGTGTGGTTACACGGAACCGTCTTCTACGGATGGGTTCTCTTCTTCATCCTGCAGTCGGGGCTGGTAAAAATCCGCAAGACCCGTTGGCATCGCACGATCGGATGGTTCGGACTTGCGCTTGGAGCCGCGGTTCTTGCCCTGGGACTCTCGACCACGATCGTCATGCATCGTTTCGAGTTCCTGAGCCTTCACCAGGGCCCGGCCGCGATCATCGGCATTTCTATTCCGCTATGGGACATGTCGTGCTTTGCCGTGGTCTTTTGCCTGGCCATCCTCTGGCGAAGAAAGCTGGAATACCATCGCCGGCTCATGCTGATTGCGTCATGCACGCTGACCGCTGCGGCATGGGGAAGACTGCCCGAATCGGTGCTGCCCGGATTCTGGTTCTACGCGGGCGTCGACCTGCTCATCCTGATGGGATTGGTCCGCGATCTCCTCGTGGACCGGAAGATTCACCGGGTCTATCTCATTACCCTGCCGCTTTACATAGCGGGCCAGATCGCGATCTCGCAGATCACCCCAACAGCGTGGTGGATGCGCATCGCAAATGGCATCCTGTTCTGAACAATGGCGGCAGGTAATTATCCCCTTGACGCACGTATATCGGATTCATGCTGCGCTATACCGGAAGTTCCGCCTGTCAGGGGCGACCTCCCTGCCGTCATTCTGTCTGGAGTTCTACCAGGACCAGATCACTTCCGCGTAGCCAGATTCCATGACCACATCCTTCAGGGTCGCAGAAGCTTAACGCTGTCCAGTCTGATTGTTCTTTTCTATCGCGGAACGCTGCGACTTCATCGGGCGTGCTTATGTCGGTTCCCCAAAGTGTCCGCACTCGTCCACATCTGCATCGCCATCCAATCATTCTTGTGGTGGGCATATTAACTGGCCTCTCTGGAATAGTGGCCGGAATTATACGCTGCGTTTGTCCCCTGAAACTATCTACTTAGTGCGCTTGCGCTTCGGCATTTTCCAACTGATCCATGCGTCTCGGTTGACCTCGTGTACCAAGTGAAGGTTGTTCTCATCAAGATGATCAAAGCGGTAGGGCAGGCGGAGCAGTTTTTCGCACCACGGCCGACTCTCGCCGTCACTCCTGTGGTTGTGAGCCCAGGCAAATAAATCGGCCATTTGCAGCGCCGGAACCTCGCGGCTGTCAGTTTCGGTACGGCGCTTGATCTTCAGAATGAGAGGAGATTGCTGGGTGGCCTTTCGGTTCTGAAGAAGCTGTACCAAGTTGCCATAAAATGGCTCGCCCTGGTCGAAAAAACAGTGGATTTGATCGCAAAATGCCTTTTCTTCAGACCAGACCAGCACCTCATTGATCGCCTGCCGAAAGCAACCCTCGTTAGCGTTGTCGAGCGCCCTCGGATCGCGCTGATATTGGGCGACAAAATCTTTGAGATCGACGGAAATGACATAACAGTACAGTCCGAATCGGGAGTTGCTGGCGTTTAAGAGTCGCAGAAAATGATGTTAGACGACCTTTATGCAGGCGAGCAGAAAACGATCACTTTGCTCCTTATTCCAATTCTTATAAATCCCTTGGAGATTGACAGCGTCTGTCGTATGCAGGTAATCCGCATGATGCCTGCGGAGCATCCTGTTCCATTCTTTGTCGAAGGGAATCCAGTGGCCGACAGGGCCATCGTCACGGAAAGCGAAAGCACATCGTATTCACGGCTGTCAGCCTGGTTGCCGCCATCGAAATAGCTCTTCATGAGCACGAGCAAGAGTCCTCTTCTCCGTGCGTCAAAGGGATAATTACCTGGCGGCCTGAGGTCGGTATGGCTGAATGCTGCCGCTTTACATAGCGGGCCAGATCGCGATCTCGCAGATCACCCCAACAGCGTGGTGGATGCACATCCCAAATGGCATCCTGTTCTGAACAATGGCGGCCTGAGGTCGGTATGGCTCAATGATCCGGCCCGAAGCCCAACGGCGGCCCATGCCCGACAAGGTGGCCAGCCGCTTCGACCGCCTCGCCCGTTAGCCGAAACGTCATAGTGTTCGAGCCACCCCCCGCCGGGCGCCGGCCAGGTTCACCCCATAGCAAGAAGCAAACGCCCCCGCCGGCCGTTCCTCAACAGATTTCGGTTTCCCTTTGTGCCGATCGTACTGTTCCCGGAAATCCGGTTGTCCCATTCCGGTATGCCCTCCGCCCGTCCGCAACCCACATTGGGCCCACTATGGCTTTTTCCACCCTTCTGTGGAAATCCTGTCAAGCCCCCTCCGACCCTGACGAAAGTAACAACCGCTGATACAAAACAACTTCCCCGCCAAAATACCCGCCCAAAACTGCCATACTGAAAGTATGGATAGAAAAAGAAAAAAGCCCGCCGCGCGCGGGCTTTTCCCTTCGGGGCCGAACCTGCCACAAGAGGGATGAAGGCTGCTTTGCGACCACCAGCCGTGTTCGCGGGTCCGCTGTGTGCTGGAGCCTATCCCCTTTATTTGCCACACTTGTATTTGAGGCCCCTGGTAACTACCGTATTTGCCACACATACAAAAACCGCGTCTCGCAACTACTGTGCTTGCCACACATGCCCAAATCACAATGTTTTTTTTGAAGGAACATCGCCGCCCACATTTAAATCCATAAATAGACTATATTAATCCACAGTGAGACAATAGTCCCAGAGGAAAGCCATGGCGACCCTTCCTGCCTACGCCGCACCCGGATACCAATTCGACACCGCCCCCGACCTTAGCCGCCGCCCCACCCGCGAGCGCCTCAGCCAGTCCGCCATCGACGGCTTCTTCGCCATCATCGACAAGTGGCAAATCCCTGTCGAGCGAGCCGGCGACCTCCTCGGCGGCATGCCTCGCTCCACTGTCTACAAGCTCCGCACCGCCGCCGGAACCCTTCGCCAGGACGAACTCACCCGCATCTCGTACATCGTCGGCATCTACAAGGCGCTCCACATTCTCCTCCCCGACGACCTCGCCGACCGCTGGATCGCCCAGCCCAACGACCATCTCCTCTTCCGCGGCCAGTTGCCCCTCGACTACATCGTGCGCGAAGGCATTCCGGGACTGCAGCAGGTCCGCAGCCTCCTCGACGCAGCCCGAGGCGGCCACTAAATGGGGTATGAGATTTCCGCGTTTCCAACTGACGCCTTTTCATCTGACCGCTTCATCAGCTGACCGGTTTTTCGGCTAACCCGTCACCAGCGGACCGCTTCATTAGCTGACCGGTTTTTCGCTAACCGCTCATCAGCGGACCGCTTCATCAGCCCAATCGAGGAGTTTCATTGGCGCTTCTCGAACAATTCGACCAGGCAGGAACCCACCGGCTCATCCCCGCCAGGCTTGCGGATAAGGCAGGCGCCAGCGTCCTTGAAACCCTCCCTCTGCCCGCCGATGTTCTGGCCGACCTCAGCGAGCTCGACGCCGCCACCAACGAGCGCAAAGTCTCCGAGCGCGGAGCCAATCCCGCCATCGGTCCCGGCGAACTGCTCCTCGGCGTGCCCGAGGCCGACATCGTCAACGCCGCCTTCACCCACCCCGGCCCTTTCGGCGGCCGCTTCCACAGCGCCCAGCGTGGCGCCTGGTACGCCGGCTTCGAACTCGAAACCTCCATCGCCGAAGTCGCCTTTCACCGCCGCCGCTTCCTCGCCAACGCCCGCATCCAGGGACCGCTCGTCTTCGATTACGTCGAATTCCTCGCCGACTTCTCCGCTTCCTTCCATACCCTCGCTGCCGCGGAGCGGAAGGATTGCCTCCAGCCTGAACCCATCCCGCAGTGCTACGCCTCCTCGCAGGCCCTCGCCACCCGGCTCCTCTTCGAAGGGTCGAATGGAATTGTCTATCCCAGCGTCCGCCGCCCCTCCGGAACCTGCATCGCCTGCTTTCGGCCGGCGCTCGTCTATCACCCACGCCGCAGTCAGCACCTCCGTCTCACCCTCGATGCCGGTACCGGCACCGTAGCCTGTGAGACCCTCACCCCAGGCCCGTCCACGCCCCGCCCACGCCCCTCGAGTCGCCCCGCAAGAAAGAAGCGGCCATGATCGCGAACTCCATCGACCGACACTGCTCAGGAGCCACCTTCCGCCGGCTGTCCCCCGGTTTAGAGCCCTCAAACAAGCACTATGTTTCCGCCTGTCCGCAACCCGCTGTCCGCTCCTTTGCTGTCCGCTGTTTTCAAACTCCCTGTCCGCTGTTTGGAACTCCCTGTCCGCTGTTTGGAACTCCCTATCCGCTGTCCGCTCCTTTGCTGTCCGCTGTTTTCGAACTCCCTGTCCGCTGTCCGCTCCTTTGCTGTCCGCTCCTTCGCTGTCCGCTGCGTTGGAGCCCCCAAAAATCTACCCTGTTTCCCGGTACAAACCGTTTGAAGGCCTCAAGCCAAACTCGCACTTACCAGCAAACAATGGACTTAGCAAAAAAGTTAATCCCCCCCGGGGGGTGGGGGTTCACCTCAGCCCACGAACGCGGATCGCAGCTGCACTCTGCGGCCTGTGCCCTGTCGCCCGTGCCCAGTACCCTGTCCCCCGTACCCCGGAGTTTCGCCCCCTGTTCTCCACAGGCCGCTCCGCTGTATGCTGCTCGACAGTCCCCATTACCACCGGGCGCTTTCTGCTCGACCGGCCAGCAGCACCCGCTGAACCCGATGGTAGACTCGGGGCAATTCGTCCCAAATCAGGACACCGGATTGGAGTTTTCCCGTGGCAGATGACCGTCAGCGCGCCGTAGACCTGGCGCTTGCGCAGATTGAAAAGCAGTTCGGCAAGGGATCCATCATGCGCCTCGGCAGCAAAGAGGCCATTGTCCCCATCTCCGTCATCTCCACCGGCTCCATCTCCTTCGACGCCGCCCTCGGCGTCGGCGGCGTTCCCCGCGGCCGCGTCATCGAGATCTTCGGCCCTGAATCTTCCGGCAAAACCACCATTACCCTGCAGATCATTGCCGAAGCCCAGAAAGCCGGCGGCCTCGCCGCCTTCGTCGACGCGGAGCACGCCCTCGACCCGCAGTACGCCAAAAAACTTGGCGTCGACATCGACAACCTCCTCATCTCCCAGCCCGACTACGGCGAGCAGGCCCTCGAGATCACCGAAGCCCTCGTCCGCTCCGGAGCCATCGACGTGCTCGTCGTCGACTCCGTCGCCGCCCTCGTTCCCAAAGCGGAACTGGACGGCGAAATGGGCGACTCCCACATGGGCCTCCAGGCCCGCCTCATGTCCCAGGCGCTTCGGAAGCTCACCGGAACCGTCTCGAAATCGCGTACCTCATTGATTTTCATCAATCAGATCCGCGAAAAAATTGGCGTCATGTTCGGCAATCCGGAAACCACCACCGGCGGCCGCGCCCTCAAGTTCTACTCCTCGGTCCGCATTGACATCCGCCGCATCCAGGCCGTCAAGGACGGCGACACCGTTGTCGGCTCCCGCACCCGCGTCAAGATCGTCAAGAACAAGGTCGCCGCGCCGTTCCGCGAAGCAGAATTTGACATCCTCTACGGCGAAGGCATCTCCCGGGAGGGCGACGTCCTCGACCTCGCGGTCGCCAACAACATCGTCGAGAAGAGCGGCGCCTGGTTCAGCTACTCCGGCGAGCGCATCGGCCAGGGTCGCGAAAATGTCCGCCAGTTCCTCAAGGACAATCGCGATACCTTCGCCAAAATCGACACCCAGCTCCGCCAGAAGCTCGGCATCGGGGTCAAAGCCGCCGAGCCCGTCCCCACGCCGCCGCCGGTTCCGCCCAACGGCGCAGTCCACGCGCAGGAAGCTGTCCGTCCCTCGCGCCGCCAATAACTCATTTGGGGCCGCGACTGGCCAAAGTCGCGGTTCCGGTACATCGTTTTTCCACTCCGGGCCCATCGAACCTAAGAACGACTCCTGTCAGTAAACAGGGCGATGCCCCGTTCTGTCTTCTGCCCCCGGGCCCTTCATCATGACAAAGTCCTCTGCGACTCGCGCGCGACGACCCGACGAACCCGTCGCAGCCACCGCTTCGCCCCTCGATCCTCGGCAACCTGACAAAAAATCGGTCGATGAGGATCGCCGGCTCGCCGTGGTGTGGCCGGAACTTTCCGCGGAACGCCAGGCAGAACTCCGGCAGAGGCCACAGCATGCATTCCCAGGCGGGGAAACCGAGTTCCTCCGCGTTCTCGAGAACGCGGCGATCGGCATGCTCTGGCTGGCTCCTGACGGAGCCGTTTTGTGGGCCAACCGGAGCGAACTATTGGCTCTCGGCTACGATGAGGCCCGGTTTGTCGGCCATTCCCTCGCCGAGTTCCTTGCGGATCCAGCGCATTTGCCCGAGATCCTGCAGCGGGTGGCCTCCGGTGAGAATCTCTGCGGCTTCGAACTCCAGCTCCTCTGCGGCGACGGCCACCTGCGCTGGTTCCGGATGGACGCAACTCCACACGCGCGCGACGGTAAGCTGGTCCTCACGCACTGCTTTCTCCTCGACATCGGCGAGAAACGCCGCGCCGACGAAGCTCAGATGCGGCTCGCCGCCATCGTCGAATCCTCTGACGACGCCATCGCCAGCAAGGACCTCAACGGCATCATCACCAGCTGGAACGTCGCCGCTGAGCGCATCCTTGGCTACACCGCCGACGAAATCGTGGGGAAGTCCATCCTTACCGTCATTCCGCCCGAGCTCCATAAGGATGAGCCGGAGATCCTGCGCAAAATCCAGGCCGGCGAGCGCATCGAGCACTTTGAAACCATCCGCGTCCGCAAATCCGGTGAGCGCATCCACGTCTCGCTCACCGTCTCGCCGGTCCGCGATCAGCAGGGCAAGATCGTTGGCGCGGCGAAGATCCTGCGTGACATCACGGAGCAGAAGAAGCTCGAAGACGCTCTCCGGACTACGGAGCGCCTTGCTTCCGTCGGTCGGCTCGCCGCAACTGTAGCCCATGAGATCAACAATCCTCTTGAGGCGGTCACGAATCTCCTCTACCTGGCCTGCAATGATCCCAATCTGCCGGAGTCGGTGAGGTCCTGCCTCGCGACCGCGGATGAAGAACTGAAGCGCGTCGCTCACATCGCCCGCCAGACCCTGGGCTTCTATCGCGACACCTCTTCGCCGCTCCAGCTTCCCGTGGCCAGCGCGGTTGCCGAGGTCCTGGCCATTTACGATCGCCGCTTCCGCCACAAGGGAATGCAGATCGCCGTCGACATTCCCAAAAACCTGTCCCTCTGCATCCTGCAGGGTGAATTCAAGCAGATCGTCTCCAATCTGATTTCCAACGCCATCGACGCTTCGCCGCAGGACTGCCGGCTTAGCGTGCACGCCTGGGCCTCCCGCCATCCGCAGACCGGCGCTCCAGGCATCCGCCTTGTCGTTGCCGACCAGGGCACCGGCATTCCCAGGGCAATCCGCCAGAAGATCTTTACCCCCTTCTTTACCACCAAGCGCGATGTGGGCACCGGCCTCGGCCTATGGATCGTCCGCGACCTGCTCCTGCGGCGTGGTGGATCCATCCGCTGCCGCAGCCGTGCGGAAGGTCCGCAGACCGGGACAGCGATGATGGTCTACCTGCCCAGCGAAAGCAGGCAGGCCGACGAGGGCGTTCCGGGGGCAGCCGACTAAGACCGTCCAGCCGCCCGTTCCTGTGGACGCCCCCCTCAGCGTGGCCCCAGCTTCAGCGTGAACCGCAGGCCGGTCCGGAAAGTGAACGGCAGCGACGGATACCCGATCGGACCGATGTGCTGGTTGCTGCTGAGGTTGTCGAGTTGCGTGTACACCGCCGACCACGGCCGAATCTGATAGCTGCCGCCCAGGTCGATCTTCGTGTATGCGTAATCCAGATTGCGGTTGGGCAGCAGCAGCGTGTTCCCGCCGTTCACGTCCAGGCCGCCCAGATAGGTCGAATCGTCGCTGCGGCTGGCATAGGCGGCGTTCACGACCGCGGTCCACTTGCGCCCGGTATAGATCACGCTGGTAAAGCCGGTATGAGGAGGCTGCCGGAAGGGACGCGCTCCGGCCAGCGGTGCATAGTTGCCAATCGGCACTCCGGGATAATTCGGGTTGTAGCTCGGCCCAACCGCATCGGAGGAGAACGAATGCTGGACTCCGGAGTCCAGGTAGGTGTATCCCCCGCGCAGATACAGGTTGCGTCCCAAACCGTATTCGAGTTCAGACTCGATGCCAATCGCTCGCCAGGCGAGTGAGTTCAGATCCAGTTCGTACGCGTAGTTGTTGGTCAGAAATCCTTCCAGCTGCTGCTGCTGCGCCGGCGATAAGGCCGGCAGCAGCTGCGGCACCAGCGTCGCCGGAACCGGCTCAATCTGATTGCCGAATTCGTTGTGGAAATAAGTCACCCGCGCGATTACTTTTTCATTGAAAAGGCTCTGCTCCAAGCCGCCATCATAACTCCGCGACTGCTCCTCGCCGATTGGAACGATGCCGTACTGCGCGGCGGTCGCCTGCCCGCCATTGGCGACCAGGAAACTATAAAGCGACCCGTTCTGCTGATCGAGGGTTGGCTCCTGATAGCCGCGCGCGAAGTTGAACTTCACCTTCGTTCCGTGGAAGATGCCCTGTCCGGGCCGCACAACATACCAGGACACGCCCGCGTGCGGCGTGCCCACCAGTCCGAAGAGGCCGTTCTGCTCTACCCCGCCCGCGGCCGTGTAGAAGAGGCGATTCCTGAATTGCCCACCGACCTGCGCCTGGTAGTCATAGTTCTCACGTTCCAGTCCCTGCCGGAAGGCATACGCCGGCTCCGCCTCCAGCCCGCGCTCGTCCTCATAGCGGAACGCGCCAATCACGCCGAGGTGCGGCCCGTGCTGGTAATTGGTCTCGGCGTAGAGGCTGTCGCGATTCGACGCCAGATCCAGCTTCCATGGATAGACGCTCCCGAACGCGGTCCCGAAGTTCAACAGAGCCTGACCGGTGGTCGAGGTTCCATTAGCACCCGGAACGGTGACGTTATTGCCGAAGTAATTGCCCGCCTCCACAAAGTTTCCCGCCAGCAGATTTCCCGCCGGATACCACTGCTGGCTCTCCTCACGCTTGCGAATTAGCCCGTAGCGCACCGTCGCCTTCCACGCATCCCGGATCGTGTGATCGATAGTCGCGGACATGTAGGTGTCCTGATCCAGTTCTTTCCCGTCGTTGGCAAGCCCGTAAAAGGAGTACCCGCTGTTGCCGGATGGCACGCCGGTGGCCGAGTTGGTGTTGCGACCCGTCACGCGCGCCTGCGTCTTCGCCGACCAGCTCCATCCCAGGTTCGCCGCCTCCGTGTCGTTGTGGTAGCCTTCGCCCGGAATCGAGTTCTGCATCTGCAGATTGGAGTAGCCGCCGTAGTAGTCCAGCTTCCGTTTCATCCCACCCAGCTGCACCTGATTCCGGTAACCCTTGAAATTTCCGGCATCGCCGTCATAAAGCAGCGACGGAAAGGAGGTGCTCCCGCGCGGCGTGGTCAGCGCCACAACCCCTGCTGCGGCATCGGATCCGTACAGCACGGAGTTCGGCCCCCGATAGACCTCGACGCTGGCCAGGCCGGTCGTTGCCTGATTGCCAAAGTCGAAACGGCCGCCCACATCCTCAATGGGAACTCCGTCCAGCAGGACCCGGTTGGCCGTCGAGCTTCCGCCGCGAATGAACAGCGAGGTCTCGCCACCGCGTTCGCCTGTCTGCACCACATTCACGCCTGGAACCGCGCGCAGCGAATCGACCAGCAGTGCGTCATTCTCAAACTGGGTCGCACTCAGCCCGGTCACCGATGCGCTCACCTGCGCCTGCGGCTGCGGCTCGCCGGTTGCAGTCACAACCACCGACTGCCGAACCCATTCCGGCTCCAGGACGATGTTCTGCGTGACGTTGTCCAGCTGGCCCGCGTAAAAGCTCTGCGTGGCCAGTTGCCGAAACGAATGCCCCGTGGCCAGCACATAAAAGCGTCCGCTGGCAGAGATCACCAGCGTGTAGGTGCCGTCGGGTGCCGTGCGTCCATCGATGAGGACTTTCCCGTCGTGGACCAGGCCCACGACGGCGTTGGCGATAGGATAGCCCAACGGGTCGGTCACCGTTCCATGCACGCTCACCGCATGCAGAGCAGTCCCGGACCCCAGGAGAAAGACACACAGCAAAAATGCAGGAAGCGATCGGCGCGCCGGCCGTGAGAAAAATGTCATGGTCTCCTCCGTTCCCCTCGGAACGCGGTACTTTGGCGCATGGGACCGGTCTCCTGACTCGCGCTTGCACCGAACCGCCTTCCCGAAGCCTGAGCTTCAGTGGCAATTTGGTCCGGCTCTTCTCTGCGCCATTTACCTGACGCAGAAACACGCGCTTACAGTTGCGGGGCAGTGGCGGATTTTCACCGCCTTCCCGAGCATCCCATGGCAATGGTTATGTTGTCGCGAACACGCCTGCGGGCGTTCCCGCCGCGCCTTCGCGCCTTCCCCGGAACGATCTCCGAACCGGAAAGCCCGTTATAAATCGTCTCTCTTTCGAAGTCAAAAGCTGCCGCCTGCGGCGGCTGGCCGCAGCTCGACGTCAGGCCGCCTCCACGCGCGCCTGCCGGACTCCCGATTCCGGAAAAATCAACTGGACTGTTGGGCGGCCGGGCTATACTCACTGCACATTCCTTCTATTGCATGCGGGATCGGAACCAAAAAGGGCTCCATGGATACCCCTGACGCATCGCGGATTCGGCCCAGAGTCCTGATCGCCGATGACGAACGGCTTATCGCCGATACACTCGGCCTGATTCTGAAGCAGGCGGGCTTCGATGCGGAGATCGTCTACAGCGGCCACAAAGCCGTTGAAGCGGCCCGAAGCCGTTATCCCGACGTCTTTCTGGCGGATGTTGTTATGCCGGGAATGACAGGCATCGACGCCGCGATTGAAATCTGCGCCATGCATCCTGCCTGCCGCGTTCTCCTGCTCTCCGGGCAGGCCGCTACCGCTGACCTGCTCAGCGACGCGCGGCTCCGCGGCCATCATTTCGAGGTTCTGCTCAAGCCGCTGCACCCGAGCCAACTGCTCGCTCGTCTGCGCGCCTGAGCCAGCCGCCATCGGGCAGTTGCCCCTTCCTGTCCGCTATTCGCTGTCCGCAGTCCGCTGAATTTCACCCCAGAGCTCCTTCATCCCGGCGCCTGTTTTCGCGGAAACCAGCAGAACACGCTCACCGTAAGCGTCGTGGAGCTTCTTCAGCGCCTGCGCGCGACCGTTTCCGGAGAGTCGATCCGCCTTCGTCGCGACAACCAGGGAATCCCTTTGTGCCGCCTGGAGAAACTCCAGCAGTTGCGCATCGCTGGCTCTGGGAGGAATCGTGCTGTCCACGAGGCACACGCACAGCGCGAGCGTGGGCCGATGAAGCAGATAGGGCTCAATGAACTTCGGCCACTCCGCCGATATCGATTTCGACAGCTTCGCGTACCCGTATCCCGGCAGATCGGCAAAAATGAGCTGGGCCTGCTGCCTCTCCGGCGTGTCGGTGAGCGCAAAAAAATTGATCGCCCGCGTTCGCCCCGGCGTCGAGGAGACCCGCGCCTCACGCGACCCGAGCAGGGCGTTGATCAAACTCGATTTCCCAACGTTCGATCGGCCCAGAAAAGCGACTTCCGGGGCCCCTTCAGGCGGGAACTGCGTCGCGGAGGTGGCCGAGCGCAGAAACTTTGCGTGGAATCTCTTCACCTGAAGAGTGTAGACGGGGCGAGTGTTCAAGACGCGGGTCCTGACTTTGGCCTCCGATCCGCTATTCTGGATGGCGCACGAGGTCGCTGATGAAATCCATGCGTCATCCCTGCCGTCACTCCGTTTGGTGTGTCGCCCTGCTCGCCGGTTCGTCTTTGCTTGCCCAATCGGCGAATCTCAGTCCCGACCACCAGATTCGTCAGGTTCTCGCCGCCCAGGTGGCTGCGTGGAACCGCGGCGACATTCCCGCCTTCATGCGCGGGTACGCCAACTCCACCCGAACAACCTTTATCGGGACCGGAATTCAGCACGGCTATGCCTCAATACTGGCGCGCTATCTGGGCAAATATTCCTCGCGTGCGGCGATGGGGCGCCTGGACTTCACCGGCTTAGAGGTGCGGCTGCTCGGCGTCGATCACGCTGTGGTCACTGGCTACTTTCACCTCGCGCGCGACCAGTCAGCAGGAGGCAATGCTTCAGGAGTTTTCTCCCTCGTCTTTGAAAAGGAATCCGGGAACTGGAAGATCATCCTCGATCACACAAGCTAGCAGATCCCATGACCCGCATCGCGACCGAGCCTCATCCTGACCAGGCGCTCTTCGACGAGCTCTCCTTCTACACGCTCGCGCAGCCCCGGGAAGAATTCCTCCACCAGCTCGCCATCGACACCTTTACCGCACAGCACGCGACCGCAGCCAGCAAACCACTCTCTGTCGTTTTTGCGGTGCTGGGGCTTTATCTGCATGCTGAGCGCGGCTTCACCGGCCTGCGGATTCAGCGAGTTCACATGCAGCTGGCGCCGCGCCGCTTGCCGTGGCCGGTGCTTCCGTGGCCTGCGCGGCACGCCGATTTGACTGTGGCTGACGTGCTCGCCGCCGATCCGGGCCATGATCGCGATGGGATGATCCGGCGATGGTGCGTCGCCGAATGGCAGGTCTGGACCGACAGCCGCCCTGCCATCGCCCAACTGCTCAGGACGCAACTCGACATCGACTGAATGTCCAGACCTCTTGACGACGTTCAGCCCCATCGCCCATCGTGTTCACAGAGGCCGCTATGTCCGAAAGTGCTTCCGCGCAATTTCAGCCGACATCCACGAACCTGTTTCTGCTTTTCTCCCGCGACAAGCTGCTGAAGCAGCACTGGCCGCGCCTGCGCTCCTGCGTGGAATCCCTGACCGACGAGCAGATCTGGTGGCGCCCCAACCTATCCTCAAATTCCATTGGCAACCTGCTCCTTCACCTCAACGGAAATGTCCGCCAATGGCTAGTTGATTCTTTCAACCGACAGGAAGATCGTCGCGACCGGCCCGCCGAATTCGCGACTGCCGGCCAGCTCTCGGGCCCCGAACTGATCGCCCGTCTCGAAGCCACGCTTCTGGAAGCGCGCTTTGTTCTCGATCGCCTTGCCGAGGCCGACCTGCTCGCCGCGATGGAGATTCAGGGCTATCACGTCCACGGACTCGATGCCGTTTACCAGGTCGTGGAGCACTTCGGGCTGCACTACGGCCAGATCGCGTACATCACCAAGATGCTCAGGGGCCAGGACCTCGGCTTCTACCGGGAGCTGAATACGACAGGCGGCGCCAGCGGCTAAAAAAAGGTGCCACCCGAAACTTGATAAACTGAAGCTTCAAACCCCGTCGTCTCCCACCCTGCAACGGAACTATCGATGACGGTTCCGCCCGGCGAAATTTGCCACTGGGAGCGCGTGGCCCCGACTGGCCCAGCGACCGGTCGGGATCGAGAGGAGCTTCACATGGCCAATATTCACAACGGAAGCGGCACCGGAAAGAACACCCCCGCGACCAACTCCACGTCGGGCACCACACTGCGTCTCAAAGTCGGGCTCGCCGAAATGCTCAAGGGCGGCGTCATCATGGACGTGATGAACGTCGAGCAGGCCCGCATCGCCGAGGAAGCCGGAGCGGTTTCCGTCATGGCTCTGGAGCGCGTGCCTGCCATGATCCGCGCCGAGGGTGGCGTCGCCCGCATGGCGAGCCCCAAACTCATCAGGGAGATTATCGATACGGTCTCGATTCCGGTGATGGCCAAGGCCCGCATCGGCCACTTTGCCGAGGCGCAGATCCTCCAGGAGATCGGTGTCGACTTTATCGACGAGTCTGAGGTACTGACCCCTGCCGACGAAGCCCACCACATCGATAAGCACGCCTTCACGACGCCTTTTGTCTGCGGCGCGAGGAATCTGGGCGAAGCGCTCCGCCGCATCGCCGAAGGCGCAGCCATGATCCGCACGAAGGGTGAAGCGGGAACGGGCGATGTGGTCCACGCCGTCCAGCACATGCGCCAGATCGTCCGCGAGATGAAGGCGCTCACCGTTCTCTCCGACCAGGAACTCTATGCGGCCGCCAAGGAGCATCAGGCGCCCTATGAGCTGATTCGCATGGTGGCGCAAACCGGCAAGCTGCCTGTGCCCAACTTCTCCGCCGGCGGCATTGCCACTCCCGCCGACGCTGCCCTGATGATGCAGCTGGGTGCGGAGGCAATCTTCGTCGGGTCGGGAATCTTTATGAAAGAGCGTGCGACTCCCCTCGACGTGGAGAAGAACCCGAAGGAACGCGAAGAGGCCGTCTCGCGCGCGAAAGCTATCGTTATTGCGACCACGCATTACAACGATGCGAAGATCCTGGCCGAGGTAGCGGAGCAGGTTACGGGCACAATGAAAGGCCTGGCTGCCGCCGCGATCGAAGAATCCCAGCTGCTGCAAACCCGCGGGAACTAGCCGGGGCTGGCCGTCCCGGGAGAAGCGCCTTGCGGCGCAAAACGCGCGTCGGAACTACCGGCGCGCTTTTCCTTTGCACGATTTAGGCTGGAGTAAGGAAGAGCACCGAAATTGTCGACCCCATCCCAGGCACAATCCCTTTCTGTTCCGAAGATCGGCGTACTCGCCATCCAGGGCGACTATGACGCTCACGCACAGGCGGTCCGCGAGGCCGGAGCCGAGCCGATCCTAGTCCGCAAGCCGGAGGAACTCGCCGGCATCGACGGTCTGATCATTCCTGGTGGCGAGTCGACGACATTCCTGAAATTCCTGGAGCGCGGAGGCTTTCTCGCGTCGCTGCAGGATTTTGTTCGCAGTAAGCCGACGTTCGGAACCTGTGCCGGCTGCATCCTTCTGGCCACCGACGTCACTCATCCGGCTCAGGCGAGCCTCGGCGTACTGAACGCCACGGTTGAACGCAATGCCTATGGCCGCCAAATCGACAGCTCGATTGAGACGGGCGATACCGAACTGCCCGGCGGCCCGCTGGAGATGGTTTACATCCGCGCCCCGCGCATCGTGAAAACCGGCGATGATGTGCAGGTCCTCGCCCAACGCGACGGTTTCCCCGTTTTGGTTAAACAGGGCCACATCATGGCGGCCACGTTCCACCCTGAACTGTCCAGCGACCGCCGCGTTCATCAGCGCTTTGTCGACCTGGTTCGGGACCACGCCTCGCACCGCTCCAAAAAGCAATAAGCTGGAAGCCAGTCCCATGAACTGGCTTCCACCCAACGGCGCGCTCGACGGCGTCACGCTCGACCACCTGCTGCGCTGGAATCTTGCCGTGGTGTTCTGGCTCTTCGTAATGTCACAGGCGCTGCTGGTTTCAGCGCTCCTCTGGCGCCTGCGACGCTCGACGGCCGGGCCCACCATGGTTCGGCCGAGCAAAGCTTTCTTCATCGGCGAACTCCTCGTTCTTCTCGCCGTCACGGGCCTCTATATCGCCATGGACTTCACCGGCCACCAACTATGGGCTGCGCGGCGCGAGGCGGGACCCGCCGAGCATCCGGTCCAGGTAGAGGTCACGGGCGTCCAGTTCCAGTGGTATTTCCGCTATCCGGGGGCCGACGACGCGTATGGCCGAATCAGGCCAGCGCTGGTGAGCGCGCCGAACGGTAATCCGCTGGGCCTCGATCCTGCGGATCCGCATAGCGCCGATGACATCGTCTCGTCGATTCTCACCCTGCCCGCCGGCCGCCCTGTTGATCTCCGCCTTCGCTCGCAGGATGTCATCCATGGCCTGTTTATTCCCGGGATGCGCCTCAAACAGGACGCTATTCCCGGCCTGATCGGCCACTTGCAATTCACTCCCACAGTCCCCGGAGATTACGTGATCCTCTGCAGCCAGGTCTGCGGACTCGGGCATGCCCGCATGCAGGCGCGCCTGCGCGTCCTGTCGCAACCCGACTACGACCGCTGGATTGCCTCCCGCGAGAAATCTTTGCTGGCAGATGCATCCGGAGCTCGGCCATGACCGTGAGCTTCCTGCGCCGCCGGGTCTTCACCACGGACCATCGCCAGCTCGCCATCCTTTACCTTTTCCTTGGCCTGGCCGCTGTCATCGCCGGGACGCTTCTCTCCCTGCTGATGCGCCTGCATCGCACCTGGCCCGCTCTTGCGTTGCCCTTCTACGGCGTCCTCAAGCCCGAGGACTACCTGGCCCTGGTCACCATGCACGGTACGCTGATGGTCTTCTTCGTCCTGACCATTGTGCCCCAGAGCGCCTTCCCCAACCTCGTTCTTCCTGCACAGATTGGCGCAACCCGCATGGCCTTCCCGAAGCTGAATGCTGCCGCCTTCTGGATTACCCTGGCCTCGTTTCTGACGCTTCTCTCCGCCTTCTTCGTTCCTCAGGGCGCTCCCATCGCCGGATGGACCAGCTATCCACCGTTCACTGAGTTCGCCGCTGCCGGTCCCGGTCAGGGCGCGGGCATGGACCTTTGGATTATTGCGATCGCGCTTTTCTGCGTGGCCGCCGAGGCTGCGTCGGTCAACTTCCTGGTCACGATCCTCAGACTGCGGTGTTCGGGGATGACCTTTCGGCGTCTCCCGCTCACGGTGTGGTCCTGGCTGGTCAGCTCCGGCCTTACCGTGATTGCCTTCAGCGCGCTGCTGGCCGCGGCGGCCATGCTGCTGACGGATCGCCACTTCGGAACCAGCTTCTTTCTCCCCTCCGGCGAAGTTCTGAACGGGATCGTGCAACGACCAGGCTCCGGTTCACCGATGCTGTGGCTGCACCTCTTCTGGTTCTTTGGCCATCCGGAGGTCTACATTTCGATCCTTCCCGGGATGGGTTTGGCCTCATCGCTTCTCGCCAACTTCACCCGGCGGTCAGTTCCCGCCTACGGACTCATGGTCGTCTGCACGCTGCTCATCGGAGTGCTGGGTTTAGGCGTCTGGGGCCATCACATGTTCGTCTCCGGCATGAATCCCTATGCCGGAACCGCCTTCGGCCTCACCACCATCGCCATCGCGGTTCCCAGTTCCGCAGAGGTGCTCACCTGGCTGGCGATGCTCTTCCGCGGACGCCTGCAGGTCGCCTCACCGTTACTCTTCACCCTGGGCTTCCTCTCCTTCTTCATTGCGGGCGGCCTCACCGGACCCATCCTGGCCCAGCCGGCACTGGACGCTTACCTGCACAACACCTTTTTTGTCGTGGCACATTTCCACCTGGTCATGGCCATGGCTGGCGTCTTCTCCGTTTTCGCCGGCATCTATTACTGGTACCCGCTCCTGACCGGACGCCTTCTGAACGAAATGCTCGGCCAAATTCACTTCTGGATCTCGCTCGTCGCCGCCTACGGCACCTTCTTCCCGATGCACCTGGCCGGCCTCGCCGGGGAGCCGCGCCATTACGCCCAACTTGCCGGACCGGTCACCACTTTCGCGAATCTCCTCCCCGTGGAACGTGGTATAACCTGGTCGGCCTTCCTGCTGGCCGCCGCCCAGATTGTTTTCCTGATGAACATTCTCTGGAGCGTCCGGCGGTGTTCGCATGTTGACGCGAATCCCTGGCGCGCGACCACTCTTGAGTGGTCCCCGATCCTGCATCCCATTGTCAGGAACGGTCCTTACGTCTATGGACCGACAGCCGCTCCTCAGCAGGATTTCCTGCCGCAATGGGCAACGAGCGAACCCAGGGTGCGGTCTTCTTAATCCTGCGGGAGTGTCTTTCCGCGACCCAACGGGAGTAAGCTTTTAGAACTCGAAACGGAGTCCCCCATGCCCGCCACGTTCACCCGCCATCAGGTCGAAACCGAGCGCAGAGATACCGGGTACGGCGGCAAGCCGCCCGTCGATCGCCGACCCACAGGCGGCGGTGGCGGCGACGAGAACTGGGACTCCCGTCCTTCCGGGCGGCGCGGCCCCCGCGAACAGCTTGTTCGCTTCCGGCTGGCCATGTTCAGCGGTCTGGCCGGCGACTTCGTCTTCTTTGCCGTTCTGGTGAGCGCCTTCTTCGTTCGTCCCAGCTCCGGCCATATCAGCGCTGCCGACACCTTCATCTCCGACTGGCACCCGCTCCAGGCGCCGCCCATCCTCTGGATCAACACCGCGATTCTGCTCCTTTCCACGCTGACGATGGAAACCGCTCGCCGCCAGCTCTTTCACGAGATCGACGTCATGGAGGAATGGCTTGGGCTCGGACGTCCGGCCGTGCGCCGCGCCGCTCCGTGGCTGATCGCCACCATCGTCCTCGGACTCCTCTTTCTCGCCGGACAATGGATCGCATGGGAACAGCTTTCGCGCGAAGGCTTCTTCTTCTCCTCCAACCCCAACAGCCACTTCTTCTACCTGGTCACTGGCACACACGCTTTCCACCTCATCGTCGGCATCGGAGCGCTTCTCTTCGCTCTGGTCGCGATGTTTCGATTCCGCAAGGTGGAACTGCGCCAGATCGCTGTCGACTGCACGGCCTGGTACTGGCACGCGATGGGGCTCTTCTGGATCTTCCTCTTCGCGCTGATCGTCTTCTTTCAGTAGTGCTCGCCCACTTGCTGTCGATGTCCGGCAACGCGATAGACTGATCGAACAGAAGACTTATGCGCTATCTGATCGTTCTGCTCGCTCTCGCCGGAATCGTGGTGTCCGGCCTTGCCCTCCATGTGCACTACTACCACGGCGTCGAGCCCTGCGATATCAATTCGCACTGGGATTGTGGCATTGTGAACCACAGCCGCTATTCGATGATTGCCGGCGTTCCCGTGGCGGCTCTTGGAATCGTTGGTTATGCTCTGATCGCCTTCGCCGCCTTCCGGCGTCTGCCGGCGGCCACGCTCGTGCTGGCCCTCATCGGCCTGGGCTTTGCCCTCTACCTCAGCAACGTTGAAGCCCACGTGCTCGAGGTGTGGTGCCTCTACTGCGTCATTTCCCAGGGCATCATCGCCCTCATCACTTTGGCGGCCATCGTCTTCCTGTTCCGACGGCCAAAAAAAACCCTGAAGCGTCGAAGCCGTATCATCCCATAGAAGAACTGGCGCGCCGCTCACCTCAGGGCGCCCGGATATTTCATGGACCGCACTCCGCGCAACGTCGTCCACTGGCTCTTTGCGGCTGACTCCGGCCCGCGGAACCGTTTTGTCCCACGCTGGTTCTTCCTCCGCGCGCTGGCCGCCATCTACTTCTCGGCCTTCCTGGCTCTCGTCTTCCAGATTGAAGGACTGATTGGGCCGCGGGGCATCCTGCCGGCCCGCAATTTTCTCACCGCCGTTGCCCACGGCGCCGGTTCTCTGCGTTTCTGGTACGCGCCCACGTTGTTCTGGATCTCATCCGGCTCACACTGGATGATGGCGGTGACGTGGATCGGCCTGCTCGCCTCGGTCGCCGCATTCCTCAATGCCTGGCCGCGCCTGAGCTTCTTTCTCTGCTTCGTCTGCTTCCTCTCCTTTGTCTCGTCAGCCGGCGACTTCTCCGGCTATCAATCCGACGGTATGCTGCTCGAGGCCGGCTTGCTCGCGCTCTTCTTTGCCCCCGGCGGCCTCTGGCCCGGTCTCGGCATTGATTCTCCTCCGTCCCGCGCCGCATTGTTTCTCCTTTTGTGGGAATGGTTCCGCATCTATTTCGAGTCCGGCATCGTTAAGCTGCTCTCCGGCGACCCTGAATGGCGCCATCTGACCGCGATGGACGAGTACTACCAAAACGGTCCGCTGCCCACCTGGATCGGCTACTACGTCCAGCATCTGCCTCACTGGTTCCACGTCGCCACCGCTGGCGCCACGCTCGTCATGGAGATCGGCATCGTGTGGATGCTTTTCCTCCCGCGGCGGCTGCGCCTGATCTGCTTCTTCATCGTCACGCCATGGGAACTCGGCGTCATCCTTACGGCCAACTACGCGTTCCTGAACTACCTGGTCTTCGCTCTGGGTTTCCTGCTGCTGGACGATCGCAGCGTCCGCTGGCTCCTCCCGTTGCGTTTCCGCATCCAGCTTGACCATCCCACAGCATCGGAGCAGGAAGCCGAATCCGAGCCGTCCCTCTCTATCGTCCACCCGGCCGACGAACCCATGCGCACCGTCCGCCCCGTCCGCGGCCCCCGCGCCCATATCGTCGCGATGCGCCTCGCCGTGACGGCCGTCCTGCTCACCTGGATCGCTTATGTGACAACAGCCGAGCTGATTCGCATGCCCTGGCCCGATGTGCCGCTTCCCACCACGCCCATCGTCGTGCTCGAGCCCTTTCGGATTGCCAACCAGTACGGCCTTTTTGCCGTGATGACCCGCGGCCGCTACGAGATCGAGTTCCAGGGATCCAATGACGACCAGACCTGGACGACGTATCCCTTCCGCTTCAAGCCTCAGGCACTCAATCAGGCTCCGGGGATCTACGCTCCCTATCAGCCCCGCTTCGACTGGAACCTGTGGTTTGCCTCGCTCACCGACTTCCAGCAGGCCCAAATCGTCCCTTTCACAGAAGAGCGACTCCTTGATG
This sequence comes from Acidobacteriaceae bacterium, assembly GCA_035656855.1. GTDB lineage: Bacteria > Acidobacteriota > Terriglobia > Terriglobales > Acidobacteriaceae > Palsa-343. Next base: position 13,270 of record DASRRO010000033.1, on the reverse strand, counting down.
GAGACCCGGCCGTTCTCTCACTGTTTGCCGGAGTTCCGTTTCCCAACCCGCCGAAATACGTCCGTGCTGTCCTGTGGCAGTACTGGTTCACCACGCTCGCGGAAAAGCGCGCGACCGGCGACTGGTGGCAGCGTAAACTCCTCGGTCTCTACGCTCCCGTCCTGACCAAAGAACCCAATGGCAAATACGGCGTCCTCCAGTGGCCGGAGCCGCTGCCACCCCACGAGTGAGCCGCTTCAGACTCTGTACCCTACACCCTGTTCCCTGTACCCTGTTTTCATGTCCGACCGCATGTCCCAGAGCCTGCCCTTCGAAGATCCCGAGATCTCCACCGCCATCGACGCTGAAATCCGCCGCCAGCACGAAGGCCTGGAGATGATCGCTTCGGAGAACTTCGTCAGCCGCGCCGTGCTGGAAGCCGCCGGGTCCGTCTACACGAACAAATATGCCGAGGGGTATCCGGGGCGCCGTTACTACGGCGGCTGCGAGTTCGCGGATGTCGTCGAGAACCTCGCCCGCGACCGCGCCAAACAGATCTTCGGCGCTGAGCACGCCAATGTGCAGCCCCATTCCGGCTCTCAAGCTAACGCTGCTGCCTACGCAGCGATTCTCCAACCCGGCGACACCCTGCTTGGTCTCGACCTCGCTATGGGCGGCCACCTCACTCACGGACACAAGCTGAACTTCTCCGGCAAGCTTTATCGCGTCGTCTCCTATGCCGTGCGCAAAGACACTGAGACCATCGACTACGATGAGCTGGAACAGATCGCCCTGCGCGAGAAGCCCAAAGTCATCGTTGGCGGCGGCAGCGCCTACCCGCGCTTCTTCGAATTCGTCCGTATGCGCCAGATTGCTGACAGCGTCGGTGCCATCCTCATGGTCGACATGGCCCACTTCGCCGGGCTCGTCGCGGGTGGCGCGCATCCGTCGCCCGTCCCGCACGCGCAGATCGTTACCACCACCACGCACAAGACGTTGCGCGGACCGCGTGCCGGTCTCATCCTGTGCAAACAGGACCTCGCCGCGGCCATCGACAAATCTGTCTTTCCCGGCCAGCAGGGTGGACCTTTGGTGCACATCATCGCAGCCAAAGCAGTGGCCTTCCGCGAAGCGCTGCAGCCCGACTTCAAGACCTATGCTGAGCAGATTGTCGCCAACGCCAAAGTGCTGGCAGAGACTCTGGCCGATGCCGGCTACCGCATCATCTCCGGCGGCACCGACACCCATTTGATGCTGGTGGATGTCTTCGCCAAAGGCATGCTGGGCAGCGAGGCGGAAGCTGCGCTCGGCGAAGCCGGCATCACCGTCAACAAGAATGCGATCCCCTTCGACACCAACCCGCCGCTCAGGCCTTCGGGCATCCGCATCGGCACCCCCGCGCTCACGACGCGCGGGATGAAGGAAGCAGAAATGCGCCTCATCGGTGGATGGATTGCATTAGCCCTCGAACACCGCTCCGACTCCTCGGCGCTGGCCAGGATTCGCGCCCAGGTTCTTGAGCTTGCCGAGCAGTTCCCGCTCTATGGCTGGCTGCGCGAACCGGCCGCTGTCGCCCACTAACCGAACCCGAGAACCAGGCAGGACCGCCATGTGCCGCAACATCAAGCCGCTTTTCAACTTCGATCCGCCTGTTACGGACGACGAAATCCGCGCCGCTTCCCTGCAGTACGTCCGAAAGATCAGCGGCTTCACGAAGCCTTCCCAGGCGAATGAAGCCGCGTTCCAGCAGGCCATCGATGAAATCGCCGCCAGCTCCGCGCGCCTGATCGATTCCCTTGCCACCAGTGCTCCACCGAAGAGCCGCGAGGAAGAAGCCGCCAAAGCCAGACTCCGCGCCGCAGCCCGATTCGGCGCCTGAACCTTCGAGCATCGCCCCGCATTCGCCACGCGCAGTCCCTTCTTTCCGGTTCAACGACCATGTCCCCGCCCGCTGCTTCACGGCAGAAAGAGCCGACTGCGCTCGCACGGCGAAGAGTCCGGCAAGGCCAGGTGACAAAGAAGAAAGGGAGTTGCGCCCAGCCTTCCAAATTCACCAAACGTTCACATGGTTAACCGCATTTTCACTAATTAGTAACAATGATCCCTGCATAATTCCGAGTGGCTGGCTCCGTTGCTCCTGCCTCGTTGCGGCTCTCGGTTATTCCCCGCAAATATTGAATGAACAGAATTCTGACAAAGCGGCTCACGCTCGCGCTCATGGCTCTTGCGGTCGCATGCCTGGCATCTGCAGTCTTCCTGTGGGGCACCGAATACAAGTGCTCGCTGTACCACAAACACCCGGATCGGCATCCGCGAATCACAATGGCGAAGCTTTTGTCGGAGCGGGAGCGGCCGGCTGGGGGCGCCGTACCCTCGGTGCGCGCCTCTTTGCCGCAGACTGTGTTCGTAGCGCTGGCTATGCTCGTCCCCGGCCTCTTCGGCAGGACGCGGGTAGGGTTTGATCCGATTCTCCTGCCGGCCCCCGGGGTTCCTGCCATAGACAGATCGCGTTTTCTGATTCACTTCTCCTTCCGGCCTCCGCCCCCGATGACTGTCTAAGCCGCTCTCCCTTTCCTTTGCACAACCGGCTGTCGTCCGCTTCTTCAGGAGCGGAATGATTCGCTGTGTTCAGCATCGCCCTGACTGTGTATTCGGGAGCAGACAAAGAGCAGGTCTGAGGCAGTGGCCTCGGAGGCCGCCCTTATTGTTCAGCCATCACCGCATCGAAGGAGACCAGGAAACGTGCGCAAGATCGTCTTCGCAATCACACTCGTCTGCAGCTGTCTGCTCGCCGCGACCGCGCTCCGAGCCCAGGACGCGACCAGGATTCAGGGCAAAGTTGCCGACGTCGCCGGCGCCACTATTCCCAACGCAGCCGTTTCTCTCACCGATTTGGCCACCAATACGGTCCGGAACACGACGACTGGCGCCGACGGACAGTTCCTCTTCACCCATGTGTCGCACGACCCACAAGTGCTGGCCGTACAGAAGTCAGGATTTGAATCCTTCACGCAGCGGTTGGCACCCTCCGCGCAGGGCGTGACGACGATCGACGCCACGCTGAAAGTGGCGGCTTTGGCCCAAAGCGTGATGGTCCGCGGCACCGTTGATCCGGAGGCCAAACCCGTGCCCAGCCGTGAAGATGTGATGGTCACGCCCGGGACGCTGCGCGTGCTGGACCGCAAGCAGATCGAAGCGGCAGGACCGGTGGCGGGCGGCGCACAAATGGTATCGTTCACCCCGGGCGCCAACGTCGTCGGCTATGGAGAAACAGGTGCGACCAAATACAGCATTCTGCTGAACGGCATTCAGCAGGGATGGGCGGGCGAGGCGACCAGCTTCACTGAGCCGGGCTCGCTGGGAATCACTTATGACGGCGTTCCCGTAGTCGATGCGGCCACCGGCTTGTGGCAATCGGCAACCATGCCGCAGAACCTCATCATTCAGGACATGGCGGTGACGTACGGACCGGGCCAGCCGGATCATCGCTGGTACACCGACGTGGGCGGCCGCGTAGAGTACACGCCTGTCCAGCCGACGGTGGATCGCCACCTGAGCCTTGAAGGAACACAGGGCCCCTACGGCCAGCAGAACTTCGCCCTCGTCGGCAACACCGGGGCCTTCAAAGGCTGGTCTACGGTCGTGGGTGGCGGTTTGGGACGCGGCGACGATTTCCGCGCGGGGCCGGATGGCTTCGCTAACCCGGCTAAGAATGGTTCCGTCTTCGGCAAGACACTGAAGACCTTTTCCGCCGGCAGTCTCGCGTTCGCCACTTTCTATTCAAAGGCCGGTGGCTATCGCGCCCAGGTCATTCCCACCACCGATGTTGGCCTCGTCGAACCCAACGGCTCCCACTACAGCGAGCCAACCACCGGCTTCTACAGTTCGCTGCCTTTTGCGGCCTACAACAAATACGACACCAACGAAATGTTCATGGGCTATGCGCGCCAGCATCTGTTCCTGGGCCCAAAGACAACCGTGCAGAATACGACCTGGTACACCCATATTCGGCGCTTCCACCGCCGCAACGACGATGCTCTCAGCCAGGGTGCGCAGGTGGACGAGTGGAACAACCCGCACAGCAACATCTTTGGCGACGAAGCGGGGATGACCGAGGTTCTGCCCTACAACACCGTCGATTTCGGCGGCTATCTGCTGCACGAGGTCTATAACACCCACAACCTGTTCTACAACCCTGCCGACGGAGCAAGCGGCGCTCAGCAGATCGTGGGCGCAGGATCGAAATTCCGCTCAGGATACTTTCAGCAGGACAACGTGACGTTCTACGCGCAGGACGACTTCCATCCGATTCCGCAAATCCACATCATTCCCGGGGTGCGGGTGGATGGATTCAGCACCAGCTACAGCGATCAGGCGGCGCGGGACTTCACCTTTGCCGCGAGCACTTACTTCGTGCAAAACGCTGATGGAACGGTGTCTCCGTCTAATTCTCCTGTCTACCAGACGCACTGCGCGCTCTATCCGCAGACCGGCAGCAATGCGACGGATCCGTATTACAACCTCTGGGGGACCCCGGTTGCTACTCCCGACGGCAGCGTAGCCAAAGATGCTGGATCGCAGTGTGGGGCGCACGAGAGCCGCTCAGCTGTCGAACCCTCCATCGACGTTTCGGTCATGCCTCGTTCCTGGATCACGCTCTATGGCGGCTATGACACCACCTACCGCTCGCCCGCGCTGGGCGGCGGCGGCGGCATGTTCCAGGCAGTCAATCCGGCCTATTACATGCTGGCCAAGGGTGCATATAGCCAGGGTGGCGTGAAAGTTCATTTCACCAACGCGCCCGGACTGAAGAATTTCATTGCCGGAGTGAATTACTACCATCTCGATTACACAAACCAGGAAATCGACGTTGAAACGGCTACCGGCGTCGAACTCACCAGCGGCGGCAACTCCACCTACCACGGCGTGGATCTGTTCTTCGACGACGATCCTCGCAGCAATATCCATTTCTTCCTGAATTTCGCGGGTGAAGCGTCGAACTTCACCAACTACGTTACCGGCGGCACCGAAGCTTCCTGCGGCACGCCTTCGAATCCCACTGCCGGATGTTCGTTTTACAACAACCTCCCCGTCTCGTATGTCCCGGATGTGACGTTGAATACCGGACTCTACTATGGCATCCAGTTCCACCACCGCGAGTTGCTCGAGCCCCGCTTCTGGGTGGAGACGACCGGTTCGCAGCACCTGTGGTCCAACAACACCGGCGAACCGACGGCGCAGACCATGTCGGCCTACACCACTGCAAACCTCTCGTTCGTGGCTCCGGTCACCTTTGAGAAGCAATCGTTCAACCTCAGGCTGGATATGATGAACCTCGGCAACTCGCAGTACAACGAGTGGGAGTACATCTCCAGCGGAGGATACTTCGCTCCTCTGTTCCCGGCCGGGCAGACACCTCCCAGCGGATACATCAACGCGTATCCTGGTGCGCCGCGGTCGGTCTACGGCACCATCTCCTACCAGTTCTGATGGTTAACATCTCAGTTGGCCCAGGGCCTCCCGTTCGGGAGGCCTCTTTTTTTCCCTGGGAACCGCCGTTCTCATTCCTGCGTAACCACCTCAGACGCGGCGCAGGGACAGAGCAGGCGCTGGGGAGTGATTTGTCATGGAATGGACAATCCAGACTCGGCAGGTGGTGCGCAGGCTACTGCGCTCTCCCATGTTTACCCTCATCACCCTTATCACGCTGGCTGCGGGTGTAGGCGCCAATATTGCTGTCTTCAGCGTTGTCGAAGGCGTGCTGCTCAAGCCCCTCCCCTATCCCCGGCCGGAAGAGCTCGTCGGCGTCTGGCATACGGCTGCCGGGCTCAACATGGACCTCGTCAACATGGCGCCGTCCAATTACTTCATCTACCGTGAGCAGAATCGCGTCTTCCAGGACATCGGCCTCTATCAGGGCGATTCAGTGAGCATCACCGGCCACGGCTCCCCGGAGCATGTTCCCGCGCTCGACGTTACCGAAGGCCTCTTGCCGGTCCTTGGCATCGCACCGATGCTTGGCCGTGGCTTCAATCCCGCCGATGTCGCGCTCAACGGGCCCGACACCATCATCCTCGACTACGGATTCTGGCAGCGGCATTTCGGCGGCAATCGCAGCATCCTCGGTCAATCCATCACCGTGGATGGCAAACCACGACAAATCATCGGGGTCATGCCCCGCAATTTTCACTTTCTCGACTGGGACGAGCCGGCGCTCTTTCTGCCCCTGCAGTTCGATCGCAACAAGACCGCGCTGGGCCAGTTCAGCTACGAGGGCATCGCGAGGCTGAAGCCCGGAGTTACCCTCCAGGCCGCCAATGCCGACGTTGCACGGATGATTCCGGCCGTTTGGACCAGCTTTCCGCCCCCGCCAGGCTTCAACCTCGACCTGTTTCACAAGGCACGTCTGGCACCGAAGATCCGTCCCCTCCGCCAGGATGTTGTCGGCGATGTCAGTGAGCTTCTCTGGGTCCTGATGGGCAGCATCGGCGTGGTGCTGCTGATCGCCTGCGCGAACGTAGCCAACCTTCTGCTGGTCCGCGCGGAGGGCCGTCACCAGGAATTGGCCGTCTGCGCCGCCCTTGGAGCCAGCCGGTGGCGGATCGCCCGTGAGTTTCTCCTCGAGAGTGTCATGCTCGGCATAGCCGGCAGTGTGCTGGGGCTTGCGCTCGCCTGGGGCGCGTTGCGCCTCCTCTTAGCCGTTGCGCCTCAGGGCCTGCCACGCCTGCATGACATCGGCATCGATCTTCCGGTGCTGGGCTTTACTCTCCTCGTCGCCCTCGGCTGCAGCCTCCTCTTCGGTTCCATACCAGCCCTCCGCTACGCCGGCGCGCACGTCGGCACCGGTCTCCGCGAGGGCGGCCGCACCGTCAGCCAGGGACGAGAACGCCATCGCACTCGCAACATCCTGGTGGTCATCCAGGTCAGCCTCGCTTTTGTGCTTCTCGTCTGTTCCGGACTCATGATCCGCACTTTCCACGCTCTCACCCACGTGAGCCCCGGCTTCACCGATCCAGCGACGATGCAGACCCTTTCACTTTCCATCCCCGATGCCGAGGTGGCGGACGCTGACAAAGTGGTCCGCATGCAGCAGGCCATGCTCGAGAAGATCGCCGCCATCCCTGGCGTCTCCAGCGCCGCCTATGCGAACTCAGTCCCCATGGATAACAACGACTGGAACGATCCTGTTTTCGCCCGGGATCACAACTACGCCGACGGCTCCATGCCCCCTCTGCGCCATTTCAAATTCGCCTCGCCCGGCTACTTCGCCACGATGGGCATTCCCATCCTTGCAGGACACGATTTCACGTGGGAAGACGACTACCAGCATCTGCCCGTCGCCGTCGTTTCGGATAAGCTGGCCCGCCAGTTTTGGGGAACACCGCAGCAGGCGCTCGGGAAGGAGATTCGCGTCAGCTCGAAAGATGACTGGCGTCGGGTCGTTGGCGTCGTCGGCGATATCCACGATCAGGGCATGAACAAGGATGCCTCCGACATCGTGTGGTGGCCGATCCTGATGAACAATTTCGAGAGCCAGAAGGATAATATTCGCCGCTGGGTCGTCTTCGCCATTCGCACCCCTCGGGCTGGCTCCGAGAGCCTTGTCAGCGACGTTCGCCGCGCCATCTGGTCCGTCGACGCGAACCTGCCGATTGCCGATGTGCGCACAGAGGCTTTCCTCTACAACCGCTCCATGGCGCGCACGGCCTTCACTCTCGTCATGCTGGCGCTGGCGGCTGGGATCGCCCTCCTGCTCGGTCTGGTCGGACTTTACGGCGTGGTCGCCTACTCAGCCACACAGCGCCGCCGGGAGATCGGGATCCGCATCGCCATGGGCGCCCAGCGCAACGACATCACCGGCCTCTTTGTCCGCGAGGGGCTGCTGCTTGCCGGCTGCGGCATCGTCTGCGGCGTGGCGGTCGCCCTGGGGGTCACCCGCCTGCTCGCATCCCTGCTCTTCCACACCAGCCCGATGGATCCGCTAATCTACACGTGCGCCGGTGTAGCCCTCTGCGGAGCGGCAGCACTGGCCAGCTACGTGCCGTCGCGGCGAACGGCCAGCCTCAATCCAGTGGAAGCATTGCGCGCTGAATAGCCGGTCCGCTGCCAGCGCGCCGGAGCCAGGCCGCGCTCTGGGAGTGGCTTACTGCGCGGACTGTGGCTGGGGTGCAGCCGCCGGAGCCACCGGGCGCGGTGGGATCGGCTTCTTCGGCGCCTCTTTCTTGCCCGGCGCGACAATCGCATGCAGCGTATTGCCTTCCATGCGTGGCATGAACTCCACAATGCCGTTTTCGCCGATGTCCTGAATCAGCCGGTTGATGATCGCGTAGCCCAGCTCCCGGTGAGCCATCTGGCGCCCTTTGAAGCGCAGCGATGCCTTCACCTTGTCGCCTTCTTTCAGGAAACGAATGGCCTGATTGCGCCGCGTCTCGTAATCATGATCATCGATAGTGACCGAGAACTTCACTTCCTTCACGATGATCACTTTTTGACGCTTCTTGGCGGCGCGGTCGCTCTTTTCCTTCTCGTAGAGAAACTTGCCATAATCCTGTATACGGCAGACCGGCGGTACGGCCGTCGGCGAAACCTCTACAAGGTCCAGCCCGCGTTCGCGGGCGATTTTGAGCGCCTCAAACGGGGCAAGAATCCCCAGTTGCTCTCCCTTTTCGTCGATCACGCGCACTTCCCGTGCGCGAATCCGATCGTTAATACGGACAAACTGCTTCGCGGAACGCTTATCGATGGGTTTTTCTCCTCAGCGTGGACGCGCCACGCCGCAATTTAGTATATCAACTCGCTTTGACGGTTAGATGCGGTACGGATTTAGCGGGTGCGTCGTCATTTGCTGTCGGGCACCGGGTGACCCTGGCCGGGACCCGGTTCCTTCAGTGCTTTTTGGCCCTCGCGTCGAAATCATTCATCCGGCTGGCCTCGAAGCTCACGATCTTCCACTGCCCCAGCCGCCGATTGTAAACCCGGGTGTACCGGTACTCCCCGCTGATGTCGCTGGCGCCATTCGTGCCCTGAAGTTGGGCCTGTGACGTCACCACAGCTGTGTCCCCATAGACCCGAATGTGCATGTCGCTCAGGTCCAGTTCCGTGATCCGCACCGTCCCTGCTCTTCGCTGCGCCAGGTCCTGGGCCCTGCTTTCGACCGTGCCGTTCGACGTAATGCCAATGTAATCATCTGCCAGCAGGTGATCCATTTCGCTGACGTTATTCGTCAGAATGGCCTGTCGCCATTGTTGCTCCAGCGACTCGATATCCTTTCGGATATTCGTCCGCTCATGGTGCGGAAAGCCCCAGGCCAGGTTGCACGCCGGCAGCAGCAACAGAACGGTCAGAGCCGGCAGAGCCCTCTTCAGGCGAGCAGCGGGTCGATAGCTTGCGGAGCCCTGTTGGCGGCGCATCGTCGTACCGGATGGTAGCCCGCCTTCCCGCGGAACGTCAAAGAAGAACTGTCCAACTGTTCGCATTCGCTCCCGGACCGTCATCAAGCGCTGTGAGCAGGTTCTCTCTCTCCCCGCCCGTACCCTTTCAGACGCGCCGAACGCAGCAATGACTGCATGGAGGGTCCTGACATCGGAAACGGAATCAGCCCAGCGCCGTCAGGTTCTCCACCTGACGCTCCAGCATCAGCTGATACAAACCCCCAACCACGCACTCCCGGAAGTGCTTGCTCGCCCGGTGCGCTTCGACCGCCTTCTGATCCGTGTACTGCTCGTAAACCACGACCGTGTCGGGCTCTCCCTCCACGGTGTGCGGAACGTAAGTAACACACCCCGGTTCCTTCCGCGAGGCCTCAGCCAGGGTGGTCAGCAACTCAGCGATGCGCGGGCGATCGTCCGAGCGAAATGTCATGCGAACGGTGAAGCTGATCATGCGTTCTCGTCTGGCTCTGTTCTCTGATGCGTCGATCTCACTTCCCGGCGATCCGCCGCATCGTTTCGCGGAACTCCGGCAACTCCAGCGTCTGATCCCGGTCCGGCCCCGTGGAGACGATCGCGATTTTCGCCCCCGTCTCCCTTTCCATGAAGCGCAGATACTCCTGCGCTCGCTTCGGCAGTTCGTCGAAGTTCCGAATCCCTTCCGTCGACGTTCTCCAGCCCTGCAGCCGAGTGTACACGGGCCGGATTGCCTCCATCCCCCGCACATCGGCCGGCATCGTGTCGCAGCTCTTTCCCTCGATTTCGTATCCGGTGCACACCGGGATCTCTTCCAGTTCATCCAGCACGTCCATCTTGGTCACAACCAGCCAGTCCGTGCCGTTGATCTGGTTCGAATACCGCAGCAGAGGCAGGTCCAGCCAGCCGCAGCGCCGCGGCCGCCCTGTCACGGCGCCAAATTCCTGTCCGCGCGCCCGCAGCGCCTCGCCCGAGGCATCGTGGATCTCGGTCGGGAAGGGCCCTTCGCCGACCCGGGTCACGTAAGCCTTGGTCACCCCGATCACCGTTCCAATGCGCGTAGGTCCCACACCCGTTCCGATCGAGGCTCCACCCGCCGCCGACGAAGATGAGGTCACGAAGGGATAGGTCCCGTGATCGATGTCCAGCATCGTGCCCTGAGCCCCTTCGAACATCACGCTGTGCCCCTCGCCCAGCGCCTGGTTGAGCAGCAGGGCCGTATCCGTTACAAAGGGCCGAATCTTCTCTGCGGCGTGGGCGTATTCCTCGTACATCTGCGCCGGATCCAGCGGTTCGGTCCCGAACAGCGCATGCGCGATCGCGTTCTTTTCCCCGCAGGCATTCTCGATGTGTGTTTTCAGCAGGTCCCTGTTCAACAGGTCCACGACGCGCAGCCCGTTGCGCGCCATTTTGTCTTCATAAGCCGGGCCAATTCCGCGGCTGGTTGTGCCAATTTTCTGCCGACCAGGCGCGCTCTCCGCCGCCAGTTCGATCATGCGGTGATACGGCAGGATCACCTGGGCCCGATTGGAGATAAACAGCCGGCTGTCCACGTCGATCCCCAGCTCCCGCAGCCGTCCCGTCTCCTTCAGAAATGCCATCGGATCGAGGACCACGCCGTTCCCGATCACACCCCGGCAATCCGGACGCAAAACCCCGCACGGCACCAGTTGCAGAATGAACTTCTGGCCGTTGATGATGACGGTGTGGCCGGCATTGTGGCCGCCCGCATACCGGGCCACCACCGAGAAGCGCTCCGACAGCACATCGACAATCTTCCCTTTGCCTTCATCGCCCCACTGGGCGCCAACCACTACCGCCGATTTTGCCTGGGTCACCGGGTTGCTTTCCTCTCTTCTGATCCCGGCTCCACGGGCGCACACGTTCGCTCCTGCCTGTTCAACGTGCTGAAAAATGAATCTGAAATGACCGTGGGTGGGCCGGATGTGCTGATCAGTCCATCCGATTCCCCATCATATATCGCCCAGCCGCGCCCCGGAAGATTACCTCGGATTGGGTGATTTTGCCGTCCTCACCGCCCCTGCGCCAGCCACGCCGTGTGCCCTCCACAAGCGGTATCCTCCACGATGTGCGCGACAACGTCGAATCCTGCTGTATCCAGGAGGGCCCTGTACTCGGCTGGGTCGAGACTGGCATGGTAGAGCGGCTCGCCTTCAAAGGTCCCCAACACGTCGCCATGGCACGGGCCGCTCGTAAACAGCAGCGCCGCCCGCCGAGCAGCATGCTGCCGAAAAATGGGGAACATCCTGCCCTGCGCCTCACAGGAAAGATGAAAGAAGCTGTCCCATGCGAGAATGCCGTCGAATTGCCGACCCAGATCCAGCGCCCGCATGTCCGCAACCACCCACTTCTGACTCGGTAGGCGGCTGCGACAAAGATCGATGAGGGCCGGCGAGGAGTCGATCCCCGTGATCCTGTACCCCGAGTCGGTAAGATAACGAGCGATCGGCTCGCCGGAACCGCAACCCATATCGAGGATGGAAGCGCCAGGCTGCAGGAGAGCGAGGAATGGATCGAGCGTGGGCTTTTCAAACAGGTGCCGGCTTCGCATCCGGTCGAACGCCTCGGCATGCCGCTGATACAGTCCGATTATCTGCTCCGATGGCGAAGACACGCATTGAGGCTAGCATCCCGAACCGGCATCGCCCCGGGAACCCACACTGCCGCCCCCTTTTCCACCCCGCCCAACCTGCGATACTGAATCGTTCCCATGATCCCTGTTTGTCCCAGATGCGGCGGCGCCGGCGTGAGGATTCGCGCGAATCCCGGCGGCGGCAACACCATGGAAGCCTGCGAGTGCCAGGTCGAGCAGCGCGCGGCTCGGCTTATGAAGCGGGCCGGCATCCCCACCCGCTATGAGCACTGCTCCCTCGATAGCTACGAGGCCAGTTTTCCGGGAGCGGACCGCTCTCTCGCCGCCGCCCACCTGATGGCCCGCCGCTTCGTCGATGGCTATCCAGTGACCACCGCCGGCCAGGGCCTCCTTCTCACCGGCTCCGTCGGCATCGGCAAAACCCATCTCGCCGTCGGCATCCTCCAGGCACTCATCATCGAGAAGAGCGTCCGCGGACTCTTTTGTGACTACCGGGAACTCCTCAAAGAGATCCAGAATTCCTACAATCCTCAGGTGGCGGTCACCGAAATGGAGATCCTCCGGCCCGTCTTTGACGCCGAGGTCCTCGTTCTCGACGAACTGGGCGCCGCGAAGCCCACTGACTGGGTTTGGGACACGGTCGCCCTCGTCCTCAACACCCGCTACAACGACAAGCGCACCACGATCATTACCACCAACTACGCTGACCTGCCCCCCGGCGGGGTTCCCCGAGCTAAAGGCTCGGGCGGTGGCGAGGAGACTCTCGGCGACCGCATTGGCGAGCGCATGCGTTCCCGGCTCTCTGAGATGTGCGTTCTGGTCGGAATGGGCGGCAAGGACTTCCGGCAAGGCGTGCGCCGCGCCCGCTTCGGCTAATCCGGATTTCCCCGCCCGTGTAACTCCAGAAACTGCATTCCTTTGCCCTTCGGACGCATCTTCTTAGTGACAGGAGGAAACGGCATGGCGAATGAGGGAAACCATCGGCGACCCCGCGTCCTGATCATCGGCGGCGGATTCGCCGGAACCCATGCAGCAAAAGCTCTGGCCAAGCTCCCTGTCGATATCACGCTGGTGGACCGGCGCAACCACTTCACGTTCCAGCCTCTGCTCTATCAGGTCGGGCTGGCCGTCCTCTCCCCCGCCGACATTGCGTCGCCCCTCCGCACCATGCTCCGCCACACCAGCAACACCGAGGTTCTGATGGACGAGGCTGTCGGCTTCGACATCGCAAACCGTATGGTGCGCTTCGGCAGCGGTGCAGAGTTGCACTATG
>DASRRO010000032.1:0-2758 GCA_035656855.1 Acidobacteriaceae bacterium | reverse complement strand
ACGGGCGTCGACGTGATCTATCCGAAGGAGAATAAAAAGCTGGCGGAGCAGATTGTGGAGACGGGCGGGGCGATTGTGAGCGAGTTTCCGCTGGGGACGTTTCCGGCGCCGCAGAACTTTCCGATCCGCAACCGGACGCTGAGCGGGATGAGCGTGGGGGTGCTGGTGGTGGAGGGGGCGGAGTATTCGGGGACCCGGATCACGGCGCGGTGCGCGCTGGAGCAGGGACGGGATGTGTATGCGGTGCCGGGCAATGCAACCAATAAGAACGCCTGGGGGCCGAATACGCTGATCAAGCAGGGGGCCAAGCTAACTGCAACATGGGAGGACATTTGGGAGGATCTGCCGACGCAGATTCGGGTAGCGCTGGAGGATGCGCTGGGGGCGGGGAATGAATCGCCGGGCAGGGCGAGCGCATCCTTATTTAACGACGGTGCTGGCCCCGGACCGAAGATGGGGGAGCATGAGCTCCTTGTTTTCAGCGAGTTACGGCAGGATGAGGCGCTTCAGCTGGATGAGCTGATCGAGCGGCTGGAGCCGAAACTGGTGTCGGGTGAGATCTTTACGGCGCTGTTTGAGCTGGAGCTTGCCGGGCGGGTGCGGCAGATGCCGGGCAAGAATTATGTGCGATGCTTCTGAGGCGTGGCGGCGATGAGAGCTGGGAAAGCAGGTTCCTCCCCCTTCGCTGCTCTCAGGGTCGGAATGACAGAAAGAAAAGCAAGGGCAACTGCGGATTCCTCCGCCGCGCTGCGGAATGACAACCAGAGGCAGGGGCAAACGCAGTTTCTCCGCCTGCGGCGAAGGATGACAAGGCGAGAGCGGAGCTTTCCGCTTCCTCTTCGTTGCACTCAGGGTCAGGATGACAACTCAAAAAATATGGGCAAAGTGAGCGGGAGGAACGTCCAACGGAACGGTGAAGGGTCGTGATCCGTAGGGCAGGTAGCGCTGCCGGGGTTTGACCTGGCCGTTTGACTTCGCCTCGGCGGGGCGTGTTAGGGTGCATTGACATTGGAAGACGGAGACGGCGGGATGGGGCTCCGATGACGTTAGGGAGATAGATGGCAAAGAATCTAGTGATCGTGGAGTCGCCGGCGAAGGCGAAGACGATCGGGAAATACCTGGGCAGCGAGTACGTGGTGGAGGCCTCGATTGGCCACATTATGGACCTGCCGAAGAACGATATTGGCGTGGAGCTGAAGCATCGGACGTTTGCGCCGACGCTGATCGTGTCGCCGGGCAAGGAGAAGGTCGTCGACCGGCTGAAGAAGCTGGCGGCCAAGAGCGATGCGGTGTTCCTGGCGGCCGACCCGGACCGCGAGGGCGAGGCGATTGCCGCGCATTTGAAGTTCCAGCTGCTGCCTTCGGTGAAGGATAAGAAGAAGATTCAGCGGGTGACGTTTAACGAGATTACGAAGAAGGCCGTGAAGGCCGCGTTCGAACATACGCGGGATGTGGACGAGAACCTGGTGGACGCGCAGCAGACGCGGCGCGTGCTGGACCGGCTGGTGGGGTATCAGATTTCGCCGCTGCTGTGGGACAAGGTGAAGCGCGGGCTGAGCGCGGGGCGGGTGCAAACCGTTGCACTGAGACTCATTGTGGAGCGCGAGCACGAGATCAATGCGTTCAAGGCGGTGGAGTACTGGAATATCGACGCGGTGCTGAAAGCTTCCGGCACGAAGGATGGCGAGTTTACGGCGCGGATGGTGGGCGTGGCGGGGCAGCCGATTCGGGTGTCGAACGGAACGGATGCGGAGGGGAAGGAACAGTTTCTGGCCAACGCGCTGCCGGATAAGGCGGCGGTGGATGAGGTGCTGGCGCAGCTCGAAAAAGCCACGTGGCGGGTGCGGTCGATCGAGAAGAAGGAGCGGCGGCAGAATCCGCGGGCTCCGTTTACGACCAGCCAGTTGCAGCAGCAGGCCGCCGGGCGGCTGGGCTTCAACGTGCGACGGACGATGGGTGTGGCGCAGCGGCTGTATGAGGGCGTGGAGCTGGGCAGCGAGGGAACGGTCGGGTTGATTACGTACATGCGAACCGATTCGACGCGCATCAGCCCGGACGCGGTGAAGGAGATTCGCGAGTTTGTCGGCAAGAAGTACGGCGACAAATATCTGCCGGCGAATGAGAACGTCTACAAGAGCAAGAAGGATGCGCAGGATGCGCATGAGGCGATCCGGCCGACGAATGTGGCGTTTGTTCCGGCGGAGGTGCGGCGGTACCTGAGCGATGAGCAGTACCGGCTGTACAAGCTGATCTGGGAGCGCGCGGTGTCGAGCCAGATGGTGCCGGCGGTGTTCGACCAGACGACGGTGGATATCGAGGCGAAGGCGGCCGGCTCCGGCGTGGGGAGCTATGACTTCCGCACGACGGGAAGCATTTTGAAGTTCGATGGCTTTCTGCGGTTCGAGGAAGAGACCAAGAAGGCAAAGGCGGCGCGCGATGCGAAGGCGGCGGCCGAAGATAAGAAGCTGGCGGCGGCGAGCGCCGACGGCGATGGCGCCGATGCGGCCAAGGATGCGACGAGGGAAGATAGCTCGGCGGACCGCAGGCTGCCGGAGCTGAGGGATGGGCAGGCGCTGGAGCGGGTGGGGATCGATCCGCAGCAGAAGTTTACGCAGCCGCCGCCGCGCTTCAACGAGGCGAGCCTGGTGAAGACGCTGGAGGAGAAGGGCATCGGGCGGCCGTCGACGTATGCATCGATCATCAACACCATCCAGGAGCGCGATTATGTGAAGAAGCTCGCGCAGAAGCTGGTGCCGAC
>DASRRO010000031.1:0-28393 GCA_035656855.1 Acidobacteriaceae bacterium | reverse complement strand
GCCGTCAATCCAATGGCATCTTTACGGGCGAATGCCTTGTCGCGGCTGCCACGCTGATCTACGAGGGACGCAGGGACGATGGAATGGAGATTGCCCGGCGCATGATGGAGGCCATCGTCCTGAGAGACGCAGCGGGGTGGGAGATGCCGAACATCCTGGATGCGGAAGGAAAGGTCCTTCACGGCGACGACTTCTATCAGATGATGATCCTGTGGTCGCTCCCTCTGGCACTGCAGGGCCACGGGATTCATGAAGCGTCTGCCCCAGGAAACCTGGTGAGCCGCATCCTCGCCGCCAGCGGAGCGCTGGAATGACGTTACCGCTGGTCCTGACGCCCCGCGAACGATCGTCCGACCGGCGTTTCCAGATCGCCGGCTTCTGTTTCATTCTGCTGCTGATTGCATACTGCGATCGGGTCAATCTGGCGACTGCGGTCCCCTCCATCATGAGCCAGTACGGATGGGACAGCATCCGGATGGGCTGGGTCCTGTCCGCCTTTTTCCTCGGTTATACCTGCTGCCTCATTCCCGCGGGCCTTCTCGTCCAGCGATTCGGACCATGGCCTGTGCTCGCGGTTTGCATCGCCGCGTGGTCGGTCACAACAGCCTGCACGCCGCTTTCACGATCGCTCGGCGGCATGTGCTGCATGCGGTTTCTGGTCGGCGTCTTTGAGAGTGCAGTGTTTCCCTCCATCAACTCTCTCCTCGCCGAGTGGTTTCCCCGTGGCGAATATGCGCGTGCCGCGGGTTTCTGCTGGAGCGGCGGCTATGCCGGACCAATCGTGGCCTTTCCCCTGGCCGGCATGGTGATGGCGATGCGCGGCTGGAAGTCCATCTTCTTCCTGTTCGCCCTTCTGGGTGTTCTCCTTCTTCTTCTGCTCCTTTATGTCGCAGGTGCACCGCGAAACTGGCGCCGTCCGGCGGCGTGCGGCACCCCTCATCGGCCGGCGCTTCCAACGCCGTGGAAGAAACTCTGCACCTGCCCTGCATTATGGGCGCTCCTCATACTGCATTTTTCCTCAAACTGGTTCGCCTACGTTCTGCTCTCCTGGCTGCCAGCCTATTTCCAGCAGGCACGCTATTTCTCAGTTACCGGCACTGCCTTTGCTTCCTCGATACCCTTTGCCGCCGCTCTGGCCGGAACGACCATGTTTGCCTGGATTGCCGATACAGTCGGCGCTCACAGTTCGCGAACGCTGGTCCGCAAACGGCTGCTGGGACTCTACCTTCTCAGCGCTCTCGCACTCCTTGTGCTGCCGTCGATCCGCTCCGGCATCCTGATCGTCGCGACGCTCTCCCTGGCTTCGCTTCTGATGACAGCCGCTACGCCCGTCTACGCCAGCGGGTCACTCGACCTCGCACCAGGACTGGCTGCCGTGATCGTCGGCGTGCAGGGTTCATTCGCGAACCTTGCCGGGGTCCTGGCTCCCGCCGCGAGCGGCTATCTGATGAAAATCTTCTCCTGGAACGCCGTTTTTGCCGTCACTGCGGCAGTGTGTGTCATCGGCGCAAGTACGTATCTGGTCTTCGGCAGAGCCGAACCGCAAGGCCTCGACGAACAAACTGAAGTGGGAAATTGAAACCGGCACGAGGGTGAATGAACGGAGGGAACATGAGACGCAGTTCAACCTGGACCGCTGTGGCATGCCTGGCAGCCTGGCTCACTCCTGTCGCGTTGGGCGCCAGTCGGGGATACACGGATGTTGCGCAGCTGGGAGGAGACACCCACACGGTTCGCTACAACTCGGGCAATGCCGTCTATGCCGAAGGGCTCGTCAACGGGGTATGGAGCGGACGGTATTGGAACGCCGGCGGGCGGATTAATGTGCCGTATGAACTCACCACCGACAAAGCTTTTGAATTGCGCTCGGGATCGATCGATCTCAGCTCCGGCTGGACCTGGGTGGGGGCTCGCGAGCAACCGTCCAGCGGCGGCGCCCGCCATTTTGTAGTGGAACTGAGCAACAGCAAGGCTCCTGTAACCGTCCTCATCCACACCCTGCTGGACGGCACGCCCATCTTCGAACGCTGGCTCGAGATCCGCAATACCGGAGAAAAGCCTCTCGGACTGAGCACCGTCAATCCCTGGACCAGCCGCCTGTGGACGACGCCCTACTACTTCGAAAAGAACATTCCTCCCGACAAGCCGGTCTTCACTTTAGGGACGTTTACGCGGGACACGCATGGGTGGGAAGGCTGGCTGGAATGGCAGCCCCTGCGGGAACCCGCGGCGGCCATCGATCCCGATGTCCGCCACTTCGACTGCACTCCCGCAGGGTGCTCCGCCCTCGCCGACAACACCATCAGGGTCGAGTCCCATGTGGGGCACGGCTTCAAGGCCCCCTTCTTCATCGCCCGCAACGACATTGCGGGCGAGTATTTCATCGGCGACCTTGCGTGGACGGGCAACTGGGATATGGAATTCTCCTCCACCAACACCCGCCTCAGCATTCACCAGGATGGCCCTGGCGCGGACGCCAGCCTGTGGTTCAGCGGTGGACCCTCCACGGGTTCCGGCTGGTCCGACTATCCCGCGCAGTACCAGCGCGTGCTGGCTCCCGGCGAGTCGGTGACGACGCCGGCTGTCCACATGGGACCGGTGCAGGGCTCTCTCGACAGCGCCGTGCAGGCCATGCACGAGCACGTGCGAAAAACCGTCGAGCCGCCGCGCGACCCGAAGCGTGCGTGGCTGATCCAGTATGCGGTTCCCGGCGATCAGGGCTATATCGCAAAGTTTGCCGGCGATGTAGCGGGCATGAACGAGAAAAATATCCTGGAACAGATCGATCTGGCGCATGCCCTCGGCGCGGAACTGTTTATTGTGGATGCCGGCTGGTGGGATATCTACGGGGACTGGACGCCGTCCTCCACTCGCTTTCCCCACGGCCTGCGTCCAATCGCGGACTACATCCACAGCAAAGGGATGCTCTTTGGTCTCTACAACGAAATCCAGGGCGGCCGCGGCGACTGGACTCACAGCAAAATGTATAAGGATCATTCGGACTGGTTCATTCCCCCGTATGCCCTCATCGATATGACCAATCCCGACGCGGTAGCCTTCGTACACGATCAGATTCGTGCAATGGTTAAAGACGACAAGATCGACCTTTTCCGGCTGGACTACAATCCTGGATTCGATTATGGGATGAGCCACCATATGCGGCAGGGTCTGGAGGAGAACGACGTCTGGCGTTACGAGCAGGCGACGTATCAACTCTTCGAGCAGGTGAAGAAGGAGTTCCCCGAGTTGATCCTGCAACAGGCAGCGGCCGGCGGCGGCCGCAATGATTTCGGATTCGTGAGCCGGTTCGACGAGCAGTACACCACTGATGGGCTCGATATGCCGGAGGTATTGCAGAATCTCAGTGGCCAGACCCTCAATCTGCCCATCGAGATGTTCGCCAGCGCCTTCGGAATTCCCGCGCATTCATCGAACCGCGGGCATCTGGATACGCATCTCCGGGTCACCTTCAGTCTCGGCACGCCCTGGCTGGCACCGGTCGCGCCGTCACTGCAGGACATCAGCCCGGAGATTCTGGAGAGGTATCGCCACTATGTCGAGATCTATAAGGACTTCATCCGGCCGTTGCTGCCGACCTGCCGCATCTTTCACCATGCTCCCGTCGATGCCGAGCATGGAGTCGATGAGAGTCCATGGTTTGCCATGGAATTCGATTCTCCGGATCGCAGCAAAGGCTGGGCGACACTGGTGAAGCTCTACAGCGGTCCTGAGTGGTATGTCTTCAAACCGCGAGGGCTGGACCCTGGAAAGAACTATAAAGTTACGCTCGACAGCCAGCACACGAGCGTCGTGATAAGCGGCCTCGAGCTCACCGCCCGCGGCCTGCCTGTGCGCCTGGAGGCCGTGGAGGATTCGGAGCTGCTGCTGTTTGAGCAGACGGACGCGCCCCCGCATGCTACAGCCGGAACGAGTGGGGAAGGAAGCGGGCAATGACGGAGGAAAAAGCACGCACGGCTCCGAGCTGCGGCGATGAAGCGCTGACCCGCGAGCAGATTGAGGTCTGGTTTCGGGAGCTTTCCAACTGGGGCCGCTGGGGCGCGGAGGATGAGCTGGGCGCGCTGAATCTCATCACTCCGCAGAAGCGAATCGCAGCCGCCGCGCTGGTCCGCGAGGGCGCCTGCATCTCGCTTGCGCGCGACGCGATCAAACAACGGATGGGCGTCTCAGCCCCGTTCGAGCACACCATGGTGAGCTGGGGCGCAACCCGGGGCGCGGAGGGAGCTGCGGATATCTTCTCCGTTCAGTTTCACGGTTACACGCAGACCCACCTGGACGCCCTCTGCCACATCTTCCATGAGGGCGCCATATTCAATGGCGTTCCTCAGCAGTCTGTTTCCGCGGCGGGAGCTGAGCGCATGTCCGTTGTGGTCATGAAAGACGGCATCGTCACTCGTGGCGTCCTGATGGACATGCCTCGCATCTTCAATCGCCAGTATCTGCTTCCGGGCGATGCCATCTGCACGCAGCATCTCGATGCCTGCGTCGAGAGATCGGGAGTACGCCCCGCCAGCGGAGATGCGTTGATCCTTCGCACGGGCCGTTGGGCCCGCGAAGCAGCTGAGGGCCCCTGGGACATCGAAGCCGGTTCCGCAGGCCTGCATGCCTCGTGCCTCCCCTGGCTCAAAGCGCACGACATCGCGGTGCTGGTGACCGATCTCGCTGCCGATCTCCTGCCTTCTCGCGTCGCAGGCGTCCGCATGCCGATTCACCTGGTCACGATCGGCGCTCTGGGAGTGCCCATCATCGACAACTGCGATCTGGAGCCGCTCAGTCGTTACGCAGAAACCCATCGCCGCCGCGAGTTCCTGTTCTTCGCCAGCCCTCTGGCCGTCCCCGGCGGTACAGGGTCGCCGATCAATCCCGTAGCTATGTTCTGAGGAGCGAAACCGCTAAGGCCGTTGCAACACGCTGCTCATCATGCGCTCGACCGCCCGGGCCTGCAGTTCGGGCTGGTCGCCGGTTGGAGCCGGTACATGCTCGAAGTGCTTCAGGCGATCGGAGCCGCGGACCAGCATCGCCCAGGGATGTTCCACCGCGTCCTGCACGACTTCCGGCGTGATGTAGCGGACAGCAATGCCGATACGCGGCTTGTCTGAAGTATTGACCTTCGAGCCGTGAACGATGCCGATATGGTGCAGCGACATCTGGCCGGGCTGCAGGGTCAGATTCACTGCCTGCGCCTCATCCACTTCAACAGCGATCTCCTGGCCGCGCGATAGAGCGTTGTCCGGGGCATTGGTTTCCACCTGCGGAAGCGTGCCAGCCCGGTGGGTCCCCGGTATCACGCGCATACACCCGTTCTCCGGATTGCTGTCCGACAGCGCCATCCAAGCGGTGATTACGTTGGGCGGGTGCAGCCCCCAATAAGTCCCGTCCTGATGCCAGCTGACATAGGTCCTGTCGCCAGGCATCTTCGTAAACCAGCGCGATCCCCAGATCAGCAGATCCTCCCCGAGAATCGCCTCCACTGTATCGAGAACCCGCGGGTGTGATGCCAGATGGTAAACCCATTCGAAACATATGTGAGTCTCAGAAAGCACCTGCGCCTGCTCGCGAGCCGGCAGGCCGGCTAGGCGGGCTTTGTTCCGCCCGTAGAAATCGTCAAACGCCGATCGGAACGACTGCGTCTCCTCCCGCGTCAGGACCGGAACCGGCGTAAAGTAGCCGTCCCGGGCGAATTGATCGGCCAGGTTTTTCATCCCGAGGGAAGTCATCTTCGTTCCTCCTGTATCAGCAACTCACGCGCGGCTGCACGGGGCAGCCGGAATTGGATGTGGATGATCATATATCTCCATAGTTGAGCGATAAACATAACATCTGCTAGAATCGGTGCCGTTTCGAAAGCCGGGATCATGGTGCGCTCCTGTTCACGCCGCGAGTTTATGCAGCATTGCGGAGAGGGACTCTCTCTGGCCGCGCTGTCTGCGCTCCTGTCCAATCCCGCCGTCGCGCAGGAACCGCCCATTTCCGAACCTGCGCGCGGCTCCCTTTTCTCCGCCGGGGGAGAAGCTCGCGTGTGGCGCCAGCTCCGAGCCGCCGGTTTTCTCGGCAGTGTCGCCGGCGCCCTGTTTCGCGGATCCAGCCCTCCCTGCTGCGGCTTGCCCCTTGGCGGCGTCAGCACCGGCTGCATCGACCTTGATGTGCGCGGTATCTGCGGCTTCAGTTCCATCTTCAATCCCTGGTCGAAATGTACGGCGGTCGCGAACTGGCGTATGCCGCGCAAGCCTCAACTCATGTCCCCTTTGCTGGGACTCAGTGTTGCCGGCAAGGTGTGGGTGCTGGCCATGCCGGAGGTCGTGCACGGTGGCCCCGTGCATGTTTGCCAGGATCCGTTCTTCGGTCATCCGGCGGAAAAGGCGGACGTGCGGGAACTGCCTCCTCTCGAACAGGTTCTTCCCGCTCAGGAGATTCACTATTTCGGCCATTACCCGGTGATCGATGCCGAATTCGAGACCTCCGCTCCCATCGGTGTCGGTCTACGCGCTTGGGCGCCTTTCATTCCCGGAGATCTGACCGCATCGAACGTTCCCGCCATCGTCTTTGAGGTCCACCTTCGGAATAACTCCCCCACGCCGCAGTCGGGCTCTCTGGTTTTCAACTTTCCCGGTCCCGACCCCGAAGAAGCTCTGGGATTCGGCTTTGCGCGCATGGACTTGCGCGAAGACATCACAGGTCTGCACATCGTCTCATCCGCGGGCGTCGGCTACGTGCTTGCCTGCGACGATCCGGACGTTCGCAGGGGTGCGGCCATGCTGCCTTCATCGTGGTGCCAGTTAGCGGGCGAGCTCCCGCAACCCCGGCACGATCCAGTTGCAGGTGGCTGCGAATATCGAGACGGCGGGGCATCGCTGGCGACGAACTTCGATCTGCATCCTGGCGAAGAAGGGGTTTCCCGCTTCTTCCTAACCTGGTATGCCGCAACCTGGAAGGGCGCGGAGCGGGAACGCCTGAAGATGCTGCAGCCTCTATACGCCGTTAGCAACCGGACTGAGTGGAACGCTTCGCAGTGGTCCGACGCAAACTACTACACGCTGAAGTTTGCAGAGCGCTACAGCGATGCCCTGGATGTAGCGCGGCAGATCGCGCGGGATCACCCGAGCCTGCTCGAGCGGATACTCGCCTGGCAAGCCGTGATCTATGCAGACGAGTCGCTGCCGCTTTGGCTGCGCGACAGCCTCGTCAATAATCTTTGTCTCCTTACCGAATGCGCGCTCTGGGTGGAGGCGCGCCCTCCCCTCGACGATTGGGCGCTTCTGGGCGGTGCCTTCGGATTGATCGAGAGCCCCCGTGGCGACCCCGATCTTGGCTGTATTCCCTGTGACTGGTACGGCAACCTGCCGGTGGTCTTCTTCTTTCCCGAACTGGCCCTGGCCAACATCCGCTCTTACAAACGCTATCAGCGCAGCGATGGCGCCGCGCCCTTCTGGCTGGGCGTGCTCGGCGACCTGCCGGATTTTGTCACCACCTCGTACGACTGGCAGATCTCGCTCAACGGCACCTGCTACGTCGACCTGGTGGATCGCGTCTGGCAGCGAACCGGCGATGACTGGGTTCTCCGCGAATTCTATGAGTCCGTAAAGAAGTGCAACACAATGACGATGAACCTTCGCCCTGGCCCCGGAGGCGTGATCAGCATGCCGAAGGGCAATCGCGGGATGGAGTGGTTTGAGCACGGAGAGTGGGCCGGAATGTGCGCCCACCTCGGCGGACTGCATCTCGCTCAGCTCCGCATGGTGCAGCGCATGGCAGAGGCCATGCAGGACCGCGACTACGCGGATCAATGCAGCCGGTGGCTCGCCGATGGCACCCATGCCATGGAGACAGATCTCTGAACGAAAGCTATTACCTCAACTTTTTCGGGCGCGAAACCGGTAAACGGTCCGACGATGTGATGGCGTATCAGCTCGACGGCGAGTGGGCATCGCCGTTTCACGGCCTCGGAAATGTCTTCGCCTCGCGCAGGATCCCGATCGCGCTGGACAACCATACGGCGCTGCTATATCGCGCTTACACCGAAGGTGGGGGCGGCCAACTTTGCGCGGCCGGACGGCACCGCCCTTCCGGCGCAGTCAACCGTGTCTTCCTATGGCCGCTATGCCATGTTCCCCGCGGAAGTGCTGGTTCTGGCCATGACTTATATCTACGCCGGCGAAGCGGAGAACGGACTGGACCTGGCGCGCCGCCACTGGCAAAGCATCGTCTGCGGTCATGGGCACGGCTGGGACATGCCCAACATTGTGCGCGGCGACTTTGGCGAGCGCGTTTACGGAACTGACTACTACCAGAGCATGATGCTCTGGGCTCTGCCCGCGGCCCTGAGCCGAACCGACATCCGGGGATGCTGTGCGCGGGGAAGCCTGGTCGACCGGGTGCTGCGGGCCGGCGGCCGGAGAAACCGCGACCCGCAGGAATCGGCATAATTGTTACGAGTTAACCGATAAACTTTGTTCTTGACACCGATGGTTTACACGAGCTAAATAGATGACACTGTGAATGCGGCTGTCCTTGAAACCGTTGGTCGTCCACTGGTCCTCAGGGATATCCCCGTTCCCCGTATTGCAGCGAACGAAGTTCTGGTACGCACGCAGACGACTGGAATCTGCGGCACCGATCTTCATATCGTCGACGGCTATGGTTATGTTCCGCCTCTGCCGCACGTGTTGGGTCACGAGCCCGCGGGCGTCATCGCGTCTGTGGGCTCGGACGTTCGCGGTTGGAATGTGGGCGATCGCATTGTGCCCAGCCTCTTCTTTACCTGCGGCCACTGCCTGTACTGCCGCGCCGCAAGGCACCAGCAGTGTTCGCAGCTCAAAGGCATCCTCGGGGTTCTCGTGCCCGGGGCCATGGCCGAATATTTCAAGGTTCCGGCAGAAAACCTCTTTCGTCTGCCCGATTCGGTACCTTTCGACGTCGGCGGACTGGCCGCTGACGCCGTCGTCACTGCAACCCGCGCCACCCGCAGAGGTGGCGTCGCTTCCGGAGCGACAGCCGTGGTTCTGGGAGCAGGAGGAGTCGGTCTCTGCATCATCCAGCTGCTGGCCTCCGCCGGCGTGCATGTGGTCGCGGCCGACGTCCGGGTCAAGGCGCTCGACGCGGCGCTGGAAGCCGGCGCCTCCCGCTGCTTTCTCGCGGGCGAAGAGCTCGCCGCGGCCATGGCCGCCGATGAGCCGGAGCAGCCTGTCGTCTGCGTTTTTGACTGTGTTGGCTCGGCGCAGTCCCTGGGCCAAGCCTGCGCGCTGGTCATGAATGGAGGCCGCATCGTCGTGGTCGGCGAGCACGGCGACCGCCTGCCTCTCACCTCAACCGAAATCGCACAGCGCGAGCTCGAAGTCGTCGGGTCGCGCAATGGAACCCGCGACGACATCGCCGAGGCTCTGCGGCTCCTTGAAGCCGGCACAGTCAGGCCGCTGATCGCGGCGCGTTACCCGCTCGAGGAAGCGAATCAGGCTCTGCAGCATCTCCGCGCCGGCGCAACCGGTCGCATCGTGATTCAGGTCGCAACCAATTGAGATTGTCTTAAGGAGTCATTGGATGGAGAAACTCGTTATTACGGTCACATGTGATTCCACCATGTCATACCCAAGAAATCCTTACAACCCGCAGGGAATATCGGCGCTCGCCGACGAGTACGTGCGATCGACCGCCGCGGGAGCAGCAATCTGTCACCTGCATGGCCCCTACAATCTCGACGAAAAGATCCGTCCTGACGGAACCAAGCTCTCCGATCTCGATCTCGACGGCTGGCAGAAGCTGAAAGACTCGATCACCAGCCGAGCCAAACCCATCATCCAGTATGGCATCGCCAACGGCCGTTACCCCCAGCGCGTGGAGCTGATGAAGCAGCACCCGGATATGATGTCGATCTGCTTCAATGCCCACGACGAATGCTTCCAGCCCGATCCCAACTATCCGCCCGTGGAGTTATATGGCATTCACAGCCGTGAGGAGCTGGAAGGATACTGCCGCGAAACCGCGAAATATAACGTGAAGCCGGAAGTGGAAAGCTTCCACTATGGAGCCATCTGGAATGCGGAGCGCTTCATCCGTCTGGGACTGCTGAAGACCCCGGTATGGACGACATTCTTTCTGGGGTGGCCGGGGGGTTGCTGGACGCCTCCCACCGTCGAAGCCATGCAGTTCATGCATGATCACAAACCGGCTCATTTCAGTTACAGCGTCAGCGTGATGGATCCCCCCACTCACTGGCAGGTATTGACCAAGTCCATTCTTCTTGGAGGCCACGTGCGGGTCGGAATGGAGGATAGTCCCTATCTTGACGGAGGCCAGACGCTGGCGCGCAGCAACGCGGAGCTTGTGGAGAAGATCGTCCGCATCGCTCGCGAACTCGGCCGGGAGATCGCTTCGCCGGAAGAAGCCAAACGGATTACTGGCCTGGCGGCGTGAGCGGGGAGAGCCGGCAGGGGTAAAAAGTGCGCCGGGCCACAGCGCTGTCTCCGAGCCGGGCACGGCAATAGTGACGGTCCCGGCCGGAGAGATATTCAGGGAAGGGTGAGACGGATCAGGATGCATCTCGCGGATTACTTAGTCCTGGCAACCTACTTCGCAGTTGTGCTCGCGATGGGCATCGGGCTCCGGGGTAAAGTCCAAACCAGCGACGAGTTTTTTCTGTCCGGCCGATCTCTTCCGCTCTGGATCACTGGAATTGCATACTTGTCTGCCAACCTTGGATCGCTCGAACTGATGGGTTTTGTGGCAAACGGCGCCAAATACGGAGTCTTTACCAGCCAGCTGTACTGGATTGGCTGTGTGCCCGCCATGATTTTTGCCGGGCTGGTGATGACGCCTCTGTTTTACCGGAGGCGCATTCGCAGCATCCCGGAGTATCTGCGCCTTCGTTTCGACGAAAGAACGCGCACCCTCAACGCGGCCGGCTTCGCTGTGCTTACGGTCCTGACCTCCGGGATCAATCTCTACGGGCTCGCGATTGTGTTCCGTGCTCTCTTCCACTGGCCCGTCAACATCAGCATCCTCGCGGCCGCCAGCACTGTCCTGTGTTATGTCGCGTGGGGCGGACTCCGCGCCTCGATCTACACCGAGGTGCTCCAGTTCATCCTGATTATTGTGGGGCTTTTTCCTCTCGCGATCATTGCCTACCGCGCGGCTGGCGGCATTGCGGGATTCACCGCTCATATGCCGCAAGATATGCTGCACGCCTGGCGCCCGGTTCTGCATCCTGCGGGTACTCCGTATGGCGGCGGCCTGTTCTCGGTCATTGTCGGCCTGGGATTCGTAGTTAGTTTTGCCTACTGGTCCACCGACTTCCTTGTTATGCAACGCGCTTTGGCTGCGCGTGATCTCGAATCGGCGAAGAAGACACCGGTGGTCGCTGCATTTGGCAAGGCTTTCTTTCCTGTCCTCACCGTCATTCCGGGTCTGGCCGCCGTGATGCTCATTCCCAATGAAATTCGCGGGAATTACAACCTCACTTTGCCGCTGATGATCATGCGCTACTATCCCGTCGGGCTGTTAGGGCTTGGCGTGACGGCTCTCATGGCCAGCTTTATGGCCGGCATGGCCGGGAATGTCACCGCCTTCAACACCGTATGGACCTACGACATCTATCAGACCCACATTGCGCCCGGCAGGAGTGACCGCCACTATCTCGCGGTGGGTCGCATCGCCACTATCGGCGGAGTGCTGCTGTCGGTAGGCGCAGCCTATATGGCGCTGCAGTTCGACGATATCTTCGAATACTGGTCGCTTCTGTCTTCCATCTTCATCGGAGCCGGTTTCGCAACATTCTTTCTGGGAATCTTTGTTCCCTGGGTTCACGCTCGCGGCGCTTTCTGGGGCATGCTCACCGGTTATGGGGTCGCTGTGGCCAATTACATCCTCTTTCGCGAAGGCGTTCTTCATTACGGAAGCATGATGGAGATGGACTTTCTCGGGGGCACCTGGGGATTTATCGCGAACGGCCTAATTGCATGCACCCTGAGCCTGAGCGGAAAGCGAAAGTCACGGCGCGAGCTCGAGGGGCTGATCTTTCACACTCCAAAAACTGAACCCTCCGGTACCTATTGGCTTTTTCGTCCGGGGACTCTGGCCATTGCAGTTGTGGCTCTGACGGTGGCGTTGAACATTATCTTCCGGTGATGAAGAGACCAGGAGAAAGTCGGTCATGAACAGTCTGGGAACCGGATTTGCCCTCATCCTCTTTGCCGCGGTTTGCGGAGGGATCTTTGCGCTTCCCATCAAGCTGAGACGCCGCTATGAGCTGGAAAACCTTTATGTGATGGCGGCTTTCGTCACAATGATCGGTTTACCGCTTCTCCTTGCTCCCCTGCTGCTGCCCCACTGGCCGCAGGCCATCGCCGCAGCCGGTTCTCGTGTCGTGTGGCGGGGTCTTGCCTACGGATTTGCATGGGGCCTGGGCGCAACCTCCTTCGGTTATGGAGTGTCGATGGTAGGCCTCTCGCTCGGCTACGCCGTCATCATGGGCATCAACACCGCCGTTGGCTCCATCCTGCCTTTCCTGGCACAGTCCCATGGCTCGCTCTCCGGCACCTCGGGAACCTTCGTTCTGATCGGCATCGGGGGCTGCATCCTGGGGGTGGTGGTCTGCAGCACGGCCGGTCAAATTCGCGACAGCAGCGCGGCGAAGCGAGCGGACTCCGCGGAAGCCGCCACAGCATCCTCCGCCGGTGCCTCCAGATGGCGCAGGTTTGGCGTTGGCATTCTCCTTTGCGTCGTTTCCGGGGTGATGAGTGCGTGCGCCAATCTCGGATTCTCCTTTACCTCAGAGGTCGGCTCTGCGGCCGTTCGCCTGGGCGCCTCGCCCGCAGTGGCCGGCTTGGGCAGCTGGATGCTTGTCTACTGGGGAGGATTTACAGCGACCTTTCTGTGGTTCGGCGGACAGCAGCTCCGCAAAGGAACGTGGCGGCGCAACTTCGGCGAAGGCTCTCTTCATGACTTCCGCCTCGCTCTTCTCATGGGCGTGCTCTGGTTTCTTGCCATGATCCCGTATGGCATGGGCGCTTACTATCTCGGCCGCCTCGGTACTTCGGCGGGCTGGGGCATCAGCATCGCCGCATCGCTGATCGTGGCCAATGTACTGGGATTTTTCACGGGCGAGTGGAGAGCAGCCCCAGCCGCCGCAAGAGCGTGGCTCGTCGCGGGACTGGCGGTGCTGATCGCATCGATGGTCTGCCTGGCTCGAGCGAATTCAGTGGCTCAGCAGCAACAGCCGACATCTGCACAACGCCAGCCCCTTATCGCTCCGGAAGCATGGAGTACTGTGCTGCCGACGCATGCCAGGGAAGATAAACGGAGGGCCGCCGGATGCCACGACTGTCGAGTTTAGAGGCCTATAACCTGACCGCGGAAATCTTTCTACGCTGTGGCGCTCCGGAGGAAGAAGCCCGCACGGTCGCCGACCACCTTGTCGATGCCAACCTCTGTGGCGTCGATTCCCATGGGATCATTCGAATCCCTCAGTACGTGAAGGATGTGCAACGAGGAGACATCCTTCCCGGCGCGGAGATTCGGCGCGAACGCGAAACTCCGATTTCCGCCGTAGTCGATTGTGGATGGACCTTCGGCTTGGCTGGCGCAGCCCGTGCTGCCGACGTAGCCATCGAAAAAGCACAGAAGAACCATATCGCTCTGGTGGTCACCCGGCGTTGCAATCACGCCGGGCGTCTCGGCTACTACGCCGAAAGGATCGCTCGTGCCGGCTATTGGGTACTGGGTTTCTGCAGCTCCCCGCTGCACGGTCATTTTGTTGTTCCGTGGGGCGGCAAAGACGGCCGCTTATCCACTAATCCCTTCGCGTACAGCATTCCCATGCCCGACCGGCCGCCCATGGTGGCGGATTTCTCTACCGCGCAGGCGCCGGAGGGCAAGATCCGCCTCTACAGGAACCGCAAGCAAAACCTGCCCGAAGGCTGGATCCTCGACGCTCACGGCCAGCCCAGCATTTCGCCCCGCGATTTCTATGGTCCTCCCCAGGGCGGCATTCTGCCCTTCGGCGGCGCACTCGGCTATCGCGGCTACTCGCTCGGGCTTCTGGTGGAGCTGATGGGAACCATTCTCGCCGGCTGCAGTTCCACGGAAGATCGTCCTGGCAATGGCGTCGCTTTCATCCTCTTCGATCCTTCGCTGGTCGCCGATGAGGACCTGCTGCGCAAAAACCTCACCGAGCTGGCCTCTTACCTCAAATCTTCGCGGCCGGTACGGGATGGAGGGGAAGTCCTGCTGCCTGGCGAGCCGGAACAGCGCATGCGCGAACGCCGCCGCGCCGAAGGCTTCGAAGTGGACCCCGCAACCTGGTCGGCAATTCTTGAAATTGCCGCGAACCTCAACGTCGCCGTCGAGCAAAGCGGCCGCTGACAAATATCTGCCTGGTGCTGAAGGAGAGAGAAACATGAAGAGACGAGATTTCCTGAAGACGTCGGTCCTTGGGATTGCCTCCGCGAGCGCAACTACCGCCGCGGCCGCTTACCTTCCCCACCGGGTGCACGATGAGCCGGCTGGTGCGACAGAACCGCCCACGCCGGATGACCCGGAGAAGGTCTTTCCCGCGGATCCGCATCGCCTCTTCCCGGATGCCTTGCCAAGCCGGCAGTGGGCGCGCTTCAATGCCGAAGGATTTTCCGACCCCGCGTGCGGCATCGTCTATCGCCGCGCCGACGTCGTCCCGCACGGCATGCCGCTGGGCGGGGTCGCCACCGGTTATATGGATATCGATACCGATGGAACCTTCGGCTTCTTCAATCTCTTCAATTCGGCGGTGCCCACCCGAGGCCCCATCCAGCACGGATTTCTCGGAATCAGCAGTGACGACCGGACTTGGGTCTTCACCACCCGCGACGTGACCGGCACCGAAAATGCCGCCGATATCCAGTACTGGGGCCACTTTCCGGTAGCCGATCTGGAATATCAGCTCGACGGTCCATTCCAGGCCGGACTGCGCGCGTGGGCGCCGTTTATCCCTGGAGATTCGCGAGCGTCCACCACCCCGGCGGCGATCTTCGAGGTTCGCCTGCGCAATCAATCCTCGGAATCCCGCAAGGTCACGCTGGGCTTCAGCTTTCCCGGACCTACGCAGGCAGAGGCGCAGATTTCCGCCACCAGCGACCGGGAGATGCGCTACGTCAACGGATTCCCCATCTCGGACCCCGTGGCCAACGGCACCATCCCATCCCATCGGGAAGAGATCACCGAGGAATCGTTCCGCGGCCTGCTGGTGCGTTCCCCGTTCGGGACCGAGTATGTGCTGGGCGTGCTCGGCGATGCGACCGTGCGCTTTGGGAGCCAACTATGGATCTATGGATACGACTACGCCACCGGCCAGCAGTGGGCTAACATGCAGCACCGGCTTCCGGACCTGGCGGAAGGCGACTTCAGTGCCTCCATGGCGGTGGACTTTGAGCTGGGTGCGGGAGAAGAGAAGACCCTTCCCATCGTTGTCGCCTGGTACTCCCCCATCTGGAAGGGAGACAAGACCAACAGCTACGCCCGCATGTATACGAAGCAATATAAGGGCGCGCGCGACGTGGCAGCCTTTATTGCCAACAACCACGAGGCTCTCCAGCGGCGTGTGCTCGCGTGGCAGCAGTCCGTCTACTCTGCCGACAGCTACCCGGTGTGGCTTCGCGAGGGTCTAGTCAATATCCTCCATCTGATTCCCAAGACCTCCTACTGGGCCGTCGCGCAGGCGCCGCTGGGAAGCTGGTGCAAAGAAGAGGACGGCCTGTATGGCATGAGCGAGTGTCCGCGCGAATGCCCGCAGATCGAATGTATTCCCTGCAGTTTCTACGGCAACATTCCTGTCGTGTATTTCTTCCCCGACCTGGCGCTCTCCACTCTGCGCGGCTACAAGGCATATCAATATGAGAATGGAGCTCCGCCCTGGATCTTCGGCGGATGCACAGGCGGCGCCGCGGAGGGTTATTCGGCCACCGATCCCTGCGACATGGCCACTCCCTCGCCCGGATATCAGAACACGCTTAACGGTCCCTGCTACGTGGATATGCTCGACCGGTACTGGCAGCGTACCGGCGACGATGCCATCCTGCAGGAGTTTTACCCCTCCATTAAGAAAGCGGTCACTTACACCATCGGCCTGCGTTCCGGAGCCGAAGGCATTGTCGCGGTACCGGCGGGAGATCGCAATCCGACGCAGCCGCATACGCCGCCTGGCGGAGGCCTCGACTGGTTCGAAGGCAACGGCTGGTTCGGCATGACGCCCCACGTCGGCGGCATTCATCTGGCGATGCTGCGGATGGCGGAGCGCATGGCGCGGCACACGGGAGACAACGCTTTTGCCGACCAGTGTCGGAACTGGATCGAGGAAGGCAGTAAGGAAATGGAGTCGAAGCTGTGGGCCGGCGACTACTATCTGGCCTACTACGAACCGGAAACCGGAAAACGATCGGATCTGGTCTTTGGATATCAGCTCGATGGCGACTGGATGGCGAAATACCATGGATTGCCCGGCGTTTTCCAGGCCGATCGGGCCACTGCGGCGCTGAAGAAAATTCAGCAGACGTGCGTGACCATCAATCGTTACGGCGCGGCCAATTTTGCAAAGCCTTCCGCTTCGCCGGCCAATCCCAAAGATTTTGCCGCGTGGGGCTCGGGGTATGGGGCCCATGGCTACTTTCCGCCCGAAGTCTATATGCTGGGCGCAACCTATCTGTATGACGGCGATCGGGCGACAGGCACTGAAATCATCCGCACCTGTCAGGAAGGAATTTCTGCCAAATACGGATATACCTGGACGCAGCCGAATGTGGTGAGTGGCGACACCGGAAAACGAATCTACGGCTCCGACTACTACCAGAACATGATGCTGTGGATCGTTCCCGCGGCTCTCGATGGACAGGACCTGAAGAAGGCCGCGCAGGACGGCGGCCTGATCGCGAAAGTCCTGCGGGCCGGCAAGTTGCCGGAGAAAGGGTGAGGGCGGTGCGCCATAATCCTGTCAAACAGAAGCTGGCTCGCGGCGAGCGCGTTTACGGCACCTCGCTCGAGGATTGCCTCGATCCCGAGATGCCGGTGCTGCTGCGCGCCGCCGGCCTCGACTTCTTCTTTGTCGATACTGAGCACTGCGTCGCCAGCTACGCTCAGATCAAGGCCCTGTGCCGGGTAGCGCTGGGCCAGGACATCGTGCCGCTGGTGCGGGTCACGCAGAACGATCCCGCGCTCATTACCCGCGCCCTCGACATGGGCGTTATGGGTGTCATCGTTCCGCGCGTGCATTCCCGCGCCGAGGCGGAGCGCGCCCTGGATGGAATGAAGTTTCCTCCACTCGGCCATCGCGGCTTCGGCCTCCACGCAATCGTCACAGACCATGGACCCGACCCGCCGCAAAGGCAGGTGGAGTCTGCAAATCAGGAAACCATGGCGGTTCTGATGATCGAAAGCCGCAGCGGCCTGGAGGCTGTAGAGGAAATCGCCCGCCTCCCCTCGCTCGATGTGCTCTTCATCGGCCCCCACGACCTGACGCTGGCGCTGGGCATCCTGGGCCAGTTTGATCATCCCCTTTTCCACGACGCCGTCAGCCGCGTCGTGGCTGCCTGCAACGCCACCGGCATCGCTGCCGGCCTGCAAACCGGCGATATGGATCTGGTCCTCCGGGCTCGCCAGCTCGGCGTGCGCTTTCTCATGTATTCGAGCGACACCGGGATTCTCCTCCAGGGCTACCGTGCAGCCATGGCCACCCTGCGCGAAGAGAAGTCCCGGTAAATTGGGGAGAAGGCACAGACTATGGATACGGGACTGACGGGAAAGACGGCTCTCATCACGGCCGGGGCCACCGGCATCGGCTTCGGCATCGCGAAAGCCCTGGCTGCTGAAGGGGTCGACCTCGCTGTCGCCAGCCTGGATCTCAACGAAGCGAACGTCGCGGAGCTGCGCTCGCTCGGCGTTCGCGTTCACCCGATCCATTGCGATGTCCGCCAGGAGGCTCAGGTCGTCGAGATGATCGAGGGCGCCATCCGCCACTTCGGGCATCTGGATTTCTACATCAACAATGCGGCCTGGACCTGGCATCAGCCGGTCACCAAAGTCGATACCGGGTCTCTGCTCAATACCCTGCAGACCAATCTCTTCGCGTGCATCTGGGCCTGCCGCGAGGCTGCCAAACACATGATTCAGCGCGGTACGGGCAGCATCCTGATCATCGGCTCCACCGCCATGCTGAATCCGTTTTTCCAGGAGACGGCGTATCGCATCTCCAAAGCCGGCCTCGTCTACTACGCAGAGGTTCTGGCCATCGAGCTGGCGCCTTACGGCATCCGGGTCAACACCATCATTCCCGGCTTCCACCTGACGCAGCTGACCACCAGTTCTCTGTCGCAGGAGGCTCTGCGCAAGATCCTCCAGGAAATCCCTCTGCGGCGAGGCGGCATACCCGCGGATATCGGGGCGCAGGCGGCGATCCTTTTATCTGACAAGCTCAGCGGATATACCACGGGAGCTTCGATTGTTATCGATGGCGGCCTCCATTTGCGGCCACTTCCCTTTTTCTCCGATGACGAACTGCGCGCGTTGAACGCGGTCTCCGGAGACGCCTCCGCCTGAACGCGCTTGAGGCGCACTCAGACCGGCGCCGCTCCGGGCACAAGGGATGTGCCCCGGCTGGCATTGGCAAAGTGCGCTTCCGTCGCGGGCAGGCGATCGTGGGAGATCTGCATTGCGCTGGCTCTCGTGCGAGCCGCCTGCGCCGCGGCCAGCTGAGCTGTCGCCAGCCGCGAGCTCGAGCAGGAAACGTAGTCCACACCGATGGAATAGAAGTATTCGATGGAAGCCGGATCACCGCCATGTTCGCCGCAAACACCGATTTTCACGCCGGGATGCACGCCCTTGGCGCTTCGGATGGCCAGTTCCATCAGTGCACCTACCCCTTTCCGATCGACGGTCACAAACGGATCGGCGGTGAGGATCTTCCTTTCTATGTATGGATCGATATACGTTCGACTGTCATCCCGCGAGAACCCGTAGGTCATCTGCGTCAGGTCATTAGTGCCGAAGGAAAGGAAGTCCACATGGACGGCAATCGCATCCGCCACCAGCGCCGCGCGAGGCAACTCGATCATGCTGCCTATCCGATAAGCGAGCGTGGTCCCCTCCCGGGCGAAGACCTCGGCAGCCGTCTTCCGAATCATGCCCGCCAGCGTGCTCATCTCCTCTTCCGAGGCGACCAGCGGCACCATGATCTCCGGCTCCGGCGTATATCCCTGATCGCGCACGCGCAGCGCCGCCTGCAGAATCGCCGCTACCTGCATATGAAGAATCTCCGGGGAGGTGATGCTCAGGCGGCAGCCCCGATGCCCCATCATCGGATTGGATTCCCCCAGCGCCGCCGCGCGTTCCCGCATCTTCTCCAGAGTTGTCGCGAGATCCCAGTCCTCCTCCCGCCGGGCGCTGGTGATCTCCCCATCCAGTTCGTCGCGGGAAGGAAGAAATTCATGGAGTGGGGGATCGAGCAGCCGGATGGTCACCGGTCTGCCGGACATGATGCGGAACATCTCCTCGAAGCCCGTTTGCTGCATGGGAAGCAACTCATTGAGCTCCCGCAGACGTTCTTCCTGGCTGACCGCGAGGATCATCGCCCGCATGTGCGGCAGACGCTCCGGTGCGAAAAACATATGCTCCGTGCGGCACAGGCCGATTCCGGCAGCGCCCTCCGCCAAAGCCCGGCATGCATCCTCCGGCGTATCCGCGTTCGCCCGCACCGAGTTTCCGTTCGCCTGGCGCGCCCACCCCAGCAGAG
Source organism: Acidobacteriaceae bacterium (assembly GCA_035656855.1). Lineage (GTDB taxonomy): Bacteria > Acidobacteriota > Terriglobia > Terriglobales > Acidobacteriaceae > Palsa-343. The sequence goes on along the minus strand of DASRRO010000031.1, from coordinate 8,634 downwards.
TCTGAAGATGAGGATCCTGCGCATCCGCAGGGCGCAGCGGCAGTTTCCCTTCGAAAGCTCGCCCTGTGTTTCCCTCGAGCGACAACCATTCGCCGGCTCGCAGGGTCGCCCCTCCGATGCGCACCGTTGCGGCCTGCGCGTCGATAACTACGGCCTGCGCGCCCGTGATGCAGCACTTGCCCATGCCTCTCGCCACCACCGCGGCATGACTGGTCGCGCCGCCGCGCGAAGTCAGAAACCCTGCTGCCGCCGCCATTCCGTGAATATCGTCGGCCGTGGTTTCCTCGGTCACGAGAATGACGGAAAGACCTTCTTCTGCCATGCGCACGGCCTCATGGGACGAGAGAGCGATCTGTCCGCACGCCGCTCCCGCACTGGCAGCCAGTCCCTGGGTGAGCGGCTGTACCTCCGCGTCCCCTACATCCAGCTGCGGCGCCAGAACTTCCTGCAGCATCCGCGGAGTGATGCGGCCGATCGCCTCGTCCCGCGATATCAGCTTCTCGTTCGCCATCTCCACCGCTGTGCGGATGGCCGCGACCGCCGATCGTTTGGCGGCTCGCGTCTGCAGGAGGAAGAGTCTGCCCTCTTCTACGGTAAATTCAAAGTCCTGCACATCGCGATAATGGGTCTCCAGCTGTTCCGCCATCGCCACGAGCTGGCGGTGCACGTACGGCATGGTCCGAGCCAGGACATCCAGCGGGCTCGGCGTCGTGTTGCCGGCAACGATATCTTCCCCCTGCGCGTTTGCCAGAAATTCCCCAAAGACAAGCCTCTCTCCCGTCGATGGATGGCGCGTGAACCCAACACCAGTTCCGCTCTTCTCACCGCGATTGCCGAAGACCATTGCCTGGATCGTGACCGCTGTCCCGAGCGTCTCCTCAATGCCGTGCAGCCTGCGATAGCACCGCGCTCGCTCGCAGCGCCACGACCGGAAAACCGCTTCGATCGCCATCGCGACCTGTGCCCGCGGCACTACGGGAAACGGATGGCCGGTCGCAAATTGGATGGCGCGCTTCAGCTCCGCTACCAGAGGCTCCAGTATGCCTTCGGAAAGAGCAGACGCCGCGCAGCTGCGTTGATCCGGAAGAAGGCTGTCGAGGCGGGCCCGTGGAATCTGCAACACGATCTCGCCAAACATCTGCAGAAGTCGCCGATACGAGTCCAGAGCAAAACGGCGCGATCCACTGCGTCGCGCCAGACCTTGGCAGCAGGCCTCATTCAGCCCCACGTTCAGCACGGTATCCATCATGCCGGGCATGGAGATGGCCGCGCCGGACCGGACGCTGACCAGAAGTGGGTCCGCCGGGTCGCCCAGTTTTCGTCCGGTGCAGTCTTCGAGCCACTCCACCGCCGCGGCTATCTCTTCGTCGACGCCGGCGGGCAACCGGCCGTGCTCCAGCCAGAAATTGCACACCGCTGTGCTGATCGTGAATCCCGGGGGAACCGGGATTTTCAGCCGGCACATTTCGGCGAGTCCGGAACCTTTGCCTCCCAGCAGGGCGCGCATGGATCCATCGCCGTCCACCAGCCATTCAGAAAATCTAAAGACTCGACTGCCAAAGCCAATCATCGCTCTCCCCGTCCCCCGCTGCCATCAATGCGAATATCGAATAACAGATGCAAAGATGGCAGACGTGAGGTCTTCTCACAATGTCCCCTCGTCCGAATCGGACGGGCGACCACCGCGACAGCGTCCGTCGCTCGATAGTGGTTCAATATGGCCACGCAACGCCGCCAAAGCCCGCTGCAGCGCCTCGAAAGCGCGTTCCGTCACTGGAACATTCCTCTCGCCTTCGCCATCCTCGACCAGAGAGCGCGTTTCCTGTCCCATCTCGATCCCGCTGAAGCACACAGTACCGTCTGGCTGATGGCTCTGGCGCAGGCCGTTGATCTGGGCTATCGCAGCATCGACTTCCTTGAGGCATGCCGGTCGCGCTTTGCCGGAGTGGACCTCGGCGGCCTGCGCTTTCTCGATCTTCTCCGCCTCCGCATGGTGGACGGCTTCAAATGCCTCTCACGGGAGGACCTTGCTGAGGCCATCCGCCTGCTGGACACGGTTCTGCGCTCGGGTGCTGACGTGATGCCTCCTGAACTCCTTTTCACCGCTCATTTCTGGAAAGCGCGTGCCCATCGCAAACAGGGGGAATACGAAGCGGCTCTGGTCCATGTGCGGTCGGCTTGCAACCATGCGCGCCAGTGCGAGGCGCCGAAGTGGCTGGCCGCCGCGAGAGTGCACGAAAGCTGGCTTCTTTTCCAGAAAGGGGACCGGCGTCCCGCCTGGCGGCTCCTAGAAGAGGCTGAGCGAGAACTGGCGCCCTCCGGCCATGCCCTCACCCTCGGCAACATTGAATCGGCCCGCGGTCGCTTCGTCCGCCGTTCCGGAGATTACGCCCAGGCGCTCGCGCATTTCGAGCGTGCCATTTGGATCTATGCGAAGGGGTTCGCGGATCATCCCAACTGCGCCCGGGCTCTGGTCAACGCAGCGTACGTCAAGCGCCTCATCGCTCTCGATATCCAGGCTCGCAGCAAAGGAAGAACAGCGCGCGGATCGACGCACGCGCGGTACCTCGCGATCTACCAGGAAGCTCTCCATCTGCTGGCGCGGGCGGGGGCAATCTATGAGCTCCACAATCAGCACACCGGGATCGGCGCGGTTCTCGTGAATGCCGGTCACCTTCATCTGGAAAGCGGCGGCATCGAGCAAGCGGCGCTCGAAGGACAGCGCGCATTTCTGCTGGGCGAGCAGAAGCGCGATCCGATTCTGATGGCTCGCGCGCGCATTTTGCAGTCCGCCGCCGAACTGGCACACGCGGAAGAAGACCTGGATGAGGAGGCCGGAGTCGCCTCCCATGCCGCCCTGGCTGTGACCTTCTGCGATGCGGCGATCGAACTGGCCACGCATACCCAAAACAAACGCCTGATCGCCGCGGCCTGCATCGCGCGCGGTCATGCCGCGGCGTCCGACCTCTTTCAGGACTGGGAGTCGGCCCGCACCTGTATCGCCAGAGCCGGTGAACTGCTGAGCCAGGACGACCGCGACCATCTGCCGCGAGAGCTGACAGCACTCAAGGTCAAAGTCCTGCACGCCACCGGAATCGATCAGATCCTGCGGCAGTGGTCCGAGGGTCAGGTGGGCCGCAAGACGTTCCGTCAGATACAGGAGGAGTTCGCGGAGATTGTCATTCCCCGGGTCTGGATCGCTGAGGGTCGCAACATCACTCGCGTTGCCCAACAGCTTTCCATCTCTCCGAAAAAAGTGAGGCGCATTCTTCGCAACGTGGCCCTCCACAAAGATTCCCCCTGATTACAGGCATTCGGATGAGATCGTCTCGCAGCCATGCGGGGCTTCCGAGTGCCAGCTCTTGGGGTGCGTGTTCGTGCGTTGCCGCATGACCTGCTGGCGCAATAAGAGTCGTGTCAGCCTGCAATAAGGGCAGCATTTAAGCCCCCTGGTGGCACAGTCATCTTGTCGCGGAGGAAACGACGCGGTGTGTCTGTTCTCCCAATCCGTCGATTCCCAGTCGGATGAGGTTACCTGATCTAAGGTAGACCGGAGGGTTTTGTCCTAGGCCTACCCCGGGCGGAGTACCTGTCGAGATGATGTCCCCGGGGTGCAGCGTCATGAACTCACTGAGGTAACTGACAAGATGGGCCACGCCAATCACCATCGTCCGCGTTGAGCCATCTTGGTACCTGTGTCCGTCGACTTCGAGCCATAGATGCAGATCTTGTGGATCACGGACCTCGTCCGCCGTTACCAGCCATGGCCCGATAGGGCCCAAGGTATCTGCGCTCTTTCCCTTTACCCACTGTCCAGTTCCCTCGAGCTGAAACGCTCGTTCCGAGAGATTATTCACAAGGCAGTAACTGGCTACATGCGATAACGCGTGTCGCTTTAGAGACGTACTTTGCCTTGGTGCCAATAATTACACCGAGTTCGACTTCCCAATCTGATTTCGTTGACTTGATCGGTAGCTCGATATTGTCGGTCGGTCCACAAGTCGAGGAAGTAGCTTTCATAAAAACGACCGCTTCAGTCAGCACCGCCATACCCGATTCTGCCGCATGGTCCGAATAGTTGAGCCCTATGCAGATGAACTTCCCGACAGATCCCACGCACGGGCCGGATCGCACAGAATGATCCACAACCGGTAGCCTGGACATATCGATACTACTCAGCTCTGCGAGACTTTCGGCGTTCAACACCGCTCCGCTTATGTCCGGCACGCAGCCTGTGAGATCCCGAATGTTTCCGTCATTATCTAGCGCGCCGGGCCTTTCGAGACCCGGGTTTCCGAATCGAAGCAATTTCATCTCGGTCCTTTCCTGATGAAAAGTTCCCCGTCCCACAACGTGCTTACCATCCGGGTACCCGCGCCTGAAGCCGGGGGCGGAACTCACTTCTTCGGGCACATGCCTAACTCAGGAATGCTTGTCCGTACCGGCCGGCTCGTCGCGCTGGTTACCCGAGGCTGCGCGGAGAATCCTGTCGATGAAACCGCCAGGGGCGCAGAATGTGGCGATATCTTTATTTTGCAGCGCTGCGGGAACGGCCCAGAGCATCATGTTCTGATCGTAGTGGCTCCCGAAGAGCAGATCGCCGTTATCGGCGCGCATGAGATTCGGTTGATTCCAGGTGAGCAGGTTGTGGATGTTGAGACTTTCCACACAGCTGCGGGCGAGTTCCAGGCCTGTCTCCTGCTGCCCCGCATACAGGTAGGTCATGGCCAGCATGTAGACCTCCGGCACAAAGAAGGCATTGGGGCCGTAGCCTACGTTCTCAGCCAGATCTCCGTTGGGCCGAGCCAGATTGACGGCTCCATAGTTCCAGGGATCGATGCAGGCCCGCCGGATGGTCGACAGCGCGGGCCGGATACGGTCGGCGCGAAAGACGCTGCCGGCGCCGTGAAACCGGGCCATCCACTCCCCGTCCAGCTGATAGGCAAAGACGTCGTCTGACTTCTTCTGCAGCTTCTCGTCGAAATACGCAAGGTAGTAGGAACCGGCCCACATCTTGTCTTCCATCGCTTTGCTGCCCTGGTCGAACCAGGTGCGGCACTGCTGCGCGAAAGCGGTGTCGCCCATCTGTACGGCCATGCGCTCCATCATTTTCAGATTGGCCAGATGGATGCCTCCCACATGTGAGGTCATGCCGAACCACAGCACACTTTCGAACCACTCCAGGTGATAGCCAGGGGGCAGAGAGGGATTTTCAGGATCGACATTGTTACGTGGCACGCTGATGATGCCTTCCGCCCCGTCTTCCGAACGCAGCTGCATGGTGTAGGTGGTATTGTGCCGAGCGGAGTCATAGAACTCTTCCAGGGTTTTCCTGTCTCCGGTGCGCTGCAGATAGCGGTCAATCATGTCCACATAGCAGGGACCATTGGTTGTGGTCTGATAGCCCGGCGTGGGCATGGCCATCTCGGTTCCCGCGGTCATCTCATAGCCGCCAATCGCTGCCCCGACCACACCGCCCCAGATCCAAACGGCTGCTCCGTTCGCGAACTGATATGCCTTGTACCCTCGCAGCGTAGACAGCGCGAGATCGGGGAAGAAGTAAACCAGAGGGGCATTGGCATAGAAGGTGTCGGGAATTGGCTCAATGGCCGGATCCTCGACAATTCCATCCAGCAAGCCAAATAAACCGTCTTCGGGCCTGCACCAGGGCCCAACCGGGGGACGGGCAGCAGCCCAGAAGCTGTTGACCGGGAACAGATACAGAATGTTCACCAGAGATTCGCGCAGCCAGAGCGGCAGCGAGTCTTCTCCGTACACCACGTCCTGCCAAGAGAGGACGCGGCCGAGCAGTTCATCGTGCCTCTGGGCAAGCAGATTCGCCACCTCGCGCACACTGGCAAAGCGAGTGGCATACATATGCATGAATGTGTGCGGTCCCTCGCCGATCCACCACGGTGCGTACCAGGCTAGAACGAAGGAGACGACTTTGGACGCGCCGGGCGGCAGATCGAAAGCGACAGAGATGGACCCACTGAAGTCGTGCTCTCCCGGCGCGGGCAGCCTGGAGCCGCTCTGACCCCAGGCTTGGCCGCTGCTGTAAACGCCATCTCCGCTATTGAGTCCGCCGCCCGCCTTCACGTCGGTGTCTCCGACCACACCCAGCGCATACCCGGTTCCCTCCGCGGAATTCACAACCAGTCCGCTGAATGCTCCGCGTACGATCTCGCGCCGCGGCCGGATGGGCTCGTCGACCACCGGAACCCAGGTGTGTCCGTAAATGCGATACGGTACTTTCTCCCTCGGACTGTCGCCAGAGATCTGCGCCTCCCCCTGAGTAGGTCCAGGGAAGCTGAAAACGAGCGTGCCGCCCTGGCTCTCCGCGGTGCGATTCCTCAGGTGCACATCGAAGACCGCACCCGGAGTGTTGCTGACTCCGGAATCGCCGGGGAGAAAAGGCGCCCACGAACGCAGGCTCACGTCGACCGGCGAGCCCGGCATCTCAAATTCCATATCCGCCATCGGGTAGTGCCCCCAGTAGTGGATGTCCGATGGCGTCTGCATCCCGGCGAACATGTATTCACCGCTTGTCCCGGGCGGCTGACACAACAGCCATTTCTGATTGCTCACGTTCATTCCGAGGAAGGGCACATCGAGCGGGCCGCGCTGCGGCACGATGGAGTTGAAAGCAGTGCAGTAGCCGAATGTGCCGTTCGTCTGGAGATCAATCCGGCCGGTGTCAATCGCGCCCAGCGGCATTCCGTTCCTGGGCGCCTGCTGGCGGCGGTAGATGATTCCGGCAGCCGGTTTGGAGAAACCCCTCGCCGGAAAAACACTCCAGCGGTTGATGGGCAGGTCGATGGGAAAGAGCTGGCCCTTCCAGGGGCGCCCGCCCAGGTAAGCTCGGTGGGGGAGAGCCGTCTCCTGCTCCGGTCTCGCCGGGACCGCCCCGGTGAGTCCTGCGATTGAACCCAGCAGCAGCCCGGAAAAACGTCGTCTGTTCATTTTTTCGCCTCAAAGACTGGCCATCGCGGCCGGCACAGAGTACCTGCTGCGGGGTTAACCAGCGCGGCCACTGTAGACGCCGGGAAAATCACCTGTCAAATGGGTTTACCGCTTGACATCCTTATTTTCGCCACTTATCGAGAGAAAAAATGCTTTGACGATCCGCTGCGCGTTCCACTATAGTGCTGCCCATCGGACCTCTGCGGCCCTTCCTGAGAATGGGCCGCCGCTTTCTTGCGGGAGGTCCTCAGCCTCCTCCTGAGAGGTCTTTGTGAGCCAGCAGCGAATCCGCATCGGCATTGTGGGCGCCGGCATTGCCGCCGTCAGCGCACATCTGCCGGCGTTGGCGCAAAGCGAAGATTTTGAGATCGTCGCGCTGTGCGAGCGCAATTCTGAGCGCCTCGCCGCCGTCGCGCGGCAGTGGGGAATCCCTCACACAGCCGAAAGCATCGAGGAATTCCTGCGCGTACCCGATCTGCATGCGGTCATCATCGCTACTCCACCCGAGTCGCACGCGCCCCTGGCTCTCGCCTGTATCGAGGCCGGGCTGCACCTGCTGGTGGAGAAGCCTCTAGCCGCGGATGTCCCCCAGTGCGAGGCGATCCTGGACGCTGCCCGTCGCCAGGGCGTCGCGGTCGCCGTGAATCACGAGAAGCGGTTCCATCCCACTCTGCAGAGAATTGCCGCGCTATTGCGTGAGGGCGCTATTGGCGATCCCTGGTACTGCGGGGTGCATTGGGCCAGCACCGTCAAACTCGCACCCGACTCCTTCATTCCCCCCGAATTCGATGAGGGCTATCGCTGGCGGTGGCAAAGCCGCGCGATAGGGGGAGGCATCGTCCAGGATCATCTGCCGCACTACGTCGACCTTCTTTCGCAGTGGACCCGTGCCGTGCCCGTTGGCGCCTATGCCCATCTTTGGAATCTGGGCCGCGACAGGCTGGGCTGGGAGACCGCGAAGTCCGTCTGGGAGGATATGGGCCTGGTTCTAATCCGCTTTTCCACGGGTCTTGTCCTCCGTCTGGAGACCGGTGTTGTGGGCCGCTCTCTGTCGCCTTTGTGGTCGCAGGGATCCGGAATTGGAGAGTGGACCGAGTACGGGTATCTGCTCGGCACCGAAGGCCAGATCGTCTTCGATCTGCTCCCGTGGGACTCCTCGGAGAATGGAAGAATCGCCCTGTGGCAGCTGGAGCGGGCCAAGCGGGAGAAAACCGGTTGGGCCTTGGTCGAGCAGGCGGAACCCTCGCGACGGCATGGGTCGCCGTCGGGCGCTGCCCATGCCATGTTCGGCGGGCAGATCCGCGATTTCGCGCGCCTCCTGCGCGGCGAGCCGGCCGTCATTGCAACCGGGCAGGATGGCAGGATGACCATTGCTGCCGTAGAGGCAGCCTATCAGTCGGCGGTCAGTCGGCGCGAGTGCCCGATTAGCGGAGAGCTTGCGCAACTACCGGGAAAATCGACCATACTCGAGCCGATCGTGGAGATGTGATCGGCACGCATAAGCCGAGCACATCAACGGAATGTTTTGGAGGTAATGGGATGACTCAGACCGGAGCTTCGACCATGGATCCTGCTTTCGTATGGAACGGAGACTGGTCGGAACGAAAGATTGATTACGCCCATCACGTCCACGATCTGCGGACCTCCAGTTATGAGGGCGCTGTCTCGCGC
>DASRRO010000030.1:0-54393 GCA_035656855.1 Acidobacteriaceae bacterium | reverse complement strand
TCGGTGAGGTTGAAGTATTTGCCGTCCTCGGCAACGCCGATGACCTGGATGCGGCTGCCGTCGAGTAGCTTAGAGTAGCGCCCTATACCGGCGGCGGGATCGCCGAAGACGACACGCGCGAACTCACGGTTCACGATGGCGACGAGGGGCGCATGCAGGTCATCGTGGTCGGTGAAGGTTCGCCCACGGCCAGCGAGGTGACGGCGGCGCGGAAATAGCCAGGCGAAACGATGAACATATAAGGAGAGGCGGCGGCATTGGAGGCCTGGAGCGTTGCGGTCTGATCGCGGTAGACGCTCTTCCGCTCGGAGCCCAGATCGAGTGGGGAACGGTTGGTGGTTGCGACCGCCGGACGCCGGGAATGGTCTGCACGGAATCGAGGATGCGTTTCTGCATTCCGGAGACGCGATTGTCGCGATAGCCGCCTGAGCTGAAGTCAATATCGGCAATGAGCGCTCCCTGCGGCTCGAATCCTCATCGAGGTCGCTGGTGGAAGCGGAACGGAACCAGGTACGGAGTCGGGAGCGGAAGGCATCGAGGGCTTGCATACTTCCTCCCTGAATCAGACTTCGCCGGGACGAGCGGCGAGGGCCGAGGCGATGGCGGTGGCGAGGCGGTTCCAGCCGTCGGTCTCCTGCTGCAGGCGTTTGCGGCCGGTGGCGGTGATCTCGTAGAACTTTGCCCGGCGATTGTTGTCGGACGTTCCCCAGGTGGCTTTCAGCAGTCCCTGGCGGACAAGACGGAAGAGCGCGGGATACAGTGCGCCCTGCTCGATCAGGAGAGCGCTGGCGGAGATCTGGGCGATGCGCAGGAGAACGCCGTAGCCGTGCAGCGGACCGAGGGAAACGGCCTTGAGGATGAGCAGGTCGAGGGTGCCGGGAAGAAGCTGGGCCTGATCCGGCATTTTGGTTCCTCCTAAGAATGTTAGGAGAGTAGCGCCACTCTCCTAAGCTGTCAAGGGGACTGCGCGTCCGGCGAACTGCGCTTCGCGCCTTTTCGGGAGAATCGGCAAGACGCCTCGCTCTTGCCATAATGGCGAAGTGAAGATCGGCGTCATTTCCGACACGCATGGCTTGCTGCGGCCGGAGGCTTTGCGGGCGCTCGCGGGTGTCGAGGCGATTTTGCACGCGGGCGATGTGGGCGACCGCGCGATCCTGGAGGCCCTGGGCAGTATTGCGCCAGTGACGGCGATTCGGGGAAACATCGACCGGACGGGGCCATGCTCAGCGCTGCCGGCAACGGAGTGGGTGAAGCTGGGCGGGGCCGTTTTCTATCTGATCCACGACGAGAAGGAACTGGATCTCAATCCGGGGGCGGCGGGGATTTCCGTCGTGGTTAGCGGGCATTCGCATCAAGCGAAGGTGGAGCGGAGTAAGGGTGTGCTGTATCTGAATCCGGGGAGCGCGGGACCGCGGCGGTTTCGGCTGCCGGTGACGCTGGCGCGGGTAACGTTGGACAACGGGCGTGTCGAGGCGGAAATCGTGGAGCTGGAACCGTAAAGAAGGCCGGAGGCCACGGGCCACGGGGAAAGCTAGCCTGGGGACGGGCGGCGGCGCAATGGTTGGGTCACGAATTTGTGGGCGATGGCGAGGAGGTCGTGGGCGAGTTCGGGGGTGCAGTGGGCGAGGCGGATGAGGACGCCGTCGTATCCGAGGTAGTGGTCGGCGGCTTCAGCGAGGAGGGCCGGCCGGCCGCGGCGGTCGATGCGGATGAGGAGGGAGTTGGGCTCGGCGGCTTTGTTGGTGGGGACGCAGGCCATGACCTTGCCGCGGACCTTGAGAGCGGGGGCGCCGAAGGTGGTGGACTCCTCGACGTTGGGGAAGGTGCGGCCGATTTGGAGGGCCTGGGCGAGGGTGAGGGGCATGGGATGAGTTTAGATTGCCCTGTTATTGACCACGCCGGGCATCGTGCGGGATCTTCACGCGTCCCGTGCATGCGCAGCGCACGGGCGAGCCGAACTCCGGCGAAGGGCGTGCGCCTTTGTTTTTTGCACGTCCGAGCTGGAGTTTGGCGAAGAACCTCCTTTGATCTCATTTGTTCTTTTGTGAATTGCGAGAGGGAGGCTGGGGGTAAAGCCCGATCCTTCCTGAGGGCTTTTTGGCGTGACTGAAGTCATGCCCTGTTACAAAAACGGGTGGCGTGCTGCCCATATCTGCCTTAACCTGGCAATCTGCCGTAACCTGGCAAATTTTGGGGCAGCTGGGTTCGTGCACCGCGGTGGATGCTGTCGGCGGCTGCGCACCGATTCCCTCCGCGCGGAGAGCTGTTGTGATCCAGACAGTCCGTTTCGCTATGGGGGTCTCTCCGCTCCGCGCCGATTGTAGTCCCTGCTCCGCAGGTCAGGTCATCGGCCGCGCTTCGGTCGGTATGACATTTCGTGCTTGGCACGGGATGCCGGCTGAGGCACACTGGTTCGCACTTTCCTGGATGGCGCTTTCCTCGTTCGCAGGTTGCTGGTTGGCGGATCGTCGCGCCCAGGCCTTCGCATCACGTCGAACCTTATTCCGAACCCGGGGGAAATCATGAGCAAGAGGATTGTGCTTTGCGCGGATGGGACCTGGAACACACCGCATGGTCCGGCGGAGAATCCCAACGACACGAATGTGCGCAAGCTGTTTCTGCTGGCGAACGATGACGATTCGCAACTGAAGTATTACGACAGCGGGGTGGGCACGGATGGGAGTCCGTTTGAGCACTTCTTTGGCGGGACGATGGGCGATGGCCTGTTCCAGAAGGTGCAGGACGGGTATGCGTTTCTGGCCTATGTGTGGGATCCCGGGGACGAGGTTTATCTGTTTGGGTTCAGCCGCGGGGCGTACACGGCGCGGTCGCTGGGGGGAATGATCGCAGGGTTTGGGGTGCCGACGAAGAATCTGGACAACCAGACGGTGCAGAGCATCTTCGGCGCGTATCGCACGACGGGGCCGGCGACGCGAGCGGCGATGAAGGCCCAGCTGACGGCGCAATACGCGATGATGGATGTGAAGATCCGGATGGTGGGGGTGTGGGATACGGTGGGGGCGCTGGGGATTCCGGGACATTTGTTCAGCGCTTTTGATCAGGCGAAGTATGGGTTTCTGGACACAACGCTGAGCGCGAAAGTGCAGAACGCGTACCACGCGGTTTCGCTGGATGAGCGGCGGGCATCGTTTATACCGACGCTGTGGACGAATCCCGACGGGAGCCCGCGGGCCAACGACGGGCAGGCGACGCAGGTGTGGTTTCCGGGAGTGCACTGCGATGTGGGCGGGAGTTATGCGGAGGAGGCGCTGTCGAACATTACGCTGCGGTGGATGATCGACAATGCGATGGCGTGCGGGGTGCAGTTTGACGAGACGGCTGTGGCAACGGAGCTGGGGAATACGCCGTTCGATCCGCTGGGGTCGCAGCACGATGAGTGGAAACTGGTGCCGTGGGGGCTGCCGCAGCACAGGAGCGCGCCGGACAATGCGGTGCTGGCGAATACGGTGGCGATTCGGGCAGCAAAGATGGGGTACACGTCGGCCGCTCTGGCGAAGCCGGTGGGGGCTTATGCGACGGCGGTGGTGATTTAGGTGTGACCGGGGCTAAAGCCCTTTCTCTTCTCGGCTTTCGATTCCACGGCCTGAAGGCCGTGGCTTTCTCCGTCGTCCTGATTCCGCAGGACCCGTGATTTCCCTCAGGATGACACTCGTAATTGGGTCAGGGGGATCGCGCCGCGCGCGCAAGGGCTGAAGCCCCTTCTTTCATTGGGCATTGTTGGCACGACTGAAGTCGTGTCCTGATACAAAAACATTCGCGCTGCGCTGATTCGAGTGCTCAGCAATAGAGGCTCCAGAAGGAGCCTCTATTGCTTCTGCTTTATGCGCCAAAGGCGCGTCTGCGTCGATGGCCAATCGTCAGTCGTAATACTCGAGGCCGAGGTGGGTGATTAGCTCCTCGCCCATGATGTGGCGGAGGGTGTTTTTGAGTTTCATGGACTGGATGAAGAGGTCGTGCTCGGGATAGAGGCCGGGGGCGGATTGCGGGCTCTTGAAGAAGAAGCTGAGCCACTCCTGAATGCCGAGGTGGCGGAGCTCGGGGGTGCGCTGGGCTAAGTCGAGGAAGAGGACTAAGTCGAGAGCGATGGGCGCGGCGAGGATGGAGTCGCGGCAAAGGAAATCGACTTTAATCTGCATGGGATAGCCGAGCCATCCGAAGATGTCGATGTTATCCCAGCCTTCTTTGTTGTCGCCGCGGGGTGGGTAATAGTTGATCCGGACCTTGTGGTAGATGTTGCCATAGAGGTCGGGATACTTATCCGGCTGGAGGATGTAGTCGAGGACGCCGAGCTTCGATTCTTCCTTGGTCTTAAAGGATTCGGGATCATCGAGGACTTCGCCGTCGCGGTTGCCGAGAATGTTGGTGGAGTACCAGCCGGCGACTCCTAACATGCGGGCCTTGAAGGCGGGCGCGAGCACAGTCTTGAGAAGGGTCTGTCCAGTTTTGAAGTCCTTTCCGCAGATGGGGGCGCCGGTCTGGCGGGAGAGCTCGATCATGCAGGGCAAGTCGACGGTGAGGTTCGGTGCACCGTTGGCAAAGGGCACTCCTTCCTTGAGGGCGGCATAGGCGTAGATCTGCGAGGGAGCGATGGCGGGGTCGTTGTCGGTGAGTGCTTTTTCAAAGGCGGCGACGGACTGATGACAGGGCGCAGCCTCGAGAAAGATTTCCGTAGAGCCGCACCAGATGACGACGACGCGATCGACCTGGGATTTGAATTTCTGAATGTCGGAGCGGAGCTGCTGGGCGAGGTCGCACTTGCTCTTGCCGGTCTTCACGTGGGTGCCGTTGAGGCGCTTGACGTAGTACTGGTCAAAGACGGCGGGCATGGGCTTGATGGCCTGGAGGAAAGGCTTGATGGACTGGAGGTGATCTTTGTCGAGGACAGCGGCGTGGGCGGCGGCCTCGTACATGTCCTCGGGGAAGATGTCCCAGCCGGTGAAGACGACGTCGTTGAGGTCGGCGAGGGGGACGAATTCTTTGACGAGGGGAGTGCGGTTGTCAGTGCGCTTGCCGAGGCGGATGGTGCCCATCTGGGTGACGGAGCCGATGGGTTTGGCGAGACCCTTGCGGACAGCTTCGACGCCGGCGATGAGGGTGGTGGCGACGGCACCCATGCCGACGGTCATGACCCCGAGTTTGCCCGTGGCCGGCTGAACCGCCGGCTTTTTATTTTCAGTCATACGAATGCCTTTCTTTTTTCGGGGGAGAAGAAATGGAGGAAGTCCAAACAGGTAGTGTCTCGCGGGGGCGGGGGAATGGCAAATGGGGAGAGGTCTATTTTGCTGCGGAGCAGGAGAAGTTGGCGGCATCGCTGGGATCGCCGGAGCCGGTGTAGTGGGCTACTTCGGGCCAGGGGCAGAGGGGGCGGGTGAAGTCGGGTTCCATGGCGCTGGCCTTACCAGGTTTGTATTTGGTGGCGATGACGGTGGGATCCGGCGAGCCTTTTTCTACCCAGTCCTGGAGGGCGTCGAAGAGGCCGTATTTCGGGCCAGCCGCGCTTTCCATGCCGAATTGACCGAAGGCGCTGGCGCCGGGTCCCTGGGCGCAGTGCTCCGTGCCGGGAATCATGTAGAGGCGGGCGAATGTGTCGACTTTGTCAGCACCCATTTGCTTTTCGACGCTTTCAAAGTACGCGACGGTGTTGTATGGGGAGATGGCGGGGTCGTTCCAGCCGTGGTAGAGGATGAGCTTGCCGCCGCGCGCGGCGAAGCGGCTCAGATCGGGGTTGGTGGCGTCGAGATTAGCTGCTTCTTTGGCGCGGGACTGGCGGAGGAGGTCGTCGACGCTGGCCGCGAGGATGTTGGCTTTGGGATCGCCGGTAACCATGTAGCGGAAGTAATTCTCGACGAAGCGGGGACCGAGCGCGGCTCCGGGGTCATCGCCGATGAGCCAGACTTTCCAGCTCGTCTCGTCGCCCATGGTGAAACCGGGGAAGATGACGGCGCCGTGTTGGTCTTTGCTTCCGGCATAGATGGATTTGACGGCATCGATCTGCGGCTGGGTGAGGCAGTCGGAGGCGTCTTCGCCTTTGCAGAGGAGGACCTGAGGATCGAAGTGACATTTTGATGGATCGCCGATGACGTGGTCCTTCACGCCGTCGAGTTTGTCACATGCCGCGAGAGACGCCTTTTCGAGGAAGGCGAGCTTGCGATCGGGAATGTACGCGGCGGGATTGTCCATGAGGGCCTGCATGGCTCCGGCGCCGGCGGCGAGCATGGTTGACCAGGCGTTGGCGGGGGCTCCGGCGAGGATGCCGTCGTAGTCGTCTGGGAAGCGCTGGGCTTCCATAAGCGCTTCACGGCCGCCATCGGAGCAGGCGTCAAAGTAAGATTTGTCGGCGGGCTTGCTGTAGAAGGTGTCGGTGATTTGTTTTGCGGTTGCTGCGGTGAGATGGATGGCGCGCCAACCGAAGTCCTTGATCTTCTCGGGATGATTGAAGGCCCAGCTGGCGTCGGTGCTCTCGGCCTGGTGTCCGGCGTCGGTTCCGGAGACGGCGAAGCCGCGTTTGAGATAGCCGGCGAACTGCTGGTAGTAGATGGATCCGGCGAAGCCTCCATTGCCAGTGCCGAGGAGACGGCCGTTCCAGGATTGGGTGGGAAGCCAGACTTCGAAGCGGATGCGGGAGTCGGAGGTGGGATGGAGTTCGCCGGCGACGCGACAGAAAGCCGGTAGATCGTGCAGGGGTGGGGCGTCGGCGAGATCGATGGTGCCGGAGGTGACGGTTTCCGCAAGCGTGATGGTGGTGTTGGGGAGCTGCAGGTTTTTGAGGCTGGGGCAATCGGCGGCGAAGAGGAGCAGGGAGGAGGTGGCCAGCAGAACGACCGACGCGCGGATGATGCGGGACATGATCCGGGACATGGAAGGACTCCTGAGTGCGAATTGTAAGAGTAAGAGGGGAGAGTCGCTCGGATCCGGGGGCAGCTCAGAGGAGGCGCTCTCAACGACTGAGATCTTTTTTCGGCCCCTTCGCTCCCCGCGGGGATGCATCTGTACGCCGCTGGAAAGATGGCGGGCCGCGCTCCGCTCAGGATGACATTTTTTTGTTATGACGGCTGATTCTCTTCGGGGCGGATGCGGTGGCGCCAGTGGGTCCAGAGGAACCAGAGGAAAGCGGCGACGATGAGGATTTCGACGCCGAGGTGGAAGCGGTGGAAGGCGGCTTTGAAGCGGGGGTCGGTATCCCAGGCCTGGCCGAGCTTCATGCCGACCCAGGCGAGGACGAAGCACCAGGGCCATGATCCGAGGAACGTATAGAGATGGAAACGCAGCTGGGGCATGCGGGCGATGCCGGCGGGCAGGGCGATGAAGGTGCGTACGACGGGCAGGAGACGTCCCAGGAAAACAGTGATGCCGCCGAAGCGGCCGAAGAAATGCTCGGCACGGGCAAGGTCGTGGGGGTTGAGGAGGACGAAGCGCCCGTAGCGGGTAATGAAGGGGCGTCCGCCGTACGCGCCAATCCAGTAAGCGATGAGGGAACCGAGATTGCAGCCGAGGGCGCCGGCGGTGGCGACGCCGATGAGGGAGAGGCGCCCCGTGTGCACGAGGTAGCCGGCGAAGGGCATGATGATCTCGCTGGGGAGCGGGACGCAGGCCGATTCGATGGCCATGAGGAGGAGGACGCCGCCGTAGCCGGCGGTTGAGATGAAGCTCTGAATAAAGTGCGCTACAGAGGCGAGGATGTGTTCGGACATGCAGACTCAGGGTACAGGGTACAGCGGGGGTTACGGTCTACGGTTTATCGGTGAGAGGATGCAGATAAGCGGCAGCAACGCTACGGAGAGAGGTTTGAGAACTTCGTTCTCCTGGGCGATATCGCAATAGATGCCTGCAGGCACTTCCAAATACAACTCGGTAACTCCCCTGGATCAATCGAATTGGACGAAATGGGAGGATTAGCAATCAAGCTTTTCGGGTTTGCATACTGGACAGAGCGGATTGCGCAAAAGTACATCCTTCCGATGAAAAATTGGGCAGCGACAGGGAGAACTCTCAGATCTTCCCTTCTGCGTCTGAGGCTCCAGGACGATTCGCCTTCAGCATCATGCTTTTCCAGAGATAAGGGAGTCGGCCAGATCCGATAATAGATAAATTCGTGAATCCGACATTCGCCACCGCGCTCGCGAAGGTCCTCTTGCTATAGAACTTAATGTGCCCTCCGTCAAACTGAGGATTGGCGTGGGAGTCCCATCCGTTTACAAGCGAGATTGCCAGATTTTTCAGGTAGCCATGGTAGGGCGTGCTGCATAGAAACATTCCGCTCGGCTTAGTAGCGAGATAGCACCCATGAAGAAAATTTTTCGGATCGTAGAGGTGCTCAATCACTTCAATGCTGTACACGAGATCGAATGGCTCTTCTGCAAGCCTCTCCAACAGCTGATGGTCGGCGGGGAGCACCTCGAATCGGCCCTCCGGGCAGTTAGCACGTGCTATCTCAATCCCCCGGCTGGCCATATCAATTCCAGTTACTCGATATCCGGATCTTGAGAATTCAGCAGCCAATGCGCCATTTCCACATCCAACGTCCAGCACTCGAGCGCCGGGCTTCAGGTTTTTGCACTGGCGCACTATCTCGGGCAGTACATAGGCATGGCATCCACGAAGTCCGGGGCGGGTATAAATACTCGACTCCAAGAATGCGGTTGCGTTCTCTGTCGTAAGTAGTTCAGGTACTCGATTCTTCGCCTCAACCACGCTCACCGGGATCACTCCTTTCCTGTCCGCAGCTATTATAGGACGCGATCTGTAATTACCAGGACGGATTGCCTCAAGCACATACTTCCGATTGTTCTTATTGGCGGCGCTTCGCTCGGGATGCCAATCTTTCTTGGCACGGGTTTATTGGCTCAGCGTGCGCTTCTCGATGCGCTTTTCGTAGTGGGGACCCTGGAGGATGCGCTGGACGTAGATGCCGGGGGTGTGAATCTGGTCGGGGTCGAGGGAGCCGGTAGGAACTAGATCTTCGACTTCGGCGATGGTGACGCGGGCGGCGGTAGCCATCATGGGATTGAAATTGCGGGCGGTGTGGCGATAGATCAGATTGCCGGTGTGGTCGCCTTTCCAGGCTTTTACGAGGGCGAAGTCGGCGCGGAGCCAGGATTCGAGTAAGTAGGGGCGGCCATCGAAAGCGCGCGTCTCTTTGCCATCGGCAACGAGAGTGCCGACACCGGCGGGGGTGTAGAAGGCGGGGATCCCGGCGCCGCCCGCTCGGATGCGCTCCGCCAATGTGCCCTGGGGGATGAGGCGGAGATCGAGCTCACCCTTAAGAACCTTCTCTTCGAGAAGCTTGTTTTCGCCAACGTAGGAGCCGGTATGGGAGACGACCATGCCGGCCTGGAGCATGAGGCCCATGCCGGATCCGTCGATGCCCATGTTGTTGGAGATGGTGTGGAGGCCTGTTAGGCCGCGGCGGTGGTGTTCGTCGACGAGCGCGGCAATGAGATTTTCGGGGATGCCGCAGAGGCCGAATCCGCCAAACATGATCGTGGAGCCGGAGGGGATCTCGGCGACGGCGGCTGCAGCGGAGGGGACGACTTTGTTCACGGGATACAGGGTACGGGATACGGGGTGCGGGGTACAGGGTGTGGGGTACAGGGTGCAGGATGCTGGGTACGGATAGTCGTCTTCAGATTTTTGGGCGCGCCGGCTGAAGCGGTGCCCTGACATCAAGCGATACCGCTCACGACTATTTTGCAGCGGGGCCTATGCCGTGGAGGAGTCTGATCAGGCGGGCGAAGGCCTGTTCGCGCGCTGTCCTGTTGGCGGGATTGGTGTTGGTGGGATCTTCGCCGGCGCGCGAGAATCCATGGCCAGCCCCATCGTAGGTGACGGGCTCGTAGACCTTGCGGGCAGCCTTCATGGCCGCGGTGGTGGCAGGGATGGTCGCACCGATGCGCGCGTCACTGCCGCCGTAAAAGCCATAGACCGGAGCAGTGATGGGCGAGACATCGGGCGGGCTGGAACCGTAGAAGACGAAGGCAGCGCTAAGGTCTTTGCGGTGGGCGGCGAAGGCGAAGGATTTGGTGCCACCCCAGCAGAATCCAATGACCGCGATTTTGCCGTTGCCTGCGGGAATTTTCCTGGCGTAGTCGGCAGCAGCATCGAGGTCGGCGAGCACAACGGCGGGATCCAGCTGGGAGACGGCTTTGATCCGGTCGTCCTGGCTGGCGAAAGCGTCCGAGCCGCCGCCGTTGGGACCGGATCCGCTGAGGAGGTCGGGCTCGACGACGATAAAGCCCTGGGCGGCCAGCTCGTCGGCCATTTCTTTGGCCCAGTCGCTTTGGCCGAAGATCTCATGGATCATGACGACCACGGAAGTTTTGTCTTTGTCTTCGGGGTAGACGACGAGGGCCTGCACCGCGCGTGCATCGTGGTGGAGGGTCACGTATTCGCGATGCCGCGGCGAGGATTCGAGGCGGGTTCTGGCCCAGTCCTGCGCATGCGCGGGAAGGATGGTCAGGCACAGGAGAGAGGAGGCAAGGGTCAGCGACAAAGCCTGGGGAATGCGGACTTTCATGCGGAGCAGTGTAGCGACGGCCGCAGCGGCTGACAAATCAGAGCTGCCTGCTCACAGGGGTTCATGGGGAAGCAGGTCGCGATCGCGAACGCCGATGAGGTAGAGCAGGCCGTCGAGTCCGAGCGAGGAGATGGACTGGGGAGCGGTCTGGCGCACCAGCGGCTTGGCGCGATAGGCAATACCCATACCGGCGAGCCTGAGCATGGGAATGTCGTTGGCGCCGTCGCCGACGGCGACGACCTGCTCCAGAGAGATCTTTTCGCGAGCGGCAATTGCACGAAGGAGGTCGGCTTTGCCTTCTCCATTCACGATGGGAGGGACGACGCGGCCGGTGACCACGCCGTCGGCAATTTCCAGCTCATTGGCGTGAACGTAATCGATGTCCAGTTGCTGCTGCAGGCGGCGGGCAAAGAAGGTGAATCCCCCGGAGAGAATGGCCGTTTTGTAGCCAAGCAGGCGCAGGGTGCGGATGAGGCGCTCAGCGCCTTCGGCAAGAGGAATGGTTTCGACCAGGGAGTCGACGCGCTCGGCGGGGAGCCCGCGAAGCAGGGCCACACGGCGGGTGAAGCTTGCGTCGAAGTCCAGCTCGCCGCGCATGGCGGCTTCGGTGATGCGGGCGACCTGATCGCCAACGCCGGCCAGTTTGGCCAGCTCATCGATGACTTCGGCCTGGATGAGGGTGGAGTCCATGTCGAAGACGAACAGGCGGCGATTCCGGCGGAAGATGCTTTCGCGCTGAAAGGCAATATCGATGGAGAGTGCCTGCGCCGCGGCCAGAAAATCCGCACGCATGACGGGCTCACGGGCGGGATCACCGGTGGCACCGAGTTCCACGCAGGCGCCGGCGAGGGGATCGTCGGGCGAAAACTGGCCGGAGAGCCGATCGATGCGATCCACGTTCATCTGGTGGGCTGCGGTAATGGCCGTGACGCGGGCGAAATGTTCCGCCGTCAGGGAGCGGCCCAGGATCGTGATGATGAAGTGCTGCTGGTGCAGACCAGAGAGCCAGTGTTGCAGCGAGGCGGGGCGAACGGTGGAGAAGCGCACCTGCAGGCTCAACTCATGGGCACGGGCCGTGAGGTCGCCTTTCAGGGAGGCGAGGGCGCTGTCCGGCAGCAATTCGATCAGGATGCCGAGGGAAAGAGCCTCATGAACGACGGCCTGCCCCATGTCGAGAAGACTGACGGGATGACGGGCCAGCGTCCGAGTCAGCTCCGCAGTAAGGCCGGGATGATCGTGCCCGGAGAAATGGATGAGGACGGCCTTGCCGGAGTCTCCCGAAGACATGTTGTTCCGAATATAGTGCAGAGCGCCCTGGCAGCCTGGTGAACCTGCTCGAACGATAGAGGATCGCGGCCGGTCAGATCACATGCCCTGCCTTTTCGGAGAGCCACTGGGGCGCACGATTGCCGGGACCGGTAAGGATGACTTTGGGGTGGATGGGCTTATCCGAGAGCTCGAAGCCCATAACGATGACCTCTTCGCCTTTTTTAATGAGGTGGGCGGCGGCGCCATTGATCTCGATGGCCCCTGAGCCGCGCGGGCCGGCGATGGTATAGGTTTCGAGGCGGGCGCCCGAGGTATTGCTGACGACGAGGACTTTTTCGCCAGGTTCGAGACCGACCTTCTCCATGAGGTCGGTGTCAATGGTGATGCTGCCGACGTAGTGGAGATCGGCTTCAGTGACGGTGGCATTGTGAATCTTGGAACGAAGAAACCAGCGCACAACTTCCCCTTCCAGCCTGCCGCTCCAAACAGCGGATGCGGTGGCTGTCGTTATGGTATGCGTTGGGACGGAGGGTGGGCAGAAGGTGGAGACGCGCCCGATGTCAGGATCTGAAACGCGGGGCTCGGCGACGGGGATCAGTTGCTTTCGTCGCAGCGAATTGTATACAACGTGGAAGCGACGATTGTATGCATTCCAACGCGCGTTAAAGGAGGGACTGCGTATGCAGCTGCGGATCTGCAGGGGGCGGCGACGGCCGTTTCAAACGACGAAGCACTGGCCGAGCCTGCGCATGGCGGTAATTTTGCTGGTGGCGGCGCTGGTGGCGATCCCCGGGCGGGCGCAGTTCGAGCAGACGCCGGGGCACTCGATGGGAGCCGTGGCGACGCATGGCAAGCTGATCGTGCTGACTTTGAAGGCGGGAGCGCTGGGGAAGGTGAACCTTTTCGACCTGGAGCACCACACGCTGCGCTTTACGCCGGCGCGGACTGGATATCGGGTCGAGAGCGTGCCGTCCACATGGGACGCGGATTATGGCGCGGCATTGAAGACGCCGGAGGTAACGCTGGAGAAGTTTGTCTTTCCGTTTTCTGGCAAAGCGTGGAAGACGCTTTCGATTGGCGAGACGGGAACAATTGTGCCCGGGCCTCCAGAGGAGAAACGGGAGTCGGGTCGGCGCGGCGCGTGGGTGGGGCGGGAAGGCGGTTTGGCCATGGAGCGGTATGTGGAACTGGCCGAGGCCGGATCGGAAGTGATTAACACGGTGCCGGCCCTCAGCGTGTTCTTCAAGCCGAGAATGACCGGCACCCGCTACTGGAAGGAACTGGACGAACGGGCGGTGGTGACATGGAGCCTGAGCGAACCGGTGGGCGGGATTCAGGACTGGACCTGGACGCCAACGGTGAACCGATTCCAGGCGATTCTGCACCGGGACGGGGTGATTGAGTTTTCCTGGGACAAGGTGGCCGCCCGGGATGCGCTGGTGGGCGTTTTCCCGTTGGTGAAGAAGGGCGAGGAGACCACCATTGGGACGCTGGACGTGCAGGCCCATGAAGGACTACCCGCGAATCTGGATGTGCGGCAAATTGCGCTGAGCGCCGTGGATGGACTGTTCCTGAAGGTACGGCTCGAGGCGCGGGGAGTGATGCTGCCCAGGAATGATCTGGGAATTGCAGGCATCGGCTATACCGTATGCCTGGACAAGATTGCACCGGCGGGCGGATGCCGGCGGGGCGGTAGCGACGATGCGGTCTGGACCGTCTCGGGAACCGGAGCGTGGAAGCACGAGTCGTACAGTGGCGGGCCGCAGTATCGGACATGGGGCTCGGGGCTTCGACCTGAAGTGAACGTCGAGGGCAATTCGTTGTGGGTTGAGGGAACCCTGCCGGAGGGATATCAGGCGGGAGACCGGGTGTTTGTGAGCGCGGCAGTCGAGCTTCCGGGAACGAAAGAGCCGGTCCAGATCCCGGCTCATGCGGTGAAGTTGGAGGGAGTGAGCAGTCCCGCAGTGCACTTTGCCACGATGCGGGGCGAGGCGGGACCGTTTCCGGCAGTGTACGAGGGCTTTCACTATGGGAAGGCGCCGCGGCCGGAGGACCTGACCTGCTCGGTGATTCAGGCGCTTGGGGATCGTTTTGACCTGCTGGCGTACTACTCGGATTTCCGAGTCGATAATCCGGAAGCGGGGACATCCAGCGACGGACCTCGCGGAGGCGGACCTGGGGGCGGGGAGGTCACGGGGATTGGCGCGGAGCAGGCAGGCCTGGCGGATTACTGCACGAAGGGGCGGTTCCAGTGGCAATTTGTACAGCCGGTGTATGCAGGGGCGAATCAGATGCAGGAGTATCCGCCGGCAGATCTGAAGAACCCGGACCGTCACGACATCATGGCTTACAGCCATCCGCTGGAGGAGCGGACGTCGAACGGGAAAATTCCGCCGTACAACTATGCGATGTCACAGATCGGGCATGAGATGGGACATCGGTGGTCGGCGTTCGTCTCGGCAAAGGTGAACGGGGAGACGGTTGATTTGGGGCCGGTTCACTGGGCGATGGGGCTGCAGGCGCCGGCGCCGTTTCCTTATCAGAGGCCGACGGAGGCGTCGGCGATGGGCGGAGGCGTGTGGCAGGACAACTACGACGGGACGTATACGCAGCTGGACGATAACTACTATGTGCCGGCGACGGGGTATTCGTATCTCGATCTGTATCTGATGGGTCTGATCTCAGCCAATGAGGTGCCGGATTTTTTCATCCTGAGAAACCTGGTTCCGGCAGGCCGTGACGCGCAGGGGCGTCCGATTTACAAGGCGAACCGAACGAAGGTGACGATCCAGGATGTGATTGCCGCGGAAGGACCGCGACAGCCGGATGTGGATCAAGCGCAGAAGGACTTCAACACCGGGATGGTTGTAGCGGTGGAACACGGAAAGACACCGAGTGCAGAGCTGATCGAGCGGACGAACGGGATCCGGGAGCGCTGGATCGACTACTGGGCGACAGTGACAGGGCACCGCTCCACGATGACGGCGGAGCCGTAAGGTGGACGCGGACGCTGACGACGCGGCGGGGCCTTCATGAAGAATTCAGGGAGGTTGCGTAGAGTCGTGAGGCCGCGAAGATGTGGATTTTCCGCGGGCAGCAAATGTTGCGAGGAGAGGATTCGATGCGAATTCAGACAGTGGCTTTGGCGGTGATCTCGGCGGCTCTTGCGGGCGTGGCGCCGGTGGGAGCGCAGACGCAGTGGAAGGTGACGAAGACGTTTCAGGTGGGCGGCGAGGGCGGCTGGGACTATGTGACCGTGGACGCGGCGCACCATCGCTTCTTTGTGACGCGGTCGACGCACACGCAGGCGATCGACGAAAAGACTGGCAAGGTGCTGGCGGACATTCCGGGGCAGGTGCGTTCGCATGGCGTGGCGCTGGCGCCGAAGCTGGGGCGTGGATTCATCACAGACGGCGGAGGCAGCGGCGCGATTCTGGTGTTCGACACGAACACCTATCAGGTACTGGGGAAACTGGCGACGATGCCGGACTCAGACGGGATCATCTACGACGCGGCAACCGATGAGGTGCTGGCGGTGTCGGGCGACGGCGGGGCGCTGATGACATTCAAACCGGATATCGATCCGAAAAACGGGAAGATCGATCCGCCAATCGATCTCGGCGGGAAGCCGGAGTTTCTGGCAGCGGACGGGACCGGGAAGGCGTACATCAACATCGAGGACAAGGATCTGGTGGCGGAGGTAGATCTGCGCACGAGGAAGGTGTTGGCACGGTGGCCGGTGGCGCCGGGCAGGCATCCGGTGGGGATGGCGATTGACGCGAAGGCGCACCGGCTGTTCATCGGCTGCCGCAATCCGCAGAAGATGATCGTGATGAGCACCGAGGACGGCAAGGTGGTAGCAGCGCTGCCGATTGGGGCAGGCGTGGACGCGACGGCTGCGCTGGGGAGTCAGGCCCTTGCGAGCTGCCGCGACGGATCGCTGACCGTGATCGACGGGAAGGCGGGTCAGTACTCGGTGGCGCAGGCGCTGAAGACGGCGGAAGGCGCGCGGACCATGGGACTGGATGCGATGCGGCGAGAGATCTTCCTGCCGACGGCGCAGATGGAACCGGCAGCCGCGGGGCAGAGGCCGACGATGAAGCCCGGCTCGTTCGAGATTGTGGTGGTGACGGCGCAATAGCGGTGAACCCGCTCGCGGCAAGGGCACCGGACCGAATTCTGAAACAATGCTGGGGAGATGGCGGCGCATCCATTTGAGCAGCGATGAGCACCGAACCCGAGACAATCCACAGCCTTGGGGCTAAATGGATCCCGGATCGGCTGAGTCTGCTGCGGGAGACGCTGCTGTTCGACTGGACGCAGTGGAATCCCACGGTGGCGTGGCGATCGACGCCGGCGATGGCGATCGCGCTGGGGGCGGGGATCGCGCTGGGTAGTCCGCGGGCAGGGCTGGTGGCGGCGGCGGGGGCGTTCACGGCGGGTCTGGGATCGCTGCAGAGGATTCGAGGATCGTGCCTGCTCCCCATGCTGCTGGCGGCCGTGGGCATGACGGTGGCGACCTTTCTGGGCATGCTGCTGGGCCACCAGAGCCTGCTGCTGGTGGTGCTGGCAGGCGTGTGGGCGGCGACGTATGCCCTGCTGACGGCGGTGCGGGGCGGGACAAGCTGGGTGGCGCAACAATGGACGGTGTGGTTCCTGGTGAGCAGCGCCTTCCACACAAGTGCGTCCGGAGCCTTGACGCGGTGTGCGCTGATTCTGGCGGGCGGGCTTTTCCAGACGCTGCTTACGTGGTTGGTGGTGCGGTGGTCGGAGCGGGGATGCGCGACCGAAGAGGTGCCGCGCGGGCCGGGGCTGCGGGAGAGTGTGGGCAGCCTGGGGCAGTGCCTGCGGCTGCGAACGCCGGTGTGCCTGTACAGCCTGCGGATGGCTCTGGTGGTGATGATCGCGGCGGAGATCTACCGGCACCTGAATTTTCTGAGCGGCTACTGGATTCCGATGACGACGCTGCTGGTGGTGCGGTCGGACCTGGTGCAAACGCTGACGCGCGGCGCAATGCGAGTGGCGGGAACGCTGCTGGGGGCGGGGGTGGCGGGGCTGATTGTGACGCATCTGCATCCGTCGCCGGCGGTGCTGGCGGGGCTGATCGTGTTCTTCGCGTGGTGGGCCTATTCGGTGCTGCACGTAAACTATTCGCTGTTCACGCTGAACCTGACGGCATACGTGGTGTTCCTGCTGTCGCTGTCAGGGCTGCCACCGGCGGAGGTGGTGCACAGGCGGGCGGCGTACACGGCGCTGGGCGGCGTGCTGGCGCTGCTGGCGTATGTGGACGTGTTCCGGAAAACGCGCACCTGGATTCGCGCGGACCGAAACGAAGGCGGTCTGAAGCAGGCGGCGTAACGCTTTGCACCCCAGACCCCAGGGAACACAGGGAGTGAGCGGCGGCTCTGATATAACGGGCGCCAGGAATGGAGCCGGTTCGGAGGTGCACGGAGCGGCCGGTTCGTCCAGGAGAGATCGATGAAGAGATTCGCAATGGTGCGGGTTGTGGCGGCGGCAGGATTGGCGGCGTGTCTGGCAAGCGGTGCGGTGAGTCTGCGGGCACAGAAGGCAGGCCAATCCAACAAGAAGGCGGAGAAGAGCGCCGCAGGGAGTGCTGCGGCGGCAACACCGGAGTCGGTGGGGTTCTCGAGCGAGCGGCTGGAGCGGCTGCATACGCTCATGCAGCAGGCGGTGGACAAGAAGGAAGTGGCCGGCGTGGTCACGCTGCTGGCGCGGCACGGCAAGATCGTGGACTTCCACACGTACGGCTCGCGCGACCTGGCCAGCGGCGCGGCGATGACAAAGGACACGATCTTCCGCGACTACTCCATGACCAAGCCGGTGACCGGCGTGGCCATGATGATCCTCTACGAGGAAGGCAAGTGGCTGCCCACCGATCCGATCGCGAAGTACATTCCGGAATTCGCGCACCTCAAGGTGTACGGCGGCACGGACGCCAACGGGAAAATGATTCTCGACGATCCGGCGCATCCGCCGACGATGGCGGAGCTGATGTCGCACACGGCGGGGTTCACGTATGGATTTTTCGGCAACACGCCGGTGGACAAGATGGTGCTGAAGGCCAACGTGTTCGACGCGCCGAACCTCCAGGGCATGATCGACCGGCTGGCGAAGATCCCGCTGCTCTACCAGCCCGGCACGGAGTGGAATTACTCGCTCTCCATGGACATCGAGGGCTATATCGTGGAGAAGCTCTCGGGCCAGTCGCTGCCGGATTTCATACGCGACCACATCTACGAGCCGCTGAACATGAAGGACGCCGGCTTCTGGGTGCCGAAGGACAAGCAGAGCCGCTTCGCCAGCCTCTATTGGTGGGACCCGCAGAGGGACATGGTCACGGCCCAGGCGCGTGGGTTTATCAGCCCGCATGGGTACGATGCGCCGCCGGCGGTGCCATCGGGCGGAGGCGGCATGGTCTCCACCATTGAGGATTACTACCGCTTTGCGCAGATGATGGCCAACGGCGGCGAGCTCGACGGCAAGCGCATTCTTTCGCCGGAGACGGTGAAGCTGATGACGTCGAACCACCTGGGAGCGAACCTGGTCAGCGGGAAATTTGGCGTTGGCGCGCAACACATGCGGCCGGGGTTCGGCTACGGCTATAACTGCGCGGTGGAGTACGACCCGCAGGAAGCCAACCTGCCCGACGGTAAGGGAACGTTCCTGTGGGATGGCGCGGCGGGCACGTGGTTCTGGGTGGATCCGACGAATGACATTGTGTTCGTGGGCATGATCCAGCGCATGAATGGCGGGGAGCCGAACCTGCAGTACCTGAGCCGTTCGATTGTGTACGGGGCGCTGGTGGATCCGGCGAAGTAGGTGGGCAAAAAAAATCAACGAGGCCGACCGACACTGCACGGTGGCCTCGTTGTCCGAGGAGAGTTGCTGTGTGGGAAGCCCGCCGGGGCCTTCCACGCTTGTATGGACCCTCGCAGAGGCCGGAAAGTTGCGTTTCCGGGAAAATTTTTAAGTCCTGTGTATTGATGGGTTAACGGATGAGGTTCTACCCCGTGCGGGGCACACCCTGTCCGGAAGTGCTATGGGCGAGAAGGTGAAGGGCGAGGAGACTGGTGCATGGGCAACGGCGGGCAGAACCGCCGACGCCCTCCGGTTTGAGCATGCGTGATCTTCTCTTTGTTCTGATCTATCTGGCGATGGTGGTGACACCCGCGGTGGTGGCGGTGCGCAGCGGACGGGAAACCGGCACGGACGAATAAGCCGAAGCTCCTGATTTTCCCTTATCCTTGCGTTTTCCCCGTCGTAACCCTCTCTTTCCCATCTCCTTCGACTTCGCGAAAACCATGGATTACACTGGGTTTTTGGCGAAGGTGAGGAATCCACGATGCTCGTCGTGATGAAGGCGCAGGCCACCCGCGAAGAAGTCCAGGCGGTGTGTGAGCATATCGAGGCGCTGGGGTATCGGGCGCATCCGATGCCGGGGGCGCAGCGAACGGCGATCGGCATCACCGGCAACCAGGGCGAAGTGGATCGCGGGAACATCGAGGAACTGGCGGGGGTTGCCGAGGTCATCCGGGTCTCGAAACCGTACAAATTGGTGAGCCGGGACGTGAAGGAAGAGGACACGGTGATCCGGTTTCCGGGGACGGATGCGACGATCGGCGGCGCGGGGCTGGCGATGATTGCGGGGCCGTGCTCGGTGGAGTCGCGGGAGCAGGCATTTGCCATTGCCGAGCAAGTGGCGGCAGCAGGAGCGCAGTTCTTCAGGGGCGGCGCGTACAAGCCACGGACTTCGCCGTATGCCTTCCAGGGCCTGGGCAAAGAAGCGCTGAAGATTCTGGCCGAGGTTCGGGAGCGCTTCGGGCTGCGGATCGTCACGGAAGCGATCGACCACGAGGCGCTGGAGCTGGTGGCCGAATACGCGGACGTAATCCAGATTGGCGCGCGGAACATGCAGAATTTCTCGCTGCTGAAGGCCGCCGGCAAGAAGCGTAAGCCGGTGCTGTTGAAGCGCGGGCTGGCGGCGACGCTGGACGAATTCCTGATGGCGGCCGAGTACATCATGAGCGAGGGCAACTACGAGGTGATCCTGTGCGAGCGCGGGGTACGGACGTTTGCGGATCACACGCGGAACACCCTGGACCTGAGCATTGTGCCGGCGGTGCAGCGGGAGAGCCATCTGCCGATTTTGGTGGATCCAAGCCACGGAACCGGTAAGCGGAATAAGGTGCTGCCGCTGGCGCGGGCGGCGGTGGCGGTGGGCGCGGACGGGCTGATCATCGAAGTGCATCATCAGCCGGACAAGGCGCTTTCGGATGGCATGCAGTCGATTTTGCCGGAGCAGTTCGTGCAGCTGATGGACGAGTGCTCGCAGATTGCGACGGTGCTGCATCGGCGGGTACCGCGCGGGATCCACGTGGAAGACGTCGCGGTCGCGAAGTAGGGCAATTCCCTTCTCCTGAGTGCAGGCGGAGAGCGAGGAATCGCTGGAGCAGCTGGCGTGTATGCTGAACCGGACCGTGGAATGCGACGCAGAACGTGAAGGGGATTTGCGCGGGACCTCAGGAGCTGAAGGCCCTCCTCTTTTTGGCGCGCTGTCGGCACGACCGAAGTCGTGCCCTGATGCAAAGGCGGCTCGTTCAGTGCTGGACTTGCGGGCAATATCGGGAGTTTGGCAGCGGACTCAGCGACTAGAGCCCCGTTTTTTGTCTGGTTGGCAATTGGCGCGGCATGAATGCCGCGCCTGCCTTGTGGATGTCGCCGCAGTTGATCATCCACCCGATGTTCAGGTCGCGCGCTCACACGATGTGAGGCTCGGCTGGCGACTTCCTTATCCCAGGTTCCGAGAGTTCGCAGTCGTTCTTCTTGCACTCCCGCTTCTGATGACGGTGAGTGGGTGCGGGCGGAAGCACTTTCCTAAATATCCGGCGAATTTTCGTGAGTACGCATGGGTGACGAACGGGGGCGACCGTTCGGTGACGGTGTTGGACCTGGTGAATATGCGGACCGCAGCGACGATTCTGGTGG
The DNA here is from genome assembly GCA_035656855.1 of Acidobacteriaceae bacterium. Classification (GTDB taxonomy): domain Bacteria; phylum Acidobacteriota; class Terriglobia; order Terriglobales; family Acidobacteriaceae; genus Palsa-343. The sequence goes on along the minus strand of DASRRO010000030.1, from coordinate 33,584 downwards.
GAGACAGTCCGGCGGCGGTGGCGGTGAATCCCGCGACGAACGAGGTGTATGTGGCGAATGCCGGGAGCGGGACGGTGAGCGTGCTCTCCGCAGCGGAGAACCGGGTGGCGGCGACAATTGCCGTCCACCGCGAGCCGGTTTCGATTGATGTGGACACGGACGGGCGGCGCGCTTATGTGGCCAACGCCGGATCGAACAACGTTTCGGTGATCGATCTGGAGAGGCGGCGCGAGATCGCGGCTGTGGGGGTAGGCGAATGGCCGGCGAAGGCAAAGATCTCGCCCGACGGGAAGACGCTGGTGGTCGCGAATCGGCGCGGGGGCAGCGTGACGGTGATTGATGCGCGGGATTTGAAGGTGCGGGCCGTGTTCGGCGGATGCCCGGGCGCCTCGGACCTGGCGATCCTGCCGGACTCATCGAAGGCGTTTGCGGCTTGTTCGGACGGACACCAAGTGATGGCGATAGGGCTGGCGTGTCCTGAGAGCCCGGTCCCGGAAGAGCATGCGGACCGGCTTCTGGATCTCATGGATGTGGGGCCAGGGCCGGCGCATCTGGCGATGAAGCCGGATGGCGGCGAGATCTTCGTATCGAACTCCGGCGGGGACACGGTTTCAGAGATCGCGACGAACGCAAGCAACGTGGGTGGGGCGTATGTGATGGGTGCGAATCCGGCGGGCGGGGTGGTGACAGCGGATAATTCGACCCTGTGGGAAAGCAACTTCGGCGACAACACTGTCGGAGCGTATTCGATTGACGACGGAACGCGAATCAACACGGTGCAGGTGGGCGAGGGACCGGGACCGCTGGCGCTCACGAGCGACGGGTTTCTGCTTCTGGCGGTGGATCGAACGGCTGGCGACGTGTCAGTGTTGCGAACGATGAGCTACACACCGAAGGGCGTGCCGGTGACCGGATCGCTGTTCACGGTGATGTCCGCGGGGAAAGATCCGAATGCGATTGCGGTGAAGAGCTTTACGGTGAAGTGAGAAAAAGCTAAAAAGCGGGCAGCCAGGAAGCAGTTAGCGGAGAAGCGGGCAGCTAAAAGGCGGTCAGATGAAAAGCGGCCAGCGAAAGAGCGGTTAGGTGAGAAGTGGGTCGCTGAGCTCCGGACCGCTTCTCCGCTGAGCGCTAGGAGAGCGCGAGGGTGGCTTTGGATTTGCGCCATACGATGGTGAGTTCTTCGCGGTCGAGGATTTTGCGGACCTGCAGGCGGGCGTGGTTCGACCAGGGTCCGATGGGATCGAGCTTGACGTAGGCGCGCCAATGGCGGAGAGCGCGGCGTCGCTCATTGCTGCGCTCGTAGGCGAGAGCGAGATTGTAGTGCGCGTCGGCGTAGGTGGGCGCGAGGCGGATGGCGGACTTGTAGCTTTCAACCGCCTCGGGAAGGCGCTGCAGCTCGTCAAGGGCATTGCCGAGATCGAAGAAGGCGAGAGCGTATTCAGGATTGGCGACGGTGGCGCGGCGGTAGAGCTGCTCGGCGCGCTGGAACTGGCGCTGGTTGTAAAGAATGGTGCCGAGATTGATGGCGGCGGGGGCATGTTCGGCGACGGTGAGGGTCTGCTCGTAGAGGGCGACGGCTTCGGGTATCTTGCCCTGCTCCTCACAACGGACGGCCTGCACGAAGAGGGCGCTCACGTTGGGCTGGCGCTGGAGGGCAGAACCGGTGGCCTCGTCGACAACGGCCAGGCGGCTGGACTCGCCATCGAAATCGAACTCGAACTGGCGGGCGACGGGATCCATCGTGGCGCCGGAATGGCGGAAGACGAGGCGCGGGCCGCGGCGGGCAACACCGGCCTCGAGCAGCGGATTCACCATGCCGGAGACGGCCTTCATGGCAGAGACGCTGTTGCGGATACTGGAGGCGGAGATGCGGGAGGCGCGCAGGTCGCGGAGTTTGCGAAGCTGCACCAGATCCTGGAAACCGTAGTCGGTGGAGAAGGAGATGAGTCTGGCTCGCTCCCATCCGCTGAGTTGGCGGGAGGAGATGCGCAGTATGCGGAGGACATCCTGTCGGCTATAGCGGTTCACTGGTTCGATACACCGCCCTCTGCTCCCCGATTATCCCAGGGTCGCAGAGCAGGAACAAGGGCGCAGGGGAAAAAATCCGTGGATAAGGGGGTACGAAACAGGTACGTGCTGTGCGGAGTTCATCGCATTGCAATGGCGAGAGACCCCACCACAGAGGCCGCAGAGATCACGGAGGACGGATGGATGGACACCGCGCTGCGGGAGGACGGTTAGTGGCCGCCGGCCCCGGAGGTGATTGCGGGTGGAGGCGGCGTGGTCTGCGGTGCGGGTTTGATGAGCAGCGCTGTGCGCGGGAAGGTGAAGGCGCCACCGACATCATCGATCACGTTGATCTGGCAGATATAGGTGCCGGGTTTGAGGTGGTCGAGGGGGACGTCGAACTGAAAGGCGACGGCATCGCGGTCGGGGACGTTGAGCTGCGTGGCCTGGATGAGCGGCGTCTCAAAGGCTTTGGCGGAGCCGGAGAGAAATTCGATACTGGTCATGACGCGGACGGGCTTGCCGGCTGACTGATCGGACTTCTCTTTTTTGGAGGGAGACTTCGCGTCAGGGGATGAGGCGGCGTTCGCCGCGCCGGCGTCGGCGATTTTTTCCTGCGTGGCCTTTGCGGGATCGTAGACCTCATAGAGCAGGTAGAGGTGCTGGTCCTGGCGGAAGACGTGGGGCAGGTTGGGAACGAACTGCTGGCCGTCGCGGATGAGCGGGTTGTTGCCTTGCTTTTTGCCGGCAGGCGTACGCTGGCTGGCAAAGAGGACTGAGCTCATTTTGAGCGGGACTTTTTTGAGATCGGGAACGGTGAGATCGGTTTCAAAGGATCCCACACGGCCGGTTTCGTTCTCCCGGACGACAAATTTGACGTGGTACTTGCCGATGGGGAGACTGAAGCCGGTGGTGTACTGCACGTTTTTCTGGCGGACCTGCTGCGACTCATCGACGGCGAGCTTGACGGTATCGCGGACGTCGCCGATGTCGTGGCCCGCGGGGTCGCGGACCTGGCCGATGATGTCGAGGGTGGCCTTGTCGCGATCCCCACCTTTGACGAAGGGAATCTGCGAGCCGGGGATGACGAGAGAGATGGGAACGTAGAAGCGATTGTCGGCGGTGCGGAAGTAGAGCGCCTGGAGGAAGACGGGGATATCGGTGGCGGGCAGATCGCTGGCGAGTTCTTCTTCCAGCTGGCGCTCGCGCTCGTCTTTGTTGGCGTGCTGGAAGTCGGCGGGGGCGTAGTAGCCGGGGCGGTATTCGAGCTTCACATCGGAGCGAGCGACTTTGATGGAGATGCGGCGATAGCGGCCGTCCCGGCGGGCGTCGGTGGAGTGATAGCCGAGGACGTAGTACGCCGAGGTGTCGTGCTGGATGCGGGCGAAGGCGGCCGAGAAGTCGTTGGAGTCGAAGAAGGCCTTGCCGCCGGTATCGGAGGAGAGGTTGGCCATGACTTCCTGGGTATTGAAGTTGGAGTCGAGGTTGTTCTGGAGAGCCGCGCCATTGAAGGAGTTGGCGCCGCGCAGGTTGCCGGTGGTGGCGTCGCCGAGGGGTGAGATGGCCTGCAGGCCGCGGGCATCGACGGAGTAGATGGAGACGTTGGCGCGGACGGAGGCGTTGATGGCGGCGTGGAGCGATGCCTGGTTTTCAATGCCGTCGCGCTGGATGCCTCCGGAGAAGTAGAGCAGAGATTTTTTCTCGTTGAGGTATGCGAGCGAGCGGGAGATGTCCTCGATGGCATAGAGCTCGCGGTCGGTGTTCATGTCGTTGTATTCCGACTCGTCGGGGGAGAAGGAGCTGGCGTCTTCGACCTGATTGGAGGTGCTGGTTGCGCCTTCGCCGTAGCCCTGTCCCTGGGTACCCGAGTAGCTGTTGATGGCGCGGAGCAGGAGATCTTTGCTGGCGGTGAAGTCCTGATCAAGAGAGAGCGTGGCGTTGAGGGAGACGACGGCGACCAGATCCGCGGGGTGCATCTGCTTGTTGATGTAATTGCGGGCGGAATCCTGGGCACGCTCGATGTCCTCGGGCTGCATGGACGTGATGTCGAAGAACATCACGATGAGGCGGTGATTGCGGAGCTCGGTCTGGGTGGCGGTGCCGCTCTTTGCGCCAAAGATGCCATTGGGAGCCGAAGCGTTGATGGTGGCTTCGTTGAGAGCGGCGGCCTGGTCGACGCTTTCAAAGTCGAAGCTGACGAGGTGCTGCGGCTTTCCTGCCTCGGTAACGGTGAAATCCTTGGCGGTGAGGCCTTTCACGATCTCGCCGGTCTTTTTATCGCGGACGACGATGTTGGTGAGGACGAGATCGCTATTGACGCGGAGGGTGAAGGACGAGGTTTGCGGCGGCTGGGCCTGATCGGGCGCGGACGTTTGCGTCTGTGGGAATGCGCGCGCGGTGAGCAGCATGGCTGCGAGTGCGGCGGCGACGGCGGCGATACGGCGCGTGTTCATAGTCAGAACCGGAAGCGGCCCATGAAGGTGAACTGGCGCATGGGCGCGGTGGAGGTGACCTGGCCGTAGGTCGCGGAGCCGAGCGTGGAGTCAACGCCGGAATACTGGACGGTGTTGAGGACGTTCTCGGCGGTGGCGCGGAGTTCGAGGTTCTTCATGTCGCCAAAGCGGATGCTCTTGGAGATGGACCCGTCGAAGGTGACAGTATCGGGACCGGGGATGCTGAGGCGTGGAGCGGTTCCGTAAACGCCGGAGGGTGGAGCGAAGGCAGCTTTATTGAACCAGTTGTTCTGGCTGCCGCCGCCTGCAGTGAGCGAAGCGCCGGGGACGCGGTCGGGGCGGAGGGACTCGGTGGTGCCGCGGGCGACATCTTCGACGGTGGCTTCGTAGTGCGGGGTGAGCGGGTTGCCGGTGGCGAATTCGTAGTCGCCGGAGAGGTTCATGTTGGAGAGGACGTGTCCGAACCAGTCCGCGGTGAGCAGGTGGGTGTCGGGGCCGAAGGGGAGTTCATAGACAAAGGTGCCCTTGACCAGATGGCGGACGTCGAAGGAGGAGTTTGATTCCTCGGCGCGGATATTCTGCCAGTTCTGGGCCAGGCAGTTGCCGCCACAGGTGGTGCCGCCGCTGCCGCCGATGGTGCTGGCGTCGTCGATGGCGTGCGAGTACGTATACGTGGCCTGGAGGGAGATGCCGCCGCTCATGCGTTTGCGGGCGCTGAAGGTGAGGGCGTTGTAGTTGGAGAAGGCCAGGGAATCCTCATAGTCGTAGGCGATGGTCTGGGAGGGATCGTTGTTCGCCGTGGGCAGCGTGGTGGTCTGGACGCCATTCACGGTTGTGACGAAGCGGCCCGGGGCATCGATCACATCAAGGCGGGAGCCTTTGGAGCCGTTGTAGCCGAGGTTGAAGACGATGTTCCACGAGATGGTGCGCTGGAGGTTGAGGTTCCAGACCTGCACGTACGGCAGACGGTAGTTCTTATTAACAGAATAGTTCCCTTCCGTCTGCGGCGCGGGAAAGCCGTTGGCGAGCGTGATGGAAGCCCCGCTGGTAGAGAGGTTGGTCTGGACGTCGGCGAAGGGCGGCTCGAAGGCGAAGTTCTGGACGAATTTGGAGTACTGACCGACGGTGTAATTGATGCCATAGCCGCCGCGCAGAACGGTGTCCTTAATGGGGTGCCAGGCGAAGCCCACGCGCGGTGAGAAGTTGTTCTTCTCGGGGTAGATGAGATCGCGAGGATATTTGCCGGTGAAGGGGCCAACGCCGTTGGAGACGACGGTGGCCACAGTAGCGAAGTCGTTGCCGGTATCGAGGTTGGCGAGTCGGTCATTCTCTTCGGAGTAGGGTGAGTCGTAATCGTAGCGAAGGCCGAACAGGAACGTGAGATTCGCGCGGGCGCGCCAGTCGTCCTGGCCGAAGAAGTCGATCTCGTTCTGGCGGAGATGCGATTCCTGGTACGCGGCCTGGAGGGCGGTTTCCTGGGGCAGGCCGAGTAGGAAGTCGGCGAGCGAGGAGCCGCTGAGCGCGAAGCCGTTCTGGCCGGAGTTGCCGGTGCTGTTGGTCCCCGGCTGCTGGGTGAAGAGGCCGGTGAAGACGTAGGTGCCGGTGGAATTGGTATTGCCGATTTCGTCCTGATAGACACGGCGGAAGTCGCCCCCGAAGCGGATGTTGTGCTTGCCGTGGATCCAGGAACTGGATTCGCCGATGGCGACGGTTTCGGCAAGCTGGAAATCGGGCTGCTGCTCGCTGAGGCCGGAAAACTGATTCATGGTCACGTTGGGCAGGCCCCAGAGCTGCGGCGCGTTGGGCAGGTCGTTGATGCCGAGCTGCGGGGCAATGTCGGTGACGTTGCTGAAGTAATTGCTGACCTGGGTGTGGGTCTGGTTCCAGTTGGCGGTGAGGTTATTCGTCAGGCGGCCTTTGCCGATGGAGTAGCCGAGTTGCAGCGAGTATTGGTGAGTTTGATTTTTTCCGCCAAGGTCGGGGAAGAGATTGAGGCTGTCAGAGGCGGAGTGGCTGTAATTGAAATTGCCGAAGAGGCTTTGCGTGATGCCCGCGTTGCCCTGGCCGAGAAACTGGCGCGCCATGCGGAGGAGTGGATTGGTGCCGCCCTGGTTGCCGAAGGTATGCACGAGGCGAACACCGACCCGGGTGGTGTTGGTGCCGGAGGAGATGAGTCGCTGGTAGTTCTGGGTGGCGCCGAAGAGGTTGGGCAACGGGACATAGTCGAGAAGCGCGACGGCCGGGGACTGGATTTCGGCGGAGGGAATGCACTGAGAATTGGGATTCCCGGCGTCGGATCCTGTGGTGCACGGGCCGTAGGGCTGTCCGGTAGCGGGATCGTAGAGGGTTATTTTCTGGCCACCCGGAGTGGTGAGTCCAGTGAAGTCACCGCTGCGCTCGGCGACAGTAGGGACGGTGCCGTATTCGTCGAAGGGCGACGTGGAATGGGTGCCGGAGAGGGTGAAGAAGAGGAAGTCGTTTTTATCGTTTGTAAGGATTTTGGGGATATAGGGCGCCGTCATCATGGTCAGGCCGAAGCGATTCGAGGAGTATGGGGGCTCCTGAATGGGCTGACCGCGCAGGGCGAAGTCTTCGGCGTTGAGCGCGCCATTGCCGCCGTTCCAGAAGAGGGCGCCGTGGGGCTCGTTGGGTTTGAAGTTGCGGAAGTTGCCACGGACCATCCCGCGGCCACCGCCGCCACCACCGCCGCGGAATCCGCCGCCACCTCCGCCGAAGCCGCCTCCGCCACCAGGGCCGCCCTGGCCGCCAGCATTGCCGCTGAGGGACTGGTTGAGCTCGGCGTTTTCGCGCATCTGGCCGAAGTCGATCCCGGCGAATGGATTCGTGGTGCCCATCTGGCCATTGACGGCGACCGATTCGCTGGACGAGAAGTCAGCACTCCCGGCAAGGGAGGGAAGTTGGGCGCCGGACTCTGCACCGCCGCCTCCGGCCTGGATGAGATCGGAGGCCTGGCCGGTGAGGCTGAGGCTTTGCGCTCCGCCGCCGTTCAGGAATTGGCGCGCTGCTCCGGCGAGGTCGGTTTGCTGCTCCTGCTGCTGCGCGCGCGAAGCGAGCATGAGGGTGAAGTCCACCTTCTGATCATGAGCGGTGGCGTTGAGGAGGGCTTGCTGGGTGACGGGAGCAAAGGCGGCGAAGGCGCTTTTGACGACGTAGCGGCCATCCTGGGGAATGACGAGGGTGTAGGTGCCGGTGATGTCGGTGGTGGTGCTGTATTTCTTCCCGGTCAGGGAGTTGCTGGCGGTGACACTAACGCCGGGCAGCGGGATGTTGCCGTCTTTGACGGTACCGTGAATGGTGCCGCCAGAAGGCGATGGGGCGGCGGGATTCACGGCCGGAGCGGGGGCGGCCTGCGTGGGCGCAGTTTGCGGGACGGAAGGAGCGGCGGCCGCGGTCTGAGCGAAAATCATCGCGCTCGCCAGCAGGAGAGAGACAGCGAGGACGCGCAAATGGATCCGATCGGTCATCGCATTAGTACTGCGGATTGGCGGGAGACTGCGGTTCGGATCCTGCGGGAGCGTCCTGGGGCGGACCGCCCGGACCACGGCGGCCTTCCCCGTAGCGTCCCTGACCGGGCTGGCGCGGCGGCATGACGGCGATGGACGCGGCCAGAAAGTTATTATTCTGAAGCGCGCCGCGAGCGGTCACCATATCGCCTACCTTGATGTCGGGGAAGGTGATGTCTTCCGCGGTGCCGCGGCCGCCTTTGCGGAAGGTGGTGTTCTCATCGACGGCGACGGTTTGGCTGACCTTGTCGGGGCGTTCGACGGTCAGGGTGAGGTTCTTGATGTCTGTGACTTTGCCGGCAGTCCAGGTTTTGCCGAATTCGGCGCGCATCTGCGCAACGCGGGCGGCCTGTTCCGGGGTGAGGACAACGACGAAGACGGCACCGACGGTCTTTGCCTGGTCGTCGAGATTGCCGGCGGCGACGATGGTATCGCCGACGTGGATGTCAGCGATCTTTGACTCCTCGCGGTCTTTGCGGAAGTGGGTATTGGGACCCGTCTGGACGATGTAGACCTGGCCCTGCTCGTCCTTTATGGTGATGTTGCTGCCGGAAACGGCGGTGACGGTGCCGTGGGCGCTGTTGCTGCCCATCATGAACATGCCGCCGCCGCCCATGCCGCGGCCGCCGCGCTGGTCCGACTGAGGGGCCTGATCCTGGGCACGGAAAGAGGGTGTGGCCAGAAGCGCCAGAAGCGGGGCACACAGTACCAGTCCTGCAAAACGGGAACCAGAAAATCGCATACTCATCCTGCAAACACGCACCGGGGCAGCATCCTCGGGGAAATCGTGTCTGAATTATGCCCGAATAGACGCAACGCGGCGGTGAAAGACGCGCTCGGCGCAACATTGGTTGTGGATGGGGTGATCGTCCGTAATTGGACAGGGACCATCCACGGGAAGAGGAGGACTTATGCTGGCGAGCTTTTCGGTGGTGCCGCTGGGTGTGACCGGCGGGGTGAAGGAACTCGTGGCGCAAGCGCTGAAGATTGTCGACGCATCGGGCCTGGACTACGAACTGGGGGCGATGGGAACGACCACGGAGGGGGATGCGGACAAGGTGATGGAGACGATTTTGGCGTGCCACAGAAAAATGCTGGAGCTGGCACCGCGGGTGCTGACGCATATTGCCATCGACGAGCGAAAGGGAGCGACGGGTCGGCTAGAGGGCAAGGTGCGAGACGTGGAACAAGTGCTGGGGAAGCCGCCGCGGCGGAACCGGCAAGGCGGGCGAGCGAGACCGGGCCGGCCAGAAAACAGCGCGGGAAAGTGAAGCCCCGGTAAAGATTCGTGCATCCTGTCATGGTGGCAGCCGACCCGGTGCGCCGAGTGGTACCCTGACGGGCAACCCCAGCCCTCAACCCGCTCTTCTTCTGCAGGGAAGGCACAAAGGACGAGTCCATGAGTGTACTTACGCCCCCAGTACTTGCTGAGGAATTCTGTCGGGTGCGGAAGCAGAGTCTGGCGCTCTGCGCTCCGCTGACCCCTGAAGACATGATGGTGCAGTCGTGCGCGGACGCCAGCCCGGCGAAGTGGCACCTGGCGCACACAACCTGGTTTTTCGAGACGTTCCTGCTGCGGGAATTCGCGCCAGCGTACCGGCCGTTCCACGCTGACTACGTGTGGCTGTTTAACAGCTACTACAACGCGGTGTCGGCGCAGCCGGAGAAGAAACTGCGGGCGTCGTTTTCGCGGCCGACGGCGGAGGAGATTCTGGCGTATCGCGAGTACGTGGATGCGGCGATGGAAGAGCTGACGACTGGCGACGTATCCGCTGAGGTGCGGGAGCGGGTCATACTGGGCCTGAACCATGAGCAGCAGCATCAGGAACTGCTGGTGACGGACGTCAGGCACGCGTTCTGGTCGAACCCCCTGCATCCGGTGTATGCGGAGGGCGGAATCGGCGCGGGAACGCGCCAACCTGTGCCCCTGGGGTGGGTGGAGTTTGCGGGTGGTGTGGTGGAGATCGGTTATGCGGGAAGCGAATTCTGCTTTGACAACGAGACGCCCCGGCACCGGGTCTTCACGGAGCCATTTCGGCTGGCCTCGCGTCCGGTGACGTGCGACGAGTATCGGCAGTTCATGGAAGACGGCGGTTATACACGATCGGAGCTGTGGCTCTCAGAGGGCTGGGCGACGGTGCAGAGCGAGCGCTGGCAGGCTCCGCTGTACTGGCGGAAAAACGAAGACCACGGGGGGTGGGAAGTCTTCACGCTGCGGGGACTGGTGCCTGCGGAGGAACTGATGGCGACGCCGGTATGCAACGTCAGCTATTTCGAGGCGGATGCCTACGCGCGCTGGGCGGGCAAGCGGCTGCCGACCGAGGCGGAATGGGAGACGGCATCGGCCGGGGCGCCGGTGATGGGCAATTTTCTGGAGAGCGAAAAGTTTCACCCCCAGGCGACGGAGGGTGCATCCAAACTGGAGCAAATGTACGGAGATGTGTGGGAGTGGACGGCGAGCGCGTACCTGCCGTATCCGGGATTTGCGCCTATTCCCGGTGCGTTGGGCGAGTACAACGGCAAGTTCATGTGTAATCAAATGGTGCTCCGCGGCGGATCGACAGCGACCCCGGCTTCTCACATCCGCGCGACGTATCGCAACTTTTTTCCGCCCGCGACCCGCTGGCAGTTTTCCGGCGTGCGGTTAGCCAGCTACTAACACCCGGAGGCACGACCTTTCATGCATGCACTTTCATCCCTTCCCTGCCTGCCGGAGGCAGCGAGTACTCCTCTCGGGGCCGAGGTCTATCGCGGACTTACGATGATGCCGAAACGGCTGTCACCATGGCTTTTCTATGACCAGCGCGGCTCAGAGTTGTTCGAAGCGATCACGGAGCTGCCGGAGTATTACCTGACACGAACGGAGCACGGGATCCTGACCGAACGCGCGGACGAGATCCTGGAAACCGCGGGCCGGAGGCAGCTGACGATCCTGGAACTGGGAGCGGGCACGGCAGCCAAGACGAGCGTGCTGCTGGGCGCCGCGGTCCGGCGGCAGGAGCAGGTGACGTATGTCCCGATCGATATTTCCCAGTCGGCGCTGGAGGAAGCGGGGCGGCGCATCGGCGAAGAATTACCCCAGGTGACGGTGAAGCCGACGGTCGCGGACTACACGAGCGATTTGCCTGCGATCGCAGCGGAAGGCTGCCGGCGGATGGTGTTGTATATCGGGTCGAGCATCGGGAATTTCGATCCACCGGAAGCGCTGGCGCTGCTGAGGAAGCTGCGGCAGCGGCTGGCGGCGGGCGATCTGCTGCTGCTGGGCGTGGACCACGTGAAGGACCGTACCACGCTGCTGCGGGCTTACAACGATGCAGCCGGCGTGACAGGAGAGTTCAACCGCAACGTGCTGGTGCGGATCGCACGCGAGCTGGGCGCTCGGTTTCGTCCGGGGCTGTTCCGGCACCGGGCCGTGTGGAACGACCGCGAATCGCGGGTGGAGATGCACCTGGAGAGCCTGGTTGCGCAGGAGGTGGCGATTCCGCTTCTGGACCTGACGGTGAGCTTCCGGCGCGGAGAGAGCATTCATACCGAGAACAGTTACAAATTCACACGGGATTCGGCCACTTCCCTGCTGGCGCGCTCGGGTTTTGCGGTTAGACAGGACTGGACGGACGCGAAGCGATGGTTTGGGGTGTATCTGGCGGAGGCGGCGTGAAGGCAGGGTGCAGGGATTAGAGCTTTGGGACTGGAGTTTGAAAATCAGTTTTGCGGACGGGCGAGAGATTCTCTCGCCCTTGCTGTTTTGGGTTCACGAGCGCACTCGGGGCTTATGCTGGGAGACGCATGGATGCGGAGAGCATGCGCGCGTTCCTCCTGTCGCTGCCGGACGTTGCGGAGACGATGCAGTGGGGAGACAATCTCGTCTTTTGGGTGGGCGATAAGGCGATCGGCGGCAGGATGTTCGCGCTGGCCAGTTTGACGCCGGATCGCGGGGTGCTCTCGTTCGCGGCTGGGCCGGAGCGGTTTGCGGAACTGGTGGAGAGAGAGGGCGTGTTCCCGGCGCCGTATCTGGCGCGGGCGTACTGGGTGGCGATCGAGCGATGGAATACGCTGTCGGTCAGCGAGTTGAAGGGGTTGTTGCACGCGGCGCGAGGGATTATCCACGAAAGGCTGCCGGCGAAGACGAAGAAGGCGCTGACGATGAGTCACGGGGAGAAGAAGAAGCTGATCGCGGCGAAGAAGCGGGCGGCGGCAGCCCGAGGCTAAAGCCCCCTTCATCCAGACTCGACATTCCACGGCCTGAAGGCCGTGGCTTTCTCCGTCGCGCTGCTGCGCGGTGCAATTAGTGCTGGTTGCTGGCGGCGATCATGAGGCTGGCACGCTTGTCCGGGGTCATAGACCCGGAGGCGCGCCAGAGGATCTGGCCCTGGCGATTCACGAGCAGAGCGACAACTTGCTTTTCGTTGGGAATCGCCAGATCGTGCTGGAAGCTGTGGCGATCGACGAAGAGGGGGACGATCCACGGCCAGGCTTCGGGATCGGTTTGATCGCTGCGGATTGAGGACGTCTCCCACCAGCGAAAGACGAAGTTTTCCCGGTTCGAAATGGGGAGTTCGTACCAGCGGAACTGAAAGTTCGTATGCTGGAGGGCCTGCGCGGCAGGGAGCCAGGAGTCGATGTCCTTTTGCTGTTCGGGGGCAAATGAGACGAGGAGGAGGTCGGTCTGCCCCTGCATGCCGGAGGGGAAAACGACCTTGTCCTTATCGAGGCTGTAGCCGGCGACATTGGGAAAAATTGCTGGCTTTCGCTCCTGGGCCGCCGGGAGACAGGTCAGAGCAGAAGAGAGCAGCAAGGCGACCAGCCATGGGATTCGAGGGCGCAATCGGTTCTGTCCAGGAGAGCCTTCGCAAGGTGCAGAGAAGGGAGTCAGAGAATCTGAAGGCATGGTATCACCCGCGACTGACGCGCCAGGAGAGGACGTATCTGTTGGATTATCATGGAATGAGATGAGTAAGCATCCCTTCCAGACCGACGATCTGAGGCTGCTGCCGATTGGCGATAAAGTGATCGCCGGGCAGCGTTTGAGCGGCGAGGACGGTCTTTCGCTGTACCGTTCCGGCGACATTCTTGCGGTAGGCTGGCTGGCGAATTTCGTGCGCGAGCGGATGCATGGCGACGTGACGTACTTCAATGTGAATCGCCATATCAATCCAACGAACGTGTGCGTGGCGGCGTGCCGGCTCTGCGCATTCGGGAGGGCGAAGGGTACCGACGGCTCCTACACGATGGCGCTGGAGCAGGCCTGGGAGACGGCGGCCTCGGGATATGGCGAAGCGGTGACGGAATTTCACATTGTGGGCGGCCTGCATCCCGATCTGCCGTTGCAGTATTTTCTCGATCTGGTGAGCGGACTGAAGGCGCGGTTTCCGCAGGTCCACATCAAGGCCTTCACCATGGTGGAGGTGGCGTTCTTCGCCAAACGGGCAAAGCTGACGATTCCCGAGACGCTCGTGAAGCTGAAAGAGGCGGGAGTCGATTCCCTTCCCGGCGGCGGCGCGGAGATTTTTGCGGATCGGGTGCGGCACATCATCTGCGATCACAAGATCGATGGTGGCGAGTGGCTGGAGACAGCGCGGGCGGCGCATCAGTTGGGGCTGAAGTCGAACGCGACCATGCTCTACGGGCACATTGAGAACGACGAGGACCGCGTCGATCATCTGCTGAAGCTGCGGGCGCTGCAGGACGAGACGCACGGATTCCAGACATTTATTCCGCTGGCGTTTCATCCCGACAACACGCCCCTGGACCATCTGCCGCGGACGACGGGGATGACGGATATCCGGCAGATTGCCGTGGGCCGGCTGCTGCTGGACAACTTCCCGCACATCAAGGCGTACTGGCAGATGATGACCGCGAAGATCGCGCAGATCGCGCTGCGTTTCGGAGCGGATGACATCGATGGCACGGTGATCGAAGAGAAGATCTACCACGATGCCGGAGCGACGACGCCGCAGGGAATGCGGCGGCAGGACCTGATGCGGCTGATCACTGAGGCGGGACGGGTTCCAGTGGAGCGCGATACCCTGTATCGCTCGGTGACGCGGACGGAAGAGACATTCACTGTAGCCGTCTAGCCGCTTGCGGGACCGAAGGGCGTGGCCTGGATCCAGTCAAAACAAGTTTAGCGAGCGATCTCGACCGGCTCGCGCGTGGCCGGGAGGGGTGAGCCACCCCCGACTGCAATGGACTGGACCGGTGCCGGGGCGCCGACCGACGCGGCGGCCTTTTTTGCTTTGGCAGCGTGCCGTTTGCGAACCTCTCGGGTAGCAACCCAGAAGAGCGCGAGGAAGGTGACCGCGGTGAGGAGAATGGCAGTGGGCCAGCCAAGCTGCTCCATGTCCCCGTAGAGCAGGGCGAGCCCAATAAAGACGAAGAAGAGATGGGCGCAAAAGACCTGGAGCGAGGCTTTCCCCATGGTCAGGAATGGCTCGCGGGCGATGAGCAGAACTACCCACCGGCGGAGCCAGAAGAAGAAAATCGCAAAGGCGACCAGGTTAACGACGCGCAGGGGCCCCTCCTGCCACTTGTCCACCCAAAGGCCGAGGGCGGGCCAGTCAAGATGCGGTCCAAACCAGCCATAGCGCACGATGGCGAAGAAGACGCAGAGGACACCGCTGAGCGCGATGCCCCAGCGGGGAACTCTGGCCAGGGGCACATCGTCGTGGGCCGAGGCAGAGCCCATCCAGAGGCCGGTGACCCAAACCGCCTGCCAGGCAAACATGTTGAACGCCCCGGTTTCCTGGAGCGGGATATGCAGGTGGGTGATATGGACGATGAGGTTATGGAAGGCGTCGCGCAGGCCAAGCTGGGCGCCCAGCCAGAGGAGGAGACTCACGGCGAGGACCGCCCGCCAGCGGAATCGCGCGGCGGCGGAGAGGATGAGCGGCGAAAGGAAGAGGAAAGTGACGTACAGGGGCAGTACGTCCAGCAACGGCGGACAGTAGATGAGAAAGATCGAACCGACGATGGCCGGCTTGGGGTGATTCAGATAGAAGTTCAGCAGATTCGTGAGGGCGGCGCGATGGGTATGGACAGCGTAGACGGCCAGGACGGTAAAGGCAAACGCCAGCAGCGCCATGTGGTAGGCGTATAGCTTGAAGGAACGCCGCCAGAGGTGGGCGCGGACCCCTTTCTGGTCGAGCATGTGCTCGCGGTAATAAATGCGGCCAACAAGGACGGCGGACAGGAAGACGAATCCCTCGGCGGAGGAGACGAATCCGAAGGGCTGGTCGACGAAGCTGCTGAAATGGGTGGGCAGGTGGACGAGAATCATCCAGGCCAGGAAAATCCCTCGGAGTGCGTCGAGTTCGGGAAGCCGCTGTAATTTCGGCAAATGCATGCGAAAGAGACACCCCTGGGTCGTCGCGCCCGAGGCACTTTACAGTTAGACGCCAACCTGAGGCACGGGTTGCGGTGCAACCTCAATTCCCTGCCGGCGGGGGCAGGCCGGCAATAGCCGGACCGGCAAGGAACTGGCGCTAATGGGATCGAGCCAGTCTCAGCATGAACGTTCTGTCGGAGAGACGCAATACCCTTAATAGGCGGGAATTCCCGTAACGCTGTGGCCAATGATGAGAGTGTGAATATCGTGCGTTCCCTCGTAGGTCTTCACGGATTCCAGGTTCATCATGTGGCGCATGATGGGATAGTCATCGGTGATGCCGTTAGCGCCGAGAATATCGCGGGCCTGGCGCGCGCACTCCAGAGCCATCCAGATGTTGTTGCGCTTGGCCATGGAGATGTGCTCGTGGCTGACCTTCCCCTCGTCCTTGAGGCGGCCGACCTGAAGAACAAGAAGCTGGCCTTTGGTGATTTCGCTGATCATCCAGGCAAGTTTTTCCTGGACGAGCTGATGGCTGGCGATGGGCGCATCGCGGAATTGCTTGCGAAGCAGCGAATACTGGCGGGCTGTGTCGTAACACGACATAGCGGCGCCGATGCCGCCCCAGGCGATGCCGTATCGCGCTTGATTCAGGCACATGAGCGGTGATCGGAGGCCATCGGATTTGGGGAGCAGGTTAGAGGCGGGTATGCGGACATCCTGCAGCGACAAGCCGGAGGTGACCGAGGCGCGGAGAGACCATTTGCCGTGCACGTCCCATGCGCTGAAGCCGGGGCGGTCATTTTCCACCAGAAAGCCGCGGACGCGGCCATCTTCGCCGCCATCGCCATATGTCTTGGCCCAGATGATGGAGACGTCGGCGATGCTGCCGGAGGTAATCCACATCTTCTCGCCGTTGAGGACGTACTCGTCGCCCTCGCGATCGGCGCGGGTGCGCATGCCGCCGGGGTTGGAACCGAAGTCGGGCTCGGTGAGGCCAAAGCATCCGAGTTTTTCGCCGTTGGCCATTTTCGGCAGCCAGAAATCCTTTTGCTCATCGGAGCCAAAGGTGTAGATGGGGTACATCACAAGGGCGGACTGGACGCTGACGAAACTGCGCACGCCGGAATCGCCGCGCTCGAATTCCTGCATGACCAGGCCATACTCCACGTTGGACATGCCGGCGCAGCCGTAGCCCTGCAGGTTGGCGCCGAAGAAGCCGAGCTGGCCCATCTGGGGAACGAGCTCGCGGGGGAAGCGTCCCTCGCGATTGCATTCCTCGATGATGGGTACGAGGTTGTCCTCGATGAACTGGCGGGCGGTATCGCGAGCCATACGCTCGTCGTCGCTGAGTAGGCTGTCAAAACCGATGAAATCTACGCCTTTGAAAGGGAAGGCCATATGGAAGGATGACTCCGGAAAGAGACATGATACCGGGCGGAGACAAGGGGTGGGAAGGGGATGCCGGCCGGGGCTGGTTACCGGCAGGTTCTCGCGGGTAGAGAGGGAGCTGACCGTCTGAGGGTTTACGGAATCCTCGGAATCAGGGAATATGGCATAGAGTGGAAATGAGGACTCACCATGGCTGGAGATCTGCAACTCACCTGTAGCGACTGCGGGCGAGAGTTTACATTTACGAGCGAAGACCAGGCGTTCTTCTCGGAGCGCGGGTATTCGTCCCCGAAGCGCTGCAAGGCCTGCCGCCAGGCGCGGAAGAGTGAACAGGGAGGCGGAGGCGGAGGCGGCGGATACCAGCGGTCAGAATCCCGTGGAACCGCGGTCACCTGCTCCGGGTGCGGGCAGCAAACCACGGTTCCCTTTGAGCCTCGCGGCGACCGGCCCGTGTACTGCCGGGACTGCTATCAGGCGCAGAAGGGTGGCGCCGGCGGTGGGCGCCAGGCTGGCGGCCGCGGGCGCTACTAGAAGCGGGCTCCGCAAATCCGGGGAATACGGGAGAACTCCGCCGCTCTGCGCTCTCGCGTCAGAGATGAGGCATGGCACGTGTGCGCCTACGCGGCGTGCTCCTGCTTTTTTGGATTCGATGTCTGCGAGGGCGGGCGACCGACTTCGGTTGCATCGCTGGCGTCTTCCTGTCCGGTTTCTTCCTGACGGCGCTGCTCGGGATGATCGGTGACGGTCGGATGCTTTTCGCGTTCGGGGTTCTGGCTCATTGCGCGCCTCCTAGGAGTGAGATGCAGGAGGCGAGGAGGGATCAGGGTCTCGGATCCGAGATCGCGGAACCGTCCTGGTTCAGCAGGCTCTTCAGCGCGTCAAAGAGGCGTTCGGTGATTTGCTCCGGGGTGTCGGAGGGACAGAATTGGATGGGCTCGCCGATGCGGACGGTGAGCGCGCCGGAGCGGAACCACCCTTTGCCCTGTTCCTTCAGTTCGCTGAGACCCGCCAGGGCGACGGGGACAACAGGCGCTTTCGATTCGCGGACGAGGATGCCGATGCCCGGGCGGAAGGGCTGCAGCCCGGTATCGGTGCGGTGGCCTTCCGGAAAGACGATCACGTTGTAGCCGCGGTCCAGAGCCTCGCCTGCATGCTGGAACGACCGGCGGAAGCCCGCGCCGCGCGGAAGCGGGAAGGCGTTCACCAGGGCGGTGACAAGGAACCAGGTGAGAGGGCCCAGAGGATCGAGCATCCGGGACAGGAAGCTGCGGGTGGGTCCGACGTTGCGCATATGGCGCCAGTCCCAAAGAATATTGCCGGCCATGGCGGCGGCCACATGGCGGCGCATGGGGCCAGGCAGGCCATAGAGGGCCAGCGGCACATCGTAGGCAGTGACGTGGTTGGCGATGAGGAGAACCGGCTGACCGGGGCGCAGGTGGGGCGGACGCTCCACACGCGGCATGGCGAGAAAGTGGACGAGTGGCTGCTGAATGAGTTCTGTGTAGGCGGCGCGGAGGAGCCACACAGGGCCCCACCACGGCCACCGCGGGTAGATGTCGGTCTCGGCGGGTTGGCGGGGCGGCGTGGCGGCGTGTGCCGATAGGGCCAAGGCCTGGGGACTGGATTCGAGCGATGATGTCCCGGCATGGTCGAGGGCGTGATCAAGGCCCAGGGCACGGCGCAGGTCAGCCAGGGTGACGACTTGCTCCAGGGTGGCGTCGTCGACGCCTAGTCCGAGGCGCTGTTCGAGTTCCGACTGGAGCTGGACGCGGCCGAGACTGTCGAGGCCCAGGTCTTCGGAGAGGCGGGCGTCCTCGCCGATGTGCTCAGCGGAAGCATGGCTAACGGAGAGGACCAGAGAGAGAAGGGGATCGGCGACGGCGCCGTTGGAGGACTCCTTTTGCCGGGCGTTGACCCATTCCGTCACTTTGGGGCGTCGGATTTTCCCGGTGGAGGTGCGGGGCAGATCCAACTCAGGCCACAGTCTCCACTGGTGGACCTGTTGGTATTCGGCAAGCTGGCGATTGGCGGCGACGATGGCTTGCTGGGCTTCTTCGGGCGATCCGCGAAAGAGCAGGACCGCGACCGGTTCTGTACCGGCTGAGGTCAGCATCGGGACGACCGCGGAGGCCTGCACGCCGGACTGGGCGTTGAGGGCTTCTTCGATGTCTTCCGGATGGATGTTGACGCCGGACGGCGTGACGATCACCTGACTCTTGCGACCGACGAAGCGAAGCTGGCCCTGATCGTCGCGCTGCGCAAGGTCGCCGGTGGCGAGCCACTCCGATTCGTTCGGGCGCAAACTGCCCTGCTGCCAGGTGGCGCGGGAGACCATGTCGCCGCGAACGAGAATCTCGCCTTCGTCGGTGATGCGGACGTCGCGGCCGGGAAGGACTTTGCCGATGGTTCCCTGCCCCGGCTTGAAGGGATGGTTGAGCGTGATGAGGGCGGAGGTCTCAGTCATGCCATAACCCTGGACGAGGGCAAAGCCAAGGCTGGTCCAGAAATTCTCGAGGTCGGAAGACAGCGAGGCGCCGCCGCAGACGAATGCCCAGAATTTGTAACCGAAGAGACGATGAATCTTTCGGAACTGCCACCAGCGCTTCCAGGCCGATTGGCCCGCGGCTGCCTGGATGCGTTCTGTGAGACCTGGATGGAGGGCGATCAGGTGCGAGCGGAGCAGGTCTAGGACGCGCGGAACCGAGCAGACGACCGAGATCCGCTCGCGATGGATGATTTCGAAGAGGCGCTGCGCCTGGAGGCGATTTTCGAAGTGGACTTCCGCGGCCAGCAGGGGCGGGATCCACAGCCCCATGAACTGTCCGAAGACGTGGCTCAGGGGCAGCGTGTGCAGGAAACGAATGGGATGAAAGAGCCGTTCGTACTTCAGGTACTTCTGCATCTCGCGCTCGATGGGATCGAGGCTGGCGAGAACGTTGCGGTGGGTGTGGACGATGCCCCTGGGCTCGGCGGTGGTGCCGGAGGTGAAGAGAATCTGAAAGGGCGTATCGAGGTTGAGCACCGGATCGCGAAGGTCGGTGCCTGAGGGCTGCGGAAGCTGCTGGGCGAAATCTTCGAAAGCCAATTTGGAGACGGTTTCGCCGAGAGCGCGGAGCAGCTGCCGATCGCCAACGATGAGATTGGGGCGGGTATTCTCGATGACGCGCTGAGCAAAATCGAGAGCGCCGGCAGGATCGAGCGGCACGATGATGACGCCGCGCTGGAGGCAGCCGAAGAAGGCGCCCATCCATTCCAGGCCATTCTGTCCCCAGAAGACGACACGTTCGCCCATGGGAATCTGGCGGCGGATGAGTTCGGCAGCACAGCGATCGGCCAGCGTGGCCAACTCACTCCACGTGGAGGCAAGGCGACGATTGCCGCGGTACGCAACCATGGCGGTGGCATCGCCGTGCCGGCGGAAATCGTCGAGAAACGTGGCGAGGCTGGAGCGCATGCGGCTGCCGCAAAACGGCCTGTGTCCTTAGATTATGCGCGGGCGAAGTCGATGTATCCGTGGACGGCGTCGGTGCGGACCAGGGTGACCCGCAGCCGGTCGCCGACATCGACGTCCTGCTGGCCGCGCACCAGCATGCCGTCTACGGGCGGCCGGAGCGTGCGCACGAAGGAACCATGCTCGGTGACACCGGTGACGATGGCGTCGAAGGCCTGGCCGATGCGATTGGCCATGGCAACGGCAGCGATGCGCTTCTGCATTTCGCGCGAGACCTTGCGCTCGGCGTCTTCCATGCGGGTGCATTGCACGGCGATCGAGGACAACTCGTCGTCGGAATAGGGCGAGGGGCGGCCCGCGATCATGGCCTTGAGGAGACGCTGACTAACCAGGTCGGCATAGCGGCGGTTGGGCGCGGTGGAGTGCGTATAGTCCTGGACGGCGAGGCCAAAGTGGCCCTGGGGCGGATCGCCGGGACGCTCCAGCACATATTCGCCGGGGCCGAGGAGCTTGACGATGGCGACGGAGAGATCGGGGTAATGGTCGGGATCCTTCTTCTGCCGTTCGCAGAGAAAGTCATGGAGAGGCTTGGGATCCGGCTCCGCGGGCAGCTGCGTTCCCATTTGGCGGGCGAGCTCGACGATCCGATCCCAGCGCTTTGGAGTTTTGACAACGCGGCGGATGGACGAGAGGTACTTTGCTTCGAAAGCGCGGGCGACCACGCCATTGGCGGCGATCATGAAGTCTTCGATGAGCTGGGTTGCCAGGTTCTTCACCTCGGCCTCGACATCGATTTGACCGTCGGCAAGGCGGATGGGGTGGGTTTCGATGGTCTGCAGGTTCAGCGCGCCGCGATCGGAGCGGCGACTGCGGAGCTTCTGGGCGATATCGTTCTGCAGGCGGAGTTGTTTTTGCAGCTCGGCAGAGGCAGCGACCTTCGGTGGCGCAGGCCCCTGGCCGGCGAGCCAGGCACCGACTGAAGGATATGCGAGCTGGGCGCGGTTCACGACACGAGCGGGATAAATGTCACTGGCGGCGATCTGCGCCCCCGCATCCAGAGTGAATTCGACCACGATCGCCTGACGCTCCTGGTTTTCGAGGAGGGAGGTTGAGCCGGTGGAGAGCTCCTCGGGGATCATGGAGTAATTCTCGACACCGGTGTAGATGGTCGTCGTCTCGCGCAGTGCGTGCTGATCGATGGGCGATCCTTTGGGGACGAAGGCATCGACATCGGCGATCCCGATAAGTACGCGGACGCCGCCGTTTGGGCTGGACTCGACGTACTCGATCTGATCCAAATCGCGCGAAGTGTCATTGTCGATCGAAGACCAGAACAGACTGCGAAGATCACGGGCAGAGGCCGCCGGTTGTGGGGGATGCTCGCGCAATTGCTGGAGCTGGCCCGCGACCGGCTGAGGATAGTCCGGTTCAAAACCATGCTCCATCATGGAACGGCGGGCGGCTGCGGCAAGATCGAAATGAAGCTGATTGTTCATGGTTGCCCCGAACGTGGATTCAGAAGGGCAAGGCTATCACGAGGCTGGGGAGATCTTGACCTGTGAGGGGAAATCCGGAATGATTCGGAAGAAAGCAGCACGGAACATCCAACCCGGAGGAGATGGCAGCCCTCCAAGGCACGCATGCCTCTCCGCAATGTCAGGATCGAGCCGGATCAGAAGGATGCGCCGCAATCGAAGCAGCGCGATCTGGACCGGCCGACAGCGAACGAAATCTACGAGCAGGTTTCGAAGAACGCGCGACGCGAGTTGCAGCGGCCGGCGAAGGCGCTGGCCATCTCCGGCATTGTGGGCGGCCTGACCATGGGCCTGACCGGGCTGAGCGTCTCGGTGGTCAGTGCAATGCTCGGACCGTCGCCGTGGTCGCAGTTCGTCGCACAGCTCTTCTATCCCATGGGGTTCATGGCGGTGATCCTGGGCCGGGGGCAACTCTTCACAGAAAACACCCTGTATCCTGTGGCCCTGATTCTGGCGGAGCGCCGCTACTGGGGCAGCACGGCGCGCCTGTGGGCGATTGTGTTTCCGGCCAATGTGGCCGGGGCTTTTCTCTTCGCGGTGCTGGCGGCTCGGACAAAGGCGCTGCAGCCGCCCATGCTGCACGCTTTGGTTATGATGGGGGCTCAAGCCGCGACTCCAGACATGCGTCACGTGTTCTGGAGCGGCGTCGTAGGCGGATGGATGATTGCCATGGTCGCCTGGCTGGTGAGCGGCAGCCACTCCATTACCGGTTCGGTTGCAGTGATCTGGGCTCTTACCTTCATAGTCGGCATGGGACACTTCGCGCACTGCATCGCGACCAGCGGAGAAATTCTCGTTGCGGTTTTAGGTCATGGCGTGACCGTCGGAACTTATTTCCGATGGCTCCTGGTTGCCACGCTGGGAAATATTTCCGGGGGCGTCGTCCTGGTCACGCTGCTGGAGTATGGCCAGGTGAAACTGGACTAAGCATGCCCGCCTGGACGCATCATCTTCTGCAGCTGCACGGACGTCACTGGACGATCGGCATAGCCATCCTCTTACTGGCAGTGCTGCTGAGCTCCTTTGCGACCCGCATCCTGGTGAAGCTGGTGGGGCGCTTCCATCGCAGACAGGCTTCCGGGACGCCTCCTGTGCTGCGTATCGTTGCTCGGATTCGCCGGCCCACACAGTTTCTCGTTCTACTGGCGAGCGCAGCGTTTGTCCTGCCGCTGACA
This sequence comes from Acidobacteriaceae bacterium, assembly GCA_035656855.1. Lineage (GTDB taxonomy): Bacteria > Acidobacteriota > Terriglobia > Terriglobales > Acidobacteriaceae > Palsa-343. The sequence continues at coordinate 10,723 of DASRRO010000030.1, read as the reverse complement.
GATTTACCGCCGCACTGGCTCAGCGTGGCGCAGAAGACGGTAGGCGTGGCGTGGTTTCTGGCGCTGGGCTGGCTGTTGGTGGCCGTGGTGTACTGCTTCGAGGATTTTCTGCTGCTGCGGTTCGATGTCAGTGTCGCCGACAATCTCCGCGCGCGGCGCGCCCGCACCCAGGTCCAGCTGGTGCGGCGCATGGTGATCGCGCTGATCGTGCTCGTCGATGCCGGGCTGGTGCTGTCTGTTTTTCGCGATTCACAGATCTGGCATTACGGCGCGGGATTGCTTGCGTCGGCCGGACTCGCCAGCCTGGTGCTGGCCACAGCGGCGAAGTCCTCGGCCTCCAACCTTCTGGCCGGGATGCAAATTGCACTGACCGAGCCAATTCGGTTGGACGATGTAGTGATTGTGGATGGGGAATGGGGACGCATCGAGGAGATCGCGACAACTTACGTGGTTGTTGCCATATGGGATCAACGGCGGCTGATTGTGCCGCTCAGTTATTTCATCGAGAATTCCTTTCAGAACTGGACGCGCAGCAGCGCCGAGTTGCTGGGTTATCCCTATCTTTACGTTGACTACAGTGTCCCCGTGGAGGCACTCCGGAAGGAGTTCGTCCGCCTCCTCGATTCGACACCTCTGTGGGACAAGCGCGTGAGCGTGCTGCAGGTAACGGATCTTTCCTCAAGCATGATGCAGATCCGTTGCCTGTTCAGCGTGCGTAACTCCAGCGACCAATGGGATCTCTCGTGTCTGGTTCGCGAGAAGATGGTGGAGTTTATCCGCGCCAATTATCCCGAGGCGTTTCCGCGCACGCGATTCAGCGCGGTTGCAGAATTCCCTGCTTTAACCGACAACCACGGGTCTCCGGGTACTGCAGGCAGGACAGAGGGCCGCGATCCGCAGCATGCGCGACGTAAGTCAGCATGAGACGATCGCGGGGTCGCCGCGCCGATACTCTCGAGGGTCCCGCCTAATACGAATATGACCAATACAGGCACGAGCGCAGAGTGTGTCTTAGTTTGGTTCCGGGGCGATCTGCGGCTCGGCGATCAACCTGCGCTGCGTGCGACGGCCGCGACCGGAGGCCCCGTCGTACCTCTCTTTGTGTGGGCACCCGAGGAAGATGGAAGCGAGGCGCTGGGTGCTGCTTCGCGATGGTGGCTGCACCAGTCCCTGGTGGCACTGGAGCAGTCGTTGCAAAGCCAGGGGTTGCGACTGATCATACGCAGGGGACCGACGGCGCAAACCTTGTTGCAACTGGCGGACGAGACGAAGGCCCGGCGGATCTTCTGCGATCGGGTCTACGAACCCGCAAGGCTGGCGGCGGAACCAGCACTGGAGGCACGCCTCAGGGACAAGGGTGTTTCCCTCGAAAGCTTCAACGGAAGCCTGCTCTTCGAGCCGGGATCAATCCGGACGGTTACAGGCGGGCCGTTCAGAGTGTTCACACCTTTCTGGCGAGCGCTGTGGAACGAACGCGGAGCATTGCGCAAACCGCTCACCAAGCCGAAGGGCATTCCTGCCCCGCTTCACTGGCCGACCTCGCTGGAAATTGCGGACCTGGGCCTGGAGCCGAAGATTGACTGGGCCGCCGGTATCCGCACGGCATGGACGCCCGGGGAGAATACGGCGCAGGAGCGGCTGCGGCGATTTGCGCAGGGGCCGGTCAGCGACTATGGAGATGATCGCGACCGCACCGATCGGGATGGCACGTCGCGCCTGTCGCCGCATCTCCACTTTGGAGAGATCAGTCCAATTGAGATTTGGCATGCCGTGGCCGGCCGGCCGGGAGCAGAGCCATATTTGCGGCAGCTGGCGTGGCGGGAATTCGCGTATCAGCTGCTGGTGGAAAATCCGGAGACGACGCGCGAGCCGTTCCAGAACGAATTCCGGCGCTTTCCCTGGCGCAGAAATGCGCGTCACCTGCGCGCCTGGCAGAAAGGGCTGACGGGTTATCCCTTTGTGGATGCGGCCATGCGGCAATTGTGGAGGACGGGATGGATGCACAACCGTGCGCGGCTGGTAGTGGCCTCGTTTCTGGCGAAGCATCTGCTGATTCCGTGGCAGCAGGGCGCGGCGTGGTTTCTGGAAACGCTGGTGGATGCCGATCTGGCGAATAACACGATGGGGTGGCAATGGGTGGCGGGCTGCGGGGTCGATGCCGCCCCATACTTCCGGGTCTTTAATCCCATAACCCAGGGAGAGAAGTTCGATCCCGATGGATCGTATGTGCGGCAGTGGGTTCCCGAACTGGCGGGATTGCCGAACGAGTGGATTCACAGGCCATGGGAAGCGCCGCCGCTGATGCTCGCCGCCGCGGGAGTGCAACTGGGAACTACCTATCCGCGACCGCTGGTGGACCATGCGGAGGCGCGACGGGCTGCGCTCCAGGCATTCCAGGAGATGAAGCAGGCGGGGCGCGGGAAATAATCGGCGGCTGAGGTGAGACCGGCTAGCGGCGGCTTTTGTCCTTCATGCGATCGATAACAAATTTGGGAACCAGACCCTCGACGGAGCCACCGAGGCGGAAGACTTCTTTCACCAGGCGCGAACTCACGAAGGAGTACTTGGCGTCGGGCATGAGGAAGATGGTTTCGACATCGGGCGCCAGGCGCCGGTTCATCAAAGCCATCTGGAGTTCGTATTCGTAATCGCTGATGGCGCGAATGCCGCGAACGATGGCGTGCGCACGCTCCTCACGGGCGAAGTCCACGAGGAGGCCGTCAAAGGTGGAGACCGAGACGTTGCCGAACTCCGCGGTGCCCTCCGAGAGCATGGACACACGCTCCTCGACGGTGAAGAGGGGGTTCTTGGCTGAATTGCGCAGGATGCCTACCACCAGATGGTCGAACATCTTCGCGGCACGGGCGATGAGGTCGAGGTGGCCGTTGGTCACTGGGTCGAAGCTGCCGGGGTAAATGGCCTTAACGGTGTGCACGCCACATGAATTCTAGTGCATTTGGGCGGTGTAGTGGTGATTTGAGGGAGGAGGACGTCGCGCCCCATCAGACGGCGGAATGGCGATCGTGTCCTGGCGCGGGCCCGGTTGAATCGCGCACGATGAGTTCCGGCTCCATGACCATCTCCGAGGGGTATTCCTTGTTGGGCTGGTCGATCCGCGCCAGCAGGATCTGAGCGGCGCGAGATCCCATCTCGCGCAATGGCTGCTTGACTGTCGTCAGGGGTGGCTCGCAGTACGCGGCGGTGATGATGTCGTCAAAGCCGATGACGGAGATATCCGCGGGGATCCGCAGGCCGGCATCGCGGATGGCGCGAATGGCGCCTATGGCCGAGATGTCGTTAAAGCAGAAGATGGCGGTGAAGTCGCGTGTCTTATCGAGCAGCTCCCGCGTGTGACGGTAACCGGCCTCGGGCGACTGCGTGACTTCGTGGAGTTGGATGGTCAGCTCAGGGGCCACCGAGATTCCCATTTCCTCCGCCGTAGTCAGAATGCTCTCCCAGCGATATTTCGCGTCGGTGATACCGGGAGCACCGCGCATGAAGGCAATGCGTTCGTGCCCCAGCTCGTGCAGGTGGCTGAGAGCGAGGCGCGCGGCACAGTCGTGGTCGAGAACAACGTTCACGACGCCGGGACCAGGGTTGTGGGAAGAAACGGCAACCGCGGGGACGGGCAGCTTTACTTTGGCGGGGGTGTCCAACAGCAGCAGTCCGTCGACGGAACGCTCGAGCAGGCGAATGCAGTACTCTTCGACGAGTTCGGGACGCCGGTAATGGCTGGCGGTGACGTAGAAGTAGTGCGCCTTCAGCAGGTGCTTCTCGATGGCGTTCATAACAACGGGAAAATAGCCATCGCTGAGGTCGGGAACGATAACGCCGACCGACATGCTGCGGCTGTTGCGGAGCGATTTAGCGAAGTAATTCGGCCGGTAGTGGAACCGCCGGGCCGCTTCGAGCACGCGATCGCGGGTGTGCTGCGGAATGGATCGTCCCGCGGGAGAATTATTCAGGACCAGAGAGACGGTCGTCTGAGAGAGCTGAAGATGCTCGGCAAGCTGCCGGAGGTTCAGGGGTCGTGCTTCCGAGGTCGATTCCTTGCCCTGCGTCATTGAGTAGAAAAAATTCGCCTTCCGAACGATATCAGATTATATGCAATCAGGCTTCTTCCCACCCACCGAAGACCTGAGACAAGGCACCGCAGATCTCACCCAGAGTGGCATACGCTCGCACGCAGTCGAGGATGAAAGGCATGGTATTGGCGACTGAAATGCCGTTCGCTCGTGCCTGGGGCTCCGCCTCCGCCGCATGCCTGAGCGCATGGAGGGCGCGCTCCACGGCCTCACCGGACCGCTCCGCTCGCAGCTTCCTCAGCTTATCGGTTTGCGCTTCGCGGACGGTCTCACCGATGTACAGGATCGCCGGCGGCGGTTCGTCGATCGCATATTGATTCACGCCCACGATGATTTTCTCTCCGGCCTCCACAGCGCGCTGGTACTGGTAGCTGGCTTCGGCAATCTCCTTTTGCGGATAGCCGGCTTCGATGGCCCTGACCATGCCGCCCATAGCGTCGAGCTTCTCGAAGGCGGCAAAAGCTCCCTGCTCCATGGCGAGGGTCAGCTTCTCGATGAAATACGAGCCACCCAGGGGATCGATGACGTTGGCCACACCGGATTCATATGCGAGGATCTGCTGCGTCCGCAGCGCGATGCGCGCGGCGTCTTCGGTGGGCAACGCGAGGGCTTCGTCGAAGCCATCGGTATGCAGGGACTGGGTTCCGCCGAGAACCGCCGCCAGAGCCTGCAGAGCTACGCGGGCGATGTTGTTCTTCGGCTGCTGGGCGGTGAGAGAGACGCCGGCGGTCTGAGTATGAAAGCGCATCCAGGCGGAGCGCGGATTCTTCGCGTGGAAGCGCTCCGTCATCACGCGGTACCAGACTTTGCGGGCGGCTCGGAATTTAGCGATTTCCTCGAAGAAGTCGTTGTGCGAATTGAAGAAGAAACTCAGGCGCGGGGCGAAGTCATCGATGGCCAAGCCGCGGCGCAGCGCCCACTCTACATACTCAATGCCGTCATAGAGGGTAAAGGCGAGTTCCTGCAGCGCAGTGGAACCGGCCTCGCGGATGTGATAGCCGGAGATGGAGATGGGGTTGAATTTCGGAGTCTGACGCGCGCCGAATTCGAGGGTATCGACGACGAGGCGCATCGAGGGTTCCGGCGGATACAGATACTCCTTTTGAGCGATGTACTCCTTCAGGATGTCGTTCTGCAGTGTGCCGGAGACGTTGTTCCAGTCAGCGCCCTGCTTTTCGGCGACGACCAGATACATGGCCCATAGAACACTCGCCGGCGAATTGATGGTCATGGAGACGGTCGTGCTGTCGAGGCGAATGCCGGAGAACAGCGTCTCCATGTCTTCGAGGGAGTCGATGGCCACGCCGCACTTGCCCACCTCGCCCTCGCTTCGGGGATCGTCGGAGTCGCAGCCCATCAGGGTGGGCAGGTCGAACGCGACGGAGAGGCCGTTCGCGCCGCCTTCGAGAAGGTATTTGTAACGGAGGTTGGTCTCTTCCGGAGAGGCGAAGCCGGAGAACTGCCGCATGGTCCAGAGGCGTCCGCGGTAGCCCGTGGGGTGAATGCCCCGAGTGTAGGGCGGCTGGCCAGGCTGGCCGAGATACGCGTCCTGATTCGGGGTCCAGTCCTCGGGCAGGTCAGCCACCGTGTAGAGGCGCCGGACGGGCGCGCCTGAAACGGTCGTGAAGCGAGCATTGCCGGCTTCATCGCGATTGATGCCGGTGGGGGCACCGATGGGATGCTCCGGGTTCTTCGCGAGGGCCGGTACCAGAGTCCGCTCGGCCCAGAGCCGCTCGGCCGCAGAGGGATGGCGGTCCTTGGTAAGATCCGCGTAGACGGTATCCCGAAGGTCAGACGACTTTTCAGGCATGATCAACAACGCTCCTGAAACGCATCAGGATAGGCGACGGAGTGGACAACAAGCAAACCGATCCCCTCAGGGCTTGCGCGACCATTCCCAGGCTTTGGCATATTTCCAGCTCACATAGGCCGAGTGGTACAGGTGCAGCAGCAACCCTTCGCGGCCATCGAGAAAGCCCAGGCGGAGCAGGTAGTTGTACTTGAATGTGGCGATCGGGACGATGAAGACATTCCAGCAGAACGACAGGATATTCCGGCTGGTCTTGCCGCGCCCGACAACCTGCGTGGCGCCAAGAGAGCTGTAGCGGTTCATGTGCTCGATGTAAGCGTCGAGGGCGGGATAAGCGTGATGGAGGAGGTCTCCGCGGAGATACCCTGCCGTGCCTGGAGGGCGAATAGTCTCGTGAACGATGCTCTCCTCAAACTGGCAACCGCCTTTTCGGAAGAGCCGCAGTTTTCGGTCGGGATAGTAGCCACCGTGGCGGATCCAGCGACCCAGGAAGAAGTTCCTGCGGGGCAGAAAATACGCTTCTTCCGTGGGCGAACGGCTCAACAGACCACGGATTTCCTGCGCCAGCTCGGTACTGACTTCCTCATCGGCATCCAGAGCCAGAATCCAGTCGCTGGAGCACTTCACGATGGCAGAATTCTTTTGGGCGCCGAAGCTCTTCCATTCTTCGGAAAAGAATTTCGCGCCGAAGGCGCGCGCGATTTCCGCAGTTCGGTCGGTCGACCCGCTGTCGACGATCACAATCTGATCGGCCCAGCGGACGCTCTCGAGCGTGCGAGCCAGGTTCGCTTCTTCGTCTTTGGTAATGATCGCGACCGAGAGCGTGAGCGGCATGAATTCCGGACGGCGAGATTAGAGCCGTTCTGCCGGAAGTGTAACAAGCCACTTGCTCGGTCCGGAGCCTCATTGACCGTCAGGGCACCTTGTTCGCCACAGCCTGAGAAGCTGATTTGGGAGCGGGACGCTTCGCGGCCAGTAGATCAGTTCAAGCCCGAAGCGCGCGGGCCGCCCGTATGGGTTTCGCTGCTTGTGTGCCGCATCCTCGCACGGGCAGACGGCTTTTGCCCCATGGATCCCACGGCCCGAAAAAGGAAGAACAGGCCAAATAACAAGAACAGGATGATAATTCCGGCAATGGCAGCCATCGGAAACCTCCTGTTGATTGGAGGGGGAATCATCCGTTCTGGGTTTGCTGCTTTCGGCAGAATCCCGCGGCGGAGACGCGGGTTGCCCGAAAAGGTCCCCATGACCGCTCAGGAGTTTCGCAAATGCCCCGATTTCCTGGCGCTACCGTCCCCAGTCGAACTTCAGTGAGGGAGCGCAGGCCATGCCGACGCCTTTGATTCCGGTGGTGCCGCCGGAATGACCCGCGACGGCCGGCATCATGGCGAACCGGATCGCACCATTCCCGTCGGAGCGTGTTTTGACCGTATGCTTCTCGCCCCATGAGTTGCTGGCAAAAGTCACGTCCGCATCAGGTGGATGACCTGTGCCGGAAAAATACGTCACCTCAAAATGAGGCATCAGACGGACCGCGCTGAGCGTGCAGTTTTTGTCTGTGGCGAGAATGGGATCGGGAATGATCACCACAGCCGCGCGCAGATCCAAACTTTCATTGACCAGGGCGAAACGGAACGGTTCCCCCCTGGCGGGATTCAAAGCAAAAGTAACGACACCGTGATCCCCTGAGGACGGATCGTCGCACTCGCCCTCCTGTTTGCCTGTGCACATCACCATGCCGTCCTTGCCGAGGCTGACGCCCTCCTGGACGGTGACCGGCTCCATTTCAGTGACAGGAAAGGCGACGACGTTGTACAGGCGATCCGCAGGCAGGCCCGTGACATAGAGGTTGTATCTGACCACGGAGCCATCGCGCGAGCCGAGCTTCGCAGTGATGGAGGCACCGGGAGTTGAGATCTTCGCTCCCCAGGATTCGTACTGAGCAACCAGTTTTTGTGCGACCTGCGCCGCCTGAGCATTCGCATCCTGCTGAGCGAAAAGACAGGTCTGCCCACTCACCACGACAAGGGGCACGAGCAGAGCCCGCCGGACCCAGGTATGCATGCCGATTCCTCCTGGGGGAGGCAATTCGAGGCTAGAACGGGATGTCGTCGTCGGTGATCTCGGTGGACTGGACCAGATCGTCGGGGGCCGCCGGCTGGCGCTGATCGTAGGAACTGACGCGGGAGGACCCGGCGGACTCGCCCTCGCCCCGGCCTGAGAGCAGCACCAGATCGTTCACTATGATCTCGGTGCGGTACTTCTTCTGGCCGTCCTTGTCGTCCCAGGAGCGGGTCTGAATGCGGCCCTCAATGTAAAGCTTCGAGCCCTTTTTCACGTAATCGCGAATGATCTCGGCCGTGCGCTGGAAGGCCACCAGGCTGTGCCACTCTGTGCGATCCGTCCAGTTCCCCTGCTGATCTTTCGTGCGATCGCTGGTCGCCAGAGAAAATGTCGCAATGGACGCGCCGCTGCCCGCCACCTTGATTTCCGGGTCCTTGCCGACGTTGCCCACGAGGATCACCTTGTTGACACTCTTCGCCATAACGATGTCTCCGAATCGATTGATTCCCATGAAGCATAGCAGGAATGCGGGGCTGCCAACAGCGGCCGGCGACCGGGTTCCATTACCGTTGGAAGGCTCAAAGAGCCGCGTTGATTTGCTCGATGAGCGCGTCCGGCGTAGTGGCGGGAGGCAGGCAGGAGGTACCGCGGCACACCAGGGCGAGCGGCTTGTCCGACAATGGGTCGAGACCGGGCAGATTTGGGAGAGCCTCGGCCAGGAGCGGCGGCAGATTTGCGGACTTGACCTGCTCGGGCCGAAGCATGATGACGGCCTTATTGACGGCGTAGCGGGCATTGGCGATGGCCGCGAGTTGGCGCGCGGCGAGCCCGTGGCCAACGATCACGGCCTGGATGGGCGGCAGCAGGAGCCGTTCCAGCGCCAGGCCATAGCTGCCGGCATAGAGGCCGTATTGGTCGATGAGGCCGCCAAATGCGGCAAGGGTGCCTTCGGCGATGGAACGAAAATCGTCGCGACTGCTGAGGGCGTGGAGGCGCAGCAGAGCGCCGGCCGCCGTGGCATTCCCGGCGGGCGTAGGGGAATCCTGCATGGGCTTGCGTCGAGCTGCGAGAGCGCCCAGCTTGTCTCCGGCGTTTTTCTCGGTATCGAAGAAGCCGCCGCCTTCGGCATCGTGGAGGCGCTCCACCATCGACTCGGCGATTCGCATTCCCGACTCGTAGTAGCGAAGGTCCCCGGTTGATTCCCAACCGTCAACGCAGGCGTTCGCCAGCAGCGCGTAGTCATCCAGGACGCCGGGGATCCACTTCGCCGTCCCGGGCTGATCGGGATAGGCGATCACGTGCGTCAGTCCGGCAGTGGAGCTCCAGCCCTCGCTGAGGATGCGATCGAGCGTGCGGATGGCGAAGACTCGGGCCGCCTCGAGATCGAGGATGCGGGCCGCCTCGAGATACGCGGAGATGGCCATCGCGTTCCAGCCCGTGTAGAGGGTCTTGTCCACGAAGGGCGTGGGGCGCTGCAGGCGCGAGGCATAGAGCTTTTGCTTTGCCGAGGCCAGGTCGCGCTCGACCAAAGCGGTATCGCGCCCGAGTTTTTGCGCGACTTCCTCAACGGTGAAGTTGCGGTGGAGCACGTTCTTCTTCGAGTTGTGGTGCATGTCGCCCAGGTCGCCGATGTCGTAGTAGAGCCCGACCACGGACATCTCATCCAGGGTAAGGACGACCGACGCTTCGTCGCGGGTCCAGGTGAAGTAGTCTCCGTCATCGTCCAGAGAAATGTCGGCGTCCTGGGACGCATAGAAACCGCCGCGGTCCTGATCGCTAAGCCCTTCGTTCATCCAGCGCAGGATGTCCCGCGCGGTCGCGGCAAACTCCGGATCGACGAAGGTCTGGAACGCGTGGACGTAATTGGCGAGCAGGCCTGCGTTGTCGTAGAGCATCTTCTCGAAATGGGGAACCACCCAGCGCTCGTCGACGGAATAACGATGGAAGCCGCCGGCCAGCTGGTCGTAGACCCCGCCACGAGCCATTTTGCGGAGGGTCACGGTGGCGGTTTCTTTGGCGGCTTCGTTGCCGGTGCGGGCAGCGACGTCGACGAGCAGATCCAGAGCCGCCGGGTGGGGGAATTTCGGTTGCGATCCAAAACCGCCATGGCGCGGATCGAATTGGCCGACAGCGCTGGCGACGAGTTTGTCGACGATCTCCAGGGAGAGAGCGTCGCCACGCGCGGAGAATGTCTCGCCGTGCTCAATGGCGGCGATCACGCTGGCAGCCGACTCCAGAACCTCCTCGCGGCGGTTCTTCCATGCCTGCGCCAGGGTGAGCAGGACGCGCTCGAACCCGGGACGGCCATAGCGGTCCTCGCGGGGAAAGTACGTGCCGGCGAAGAAGGGGCGTCCATCGGGCGTGAGAATCGCCGTCAGAGGCCAGCCGCCCTGTCCAGCAATGGCCTGCGCGGCTGCCTGGTAACGGGCATCGACGTCGGGGCGCTCATCGCGATCGACCTTGATGGCGACAAAATGCTCGTTAACTGTCTGTGCGAGCGTGGAATCTTCGTAGGATTCGCGATCCATGACATGGCACCAGTGACACCAAACCGCACCCACGTCGAGGAGGATGGGCTTGTCGAGCTGGGCAGCCAGCGCAAAGGCGGCTTCGCCCCACTCCTGCCAGTACACCGGCTGATGCATCGCAGATCGGAGATAGGAAGACGAAGCCTGGTCGAGGGTGTTGCGGAGTTGCACCGCGGCGCTGGGGGAATCGGCCATACTTCCAGCCTGGAGCATTGGGGGGATTCTGTCGAATTGGT
>DASRRO010000029.1:0-11689 GCA_035656855.1 Acidobacteriaceae bacterium | reverse complement strand
CGGGATCTACGACTCGCAGGTGGTGGACAATGAAGAAGCCGATTACGCGCTGACGGGGCCGACGGGAGTCTTCAATTACACGGCGGCGCCGGGGCAGCCGGGGTTTCCGACAAGCGTGAGCGCGGTGCCGCTGCCGGCGTTTCCGGCGGGAGCGGTGGCTCCGCAGAGGAGCCTGTATCTGCGGCCGGGGCGGGCGGCGTACTACGACCAGTTCTTTCCGACGAGTGCGCTGGTGAGGTATCCGGATGCGCTGCTGAATCCTTACAACGAGCAGTGGACGGTGGGCGTGGAACAGCAGGTGGCGGCGGGCTGGGTACTGAGCACGGACTATGTGGGCTCGCACACGCTGCGGATTGTGCGGCCGCTGGATGTGGATGCGCCGACGAGCTTTGTGCGGACGCAGTCGGGGCAGGTGCGGTCGGCGCAGGCGGCGAACTGCACACGTCCTTACTGGGTGGCGTGGTATGCGGACCAGGGCTTGACGTGCGATCCGGTGAAGAATGCGGGGCCGACGCCGCCGTATGCAGTGATCCAGAGCGACGTGAATGACGGCGTGGCCTACTACGACGCGCTGGACGCGAACCTGAGCCATCGCTCGGCACACGGGTCGTCGCTGCTGGCGAGCTACACGTGGTCGCATGCGATCGACACGGTCGATCCCGATGTGCCGAGCCAGAATCCGAACGATGCGCGGAACGCGGTTGCGGCGGAGCGAGGGAATGCGATTTTCGATCAGCGGAACCGGCTGGTGCTGAGCGGCGTATATGCGGCGCCCTGGGGCATCCGGGCGGGCGGGATTGCGTCCCTGTCGAGCGGGCTGCCGTACAACGTGGTGACCGGTGTGACCAACAGCGGCGATACCGGAGCGACTACGGATCGGCCGGTGGTGAACGGAGCGGTGATCGGGCGAAATACCGGGCGAGGGACCGTGATCTACAGCGTGGATCCGTTCATCGGGAAGCAGATCGCGCTGACGGAGAGGGTGCACGCGAATCTGCGCGCGGAGGCGTTCAACGTGCTGAATCACCGGAACGTGGTGGGCTTCAGCGGGACGTGGGGGAACGGGGCGACGCCGGGCAATGGGTTTGGAGCGCCACTGGCGGGCGTAACGAATCAGCTGCTGGCGCGGGAGATGCAGTTCTCGGCGCAGATCGAATTCTAGGGTGCCGGCCGCACGGGCGGACGTGGGACAGCCGTCCAGGCGGACGCGGGACTGGCCGCAGTGTTCACCATGGGGGACCACAGAGGGCACAGAGAAAGTGTGCCCTGTCTCCGGATTCGCATCGAGGCTCTTCTTACTACCTCTGGTAGTAGTTCGTGGCCGCCGTTACGCTCAACAGCGAGGCGTCTGCTTCTCCCCGAAGGCCATTTCTTTTCGCATATTGCGTAGGCTCGCGAGGCTGCCATTGTCTGAGATCACCCGTTCGTTTTTTCATCGCAGCGCCGTCATTCTGATCTTTTCCCTGCCGTTATTCGTGTTGGGTGCTCCAGGATTGGGCGCCCAGGAGGCTCATGGCGCGCTGGGCGGGGAGGTGCAGGACGCCACGGCCGCGCGGGTCGCAGGAGCTCGAATCACGGTGCAGGCGGCCGGGTCTTCGGTGAGCCGGTCGGCAACGACCAACCGGCGCGGCGAATTTCTGATTGAGGGACTGATGCCGGGCGGGTATCGGGTTGTGGTGACGGCGCCCAACTTTGCCCAGGCAGCCTCCGAGGTCGAAGTCACGGTGGGCGGGACGCGGGATGTGCTTGTCACTCTGAAACCGGAAGGCGGGCGCGAAACGGTCGAGGTGCAGGGACAGTCTTCCTCGATCACGGCTCAGACGATCGACACATTGAGCGCGGTGCGTGGGGGAGTGGTGAGCACCGGGGACCTCGAGACGTTTCCTCTGCCTGACCGCAGCTTCGCCAACATCGCTTACCTGGTGCCGGGCACGGAGCCGGTGGAGCCCTCCGACCCGACCAAGGCGAGGATCACCGCGGTGTCCACGGGGGGAAGTTCCGGGCTGAACAACGAGCTTTCGGTGGACGGAGCGGACGACTCCGACGACTGGATCGGTGGATTTCTGCAGAATTTTTCCCCGGACGGGGTGCAGGAATTCGCGGCGCGGACTTCGAACGAAGAGGCAGACACCGGCTGGACCACGGCTGGATCTGTCGTCATCACGACCCGGCACGGCACCAACGACTGGCATGGCGACGCCGCGTTCTACGAGCGCGCGGCAGCGCTGAACGCCCGCTTCCCGATTGAGAATCCGGCAGAGAGCTGCACGGACGGCACGTGTGTGCACAATCCCAAACAGCCCTTCTCGCGCCAGAACTACGTGGGCGATATTGGCGGTCCGCTGGTGCGCAACAAACTCTGGATCTTCGCTTCGTTTGAGAACGTGCACGAAAATGCCAGCATTGCCTACAGCCCCGCCAGCAGCCAGGAATTTGACGCGCTGAGCACGATTGCTTCCGAGGGCCTGATCTCGGGCGTACCGTCGATCGCCGTGCCGGGCGATGTTCCTGTGCCTTTCCGCGATTACCTCGGCTCGGTTCGCTTCGACTGGGCACAGTCTCAGAGATCGCGATGGTTTCTGCGGAGTTCTCAGGACTCGTACCTCACGCACAACGCGCTGGTGGAGCAGGGAACGCTGCCCTCGACGGGACTGACGACGCATAACAATTACTGGAACACGGTCATCGGCAACACAACTACGTTCAGTCCTACCTGGGTGGGCAATTTGGTTCTGGCCAGCAGTCTGCTGCACCTGACGCAAACGCGGAATACGAATCTTGGATTCGCGCTGGCGTTTCCCTTCAGCTCCACGGCGCTGACTGTTTCGGGATTCGAGACGTTCGGCGATAACCAGTTTGCCACTCCGGTAACGCTGTTTCCAGATGTGCGGAATCAGGAGAAGTACCAGGCGCGATACGATCTGAGCCATGTTGCCGGCAATCATGCGCCGCGGTTTGGGATCGACTTCATCCATGAGCCGGTGCTGAGCGGCGCATTTGCCTCCACTGCGGAGCAACTCATTCAATACCCGTTCAACCCGGATTGCTACGTAAGCGCCGCCGGCGCGGACTGCGGCGGTATAACGAGTCCGCTGCCGTTTTACTTTGTTCCGCCCGATTCACAGTGCAATCCGGGACCGAGCCCGGCTTCGGGGATCACCTGCACGTATACGCCTGCCGGCGACGGGAGCTTTGCGCAAAACGTGCAGCGGTTTGCCGTCTACGCCGAGGATTCCTGGCGGGCTGCGCATTACCTGACGGTTAACTATGGGGTGCGATACCAGAGCACGTTTGGGCTCTTTGAGGCCTCGGGCCGCAATCAGGTGGAGAATTCTGCGTACATTACGCTGCAGGCGCTGCACGTCCCGATCGTGCCGGGGTTGCCACACGACGATCACCGCCAGATTGCGCCGCGGCTGGGGCTGGCCTGGTCTCCGGGCCACAGCGAGAATACGGTGTTGCACGCGGGATTCGGTTTGTACTTCGACGACCTGGCGCAGAACGGATGGGCAACGGCTTTTCAGGCGGTCAACGGCACCAATGCAGTCACGGGTTCGTGCGCCCTCAGCGGCGGCCCCGGCGCGTACGCGCTTACCGGAGCAGGCTGCCTGCAGGGAGGCAGCGGGGCGACGGGCAACCTGATCGGATCCGACTACAAGACTCCTTATGCGATTCACATCACCGGCGGCGTGCAGCATGCTTTCAGCCAGAGATGGCTGGCCGGCGCGGATTATCTTCACGAGCAGGGGAACCACGGGTACCGCGCCTTTCCTTACGCGAGCGGGACGAGCCTGCTCACTCCTTCCATTTCCGCGGGAGACCCCAGCTATGCCGCGGATCAGGCGTCGGTGGTCCCGAACGTGAATGTGTTCCAGGCCGATAACCGGTCCAGTTACAACGCTCTCATGGTGCACCTGCAGGGAAACATGCAGCGCCTGAGTCTGGTCGCGAACTACACGTTGTCGAAGGCCGAGACCTGGGGGTGCGTGCTGGGCGAGTTGTTCGATTATGTGGATGGCGTGTGCACGGCGCAGAGCGGACCGGAGGCCGGACAGCTGGATGCATTTGGACCTGGCGACTACGGTCCTTCCGGAGAAGATGTTCGCCATCGATTCGTGCTGGCGGGCACGCTTCACATGCCTGGAGGCTTCGAAGTCAGCGGTCTCTCTCAGTTAGAGAGCGCGCGACCCTTCACTATCACCACAGCGGATAACTCGGGGCGGGTCTCGGTGAATGGGGCTTATACGAGCCTCGACGAATTTCGGGGAGCCCCTTACATGCAGACGGATCTTCGCGTTGCCCGGCCGTTTAAGGTTTACGACCGGGTGCAGATCAACCCGTTCATCGAATTTTTCAATTTGTTCAATCGCAACAATCCGGGCGCCAACTATGCGGCGAATGTGGCGCAGCTGCCGGTTCCGGCGTCGGAGATGCAGCCGAATCAGGATGGCATCACGAACCTGACGGACATTTGTACCAGCGCGGACTGCTCCCAGACGGAGCCCATTACCAGGCTGAGGCAGCTGGAGATTCCTGAGGGCGGGCTGGGAGATTTCTTCGGTCCGGGGACGACGGTGGGGATTCCTTTCGCGGCACAGGTTGGGGTTCGCGCGACGTTTTAGCTGAGCACCGGCGGATGGTGTACGGCGCCGATCCCGGCAGTCGCTGAACCGGGCGACGCCTGGCGCATCTGGCCTTCACAGTTACAATGGCCGCTGTGTGCCGGAGGTCCCCAGCCTCGGCCCGAAAGGAAAGCTGCGTCCATGAACAAACGATCTGCTTTGATTCTTCTTCTTAGTGTGGCCTCGCTGGCAGCATGGGTGTTTCCTGCCCCGATTGCGTGTGCGCAGGACACCAACACCATGCCGGACATGCACTGGCGGATGATTGGGCCGTTTCGCGGAGGACGGACGCGCGCGGCGGCGGGAGTACCGGATCAGCCGAATGTGTTTTACATCGGTCAGGTGAACGGCGGGGTGTGGAAGTCGACGGATTACGGGCGGACGTGGCATCCGATTTTCGATCATGAGGACACGCAGTCGGTGGGCGCCATTGCGGTGGCGCCGTCGGACGACAACATTGTGTATGTGGCGAGCGGCGAGGGGCTGCATCGGCCGGATCTGTCGGTAGGGGACGGGATTTATCGGTCGGAGGACGCGGGGAAGACGTGGAGTCATCTGGGATTGCATGAAGGCGAGCAGATTCCGGCGATTGCGGTCGATCCAGCGAACCCGAACATTGTTTTTGCGGCGGTGCTGGGGCATCCGTATGGGCCGAATGAAGAGCGGGGAATCTTTCGGACGGACGATGGCGGGAAGACGTGGAAGAAGGTGCTCTACAAGGATCAGTGGACGGGCGGATCGGATGTGGTGATCGATCCGAAGAATCCTCAGGTGGTGTACGCGTCGATGTGGGAAGACACGCTGGGACCGTGGGAGGACGCGAATCAGTATTCGGGGACGCACGGCGGGCTGTTCAAGTCGACGGATGGCGGGAACAACTGGACGCAGCTGACGAAGGGGCTGCCGGATAACCTGGAGCAGATCAACGTGGCGGTGGCTCCGAGCCAACCACAACGGCTGTACGCGACGATGCAGACGAAGGGTGGAGGCGGTTATACGAGCCCGCGGGGGCTGTATGTGTATCGCTCCGATGACGGGGGCGAGAGCTGGCAGAAGATCACGGACGATCCGCGGCCGGCGATGAAGATTGGCGGCGGGGATCTGTCAGTGCCGGTGGTGGATCCCAAAGATGCGGACACGGTTTATGTCACCAGCATTGTGACGGTTCGCTCGACCGACGGGGGGAAGACGTGGATCAGCCTGCGGGGCGCGCCGGGCGGGGACGATTACCAGAATATGTGGATCAATCCGCTGAACCCGGACATTCTGCTGCTGGTGAGCGATCAGGGCGCGGTGATCAGCGTGAACAAAGGGCAGACGTGGGGGTCCTGGTATAACCAGCCGACCGCGCAGCTTTACCATGTGGCGGCGACGAGCGACTTTCCCTATGCGGTGTGCGCGGGGCAGCAGGAGAGCGGCTCGGTGTGCATCCGGACGCGGGGGAACGATGGGGAAATCACGTTCCGCGACTGGCATCCGGTGGGGATTATTGAGTATGGATATGCGGCGCCGGATCCGCTGCATCCGGAGATTGTGTATGGAGCGGGGCGGACGGAAGTGTCGCGCAACAACCTGATCACGGGCGAGACGCAGAACGTGACGCCGCTGCCGATGCGGAAGAAGGGATTCCGGGCAGATCGTACGGAGCCGATTTTGTTTTCACCGGTGGACCCGCACACGATGTATTACGCGGCGAATGTTCTTTTCAAGACGACGGACTACGGGCACACGTGGGAGACGATCAGTCCGGACCTGAGCCGGGAGCATACGGGCCAGCCGGCGTCGCTGCAGCCGCTGCCGCAGGAGCAGCAGGATGAACGGCGAGGGGTGATCTACGCGGTTGCGGCGTCATACAAGAACACGCAGACGATCTGGGCGGGGACCGATGACGGGCTGGTGTGGATCACGCGGGACGGCGGCAAGAACTGGACGCAGATCACGCCACCAGGCCTGACGCCGTGGAGCAAGGTTGCGCAGATCGACGCATCACGGTTCGACGATGACACGGCGTATGTCGCGGTGAACCGGGAGCGGATCGACGACATGAAGCCGTATGCGTTCCGGACGCATGACGGCGGGAAGACGTGGCAGTCGATCAGCGACGGGCTGGACGCGCCGGTGAATGCGGTGCGGCCGGATCCGGTGCAGAAGGGGCTGCTGTATGCGGCGACCGAGCTGGGAGTTTGGGCGTCGTTCGACGATGGAGGGCACTGGCGGCCTCTGGAGTACAACCTGCCGCACACGTCGATGCGCGATCTTCTGGTGAAGGACGACGATCTGGTGGTGGCGACGCATGGGCGGGCGTTCTGGGTGCTGGACGATGTGGCTCCTCTGCGGGAGTTGGCGGCGCGGAGCAGCGGGCAGGCGTCGATGCTGTTGAAGCCGGCAGATGCGTGGCGGGTGCGGCGCAGCGAGTATACGGATACGCCGATGCCGCCGGATGAGCCGATGGGGAGGAATCCACCGGATGGGGCGCTGATCGATTACAACCTGCCGGCGGCGGCGCAGAATGTGTCGCTGCAAATCCTCGACAGCGATGGAAAGGTGCTGCGGACGTACACGAGCCATGATGCTGCGACACCCTCGCCGGAGGAGCTGAAGACGGGGCTGATTCCACCGTACTGGCCGCTGCGGCACCGGCCGATGCCGGTGAGCGCGGGGATGCACCGGTGGGTGTGGGATCTGCGGTCGACGACGCCAACCTCGCCGCGGTATGGCTATCCAATTTCGGCGGTACCGTACAGGACGCCGCTGAATCCGCAGGGGCCGCTGGTGGCGCCGGGGATTTACACGGTGAAGCTGACGGTGGACGGGAAGAGCGAAACGGCGCCGGTGACCGTGAAGATGGATCCACGGGTCCACATGACGCAGGAGGAGCTGGTGTCGCTGCACTCGGCGCAGATGGCGATGGCCGACGCGCTGAATTCCGTGGCGCAGGCCGATCTGGATGCGCATGCGGTGGACGAGCAACTGAGCGCTCCGAAGAATGCGGATATCGCCTCACAGGTGGCGCAGTACAAGGCGGCGCTGGACAAGGTGCTGAAGGGTGATCCGACACAGCACAGGGCGGGCATTGATGAGGTGACCGGCGAGACGGGGCAGGTCTACGGGGAGCTGGAGGGAGCGGACGGGGTTCCGACGGAGGCGCTGGTCCAGGCGGCGCAGCATGTTCAACACGAAGGCACAGAGGTAGTGCCGGCGTGGAAGGATTTTCGCGCGCATCAACTGCCGCAGCTGAACGGCGTGCTGCGGAAGGCGGGGCGTCCGGAGATCAATTTGCAGAAGGCACCGGAGGACATGCCGGAGGCCGGGGACGAGGACTGAGAAGCAGGGTCGGGTTACGGTTTACGGTGTAGAAATCTGCCGAGCGGATATGGTTCCGGAGGCGGGACTGTCGCAGCGGGTGCTCTCGTCGGTGTGATCTACTGGGGTGCCTCGCGCATCCGCGACTGCAATGGGGCGGTTGGGCGGGCATCAGCCATGACTTCGAGTCCTGACTCCGACCTGCGGATGCGGTGGACGCGGGTTCTGCCTGCGGTCTTCATCACGTACAGCCTCGCGTATCTGGACCGCGCCAACTATGGGTTTGGGGCGGCAGCGGGTCTGGCGCAGACGCTGCACATCAGCGGCTACCAATCGAATCTGCTGGGAGCGCTGTTCTTCCTGGGATACTTTTTGCCGCAGATACCGGGCGTGATCCTGGTGCAGAGGTATAGCGCGCGGATGCTGATCTTTCTGGCGCTGATCGCGTGGGGCGCGTTTGCTGCGCTGACAGGAGTGATCCGGAGCTTCTGGCTGCTGGCAGCGGATCGGATGCTGCTGGGCGTGGCGGAGAGCTTTGTTTTTCCGGCGCTGCTGATCGTGCTGACGCGGTGGTTCACACGGACGGAGCGGTCGCGGGCGAATTCAATCATGATCCTGGCGAATCCCATGACAGTGCTGTGGATGTCGGCGGCGACCGGGTTTCTGATTCGCGCATGGGGGTGGCAGCAAGCATTCATCCTGGAAGGTCTGATGGCGGTGGTGTGGGGCGTGTTTTGGCTTGCGCTGATGCGCGATCATCCATCGCAGGCGCGGTGGCTGAGCGCAGAGGCGCGTACGGAACTGGAGACCGCGCTGGAAGGAGAACAGCGCCAGCTGCCGCAGTTCGAGAATTTCTGGGTGGCGTTCCGCGAGCGGAATGTGGTGCAGCTTTGCGCGAACTATTTCTTCTGGAGCCTGGGCATTTACGGATTTGTGCTGTGGCTGCCGGTGGTGATTCGCAACGCGACGAAGGCGGGGATGGGGACGACGGGGCTGTTGGCTGCGGTGCCGTATCTGGTAGCGGTAGTGGTGATGATGGTGGTGTCGCACCTGTCGGATCGGCAGGGACAGCGGCGGAAATTCGTGTGGCCGCTGATGATGCTGGGTGGAGTGGCGCTGGCGGGGTCGTATTTCGCGGTGGATCGCTCGTTTGTGGTGGCGTACGCGTTCCTGGTGGTTTCGGCGACCTGCATGTATGCGCCGTACGGGCCATTCTGGGCGATGGTGCCGGAGTTGCTGCCGCGCAATGTGGCAGGAGAGACGATGGCTCTGATCAATTGCGTTGGCGCGCTCGGAGGATTTTTTGGCGTGCTGCTTGTGGGTCTACTGCAGACCTATACCGGAGGACCGGGAGCAGGATTCCTGCTGATGGCAGGGTCGCTTATTCTGGCAGGAGCGCTGGTGCTGGCCGCACCGGCAAACGCGCTGCGCGCCGTAGAGGATTGAGCGGGGATGCGGGCAATGGATGTGCGTGACGTTCTGGAGACGCGCGACCTGGATCTGGGCGCGGTGAAGACGCATGCGCGCGGGCCCTCGGGATCGCTGCTGCTGAGCGAGGAGATGCTGCTGACGCAGCCATCGGGGAATCTGTTTGGGCTGACGCAGAATGCGGGGATGGGGTGGGATCCGGCGCGGATGGGCGGGCCGGAGGTGCTGATTCTGAGCACGCATGGCGGGCTGCGGTCGGAAGATGGGACGCCGATTGCGCTGGGGTTTCATACCGGGCATTGGGAAGTGGGGCTGCTGGTGGCGGAGGCGGCGCGCGCGCTGACAGCGCGCGGGGCGGTGCCGTTTGCCGGAGCGTGCACCGATCCATGCGACGGGCGGACGCAGGGGACGGCAGGGATGCTGGACTCGCTGCCGTATCGCAACGACGCCGCGATGGTGCTGCGGCGGCTGATGCGGTCGCTGCCGACGCGGGCCGGAGTGATGGGCGTGGCGACGTGCGACAAGGGGCTGCCGGCGATGATGATGGCGCTGGCCTCGTCGGGCGCGCTGCCGTCGGTGCTGGTGCCGGGCGGGGTGACCCTGCTGCCGGAGGACGGCGAGGACGCAGGGAAGATCCAGACGATTGGGGCGCGGTTTGCGCAGGGGCAGATTACGCGGGAGTACGCGGAGGAGATGGGTTGCCGGGCGTGCGCGACTCCTGGAGGCGGCTGCCAGTTTTTGGGCACAGCTGCGACGAGCCAGGTGATTGCGGAGGCGCTGGGATTGGCGTTACCGCATACGGCGCTGGCTCCTTCAGGGCAGCCGGTGTGGCTGGACGCGGCAAAGCGGTCGGCGGCGGCGCTGCTGCGGCTGCGGGAGCTGGGGATTGGAACGCGGGAGATCCTGACCGATGCGGCCGTAGAGAACGCGATGGTGGTGTACGCGGCGTTTGGAGGGTCGACGAATCTGCTCCTGCATTTGCCGGCGATTGCGCACGCGGCGGGACGGAAGCGGCCAAATGTTGCGCACTGGATGCGGGTGAATCGCGAGGCGCCGCGGCTGGTGGATGCGCTGCCGAACGGGCCGGGAAATTTTGCGACGGTGCAGGTGTTTCTGGCCGGCGGCGTGCCGGAGGTGATGCTGCATTTGCGAGCGGCGGGGTTGCTGCAGACGCAGGCGATGACGGCGGCGGGCGTTACGCTGGGGGAGTGTCTGGACTGGTGGGAGCAAAGCGAGCGGCGGCGGGTGCTGAAGAAGAATTTGCAGGAACGAGATGGGATTGATGCGGACGCGGTGATTTTTTCGCCGGAGCGGGCACGAGCGGCTGGACTGACGTCGACGGTGTGTTTTCCGATAGGGAACCTGGCGCCGGAGGGATCGGTGGTGAAGAGCACGGCGATCGATCCGGGGCTGGTTGGTGAGGATGGTGTGTTCTTCCATCGGGGGCCGGCGCGGGTGTTCACGCTGGAGAGCGAGGCGATTGCAGCGATCAAGCGAGGCGAGATTCGGGCCGGCGATGTGGTGGTGCTGGTGTGCTGCGGGCCACGCGGGGCAGGGATGCAGGAGATTTATCAGATTACAGCGGCGCTGAAGGCCCTTCCTCATTGCCGGCATGTGGCGCTGCTGACGGATGGGCGGTTCAGCGGCGTATCGACAGGGCCGTGCATCGGACATATTTCGCCGGAGGCGCTGGCGGGCGGTCCGGTGGGGAAGCTGCGGGATGGGGATGGGTTGGCGATCCGAATCGATCGGGGAACGCTGAGCGCGAGTGTGGATCTGGTGGGTGAAGGCGCAGAGGAGTTCGACGCCGAAGAGGGGACGCGGCGCCTGGCGGCGCGGACACTGCGCGAGGATTTGCGGGCACATCCGGAATTGCCCGATGACACGCGGCTGTGGGCGGCGCTGGTGGAAGCGAGCGGCGGGATCTGGGGCGGATGTGTTTACGACGTGGAAAAAATCACGAAGAGGTTAGGAGAGAGGCATTGATTCTGTATCGGACGGCGAATGGGTGGCTGGTGGAAGAAGCAGGGCGGTTCAATCCTCTGGAGGAGAAAACGCTGGATGAACTGCTGGCGCTTGAGGATCTTGAGACGTACCTGGAGTCGCGGCTGAAGGCGGGCGCAACGCAGGCAGCGGTCGATGAGAAGACGTTGCTGGCGCCGGTGGGGACGCAGGAGGTGTGGGCGGCGGGCGTGACGTATCTGCGGAGTCGGGCAGCACGCATGGAGGAGTCGAAGGATGCGGGCGGCGGCGATTTCTACGATCGGGTGTATTCGGCGACGCGGCCGGAATTATTCTTCAAGGCGCTGGCGCAGAAAGTGGTGGGACCGGGAGCG
>DASRRO010000028.1:0-19259 GCA_035656855.1 Acidobacteriaceae bacterium | reverse complement strand
GCGCTGACCTCGGGATCCAGGAGCTTCTTTTGGTCGAGCATGGCGGCTGTGGGCGCATTGTCCTCGCCTTCGAGGCCGCCGTCGAGGGCCAGCAGATGCTCATGAATCTGATCGGGGACGCGGAGGGTAGACTCGGCAGCGCCTGGATCGCTGGTGATCTGATGCTCAGCCATCTTCATTTGCTTTTCCAGCGTCTCGATCGCTGCATCGACCTCCTTTTCATCCGGTGTGCCCTTGACCACGACGCGCAGTGCGTCGAGTTGTGCCTGAATGGTTGAGATCCGATTCAGGGCAGTGTCGAGCTGCGAAATTTCGTGCAGGACGGCTTCGGTCAGACGGTACCGCTGTTCCACGCCCGCGGCGTCGCCGTGAGAACTCGGATCGTTGGCGACGGTGAGCTTTTGGGTCATGGGTTGACCGCCGATGGTGAGAGTGGCCGTGTACTCGCCCGGCGGGACCAGCGCGCCGGAGCGCGGCCCTTTGAGAAATTCTTTGCCGGCCTCCCAGCGGACGGGCCCGTCAGCGCGCAGATCCCAGGAGAAGCGCTGCAGCCCTTCCTTTGTCGGGATCCACGGCACTTCCTTCGCACCCTCAGGCTGCTCCTCTTTGGCCGCTGTGGTGGGCGGCGATTGCTGGTGTGCCTGGGACGAGGCTGCACCTTGTGCCGGTTTCGCCTCCTGCTCTTCCGACCGTGCCGGGACGGTCCGCGTCTGCGTTCCCGAGGCCGGCGGCAAATCCTCTTCCTCCGGCGGAGCTTCTCCATGCTCCAGGGCGTGCGTACCTTTCAATGTTCGGACGACGTGTCCCTGAGCATCGGTGATGACCAACTTGCCGGGCTCCTTTATGTCGTGTTCAAGAAAGTAACTGAGTGTCGCGCCGTTCGGGGGATTCTTTCCGTAGAAGGCGCCGTCGCCCAGCGCCTCAACCTGTGACCAGGGCCAGAAGCGAATGGCGGCTGGCGGCGTGAAGAGGTGAGCTGTCTCGTGGGAGATCTCCGGGGTGAACTGCTGGAAGGGTGTGAGGTCATCCAGCACCCAGACGGAGCGACCGTGCGTGCCGACGACCAGGGAATTCTGCGGTGCGTCGAGCGCCACATCGTAGACCGCGGCGTTCGGCAGGCCCAGGCCGAATAAGAACCATTGCTGGCCGCCGTCCCATGAGACGTAAAGGCCGTTTTCGAGGCCGGCGTAGAACAGGCGCGGGTTATGCAGGTCGCGTCTCACCACGTGCGCGCAGATATCCGCAGGCAGATTGCCGCTGATCGAGGACCACGTGGCACCGTAGTCCGTGGTGCGGAACAGGTACGGTTTGAAGTCGCCGCTGAAGTGGCGATCCACGGCGATCATGGCTTCGCCTGCCTTGTCCGGCGCTACATCGATCGATTCCACGCGGCCCCACGGCGGAAGGTCAGGTATGCTGTCGGTTACATTCTTCCAGTTCGCGCCGCCGTCGCGGGTTACCTGCACCTCGCCGTCATCCGTGCCCACCCAGATCACCTTTGGATCGCTCTCCGCCGGGGTGATACTCAGGATCGCGTCATAGACTTCGGCGCCGGAGTTATCCTTCATGATCGGACCGCCGGAGGATTGCTGCTTCGCCTTGTCGTTGCGGCTCAAATCAGGGCTAATGGGCTTCCAGGTGCGGCCGCGATCTTCACTCCTGAAGAGCACATTGCCGCCTGCGTACAGCACCTTCGGATCCTGCGGCGATACGGCAAAGCCGGCGTCCCAGGCAAATCGCCAGGGGAAGTCGGCAACACCGGCACCGGAAATATCGCGCGGATACGGCTCCATATCGTGGACCTGCTGCTCACCGCGATCGAAGGTCATCCACACGCCATTTTGCGTGCTGTTGTAGATGAGGTCCGGATTGTCGGCAGCCTGGATGGCAAACATGCCGTCGCCGCCATTCAGCGTGAACCACATGCGGTCAAGAATTCCGGATGGATCCTTGCTGCGCGCCGGACCGCACCAGGCGCTGTTGTCCTGCAGGCCGCCGCACACGGTGTAGAAGGGGCCGCTGCCGGTGCTCACGTGGTAGAACTGGCCGATGGCGATGTTGTGCAGGAAGGCCCAGTGGCGGGCGTTGTCCCGCGAGAGTGCGACGCCGCCGTCATTGCCTTCGATGATGCGTCCGCTGCCATCAGGATCGATCCATACGGTGTGATGGTCGCCGTGGATCTGTTTAGCGATCGCATGAAAAGTGTGTCCACCGTCGCCGGACTCCTCCAGATCGTTGGAGAGCGCCAGAACGTGGTTGGGATCTTTTGGGTCGACGGCGATATGCGAGAAATAGAAGGGCCGCACATCGACTTCCTGATCCTTGCTGACCAGGTCCCAGTGTTCGCCGGAATCATCCGAGCGCCAGAGCACGCCTTCGTCAGAGCCCATCACCGCGTACACAACGTTCGGTTCGCTGGGAGCAATCGCCAGGCCGATACGAGTCACGGGCTTCTCCGGCAGTCCATGGCCGCTTAGCCGCTGCCAGGTTGTTCCGCCATCGATGGATTTGTAAATTGCATCTTCGGGACCGCCGTCGGAGTAGCTCCACGGAGTCCGTCGAAAGCGATAGGCGGCAGCAAAGAGCACCTGTGGGTCTTCAGGGTTCAACGCCAGATCGGCGATGCCGACGCTGGGTCCGACGTAGAGAACCTTCTGCCAGGTGGCTCCGCCATCGGTGGTGCGGTAAACGCCGCGGTCGTCGCTGTCCTGCCAGGGACTACCCATCGTGGCGACCAGAACGGTGTCTGGATGATGCGGATCGATGACGATGCGCGAGATCTGGAAGGAGTGGTCGAGACCCAGGTGCTTCCAGTGGGCGCCGCCGTCGGTGGATCTGTAGATACCGTCGCCGAAGGAGACGTCGTTGCGGACGTTGGCTTCGCCGGTTCCTGCCCAGATGACGCCAGAGTTCTGCGGATCGACGGCAAGGGCACCGATGGAAGCAACGTCCTCATGCTGGAAGAGAGCCTTCCACGTTGTGCCGCCGTCGTCGGTGCGGAAGACGCCGCCATCGGCGGCGCCGACATAGTAGAGGCCAGGCTTGCCGGCAACTCCTGCGACAGCGGTGACGCGGCCGCCGGAGATTGCGGGGCCGATCTCGCGGAAGCCGATGCTGCGGCGGACGACCATTGGCAGTTCGGTGCGGCCTTCGTCGTTCGCCTGTTGCGGACCGGAAGGTCCGGCGAAGGGAACCGATTGCGGCGGAGTGGTTTGTGCGGGTGCGCAGGTGGCGCACACCAGCAGCACAACGAAGCCAAGGGCCCCAAAGCGAGAGCGCAGATACATGGGAAATTCCTGAGAGAGGCGGAAGATGGGAGTCGACAAGGGAGCCAGTGTACCACTGGGTTATCGGAGCCTGAACGGCGTCAGTTAGCAACCATCGCGCGTCTGCTGCGGGGACGGCGCATCCTTTCTGGTGCGACAATCGTAGGCGTGTTTTTCACGTATATCTCAAGAGATGCCTGCCGAAGGAGATGATCGTTATGAAACGTTTACTCATGGGTCTTAGTATCCTCGCCATCGCCGCCAGCTTGCCCGCTCAGAAAAAGCCGGTGCAGAGCCCGCCCGCAAAAGCTACGGCGACGATCAACGGACAAGCGATTTCCATTACGTACTCTTCGCCGCGAGTGCGAGGGCGCGAAGGCCACATCTTCAGCAAAGACGGACTGATCAGCCATGATCCGCATTATCCTGTGTGGCGCGCCGGCGCGAACTCGGCGACGACTTTGCACACCGATGGCGATTTGAAGATCGGCGATGTGTCGGTGCCGAAGGGCGACTACACGCTGTTCGTCGATATTTCCAATCCCGACGAGTGGCAGCTGATCGTGAACAAGCAGACCGGCGAATGGGGCCTGAAGTACGACGGAAGCCAGGATCTGGGCAAGACGATAATGCACATGAGCAAGCCCTCACCGATGGTTGAAGAGCTGCGGTGGACCATCAAGGACGACGGCAGCGGTAAGGGAACGATCACGCTCGCCTGGGAAGATCACAGCGCCTCAGTGCCGTTCGCGGTGCAGTAGAGAAGGATGGTCAGCGCGGCTTGCGGACTGCGCGTCCGCGCCGCGCCTTTTTTCCCCCCGTAGCCGATTGAAATCGGTGCAGCAGGTCGGGCGGAACGGTAACGAAGACGGCTGTCGCCGTGGCCAGAGTGTGCCCGGAGGCATCGGCGAGTGCGGCCTCTGTGTGATGGCGGCGGCCCGAGGCGCTCAGGTGGCGAGCTGTCAGGACGAGGGGCTGGCCGAGCGGGACGGGACGCAGGTACTCGACGTCCATCGCGCGGGTCATGGCGAGGATGCCGCGGGCGCGATTGGCCTTGCTCATGGCTTCATCGAGGAGGGTTGCGATGATGCCTCCGTGGGCATGGCCTGGCGGACCGGCGAACCGGGCGGCAAGGCGGAGGTGGCAGACGATGTTCTGGTCGGCGTCGGTGAAGAAGCGGAGCCGGAGGCCGGCAGGGTTTTCGAGTCCGCAACCGAAGCAGTGGTTCAGGGCGCCGTGGGCGAGCGGCTTGAGGGCTGATTCGTGACCTGAAAGCTTGGTCGTCATGGTTCGCTTTTGCAGTGTACCCCCCACCCCCCATGGTTGGGATCTGCATCGAGCAGAATCCAAAGGGCTTGGAGGGTAATACCCTGAGGGTATTACCTTCCTGAGGCCTCCCGTTAGAGCGCTTAATTGAATCTAAAGCGGTTGTTCTCGTAGCAGGCGTAGTTAATTGATCTGCGAGAGTTTGCTGCGCGCAGGGCGGATTGTCAAAGAACGAAGTGGACACGGCGGGTTGGGTCTGGTCGTCCGTCGTTGGCACGAGGGCCGAAGACGCCGATGGGGATTTTCCGCCTGGGCGGAGAATCCCCACTGTGATTGAGGATAGGTAAGTCGCGGGAGTGGGGGCAAGTGAATTCGGGGGTGGGGAGAGTACGAAGGTCATGAACGGCATCGTCAGCGGCTCGGTCTTCAAAAGGGAAGGGCGGCGAGAACGTTTTCCAGATCGGTCCATGACGGTACTTTCTGGGGGAGCCATGGATGGATTTGCTTTGAAGTTCCCGCTCCAGGGGAGTTTGCTTCTTGCTGTGGGGTGAACCTGGCGCGTCCTTGGGGGGCGGGCCGGGGTGGGCGAGCAGGTGGGGCTAGCGGGTGAGACTGGCGAGCGGTGTTCACGCAGGAACTGTTGGGTTACTCTCGTCTTTCCACGCGCTGTGGCAGAAGAGTCGCAGGTGGGGTCGGATCGACTGTCTCGCACCGGAAGCTGCCAGTGTAGCCAAATAGCTTTCCCCAGACTCGATTAGAGACGCTGACGCTGATGCGGAAACACTGCGCTTCGTCATCATAGGACTCACAAACGTCGGCGACTCCGGAAAGGAACTGGGGAAACCGGAACGCCACGGGGCCCTCATAAAAGCGCTGCTCGGCCGAGTGAATCTGAATTCCGCCGTTCCGGGCGACACTCATATCCAGGTCCACGGCCAGGTGCTGGTGCGTGCCGAGATAATCCACGATGCACCCACGCTGCTCGCTCCAGATCATGTAGGCATCAAAACGCCGTTCACGACGAGTATGAAAGGTCCGCACCCAGGTCACGGTTTCGCGTCCCAGGAGGTCCACATACGCGTAATTTTCAATGGTGAACGGTACCTGCGTGCCCTTCTCAGGGAACATGATGGAGCGCCACGTGCCGACATACAGGAACGGCAGAGTGTACGCCGGCCCGTGCCACAGCGATTCCATGACACCGGAGCCGCGAAAGGCATAACCGCTTTGTGACTGAAGTGAGAATCGTTCCTGAATCCGAGGATGCAGCCGTGAGAAATCAGAGCCCAGGGCACGTTGATAGATCGAGATCATAAGTTGTCTGTTTTCTGTCCTGCGTCGGAACGTCGTGGATCCACACGGAGGCAATGGCTCGCGGTCGGCAGATCTTTAGATGCGATCCATCCGATGCTGGCGAGGGCAGCGATCAGCAGGTTCAGAGTGACCGGGTTGAAGGCGTGTGTCAGGTATGCCGGAGACTGAAGGGCGACTGCCAGCAGCGCCACCAGCATGAGGAAAGCCTGCAATACAAACATGCCGCGCCAGCGCCACGTCGACAGGACCAGCAATGCCATTGCAAGCTCCGCCGCCCCGATCCACGGCAGCCAGACTACCGGCAAACCTGCGCGCCCCAGCAAGAGCCGCTCGTCAAGGTCGCGAAAGAGCAGTTTCGGAACTAACCCGTGCCAAAACCACACGGCCGCGATGGCGAAACGGCACAGCGCATGGATGGCACTCAGCCGCATCGACGTTTCCGGTGCTATGTCGCGCTCGGCCCACAGGCGCATGCGGTCGAAACTCCACGCGGTAGCCCAACCCATTACCGGACGAAAGAACCGATCCAGCACGCGTCCCGCCGCGCCGAAGCGCACACGGTAGTCATACCAGGTGAGGAAGCGCAGGCCCTCAGGGGTAGGAATGTAGCGCCAATACCCCGCGCCCTCACGGATAAGGGACAGCCTGTCGTCTGAAGCGAACTTGAGCGAGGAGGTCGCCGAACCGCCCTCCGCGATGCGAGTAGCGACGCTCTCCCCCGCTCCGTGGATCACGAGACCCGCGCCAATGCGAGTTTCGTACAGGAACTGCTGCGGGTCTGACTCGCTCGGCCGGGGAATGTACTCGATGCGGGAGAAGCGAAGGTCCCAGCGCTGGTGTACCCCAGGCTTCTGCGTCAGATCCCATACGCGTTCCAATGGAGCGTCGATCAGGATTTCTACATAGATACCCGGTTGCCCGTGCTCGCTCACGACAGCAGCGTAGCAGCAGACCGCGTCCATTCGTTCCGGAACAGGGAACTAAGATCCCGGACGTATCACGGGTGGTACGGATGTTGCGTGTCGGCGGCGCTGGAGTAATGCAGCCGCAGATCCTTCCGCGTCTCGTCAGGATCAGCTCAAAGTATGGCCTGTGCCACTCTCCCGAGAACCTGGCGCTGCCTCGTTCTTTCGCCGTTCGCGCGAGGGATGCTTTTTAGACGCCGACGGGGAAGGGTTTGGGGGCGGATTCTTCTAAATTCGCACCGGAACGCCAGCGTTCGAAGCGGCCCTGGAAGAGGGAGAGCAGGCCGGTATAGAGGTATCCGATGACGAAGAGCAGCAGGAAGGGCACGGTGAAGTAGTTCTCATTGGCGACCGCGTACCAGATACAGAGAACGAAGTAGCCTCCGATGAGGAGTTCGATGAAGGGGATGATACCGAGCCGCTTGCGGTATTTTTTTGCGCCCTGGGATTTTTCGCCGCGCTTCTGGACGCGGTATTTGGGAGTGCGCTTGAAGGCGCTCTGGATGCCGAAGATGGCTTCCATGACGGCGATGGAGTTGGTGATGGTGAGGCCGATGCCGAGGGCCATGAGGAAGGGAAGATAGAGAAACGTGCCGTACCAGCGACGGGGGAAGAGTTCTTTCTGGGAGACGAGATAGAAGGATGAGATGGAAAAGGTGGAAGCCAGGAAGAGAGGGAAGTCGATGAAAAGCATCTCCCACCAGCCTTGATAGAAGCGAATGATCATGGCCGGCATAAGAAGCACGGAGAGCACGATCATGAGGGGGTAGCTGATGTTGGCGGTGAGGTGGTACCAGGCTTCGATTTTGGCGCGGAGGGGGGCGTCGGAGCGGAAGACGCGGGGCAGGATTTTTTTGGAGGTCTGGATGAGGCCTTTGGCCCAGCGCTGCTGCTGGGTTTTGAAGGCGGTCATCTCGATGGGGACCTCGGCGGGGCACTCGACATCCTGGAGGTATTTGAATTTCCAGCCGAGGATCTGGGCGCGGTAGCTGAGGTCGGTGTCCTCGGTGAGGGTGTCGTGCTGCCAGCCGCCGGCCTCGGCGATGACGCAGGTGCGCCACATGCCGGCGGTGCCGTTGAAGTTGAAATAGAGATCGGAGCGGGAGCGGGCGCCGTGCTCGAGGACGAAGTGTCCGTCGAGGAGGATGGCTTCGACCTGGGTGAGGAAGGAGTAGTCGCGGTTGAGGTGGGTCCAGCGGGTCTGGACCATGCCGATTTGGGGTTCGGCGAAATGGTGGATGACGCGGAGAAGCCAGTCGCGGGGAGGGACGAAGTCGGCGTCAAAGATGGCGACGAATTCGCCTTTGGCGACTTTGAGGCCTTCGTGGAGGGCTCCCGCTTTGTAGCCGGTACGGTCGGTGCGGTGGAGATAGACAATGGGGTGGCCGAGGGCCTGGTAGCGCTGGACGATGGAATCGGCGACAAATGTTGTCTCGTCGGTGGAGTCGTCGAGGACCTGAATATCGAGGAGATCGCGGGGGTAATCAAGATTGCAGACCGACTCGATGAGGCGGTCGATGACGAACTGCTCGTTGAAGATGGGGAGCTGGACGGTGATGCGGGGGAGATGCTCAAAACGGTGGGTGGGCTCGTGGGTGGCATTCTTCCGGTGGTGGTAGTACTGCCAGACCAGCTTGTAGCGGTGGATGCCGTAGAAGGAGAGAACGATCATCACCAGGAAGTAGGGGGTGAGCAGGAGGGTGTCGAAGGAGAAGAGCTGCCAGTGGTAGAGGTTCTGGAAGGTGTGGTCGCCGTAGTGGGCACGGAGGTAGTGGCGGAGGTCGTTTTTGACAAAAAAGAGGGCGAGGTTCTGCGCGCAGGAGGAGAGCAGGCGAGCGGAGGTGGCGCAGAACATGAAAATACAGCGTATAGCGTATAGCGGCCAGCGTACAGGGTTTAGGGATTAGAGGTTAGGGAGCAGGGGTTACGAACTATCATGCCTGGACGTGAGCATCGTTGGCGACAGGGGTCGGCGGGGGCTGCGCCCGCGAGGTGGAGCAACGATCCCGAGGGAACGCGGTGAACTCTGTCTATCGGCGGCCGAAGCGGTAGACGATGCCGAGGGCGCCCCCGCGATTCTCTTTGAATGAGCTGTTGTAGTCGGTGAAGAGGTCGTAGGCGGCAAAGCGGAAGGCGAGGGCGGGGCCGAGGTTGTAGTCCCCGGAAACGCCGGCTTCGGCGTTGAAGGCGGTTGAGTCGGTAAAGAGGCCGACCAGCTGCGGGGGGAGGCCATTCGTGCCGGTACCGAAGTTACCGTGGCCAGCGCCGGCGAGGCCGTGAGCAGTCCAGGCCCAGTGCTGGCCGCGGAAGAACCGGTAGCGTGCACCGCCCATAAAGGTGTACTGGCTGATGCTGGGATTAAAGACGGAATAAGGATTGGTCCCGGTGTAGGCGGTGCCATAGTAGCCGCGAAAATCAGCGGCGAGGCCGAGATTGCCATAGCGGTAATCGGTGATGCCGATCTGCCAGCCGGCCTCATTGATGCGCTGGAGGGACGCGCCGGGATGGAAGCGGAGGTAGGCACCGCCGAAGCTGAGCTCGTATTTGTGGCTGTAGGTGTCCTGAATGATCTGCTGAATGCGGATCTTGCGGCGGGCATTGACCCGAGCCTGCGCCTGACGGAGGACCTCGGCGCGCTGTTCAGGGCTGGTTTCCCTAAGGGAGGGCTGGCTGGATTCCGGGGGGACGATGGGGGCGGGCGAGACCTGGGGCGGACTCTGACTCTGGTTCTGGGTTTGGTTCTGATCCTGAGAAGTTGGGTCCTGGGCACGCGAGGTGGAAGGAACAAAAAGAAGGACGACCAGAAGCGGATACAGGGTGTATCCGAAAGACTTGCGCCAATGCATGAACCTGAATGCCTCCACTACGCGTAACGAAGAAGATTGCTTTCTGTATTAAACCATTTACGGGGCTGGGCGCGGGGCGGCATTTCCTCAGAGGCGGCGATTGCGAGGTGGGCGGGGCGGATTGCGCAAAGTTCATGAGCATGCAAGGATGCCGAGAAGGGCGGTTGTTATCTTTCGCAATTGAGGCAGGCGCAGCGCATGAGATTTCTTCTGGGGCTGATTCTCGGGCTCCTGATACTACCTATTTGCGTTTTTATTTATTTTCACGCGGGGCATCCGCCGGTGGCGGTGGCTGACAAACCGTTCCCGATGGAGAAGCAGATTGTGCGGGTGCCGCTGGCGGCGCGGATTGATAAAGAAATGCCGCAAAGCGCGCCGATTGAGGCGAGCGAGACGAATCTGACGGCGGGAGCACAGGTTTATCGGCAGGAGTGTGCGGCATGTCACGGACTGTACGGGAAGGCGTCGAGCTTCGGAGCGCACATGTATCCCAATGCTCCACAATTGTGGGCGCCGCACGGGCACAGCGGGGTGGTGGGAGTGAGCGACGATCCGGTGGGCGAGACGGAGTGGAAGGTGGTGAACGGGATCCGGCTGACGGGGATGCCGTCGTTTGAAAAGGTGCTGAACCCGACGCAGATCTGGCAGGTGAGCCTGCTGCTGAAGCAGGCGGCCAGTCCGCTGCCGCCGGGGGCCATGCAGGCGATCCAGCAGCCGCTGGACTTCAGGGTCCCGGCGGAGACTACGGGGCCGATGCCGAAGTAACGGGGGGCAGGGACAGAGTTTAGGGATTCGAATTTGGAGTTTAGGGAAGCCGGACCTTTGGGTCCGGCGTTCTTATTGGACAGACAGGTTCGTCGAACAACCCCCGGCCGCGTAATGGCATTGCACACCAGAAAGAGGCACCCGGACCTCGGTGCCCCTCAATACTTCGAGCGGAGGGTGTAGGTGAGTCCGGTGGTGAATTCGAAGGAATTGCGCCGGGTGGGAGGAGAAGCGGGGGGAGGATCGTTCAGGTAGCTGTCGTTGGAGCCGACTGTGAAGGACAGGCTTTTGAAGAAGGGCATGGTGAGGGAGTCGGTCTCGCCGGCGGAGTAGGCGTAGGGGTTGTTGTAGGCGGGAATCCAGGAGAGTTCCTGCTTGAACAGAACCTTCAGAGGAAGCTTCGCAGCCCAG
This sequence comes from Acidobacteriaceae bacterium, assembly GCA_035656855.1. Classification (GTDB taxonomy): domain Bacteria; phylum Acidobacteriota; class Terriglobia; order Terriglobales; family Acidobacteriaceae; genus Palsa-343. The sequence goes on along the minus strand of DASRRO010000028.1, from coordinate 8,426 downwards.
GTGGCGTCGAGGGTGGAACCGATGAGGTTCTGATTGTCGTCGGCGGGCGTATCGATGAAGGTCTGGCCCTCGTACTGGAGGGTGGATTTCAGGTCCAGCTCCTGGGAGGGGCGCTTGATGGCGGTCCACCCAATGCCGGCGCCGTAAATCTGCTGAAGATCGAGAGCCTGAGCGAAGTTGTGGTCGAAAGCGGTTTGGGCGAGGAGATAAAGGCGGGGCGAGAAGTAGTTATCACGCTCGGCGTCGGCGTGATAGATGGAGCTCTTCGAGCTGCTGGCCGGGGTCATGACGCCATCGCTGGAGTAGGCAGGCTGAATGATTTTGCCAAAGGAGCCGCTGAAATCGACGGAGGTGCGGTTATGGGTATCGAGCCAGCTGACCGTGGGCGCGGTGCGGGTGAGCGCGATGGCACCGGCGAAGGTGTACTGCTGCTGTGTGGCCTGGACGACGGTGGCGCCGGCGGTGATGTTGCCGTTCCATCCGGCGAGGAGGCCGGGATGGCCGGTGATCTGCTTGCGGAGCGTCGTTTCGTCGACGATGTAGACGGCGTTCTTAACGGGAATGGGCGCGATGGTGGCGCCGTTTTCCGGGTGGACGGCGATGAGCTGGTCGGTTACCGAGAGAGTTCCCTGAGGGATGCCGGCGGGCAGATGCCGGTGGTGCAGGAAGACGCTTTTGGGGAGAACCGCGAGGCGAGAGCCGGTTTGGAGCTCGCGAATCTTGTCCCATTTGACGGTGATGTCACCGACGACTTCGCTGTGGAAGACGACCTCGTTGCCGACTGCGCGGACCAGAGTGCCCGTGAGGCGATCTCCGTTGGTAAACGTGATGGTGTCGAGCGCCGGTGCGGTCGAATGGGTGCCGGCGGAGGGGCCGTCGAGAGAGGTATCGGCGGCGGCATGGCCGGGGAGGGGCGTTATGCCAGGGAAGACGGCAAGAACAACGGCGGCGCGCAGAAGAAAAGAAGGAGAATGAACAAGATAACGGCGTACAAACATGCGCAGAAGAAGCTCCGGGCAGAAAGTGGATCAAAAAGAAAAGAAACGGGGAAGAACCTCCCTGATGGTACAGGAGGTGAGCGTTATTTTTGCGGTGGGGACCGTATCCGAGGAGATTCCCGAAGTGACACCGGCGGGCTGTGATCGAGCGGGACGTGTGACCTAAATCACGGAAACATCCAGGGTGCGACCTTATGCTTCCCAATATAGGAGCGAAATGGTCGTAATTGCGTTATTATCGGAAATTGGAGCCGAGGCGGCGGACGGAGTCGAAGAGGAACTCGACCTGTCCGGAGCGTGGAAGTTGAGTCTGCTGAGCGAATTGCCCATAGGGACGGTAGGGGTGGTGGAAGCCCTGGATCTGCCAGGGGAGGTCCAACACCACCTGATGCATATGGGGTTTGTACCCGAGGCGCGTGTAATGGTGGTTCGGCGGGCGCCGGCGGGAGATCCGACGGTATACGCGATTGACGGGTTTGAAGTGGCGCTGCGGCGCGAGACAGCTCAGGCGATTCGGGTGCGCGAATACGAAGGGCAGAACACAGGGAAACGATGAGCGACTGCTGCAGCACGGCGACGATTGAGGTTCCGGTCGAGCCGCGTGTTGCCGGGCGCATTCGCACGGTGGCGCTGGTCGGGCCGCCGAATTCGGGAAAATCGACATTATTCAATCGGTTGACGGGATTGCGGCAGAAGGTCGCGAATTATCCCGGGGTGACGGTCGAGCAGCGCATGGGGCGGCTGAACGGGATCGGACGCAGCGATCTGGTGCTGATCGATTTGCCGGGCATCTACGGGCTGGACACGTACTCCGAAGACGCGCGCGTAGCGGTAGAAGTGCTGCGCGGGGAGATGCCGGGGACGCCGGCACCGGACGCGATATTGCTGGTTCTGGACTCGCTGCATTTGCGGCGGCAACTGATGCTGGCGGCGCCGGTGCTGGCGCTGGGGCTGCCGACGCTGGTTCTGCTGAACATGAGCGATCTGATGGAGTCACGCGGCGGACGGGTGGATACGCTGGCTCTGGCCCAGGAGCTGGGCGTGCCGGTTGCGAAGATCAGCGCAACCCGCGGGACGGGACTGGATCACGTTACGCAGTTCCTGAACAGGAAGTCCGAACTGGAGCCGGAGATTGCCGCGGCTGCGAAGGTTGAGTTGCCGGTCATGGGCAATCCACGATCGTACCGGCAATGGGCGACAGGAATCAGCACGCGGACAAAGTACAAGGCGCCGCTGTCGTCGCAGTGGACGAAGCGGATTGACGGCATCCTGCTGCACAGAGTTTGGGGACCGCTGGTGTTTCTGGCGGTGGTATTCGCGGTGTTCCAGGTGGTGTTTGCGATTGGGCAGCCGCTCAGCGATGGGCTGGGCAACGTGCTGAACGCGGTGGGCGACAAAGTGGGTCTGCTGATGGGGCACAGCTGGGTCGAGTCGCTGCTGATCGATGGCGTGTGGCGCGGTGTGGCGTCGGTGCTGGTATTCCTGCCGCAGATCCTGCTGCTGTTCCTGTTTATCGGGGTGCTGGAGGATTCGGGGTATCTGGCGCGTGCGGCGCTGATTGCGGATCGCGTGATGCGGTCGATCGGGCTGAATGGGAAGGCGTTTATCCCGTTGCTGTCGGCCTATGCCTGCGCGGTGCCGGCGATTATGGCGACGCGGACGATCGAGAACAAGCGGGACCGGTTCGCGACGATTCTGGTGACGCCGTTCATGACCTGCTCGGCGCGGCTGCCCATCTACATGCTGATGATTGCGGCGTTCATTCCGAACAAGCCGCTGCTGGGCGATTTGCTGGGGATGCGGGCGGCGGTGATGTTGTCGCTGTACGTGCTGGGATTCCTGGCGGCGCTGGGGACAGCGTGGCTACTGAAGTCATCTATTCTGAAGGCGTCGTCGGCTCCGTTTATTTTGGAACTGCCGCAGTATCGGCTGCCCACGGTGCGGTCGTTGAGCCTGCGGCTGATGGATCGCGGCAAGGTGTTTCTGAAGCAGGCAGGCACGGTGATTCTGGCGGTGACGATTGTGCTTTGGGTGCTGAGTCATCTGCCGGCAGGGACGAGCCTGGGAGAAAGCCTGATCGGACGGGTGGGGCACCTGATCGAGCCGGTGATCCGACCGCTGGGCTTCAACTGGAAGATCGGAATCGGGCTGCTGACGTCGGTGATGGCGCGCGAGGTGATCGTGGGCACGCTGGGAACGCTGTACGGGGCGGATCCGGCGACGCAGTCGCTGGGCCTGCAGGCGGCGCTGCGACACGATTTGACGCTGGGCGGAGCGATGGCACTGGTGGTGTTCTTCGCGTTTGCGATGCAGTGCACGTCGACGCTGGCGATAGTGCGGCGGGAGACGAACAGCTGGAAGTGGCCGGCGCTGCAGTTCTGCTACATGAGCGTACTGGCGTATCTGGCGGCTTTGGCGACGAATCAGGCGGTTCTGTTCTTTGTGCGCTGAGAGGGCGCCAGGCTGGAGTTAGATTTCAGGGTTGAAGGAAAGCGGCTGGCGAGAGCCAGCCGCTTTCCTTTGCGCGGGAATTATGCGGCGGACTCGCTGGAAATCGCAAATTGCTCAGCGAACGTCATCATTTTGGCGGCAACCGCTTCGCCAGCGAGCGGACGTCCGTGGCCGGGGGCAAGGATGTCGGGTTGCAAAGCGGCAAGTCCGAGAATGGAGCCGGCCGCGATTTCCGGGTTCCAGGTGAAGTAGGCAGGCGGTCCGTGCAATTCGGGATCCTGGAGGAGAGCAGCCTCAAAGAATGACTCCGGTTTTGTGGTGCAGAAGGCATCGCCGGCCAGGAGGAGGCGGTCGGCAGGTCGGAAGAAGGAGACATGGCCGGGTGTGTGCCCGGGGGTAAACATCACCTGCCATCCCGGCAGGCCGGCTTCGGCCGCATCGTCGGCGTCAGGGAGGGCGCGGAGGCGGCTGCCGAGGTTGATGGGGCCGCGGGGATAAAGGGGCGAGAGCCAGCTCATGAGTCCGCCTCCGGCACCGATGTGGGGTGCGGGATAGGACTGTTCGCCGCGTAAGTAAGGGAACTCGAGCGGATGGGCGTAAACGGGAACCTGCCATTCGTCAGAGAGTTCCTGGGCGGCGCCGACATGATCGAAGTGGCCGTGGGTAAGGACAATGGACTGCGGGGGAGTGCCGAAGCGCTCGTGGGCCCACTTGCGGATATAGCTGGTGGAAAAGGGGAGGCCGGCGTCGATCAGAGTCCAGGCCCGGCTGCCGTGAATGACTCCGAAAACATTGACGAACAGGATGCGGAGGCCGAGGACATTGTCGGCGACATAGGGGAGGGGAACGACATTCTCTTCGGAAAAGGAGACGGCGGTCATGAGGGACACCTCGGAAAGGGTCTCGACTGTAAGAAATGGGATGCGGGCGGGGAGGGGAAGGATAGGGCGGGGGAGAGGGGGGCGATGGAGGGGCCGCTTTGTTACAGGTGTTCCCACCGGTAGCGCGCGGAACAGCGGCGAGGCCTGGCCGGGAGTCAGGGGCCCTGATGGAGTAGGCTGGTTCGCGTGAAAAGACTTGCGAGTCGTTGGGTGGCGGGGTGGTTTTGTGGCGCTCTTCTGTTGCCGGCGGTGCTGTTGGCGCAACCTGCGAAGAAGGGTTTCGTGCACACGCAGGGAACGCAACTGGTGGATGGGGACGGCCATCCGCTGCTGCTGCGCGGGATCAACCTGGGGAACTGGTTCGAGGTGGAAGGGTACATGTTCCACTTCGACAGAGGACCGCAGTCGCCGCGGGAGATCGAGGACCTGACGCGGGAACTGCTGGGTCCGGCGAAGGCGGAGCAGTTCTGGCAGCAGTGGCGGGCGAACTACATTACCGAGGCGGACATCGACCGGATCCATGCGATGGGGTTCAATTCGGTGCGGGTGCCGCTGCACTGGAAGTTCTTCAACGGCGACGATGCGGATGGATTCAAGCTGCTGGATCAGCTGGTGGGGTGGGCGAAGAAGGACGGGATCTACGTGATCCTCGACATGCACTGCGCGCCGGGCGGGCAGACGGGAGCGAATATCGACGACAGTTATGGATATCCATGGCTGTTTGTGAGCCCGGAGGCACAGCAGGCGACGGCGGCGGAGTGGCGGCGCATTGCGCAGCACTACGCGAAGGATCCCACAGTACTGGGGTACGACCTGCTGAACGAGCCGATCCCGCAGTTTCCGGCGCTGGCACCGCTGCGGAGGGAGCTGGAGCCTGTGTATCGACGGATTGCCGGGGCGATCCGGACGGTGGACAAGAATCATGTGCTGATTCTGGGCGGGGCGACGTGGGATACGAACTTCAAGGTATTCGGTCCGCCGTTTGATCCCAACGTGATGTACACGTTCCACAAATACTGGACGCCGAAGACGGATGCGAGCGTGATCCAGGAGTATCTGGATTTCCGGAAGCAGAATAAGGTGCCGATCTGGGCGGGGGAGACAGGCGAGAATACGGATGCGTGGGTGCAGGGATTCAGAGAAACGCTGGAGGCGAATCAAGTGGGCTGGGCGTTCTGGACGTACAAGCGGATGGACGCGAAGCCATGCGTGGTGACGTTCGACCCTCCGGAACACTGGGATGAGATTGTGGCGTTTGCCAAGCTGCCGCGGGATATGGCGGATGCGGAGAAGCGGATAGCGGCGCGGCCTCCTCAGGCGGAGATCGACGCGGCGTTTGACGATTTGCTGAAGAAAATTCAGTTCGCGAACGAGCACGCGAACGCGGGGTATGTGCAGGCGCTGGGGCTGAAGGCGGAGTAGCAGCACAGGGTACAGGGTGCCGAGTACAGGAACGAGATCCCACGCTGGCGCGCGGAAAAGCGCCGGGCATGAGAATGGGCGCCCGGATCCCACACAAGCCGAAAGCGGGCCTGAACAGGTTGGAGATCGACGATCCCGCTCCGCGCCGAACAGCGCTCGACGCCGCACCGCCCACCACAGAGAGCACAGAGGCCGAGCGGGCTGCCTTGACATCACAGCCGGTTCTATCCGGTGCGCAGCTACTTGTGGAGCATGGGGAGCAGGAGCGGGAGAAAGTGCTCGGCGAGAAGCTCAGCGCCCTTGGCGGTGGGGTGGACGCCGTCGTCCTGAATGGCGCCGGGGACGGTGTAGATGCCGGTGTAGAGCTCCGGCAGCAAAGGGACATGATATTTGGCGGCGATGAGGCGGTAGGTTTCATCGAACTGATGGATGTAGTCGGCGCCGTAGTTGGGGGGAAGGGTGATGCCGGCGAGGAGGACCTTGCTGCCGGAGTGGAGCAGGGTAGCCACGATGGTGTCGAGGTTGCGGCGGGTGGCGTCGATGGGGATACCGCGAAGGCCGTCGTTACCGCCGAATTCGACAATGATGACGGAGGATTGGAGGCGGAGGACGTCTTTCAGGCGGTCGACTCCGTCTTTGCTGGTATTGCCGCTGATACCGGAATTGACAAGCTTGTAATGGTAGCCGCGGGCATCGAGGAGCGACTGAAGGTCGGCGGGATAGGCGTGGGCGGGATCGATGCCATGACCGGCAGTGATGCTGTCGCCGAAGCAATCGACAATAGGCTCTGGCCTTGAGGCGGGAACGGGATGAGGTTGCGCGGCGTACAGAGATAAGGAAAGGACGAAGGCAGTGGTGAGGGTCGCGAGGCGGCGCATAGTGTGGGAATGCGAGATCCCTCGGCGTTTGCTGGGCAGAAGCCTCAGGATGACAGTCCAGATTAGACGATAACGTAGGCTGTGAAGGTGGGGGCGGGAGAACGAATGATTGAGGTGCGGGGACTGAAGAAGTCCATACGGAACGGTTCCAGGGTGGTGGAGATTCTGCGGGGGATCGATCTTGTGATTCCGCGGGGACAGTTTGCCGCGATCATGGGGGCGAGCGGCAGCGGGAAGAGCACGCTGCTGGGGTTGCTGGCGGGCCTGGATTCGCCATCGGCCGGGGAAGTGATTCTGGACGGCGTGACCATCAGCGCGCTGGAAGAGGACAAGCTGGCGGACGTGCGGGGGCGGAAGATTGGATTTGTTTTCCAGTCTTACCAGCTGATTCCGACGCTGACGGCGCTGGAGAACGTAATGCTGCCGTATGAGCTGAACGCCCGCGGCGATGCGCGGAAAAAGGCGCAGCCGCTGCTGGAGTCGGTGGGGTTGGGGGATCGGCTGCATCACTATCCGGTGCAGTTGTCGGGCGGGGAGCAGCAGCGGGTGGCGCTGGCGCGGGCGTTCGTGCTGGATCCGCCGGTGGTGCTGGCGGATGAGCCGACGGGGAACCTGGATTCGGTGAACGGGCAGCATGTGCTGTCATTGCTGGCGGAAAGGCAGAGGGAGTCGCAGACGACACTGGTGCTGGTGACGCATGATCCGCAGATTGCGGAGCGCGCGGACCGGCGGATCGTGTTGAAGGACGGACTTGTTGTGGCCGACGGGACTAGCCGTCCGGGCGGGCGCGCCTTCGGCGCAGAGCCAGTGAGCGCGGTATGACCGGCGTTCAACCGATGCGGAAGCAGGCCTTGCCATGGGCGACGGCGGGGAAGATCGCGTGGCGGGAACTGCGGGCGGGAAGGACGAAGTTTTTATTTGTATTGCTGTCGGTGGCAGTGGGTGTGGCGGCGCTGACGGGAGTGCGGGGGTTCAGCCAGTCGTTTCAGAGAGCGCTGTTGCTGCAGGCGCGCAGCATCATGGCGGGGGACTTGTCGGCGCGGATGTTCCGGCAGGCGACGCCGGCGGAACAAAAGCAACTGGAGGCACTGGGACCGGCGGACGTGCGCGAAACGGTGGTGACCGAGACGGTCTCTATGGCCATGGTTCAGGGCGATCCCGTGCCGCTGCTGGTGACGTTGAAAGCGGTGAATCCACAGGAATATCCGTTCTACGGAACGATGGTGCTGAAACCGGCGGGAAGCCTGCGGGATGTTCTGAACGACAGCACCGTTGTGGTGGATGACAATCTGCTGGTGCGTTTGCGGACGAATGTGGGCGCGGCGCTGAAGATCGGCGGGCGGTGGTTCCGAATTGCGGCAGTGATCGAGAAGGAGCCCGACCGCATGACCGCGGGCGTGGGGCTGGGGCCGCGGGTAATGTTGACGCGGCAGGCGATGGACGAAACCGGTTTGCTGCAGCCGGGGAGCCGAGCGACGGAGCGGTATTTGTTCGCGCTGAGTGACAAATTGAAGGTCGCCGATGTGCGGGCGCAGATCGAGAAGATTCTGCCGGACGCGCAGGTGACGGATTTTCGGGAGACCAGTCCGGCACTGACCCAGGGCGTGGATCGAGCGACGGGCCTGCTGAGCCTGATTTGCCTGGTGGCGATGGTGCTGGGCGCGATTGGCGTGGGTATGGCGATGCGGGCGCATTTGCAGCAGCGCATCGAGATTCTGGCGGTCATGAAATCGATTGGGGCGCGGTCCGCGGATATCCTGCGCATCTATTTGTTACAGACACTGTTTCTTGGAACG
>DASRRO010000027.1:0-55276 GCA_035656855.1 Acidobacteriaceae bacterium | reverse complement strand
TTCCAGAACATCCAGTGCTACGACACCCTCAAGGTCAACGCCATCCTCAACGAAATCGAAGGCAAGACCCACGATGGCGGCAAAGCCCGCGTCCCCACGATCTTTGGAATGAACTTCCAGGCCCTCAGCGTCGGCCAGAAGCTCATCGAGTCCAGCGACAGCACCACCGGCGGCTACACTGACGCGCAGGGAACGCCCACCCCCGCCCTCTTCAGCGAAATCCAGTTCGTTGACGCCGCCATCGGTGAAATGATCCAGGAACTCAAGGACCAGGGTCTCTACGACTCCACCCTCTTCATCGTCACCGCCAAACACGGCCAGTCCCCCATCGATCCCCATCTCTACCAGGCCGTCCCCGGCAAGAACAGCAACGGCACATCCCCGGCCACTCTGCTCGAATCCCTTCTTCCCGCTTCCGAATCGCCGGCCACCCCAGGTGGCATCGGACCCACGGAAGACGACATCTCCCTCCTCTGGCTCGCCAACGGCGCCAACACCCAGTCCGCCGTCAACACCCTCGAGTCCAGCGCCAGCGATATCAAACTCGGCCAGATCTTCTATGGACCTTCCCTTTGGCTCAACTACAACAAGCCCGGCCTGGGTCCCGGCCTCGATCCCCGTACCCCCGACATCATCGTCACTCCCAATGTCGGAGCCACTTATACCGGCAGCGCTGCGAAACTCGCAGAGCACGGCGGCTTCGCGCATGACGACACCAACGTGATGCTCCTCGTCGAAAACCCCGCCGTCCAGGCCGCCACCGTCTCTGCGGGCGTGGGCACCAACCAGATCGCTCCTTCGATTCTGTTTGCCCTCGGCCTCAATCCTTCCAACCTCGACGCCGTCCGCCTCGAAGGCACGCCCATCCTGCCCATCCCCTACGCGGAATTCCACTAAACCCTTCCGAAATCCCGCTAACAGAAACGGGCGTGCCAACCAGCACGCCCATCAAACCTGTCATCCCGACCGAAGCGCCGGCGGAATCTGTCCAGCGGTGAATGATGACTCGCACAGCCAACACCACCCCCGATCTGGACGCGATCCGCTGCACGCTGGCTCACTGCCGATCCAGCACCACCCTCACAAACGCCCCCTCCGGCAACTCGCCCTCAATCAAATGCACCACCCCGCCCTTCACATATCCTTTCGCCGTCTTCGGTGACTCCTCGCCCCGCAGTGAATCTCCGGAAACTCCGCCCGGTCGGCCAGTCCCACCACGGCCGGTACCCCGGTCCATCGCTGCATTCGCCAGCCGATCCGCTTTTTGATTCTTCCCACGCAGCACGTGTTCGATCCGGAACCCGTCCAGCCGCGCCGCCCGTCGCTTCGCCTCTTCCCACAGTGGACGCAGATCCGCGCTGTTCACCTTGTACCGCCCCTGCATCTGCTTCACCATCAGCTCGGAATCCGACACCACCCGCAGTCGCCCGTGCCCCTGTTCCAGCGCCCATTCCAGCGACGCCAGCAGCCCCGAATACTCAGCAACATTATTGGTGGTCTTCCCCAAATACTCGCTGAGTTCCGCAAGCTTCTCGCCATCCGGGCCTTCGACAAAAACCCCATACCCCGCCGGCCCGGGATTCCCCCGCGATCCCCCGTCGCAATACGCCGTCACCCACTCCGCCGAATTCGGCCGGCCGCCGCCCGTCCCGGTAAACAAACTTCCATTCTCCGAAAACATAAACCGAGTTTATCTCCCTGTCCCAATCGGTCCCCGGTGACCTCTGTGCTCTCTGTGTTGAACCAGGACAACAACACGCCCGGTCCCCTGTGGGAACATGAAGTTGGCCCCATGGATCTCCTCCCGCTCCTCCACTCCGCCTTCGGCTTCCCAGCCTTCCGCGAAAATCAGGAACCCGTCTGCCGCGCCCTCACCCAGGGCCGCGACATCCTCCTCGTCATGCCCACCGGCGCCGGCAAGAGCCTCTGCTATCAACTCCCCGCCGTTGCCCGCGCCGGCACCGGCCCCTTCAGCCCCGCCCTCGTCATCAGCCCCCTCATCGCCCTCATGGAAGACCAGGCCGCGAAGCTCTCCGCCCACGGCCTGCGCGTCGCCCGCATCCACTCCGGACTCTCTCGGGACCACGCCCGCCAGGTCTGTCGCGACTATCTCGACGGCCAGCTCCAGTTCCTCTTCATCGCTCCCGAGCGTCTCCGCGTCCCCGGCTTCCCCGAAATGCTCGCCCGCCGCACACCCTCCCTCATCGCCGTCGACGAAGCCCACTGCATCTCCGGCTGGGGTCACGATTTCCGCCCCGACTACCGCACCCTCGGTGACACCCTGCCCCTCCTGCGTCCCGCCCCCGTCATCGCTCTCACCGCTACCGCCACCCCCACCGTCCAGCAGGACATCGTCAACCAGCTCGGCCTCCACCAGCCCGCGCTCTTCATTCATGGATTCCGCCGCGACAACCTCGCTATCGAAGTCGTCGAGCTCTCTCAGCCCCAGCGTCCCGCCCTGATCGCCGGATACCTCGACGCCGCCGAAGCTCGCCCCGCCATCGTCTACGCCCCTTCTCGCAAAGGAGCCGATCAGCTCGCCCTTGAGCTCAACGACCGCTTCCCCACCGCCGCCTATCATGCCGGACTCGACTCCGCCACCCGCGAGCGCGTCCAGCAGCAGTTCCTCCAGGGCTCCATCGAAGTCGTCGTCGCCACCATCGCCTTCGGTATGGGCATCGACAAGCCCAACATCCGCACCGTCATCCACTCCGCCCTGCCTGCCTCCCTCGAGGGCTATTACCAGGAAATCGGACGCGCCGGCCGCGACGGTCTCCCTTCCCGCGTCATCCTCCTCCATGGCTTTGCCGACCGCAAAATTCACGAGAGCTTCTTCGAGCGCGATTACCCGCCCGTCGAAAACCTCGCCCGCGTCGCACGTCTCCTCACTGACGAGTTCCAGCCCGCCGACCCGCTGTTCCAGAAACTCAACATGCTCCCCGAAGACTTCGAGCGCGCCGTCAATAAACTCGCCGCCCAGGGCGCTGCCCAGTTCGATATGGAAGGCCGCGTCCGCAGCTCCCTCCGCTCCACTGACTCCGGCCTCTGGCGCTCCGGCTACCAGCAGCAACTCGCCCAGCGCCGCGCCCAGCTCGACCGCATCGTGCAGTTCGCCGAAACTCCCCAGTGCCGCATGTCCGCCCTCGTCCGCCACTTTGGCGACAATCCAGGTCGCCCCTGCGGCCACTGCGACTTCTGCTCACCCGAGTCCGCCACCGCCCAGCCATTCGCCGACCCCACCCCCGAGCAGGAACGCGACCTTCGCCGCATCCTGCGCGACCTGCAGGCCTCCGGCTCCAAGTCCACCGGCCGCCTTTTCACTGACGTCAGCCACGGCCCCAACCGTCCCGCAGCCCGCCGCGCCTTCGATGCACTCCTCGATGGACTCGCCCGCGCCGGCCTCCTCACTCTCACATCCGAGACCTTTACCAATCCCGAAGGCCGCGAGATTTCCTTCCGCAAAGCCGCCCTCACCTATGAAGGCCGCACCCTCGCCGATCACGAGCCTCTCAGCGTCCTCCTTGCTCAGCCCGCCACTGTGCAACCCGGCGCCCTCCGCAAGCCCCGCAAACCGAAATCCAACCGTTCCGCCGAACCAGCCTCACCCGCCCAATCCCCCACAGGACAGCCCACTCCGGCCTTCACCCCCGCCCAGTCTGACCTTGAAAACCGCCTCCGCGACTGGCGCAAAACCGAAGCCGCCGCCGCCGGCAAGCCGTCCTTCTTCGTTCTCCACGACGCCGTCCTCCAGGCCATCGTGCACGCCCAGCCCCGCACCCTCGATCAGCTTCTCCACATTCGGGGCGTCGGCCCCGCCAAAGTCGACCGCTACGGCGCCGCCCTCATCGCCCTCTGCCGCAATGAAGGCTAATACGGGTGCCCATGTCCCTGGTGTTGGCACATGCGAAGCCGAATGGCTGAACGCTATCCCCTATCCCCACGGGAGCTAACCTTTCCCCCTTCCCCGCGTCTATCTTTACGCGTAGCCTCGCCCACGCAACAGGAGCCTCGATGCCTGCTGATGCGCTTCGCTTTTTGTCCCTGGCGCGGTCCTCCCCCGCCCGCCCTCGCTTACAATCCTCGCGTATGGTGGGTCCCCTCAGGGAGAACCTCCCCGAAACCGATCTGATCCGCGAAGCCCAGGCCGGCTCGCGCACCGCCTTTGACGCCCTCGTGCGCCAATATGACCAGGCGGTGCTGCGCCTCGCCATGCACCTCACCGGCTCCGAACAGGACGCCCAGGATATCCAGCAGGAGGCCTTCCTCAAGGCCTATCGCTACCTCGGCAACTTCCGTTTCGAGTGCTCCTTTTACACCTGGATCTACCGCATCGTCACCAACCTCTGCCTCGATCACCTCCGCCGCCGCAAATCCCGCCGCGAAGATCAGGCCGTCATCATCGATTCCTCCGGAGAGGAGATGGATCTCCTCACCAACGTCTCCGACGACCGTTCCGGAGCCAACCCGGCCCGCGAGCTGGATCGCAAATTCCTCGGCCAGGCCATCCGGGAAGCCCTCGACGAGCTCACCCCCCGCGAACGCATGGTTTTTGAACTGAAGCACTACCAGGGTCTCCGCCTGCGCACCATCGGAGAAATGCTGAACACCACGGAAGAGACCGCCAAAAACACCCTCTTCCGCGCCACCAAAAAACTGCGAGCCCGTCTCGCCGAGCTGCGGTAGATAACTGCGCCGCGCTCGAACGGTCATCGGTTTGAGGTAGGCGCGGCCTTCAGGCCGCGCATGACGCAAAGGGGGAAATGGGGCTTTGGCCCCGGAGGTAATGCTGGAACGGCTGATCTGACCGCATTTTCTACCAGGGCACCACATCAATCGTGCCCCGGAAACGTCCAAGAGGAGGGGCTTCAGCCCCCGACGCCAACAACAACACGGGCTCCCACGACCCGGAACGAACCACCTTTGAGGCAAAAGTGAGGCACACATCCCAATGAACTGCGAACTGGCTCAGGAAGACATCGTCCTGGCCGTCTACGGTGAACTCCCCGACGACCGGACCCATCGCCTGGAACAGCACCTCGCCCACTGCGGGGCCTGCCGCCAGGAAATGGAAGCCATTTCCGCCCTCTACAAGGCCATGTCGGCCGCTCCTCCCGTTGAACCCTCTCCCAGCCTTGTCGCCCGCGCCCGCGTTCGCCTCGATGAGGCCCTCGACGCCATGCCCCAGGGCGGCGTCCTCCGCCGCATCGGCCAAACCTTCCTCCGCGGCCTCGGCCATCTCCAGGGCGCTCCCGTCCTCGCCTCGACCCTGCTCCTTGCCGGCCTGGGAGCCGGCGCCTGGGGTGGCTACCACTACGGCACCCATGCCGCGCTCGCCGTCGCCGCCGCCCAGCCGCCCGCCGCGCCGCAGACCGCCGACGCGCTGCCCGTCGCCGCCGACATCGACACCGCCCAGATTGCCGGCGTGAGCAACATCAACTTTGAGCCCGGCTCCGACAACGTCGAAGTCCGCTTTTACCGCGTCCTCCCCGAAACCGCCTTCGGCACCATGGACGACCCGCAGATCCGCCAGCTCCTCGTTCTCGGCACTCGCAATCGCGGCAACCCCACCGTCCACGACAGTTCCGTTGACCTGCTCGCTCAGGCCTGCCGCGCCGGACACAACTGTAACGGCGGCCCCATCCGCAACGCCCTCATGGTCGCCCTGCGCTACGATCGCGACGCCACCGTCCGCCGCAAGGCCCTCGAAGGCCTCGAGCCGTACATCGGCGTCGATATGCGCGTCCGCGATGCCATCCTCGAAGCTCTGCTCCATGATCACGATGCCGGCGTCCGCACTGAGGCCATCGGCCTGCTCGAGCCCGTCGAAGCCGACTCCAGCGTCCGCGAAGTTCTCCAGACCCTCGCCTCCCAGGATCAGAACCCGCACATCCGTCTCGTCTCCCGCCAGTACCTCGAACAGGCCCCCCAAACCCAATGAACGCCAGATGGTGAGTGAGAAGGTCTCTTGTATCAGGGCATAGCGTCAACCAGGAGGCTCTTGTAACAGGGCACGACTTCAACCCGGAGGCTTTGTATCAGGGCACGACTTCAGTCGTGCCGAAAGAGCGCCAAAGAAGACGGGCTTCAGCCCCCTGAGCGAAGCGGTCCTGCGCAGCAGAACGATCGTGGTAGGCGCTGCCTTCAGGCCGCGCATGACGCAAAGGGGGAAATGGGGCTTTAGCCCCTGAGCGAAGCGGTCCTGCGCAGCAGAACGATCGAGGTAGGCGCGGCCTTCAGGCCGCGCATGACGCAAAGGGGAAATGGGGCTTTAGCCCCTGAGGTAATGCTTGAACGGCTGCACAAACAGGCTTTTGCATCAGGGCACGACTTCAGTCGTGCCGAAAGAGCGCCAAAGAAGACGGGCTTTAGCCCCTGAGCGAAGCGGTCCTGCGTAGCAGAACGACGGAGAAAGCACCGGGCTTCAGCCCGGGGAAAAGAAGCAAAAGAGAAAACGGGCTTTAGCCCCGGGAACCCAACGGAGGTTACTGCCGATTCATTCAAAACCTCTCCCCAAATCCGCGATCCTTCCGTAACATGAATGTTGCGGTCCGCTGTTGACCTAACGCCGATCTCGTTGTCAGACATTTAGGCAGTCCGAGGCGCGTACCAATGCATCACTTTTTGAGGCCGTCCGTGAATCTCCCCTCCGTCGCCGCTGTCGCCGTCTGCTGTGCGCTCGTCCCTGCGCTCCGCGCCCAGTCCCCCTCTGCCTCGGACACTCAGCTGAACCCCCTCGTCGGCGCCGCCCAGCGCATTGTCCTGCCCGCCGGCGATCCCATCCTCACCCACTCTCAGTCCTACCTCGGCGTCAGCACCCGCGATGTGGACACCGAGCGCGCCTCCCAGCTCAAGCTGAAAGAAACCCGCGGCGCGGAGATCGTCACCATCGACCACGACGCCCCCGCCTCCAAAGCCGGCCTCCATATTCATGACGTCCTGCTCTCGCTGAACAACCAGCCCATCGACGGCCAGGCCCAGCTCAGCCGCATGCTGCGCGAGATTCCCCCCGGCCACACCGTCACCTTCCTGCTCAGCCGCGACGGCCAGCTCGTCACCCTCCAGGTCCAGCTCGCCGACCGCTCCACCATCGAAGCCGACGCCTGGTCTCAGCACATCCCTGTCCCCGATCCCGATGAATTCCCTGACCAGGCCGGATCGTCGCTTTACGGCAACAGCTTCATCGCCGGAGTCGGCCACAACCCCCTCTACACCGGCCTCGAGCTCGACATGCTCGGCCCCCAGCTCGCCAACTACTTCGGCGTGCATGATGGACAGGGCCTCCTCGTCAAGCGCGTGGACGACAACAGTCCCGCGGCCGTTGCCGGCCTCCGCGCCGGCGATGTCATCACCAAGGTCAACGGTCAGGTCATGGCCACCACCAACCAGTGGTTCAAGACCATCCACAGCAATCGCGGCAAGCAGATCCAGCTCACCGTCATCCGCGAACGCCGCGAAAATACCGTCCCCATGATCGCCGGCCGCCCAAAATCCAAAGGCTGACACAGCGGATAGCGGATAGAGTGGCGCCTGTTGCGCATGCGGTGCTGCGCAGCAGCACGACGGAGAAAGCCACGGCCTTCAGGCCGTGGAAATAAGGCAAAAAAGGAAAATGGGCTTTAGCCCCGGAAGCAAGATTTGAATGGCTGTACAAACAGGCTTTTGTAACAGGGCACGACTTCAGTCGTGCCGAAAAAAAGCAATAAAGAAGAGGGCTTTAGCCCCTGAGCGAAGCGGTGCTGCGCAGCGGCACGACGGAGAAAGCCACGGCCTTCAGGCCGTGGAATCCGATCCCCAAAGAATCCCGGGCTTTAGCCCCGGCCTCGTTCTGAGCGCGAGGAGTCCGCTTCACCCCTGCCCTCCCTGTACCCTGCGCCCCGTACCCTGTACCCTGTAGCTATGGCCCGCCGCCTCAAAGCCGCGACCCGACGCGTCCGCGAACTTGCCCTCATCGGCCACGCCCTCGCCTCCACGCGCCACCCCGTCATGGCCCAGATCGTCCCCATGCGCCGCTGCAATCTCTCCTGCGCCTACTGCAACGAGTACGACGACGTCTCCAACCCCGTCCCTCTCGACGAGATGCTCCGCCGCATCGACCACCTCGCACGCCTCGGCACCTCCATCGTCACCATCTCCGGCGGCGAGCCCCTCCTCCACCCCGAGCTTGACGCCATCATCGCCCGCATCCGCCACCACGGCAAAATGGCCGGCATGATCACCAATGGCTATCTGCTCATGCCCGATCGCATCCAGCGCCTCAACCGCGCCGGCCTCGACCACATGCAGATCTCCATCGACAACGTGCAGCCCGACGAGGTCTCCAAAAAATCCCTCAAGGTCCTTGACAAGAAACTCGAGTTCCTCGCTGAACACGCTGACTTCCACGTCAACATCAATTCCGTCGTCGGCGGCGGCATCAAGAACCCGCAGGATGCCCTCACCATCGGCCGCCGCGCCGTCGGCCTGGGATTCACTTCCACCATCGGCATCATCCACGACGGCACCGGCCAGCTCAAGCCCCTCGGCGACGAAGAGCGTACCGTCTGGACCGAGATGCGTTCCTGGAAGAAAAGGAACTACTCCCGCTTCAATCAGTTTCAGGAGCAGATCGCCAACGGCCAGCCCAACGACTGGCGTTGCCGCGCCGGCTCCCGCTTCCTCTACATCTGCGAGAACGGCCTCGTCCACTACTGCTCCCAGCAGCGTGGATACCCCGGCGTGCCATTAGCCGACTACACCAAAGCCGATCTCGCGCGCGAGTACTTAACGGAAAAAGGCTGTGCCCCCAACTGCACCGTAAGCTGCGTCCACCAGATCAGCCACATCGACTACTGGCGATCCCCCCAGCACCCGACGCCCCCCTCCGCCGCCGGCAACGCCGAAGGCCTCATCAACATCCGCCTGTAGGGCATGAGCACAATGCGGGCGCCCCACGTCCCGGGTGTTGGGACATGAGTATCCCGCGCAAGCGCGCTGCCTTGCGTCTTACGGGATCATCCCAATCGTCCGCAGCCACGTCCCCGCCATGGCCGGCCAGTGCGTCACCGGCAACTCCGTAGGACGCAGCCCGTACCCGTGCCCGCCCTTCGTGTACACATGCAGCTCCGCCGCCACCCCCGCCCTCTTCAGCGCCATAAAGTATTCGATCGCGTTCTCTACGTGCACTGGATCATCCTCCGCCTGCAGCAGAAACGTCGGCGGCGTCTCTGCTGTCACCGGAATGTCCGGATTGAACGCCATCCCCTTCTCCTCCACCGCCAGATATCCCGGATAAATCACAATGGCAAAGTCCGGCTTGCAGCTCAGCTCATCCGCCGCGTCCACCTTCGAATACAGCCGCTTCTCATAATGCGTGCTCACCGCCGCCGCAAGATGCGCGCCCGCCGAAAATCCCAGCACCCCCACCTTCTTTGGATCGATGCCCCACTCCGCCGCATGCTCGCGTACCATCCCCATCGCCCGCTGCGCGTCCTGCAAAGCCGCCGCCGACTTTGGATACGGCCCCGACCCCGGCACTCGATACTTCAGCAGCACGCAGTTCACGCCGATCCGGTTGAGCCAGTCGCAGACCTCCGTCCCCTCCAGATCCATGGCCAGAATTGAATAGCCGCCCCCCGGAAACACCACCACCGCCGCATGCGTATTCTTTGCCGATGGAGCCTTGTACAGAGTCAGCGTCGGCTCCGTCACATTCCCCAGCCGCACCAGCCGCCGCCCCGCAATCAGATTGTCTTTGGATGTCGTCGTGTCGTATTCGGGACCCGAAGGGGGCGCAGGCATCGCGCTCGGCCCCTGTCCCGCCGGCTGGTTCTCGGGATTCGGTACTCCCCGCGGCCACAGCTGCATCTGCGCGTGACCCGGTGAAGGCGGCCATCCTGATGCCGCAGTCTGCGCAGCCAGCACTCCACTCAATCCCACGCAACCCAGAAGAGCCCAAAGCCCACGAAGGCGCATGACCCAGAATCCTCCCGGGCCATCTTAGCCCACCAACCTCGTCACCCCGCGCGCAGCGGTGCCGCAACGCGGCGCTACGGAGAAAGCCACGGGCTTCAGCCCGTGGAACCAAGAAGCAAAAAGAGAGAGGGCTTTAGCCCCGGAGCTGCTTCCATCAGCGCATCATCCCCGAGCCTCCGCATCAACGCCTGCCCCCCCCGAGCTTTTGTATCAGGGCATGGCTTCAGCCATGCCGAACCAGACACAAAAAAATGGGACAGCAGCCCCTGCGCGCAGCGGTGCCGCAACGCGGCGCTACGGAGGAAGCCACGGGCTTCAGCCCGTGGAACCAAGAAGCAAAAAGAGAGAGGGCTTCAGCCCCGGCACCACAGAACCCTGGCTGGCCCTGCCCACTCCGGCCAGGTTCACCCCAGAGCAAGAAGCAAAATCCTCCGGCAGCGCGGGGTCAAACAGTTCCTTTCCCTGCTTCGGCCGAAGTACTGCGAATGAATCCAATTTGAAACATGAAGTCCTCTCGTCTTTGCACGCGGACTTCAGCCCATGCGCACAGCGGCGCCGCAAAGCGGCACAAATCCTGAGCGAAGATCGCAAACGCGACCGGAGTCGACAGCTTTTCGGTTCTCGGATCAGTTCTGCGGACTTTGTGCCGGCGGCGTAGAACTCTGCGGCTGCCCGCTCTTCGGCTGACCGCTGCTCGGCTGACCGCTCTTCTGCTGACCGTTACTCTGCTGACCGTCGTTTTGCTGAGCACTCGGCTGACCGCTGCTCGGCTGCCCGTCTTTAGCCTGCCCGCCTGTCTGCGCCGACACCGTCGGAGTGTACCCCGGATCCCCCGGCCGCTGCTGGTCCTTCGGCATATTCACCGGCGCCATCGTCGGCAGCGGCGTGTCCTTGCTGTCCGTCGGCACCGGATCCCCCGGCTGTCGCAGCGTCGGAGCCGCCCGCGGCGCGCTCTCCACGCTTCGCTCCTGCTGCGTCTGATCGCCCAGCTGGATCTCGTGCTGATTCCTGGCCACTACCGGCTGATTCCCCCAGTAGTCGCCCATCTCGTTTGCCGTGTGCACCACCATCGGCTCGCCCACTTTGGCGATCTCCAACCGCACCACGTACCGCCCCATGAACCGCACAAACTCCACCGGCTGCGGCGCCTCGCCGTAGATCCATATCTCGACCTGCTTGCCCTGCGCGTCCATCTCCCGCACCTTCCGCATCGGCATGCCCTTCGAGTAATTCACCATGTCGCGATCCATGCCCACCAGCACCCGGTGCTGTTTGATCGCGGCCGCCAGAAAGTCCGGCAGCGTCTCCGCATAGGCCTCCGCCGGCGACTTCACCCCGAAGTCGATCATCGGCTTCAGCAGCGCTTCCAGCTGTTCACCGGTCATATCCGGCACATGATCCCCAAACTCCAGCCTTAGCTCTGTCCCCGTTGGCTGCTGGCCATCGTCCTGCGCCAGCGGCGTATCCGCTACCCCCATCCCAATCGAAATATGCCGCATGATCCGGTGCTTGTGGAACGGCCCTCCGTTCAGATCCACCAAAACCGTGCCCTTATCGATCTTGATGTCCGTCACCACCATTCGTTCTCCCGGCTTCGCCGAGGTCCCCTTCGTGTGCAGCAGATCGATATATTTGTCGCCTGCCGGATCCATCCCGCCATTCGGGCGCAGCTTCAGCACCGCGATCGGCAGCGGCCGCATCGCGAACCCCTGCTCCCGCTCCATAAACCGGATCAGCTCCTCGCGCGTCAGTGTTGTCATCGGTGCGGTCGAGAGTTGCACGTGCGTCGGCGGAAACTCCGCGTAGCGCTTCTCCACGTGCTCCGGCTCTACAACGAACACCTGCGCCGCCGCAGGCATCGCCGCCACCATCAGCAGCGGAGCCCACACCACCACCTGAGCAGTCAGGCGGCCGGTCAATCTCGACCTCGACATAAGGCCCCCTTTGGGGTTGGAGCCGACACCAACAGCATGGCCCCCTTCTCGCCAGAATTCAAGCACACCCCACACACCCTGCGCCATAACCACCGCTCTCCTCCCCCGGCAATGCCCGCAGGTTTCGAAGCAATGCCTCGGTTGGGAGGGTCCACACCCATGCCGTCCTTGCTGCGAATGCGGTCGCAACCTCCACCCCGGGTCGCCATCCTGAGAAGGCCCCACTCCGAATCGTCATCCTGAGGCGCGGAGCGACGAAGGTTCTGCCGTTGTCATCCTGAGGCCCGGAGCGACGAAGGTTCTGCCGTTGTCATCCTGAGGACCGGAGCGACGAAGGTTCTGCCGTTGCTACTCCCCGTCCTTCCGTATCTCGAACCCGTCCCGTCGTCTCCTCCTGTGAAAGAACGCCGCTGAAAGAACACCACCGCCTCGAACAAGGCTGATGCTTCCCCTCCAGGCCGCACTCCCCCCGGCAACCCCAGCCAGGTTCACCCCGTCCCTCCGTATCTCGAACCCGTCCCGTCGTCCCCTCCTGTGAAAGAACGCCGCTGAAAGAACACCACCGCCTCGAAAAAAGGCTGATGCTTTCCCTTCAGCCAGCACACTCCGCCCCCCGGCGACCCCAGCCAGGTTCACCCCATAGCAAGAAGCGAACTCCTCTCCAACGCCCGCGTCAAACAACTTCTTCCCATGCCCCTGGCAGAAGTACTGCACCGGATTCAATGTGGAACCTCAGACTCCCCGCCACCCCGGCTCTAAGCCCTCTCTGAAGACCCCGAGCTTCGCCGGAAAAGACGCCTCCAATTCGCAACTGCCGTCTCAATCCGTACCACCCCTCCGCCCTGACTGCCAAAATTGGAGACCCTCCACCGCGCCCGCGTTGCCACCTCTCTCCCCGCGACGCGCCTTGTCGCCATTGCCTTTCCCGCCTCGCCTGCCCCACAATGGCTTTCCATGATTCCCACCGATCGCCGCGCCTTCCTCAAACGGAGCGCCCTCCTCGCCGGCGCCTTCTCCGCCAACAGCCTCTTCCGCCAGGCTCATGCCGCCGACTTCGCCGACGCTGCCCACGCCGTCCGCGATCTCGCCCCCGCCGCCGTCGCCCAGAACGAGGACTACTGGTCCGTCATCCAGCGCGCCTACTCCGTCAGTCCCGACATCATCAACCTCAACAACGGTGGCGTCTCCCCCGCCCCCATCGTCGTTCAGGAGGCGCTCCAGCGCTACAACCAGCTCTCCAACGAAGGCCCCAGCTACTTCATGTGGGGCATCCTCGACCAGGGCCGCGAGCCCCTCCGCCGCAAACTTGCCGACCTTGCCGGCGCCACCCCCGATACCATCGCCATCGACCGCAATTCCACCGAAGCTCTCAACACCATCATTTACGGCGTGCCTCTCAAAGCCGGCGACGAGGTCATCGGCGCCAAACAGGATTACCCCCACATGATCGAGGCCTACCGCCAGCGCGCCCTCCGCGACGGCATCGTCTACAAGCAAATCTCCTTCGACTTCCCCATCGAAGACGACGACGCCATCGTCCGCGCCTACGAGCAGGCCATCACCCCACGCACCCGCCTCATCCACGTCACTCACATGATCAACTGGGTCGGCCAGCTTATGCCCGTCGCCAAAATTGCCGACATGGCCCACGCCCACAACATCGAAGTCCTCGCCGACGGTGCCCACTCCTTCGGCCTCGTTGACTTCAAAATTCCCGACCTCCACTGTGACTATTTCGGAACCAGCCTCCACAAATTCCTCTCCGCGCCGATTGGTTCGGGCATGATGTACATCCCGGCCGACAAAATCGAGAGGGTCTGGCCCCTCACCTGCTCCAGCAATCCCCAGTCCGCCGACATCCGCAAATTTGAAGACCTCGGCACCCGCAGCTTTCCCATCGAGCAGGCCATCGGCGAAGCCGTCAACTTCCACGAAGGCATCGGCTCCCGCCGCAAACAGGAGCGCATCTTCTACCTCAAGAACTACTGGTCCACCCGCGTCCAGTCCATTCCCAAAGTCAAACTCCGCACCTCACTCAGCCCCGACTACTCCTGCGCCATCGGCGGCGTCTCCATCGACGGCATGACGCCCCAGCAGGTCGCCGCCGGCCTCTTCGACAAATACAAAATCCACACTGTCGGCATCGTCTGGGAAAACATCTCCTGCGTCCGCGTCACGCCCCACGTCTACACCCGCACCGCCGACCTCGATCTCCTCGTCCAGGCCATCCACGAGCTCGCCGCATGAGCGATAAAGTCATCCCGAAGGAAGCGCTCGATGGCCTGCCTCCACCGCTGTTCGCGTCACTGAGTGGGAGCGGTCGCCTGGCGCCTGCAGCGCACCAGGGGTGCTGTGCCACGCGGCACGGCGGTGAAACCCATGGCCTTCAGGCCGTGGAATCCAAAACGTAAATAGTCTCGCGCGTCAGTCCCGGGCAGTGTCTTTCGGAGCGCGGCCACCATCATCCCCGCTCCGTCCTTCATCTGCCACAAAATCGGCATTCTTCTGCCGAAAAACTCGCGCTACACTGCTCCAGCATGAAGCGTCCTCTCGCTGTCACCTTTGTTGGATGGCTCTATCTCGTCGTCAATGTAGTCGGCCTCGCTTACCACTACAGCGACGTCCTGCCGCCTTATCACTCTGAAGACCTCTGGATCGACCTCGTCCGCCTCCTCGGCCTCCTCGCCGGAGCCTTCCTCCTCCGCGGATCCAGCTGGGCTCCCTGGCTCGCTATTTCCTGGATGGCCTTCCACGTCTGGGTCGGCTGGCTCAATGGCTCGATCCCCGGCCTCGTTCACTCCGGCTTCTTTATCCTCATCCTCTGCCTGTTATTCCTGCGCCAGGACAGCCGCGCATGGTTTCGCGCCAAATCCCGCCCCCCCACCCCTGGCTCATGAAAATCTCACGACGTCGCAGAGCTCGTTGCGGCCCGGCGCACTCCCCGCATCTCGCTGTGTCCTCTGTGGTGAATTCCCCACGCGCGATCTCGCGCCAGCGTCCCGCCTGGTCGACGTACACGTTAACTATCCAGTAAACTGGAGACGCCGCCCGAAAGCAGCATTGAGTCGCAGGGATCTTGCTGGCGGCGGACGCTTTCGGGCTGGCCATCGCTTACCCGTTTCCCCTAAGCCAGCCCGCCCGCTCCATCCTCCTGGCGCAGCTGTGCCAGAAGCTCCTCCGGCGGTATCGGCTTACGCAGAATCTCGAAGTGGTACCCCTTTTGCCGCAGTTCGCTCGTCAGATCCGCAATCGACGCCACTCCTGAGAGCAGCAATACCCGGCACTCCGGCAGGATCCGGCAAATCGCGATCGCCGCCTCAAACCCATCCATCACCGGCATCAGCAGGTCGGTCAGAAAAATGTGCGGCTGCCATTGGCGTGCGGTATCCACCGCCTGTTCCCCATCGTAGGCCGTCCGCGCCTCATAGCCGTGCATTCCCACAATCGTCGCCAGCGTATCGGCGATCGTCCGCTCGTCGTCGGCGATCAGGATTCTGCGGGCCATCCGTTTTTTAAGCCGTCCACTCCGCCGCTTCGGCTTCGGGGTAAACCCAAAACGGAAGAAGGAGCCATAAGTATCAGGGGCCCCGGCCCTCCTCGATAATTGAAAACAGCCGCCTGGCGGAACTTGGCGTTCCCTCGCTGACCCGTTTTCCTTCCCGGATCCGTCAGTTGCGCTTCCAGTGCGCAATACGCGCCACCCCGAGGCCAGGCCCCCCTTGCCCCGCTTTCCCCTCATCGCAATCCAGTTGACAGTCTGGTGACTTAGCAGCTATATACACATCACGAACCGGCAACCGAACCGCCTGGTTCACGCATCGCAAATTTTCGAACTCGCTTCTGACTTCGCCCGCGACGCATGGAGGATCGTCATGCAAGACGGCGATTTTGGGAACCGTAATCGGGTCCTGACATCCTGGAAAGAAATTGCTGCCTACCTCGGCAAAGGGGTCCGCACCGTTCAGCGGTGGGAGATTGACTTCGGGCTCCCCGTCCGGCGCCCCACCGGCTCCGACAAGAGCGCTGTCCTCGCCCGCACCCGCGATCTTGATGCATGGGTCGCCATGCGCTGTTCCCCCCGCGCTCTGCCCGACAAAACCACCGGCCGCCATCACCGGATTCTCTCCATCCGCAGCTCACTCGCCGCCGGCCTCGCCACTTCCCAAATGCTTCGCGAGTCGAACGCCGAGCTCCTTCTCCAGGTCAAACAAGCGCTCAACGGCCTCCACTCCCAGATTCTGCGCATGCAAAGCGGATCCCAGACCCCTCTGACCCAGTCGCCACAGCCGCTCCCCACGGACTCTCTGTTTCCGGCTCCACGCGACGTCCCCACCGCCGACGCCGCCTGATCCCCTCCCATCAAGCCCCGGACACGATCCCAGCCCTTCCATCCCCGCACGATCCCCGGAGCCTTGGCATCTCCGCACGATCCCGAAGCTTTTGTATCAGGGCATGGCTTCAGCCATCCCGAAAGAGCAACAAAAAGAGCGGCTTCAGCCCCCGCGCGCAGCGGTGCCGCAACGCGGCGCTACGGAGAAAGCCACGGGCTTCAGCCCGTGGAAACACGAAGAAAAAAAAGGGGCTTCAGCCCCGGAGCCTTGGCATCCCCGCACGATCCCGAAGCTTTTGTATCAGGGCATGGCTTCAGCCATGCCGAAAGAGCAACAAGAGCGGGCTTTAGCCCCCGCCAGGCTCGATCCGCGCCCCAAGAGCGGCCCTGCACCACTCATCGAGTTTTTCCGCATACGTCCCCGCCCCAAACGAACCAAGGCTCGCGATGGTCACGCTGCTCCCTCGCTCCGGCTTGCCGGCGGGAAGCGGCGGAACCATCCACTCCGGGCGTTCCTTCCCGAATCGCCTCAACGCCTCAGTGACACGCCTCGGGTCCTCTCCCTCCTGGTAGACCTTCCACAACAAGATCCAGGCGCGCTCCACAACGGATGACGGGAAGCGGCTGGAATGCTGCAAAGCGAATGCCGAAAAGGCGAGGCTATGACGGCTGCCCCATGGCTCCGTTCTCGAATGGTCCAGCGCAAGAAGTGCATCGAATCGGCTGGCACAGCTTTCGCAGTCCAGCTCGTAGACCGCACCGCATTCGACGCACGTTATGGCCACGGCCACGGCACCTCAAAAACCCAACGGTGAGGGTATCACCGGCGAAATTGGATCACAGCAAACTCATCGATGCCGCCTACGCCCATATCAAAGATCGCGTGGAAAACGGCTAGCCTGCCCCACCCGCCCCGGAATACGCAGAAATCCTCCCCTCTGTGGAAATCTCGTCAAGTCCCTTCAGTACCGTTACCACCGCGTTCCTAATGATTCCAAAAGTCTTCCAGGCCGCCAAAATTGGCAGTAAACCCACTCAAACTTGGTATTCTAAGAATAGAAAGAAAAAATAAAAACAAGCCGCCGCAAAGCGGCTTTTTCATTGCTCCCTCTACCCGTCACCCTGTCACCTGAACCCCGACCCGGGCACCCTATCCTTCTCGCCCGCTTTCCGGGGCGAGAGGGTGGGAGGTCGAGAACCCCAACCAGCCGAAGCCCGGAGTGGACGATATTGCGGCGGACATGGGAGAACCCGAACCCCAGCCCCTCCCCGACCAGTCCCCGAAGACCCCATGCTCAACGGCTATATCTCCATCGAAACCCCGGACGACTCATCCGCCACCCTCGACCTGAAAGCCTCCGCTGAGCCAGCCACTCTGTACCCTGCACCCTGTACGCCACACCATGCTTTTAGAGGTAATACCCAAAAACTATTACCTTCCAACCCCTTTCAAATGAACAAAAGGATACCCCTCCAACCCAGGGGGGGTACCCCATGGGCGACCGCTCAACCTACAGCGAACGTCATTGGGAGCGATTCATGAGCACCGCGACGAGGAGCGAAAAATGAAAGGGCTTCAGCCCGGAGCTTTTGTATCAGGGCATGGCTTCAGCCATGCCGAAACAGCGCCAAAATGAAAGGGCTTCAGCCCCTGCGCGCAAGGCCCTGCGGACCGCCATCCGGCCTGCAACCTGTAACCTCCGTCCCTGCTTTATCATCGAAAGCTGGCGCTCTTTGCCCGAATCTTTCTTAGGATCATCATGAAAACCGGCATCATCGGCCTTCCGCAGGTCGGCAAAACCTCGCTCTTCAAAATCCTCACCAAGGCCAAAGTCGATGACCGCGGCTACTCCCGCGAAGCCCACATCGGCATCGCCAAAGTGCCCGACGATCGCCTCGATCGCCTCGCCGCCCTCTTCAACCCCAAAAAGCTCATCCATGCCACCGTCGAATACGCCGACGTCGCCGCCATCAGCCAGGAAGCCCTGAAGGAAACAGCCTTCCTCGCCAGCCTTCGCACGGTCGACGCCCTCATTCACGTCCTCCGCGCCTTCGAAGATGACTCCATCCCGCATACCGGCTCCATCGATCCGCTCCGCGACGCCAAAAGCCTCGAGTTCGAGCTCATGCTCTCCGATCTCACTCAGATCGAAAAGCGCCTCGAGCGCCTGGAAAAGGATCTGAAGAAAATGAAGACGGCGGACCTCGAAAAAGAGCACGCCCTTCTGCTCCGCTGCAAACCCGCCCTCGAAGCCGAAACCCCGCTCCGCGAGCTCGACATGTCCCCCGAGGAAAAGAAGCTCATCCGCGGCTTCATGTTCCTCTCCCAGAAGCCGGTTCTCTACGCCGTCAACATCTCCGAGAGCACCACGCTCGGCGTCGATCTCGAAAAAGCCCCCGAGAAATTTGGACTGCAGGAACTCGCCGCCCGCCCCAACGCCGGCGCCACCGCCTTCTGCGGCAAAGTCGAAGCTGAGCTGGCCGAAATGGACGACGACGAAGCCAGGGAATTCCTCTCCTCCTACGGATTACAGGAGAGCGGGCTCGTCCGCCTCATCCGCCGCAGCTACCAGCTCCTCGGCCTCATCAGCTTCTTCACCGTTGGCGAAGACGAATGCCGCGCCTGGACCGTACCTGCCAGCTCCCGAGCCCAGGAAGCCGCCGGAGCCATTCACACCGACCTCGAAAGGCACTTCATCCGTGCCGAAACCATTCACTGGGATACGCTCCTCGCCGCCGGCTCTGAAGCCGTAGCTCGCTCCCAGGGCACCCTCCGCCTCGAAGGCAAGGATTACTTAGTCCAGGACGGCGACGTAATGCATATTCGCCACAGCGGCTGATCGCTGTACCCTAAACTCCAAACTCGAAACTCTGTGTTTACGCTATCCGCCAAACCCCGTATTTCTAACCCGTAAACCGTAACCCGTAAACCCTGTGCTTCTCTCCCTCATCCTCGGAACCCTCGCAGCCGTCGCCGACATCGTCGGCGGCGTGGTTCTGGTGCGCCGCAGCTGGCCGCAGCATTATCTGCGCTACTTCATCGCCCTGGGCGCCGGATTCATGATGGCCGTCGCCATCCTCGACATGGTCCCGGAAAGCATCCGCTTCTCCCCGCTCTGGGGAGCGGCCCTCGTGCTCGCCGGCTACTGCATCATCCACCTCCTCGAGCACACCATCACGCCCCACTTCCACTTCGGAGAAGAAACTCACGGGCACGTTCTCCACGCCCACACCGGATTTTCGATTCTCGGCGGACTCGCCGCCCACTCGTTCTTCGACGGTGTCGCCATCGCTTCCGGCTTCGTCCTGTCGAAAACCCTCGGCTGGCTCATCTTCGTCGCCATCATTCTCCACAAGGTGCCGGAAGGCTTCACCATGGCTTCGGTCATGGTCGCATCGGGACGCTCCCGCCGCGCCGCGCTGGGCGCCGCCATCGGACTCGCCGCCGCCACCATCGCCGGAGTCCTGATCATAGGATTCCTGCCCCACTGGGTCCTCGCCGGCCTGCCGCTCTCTGCCGGCGTCGCGATCTACGTCGCCGCCACTGACCTCGTCCCCGAAGTCAACCGTGAGCCCGGCATTCGCATGGCTCTGGTCTTCTTCCTTGGCGTCGCCATTTTCATAGTCGTCCGCCTGCTCGCGCCGGTTTAGACCGTCACTTGTGAAAGAACAGACTGTACAGCAGAATCACCAGCACCACACTGCTCACCGCCACGTACAGCCGGTCGCCTTCAAAAAGAAAGCCGGCCACGCACATGCCCACGCGTGCCACCGGCGTCGCAATCAGAACCAGCAGCCCCAGCATGATGATGCTCAGCGGATCGCCCGTGCCAACGCCGTGCACGATGCCGTGCATCGTCATCAGCTGGACCGTCTCACCGTGGAACTGAGAGTAGTCGGGCCGCGACGAGTGATTCTTCACCATATACATCGCGCCACCGATCAGCACAATGGCCGCCGCGAGCAGCACGCCGGTCCGCAGCATGTAACCGACCCAGTTCTCGATCCGCTTGTCTGTCCAGCTCATCCGTTATTTCCTTAGCAGGCTGTTCACAATCATTTCAATTCCCATGACGATAATCAGCAGCGAGAACACCACCTTCAGCGTGCGCACGTGCGCGCGCACCAGCAGCCTCGACCCGATCAGCGACCCAGCCAGAACGCCCAGCATCACCGGCATCACCAGCGCCGGCATCAGATATCCGCTCTTGAGATAAAGTCCGGCGCTCGCTGCCGCGGTCACGCCGATCATGAAGTTGCTGGTCGTCGTCGAGACCTTGAACGGCAGCCGCATCGCCTGATCCATGGCGATCACCTTCACCGCGCCCGATCCGATGCCCAGCAATCCGGAGAGCACGCCGGCCAGCCACATCAGCCCAAAACCGGCCGGAACCCGCTGCGCAACGTACGGTTGTTCGCGGCCGTCGCCCAGCGGCAGAGTGCCCTCCAGTCGCAGCCGCAGCGCCATTTTGTCCGGCTTGGTGGTGATCTCCTCATGCTTGGCCTTCAGGGAAACGTACGCCGAATACAGCAGCACCAGCCCGAAGATGAACCCGATCGCATGCGTCGGCACCTGGGTCGTGAGCCACGCGCCCACCAGCGCGCCCAGCGTTGTCGCGATCTCCAGAAACATGCCGACCCGGATATTCGAGAATCCCTCTCGAACGTAAGCAGCAGCCGCGCCCGAAGACGTCGCGATCACCGACACCAGCGAGGCGCCAATCGCGTAGTGAATGTCAACGTGAAAGACGATCGTGAGCACCGGCACAATGACTACACCGCCGCCCAACCCGCTCAGGGCTCCCAGCAATCCCGCGGCAAGAGACGTGACCAGCAGAATGAGAGAAAACCAGCTTGCGTCCATCCGCTCCTACTGTACGACGCCGACAGAGTTTTCGCCGCGCATCAGCACAGCCACCGAATTCGGCGGTAACGTCAGCCGATCTGTTTGGAGAGCCACGTCGCCTGTCGAAGCCAGGACGATCCGCGATCCGCCGCGAACGGCGAGCGTAACCGTTTTCGCCGCCAGAGAGAAGGCGACCGTGCAGCGGTCGCGCTCCATCACCAGCCAGCGATCTTCCTCGCTGGAGCGCACCTGAACCCGGGAAAGATCACCGTCGGTCAGTTCCGGCGTGCCTTTCCGGAGCGCGATCAAATGCCTGTACCAGGCCAGCATCTCGGAATGCGGCGGCCGGCCGCGCTCGTCCCAGTTCAGCTTCGACCGCTCGAAGCTCGCTCGATCCTGCGGATCGGGAATGATATCGGGACTCCAGCCAAACGCGATGAACTCCTTCTTCCGCCCCTCAGAAACCAGTTTGCCCAACTCCTCCTCGTGATCGGTGAAGTACTGAAAAGGCGTCGACGCCGCCCATTCTTCACCCTGAAAAATCATGGGCACAAACGCCGCAGTCAGCTCCAGAGCCGCGGCAATCTTCGCTCGGCCGAGGCTGGTGAGATGGCACAGACGCTCGCCCTTAGCGCTGTTGCCCACCTGGTCGTGGTTCTGCGAAAACCCCAGAAAGCGCCAGCCTGGCAGTCCGCGCACCGGCGCTCCGTGAACGCGGTCGCGATGCTGCGAATAGATGCCGTCATAGACGAACGCCTCGCGCAGAGATTTCGCCAGCTGACCAATTTCCCCAAAGTCCGCGTAGTAGCCGGTCCGATCGCCGGTCAGCACAGTCACCAGAGCATGGTGGAAGTCATCGCTCCATTGCGCATCCATGCCGTAGCCGCCGGCCTCACGCGCCCGCACCACGCGCGGATCGTTTAGGTCGCTCTCCGCAATGATCACGTAGTGGCGGCCCGTTTGCCCCTCGAGCGCGCGAACTTCAGAGGCAATCTGCTCCATGAAATGAATCGCCGACCGATCGATGTAGGCATGCACCGCATCCAGGCGCAGTCCGTCGATGTGGTAATCGCGGAGCCACGTCAGCGCGTTGTCGCAGAAGAAGCGCCGAGCCTCGTGGCTGCCCGCATCTTCCAAATTCACGGCGTCGCCCCACGGCGTGTGGTGCGCGTCAGTGAAATAAGGACCGAACTTGCCCAGATAATTTCCTGCCGGACCCAGGTGGTTGTACACCACATCCAGCAGCACCGCGAGTCCCTTCTCGTGGCAGGCATTGACGAAGCGCATCAGCGCTTCCGGACCGCCATAAGGCTCATGGGGAGCGAACAGGTCCACGCCGTCGTAGCCCCAGCCCTGCCGACCGGGAAACGCATTCACCGGCATCAGTTCCACGTGCGTGATGCCCAGCTCGCGAAGCGCATCCAGCCTGCTCCGGGCCGCGTCGAACGTTCCTTCCGGCGTAAACGTTCCGATGTGCAACTCGTAAACGATGCCGCTCGCCAGTGGCGGCGCCTGCCACCCGCCGTCGCTCCAGTGGAACGCGCTCAGATCGAAAAGGCGCGACGCCCCATGCACTCCCTGGGGCTGCCATGCCGATCGGGGATCAGGCAGGGCAAGATCCTCATCGTCGACGAAGAACGAATAATCCGTGCCCGGTCCGGCCGCGTCCACGGCCGCTTCCCACCAGCCGCCTTCGCTTTGTTCCATCCGGTATTTGGTTTTGCCGACGCCGACAGCGATGCGCTGCGCCTTCGGCGCCCAAACGCGAAAACGATGCATAGATCCCTTCCCAGAGCCCAACGATAACGGTCACCGCGCCAATTCCTGCGGCGATCTCCGCTCAGGCCTACGTCTCCACCGGCGCGCCCTGCCGATGCGCCCGTTGCCGAGCGCCATCTTTGCCCTCGAGATCGAACGCGGCATTGATCAGCGAAATGTGCGAGAACGCCTGCGGAAAATTCCCTACCAGTCGCTTGCGATCCACATCGTATTCTTCGGATAGCAGACCAACATCGTTGCACAGGCCAATCAGCCGCTCAAATAAGGCTTGCGCGTCCTTTTCGCGGCCGATGGCCTTCAAACAGCTGACCATCCAGAAGCTGCACGCCAGGAAGACGCCTTCGCCTGGCGGCAGACCGTCCTGGACTTTGCCGGTGTCGTAGCGCAGAACAAAACCGCCAGGCATCAGTTCCCGCTCGATCGCGTCGATCGTCCCTCGTATGCGCGGATCGCTGGCGGGTAGAAAACCAACCAGTGGCATCTGCAGCAACGCGGCATCCAGCTGGTTTGATCCATAGAACTGCACGAAGGCGTTCTTCTCTTTGTTGAAGGCCTTCCGGCAGATTTCCTCATGGATGGTGTCGCGCAGCTTCTCCCATTTCTCCAGGGGTGCTTCGGCGTCCAGCTTCTGCGCGATGAGGATCGCCCGATCGAACGCGACCCAGGCCATCACTTTTGAATAGGTAAACTGCTGCGGTCCGCCGCGTGTTTCCCAGATGCCTTCGTCGGGCTGCTGCCAGATCGTCTCCAGGTGATCGAGCAGCAGGATCAGGACCCGAAAGTCCTGCTCGGTGTGCTGGCCCATGCCGTGCAGGGCGTGGAAGAATGTGTCCAGCATCTCACCATAGATGTCGAGCTGCATCTGGCTCGCGGCGGCATTCCCGATGCGTACCGGACGCGAACTTTCGTAGCCCTGCAGCCAGTCGATCTCCCACTCCACCAGCTGGCGTTCGCCTTTGAGCCCGTACATGATCTGAACCTGATCGGGACTGCCAGCCACCGCCCGCAGCAGCCAGTCCTGCCAGGCGGCTGCTTCTTCGAAATAGCCCGCGGTGGTCATGGCCAGCAGGGTGAAAGTCGTGTCGCGCAGCCAGCAATAGCGATAATCCCAGTTGCGCGTGCCTCCGATGCACTCGGGAAGAGAGGTCGTCATCGCGGCAACCAGGCCGCCGGTGGGGCGAAACGTCATCGCTTTCAGGGTGATCAGGGAACGCTCCACCACATCCGCATAGCGTCCGTCGTAAGTGAGCTGTGCGATCCATCGGCTCCAGAACTCCTCGGTATCTTCGAGAGCCTGTTTAGCGTCGATGGGTTCCGGATCGGCCACGAACGATTCGCCGTAGGTCAGCGTGAACCATACTCGCTCGCCCTCGCTCACACTGAAATCCGCCACGGTCTGCAGGTTTTCGCCGTGCACCGGCACGGACGTGTGCAGCACCGCCAGGTTGGGTCCGGCAACGGCGCGGATGCCATCCTCAATCGCATTCACCCAGGGAACGGTGCGGCCGTAATCGAAGCGCAGAGCGAGCTTCATGCAAAGATCTATCTTCCCGCGGATGCCCTCGACGATACGCACCACATCGGAGTTCCGCTCGCGGATCGGCATAAAGTCGATCAGTCGGACTGCGCCATCGTCGCTTTCGAATGTTGTTTCCAGAACGAGTGTGTGGTCCCGATATTTCCGCGTCGACTTCCAGCCTTTGCCCTTCGGGGCGATTTGCCAGAAGCCGTTCTCCTCGGAGCCAAGCAGGGCGGTGAAGCAGGCGGAGGAGGAGAAATCGGGCCAGCAGAGCCAGTCGATAGAACCTTCCCGGTTGACCAACGCTGCAGTTTCGCAGTCGCCGATCATCGCGTAATCTTCGATCTTTGAGGCCATAGGCAGAAAGAACTTTACTGCTCGTGGTAGTTGCGCATCAATCCACCGTCGATGAGAAACGTGGCGCCGGTTACATAGGATGCGTCGTCGGAAGCCAGGTACGCCACCATACCGGCGACATCCTCCGGTGTTCCGAGCCGCCCCAATGGAATATTCTTCAGCAACGCGTTCAGCTTGGGCTTGTCTTCCAGCAGAGCCTTGTTGATCGGTGTGGCAACAGCACCCGGCGCGATGTTGTTCACGGTAATGCCCAGCGGTCCCAGCTCGACCGTCAGGTCGCGCATGAGCATGCGCAGGCCGCCTTTGCTGCAGCAGTATGTGGCAAAACCGGGGAAAGCCATGTCTTCGTGCACCGAACTGATATTGATGATGCGGCCAGGTTTCTTCGTATCCCGCAGACGCCGAACAAAGGCCTGCGTCAGAAAGAATGGGCCGCGCAGGTTCACCGCCATTACCTTATCGAAGTCGTCTTCGGGCGTATCCCAGAAATCCGAACGCTTTTCCATGCCGGCGTTGTTCACCAGAATATCCGCCCCGCCGAAGCGTTCCCACGCCGCGTCCACCAGATGGCGAACGTCGTTCATCTTCGTTACATCCGCCTCCACCACTTCGCCCTGGCTGCCGCAGGCTTCAATCGCCTGGCGCGTATCGTCCGCGCCCGCCTCGGCGCCGATGTAGTCGATGATGACTCGGGCGCCCTCACAGCCGAGCCGTTTGGCGATGCCCTGCCCAATGCCCGATCCGCCGCCCGTCACAATCGCGACTTTTCCCTGCAAACGCTGCATACACTCTCTCCAGGATTTTTCCTTGGTTCACTTCCATTAGATGCGAAAAAGAAGCGAAAAATGGTCCCGGGAGTCCCGGCTCTTCATTTTGCAATCTCAGGAGGCGCCATAATTCAACATGGTTCGCAATTGGTTCCGCACCCTCATGATGGTAGTTCTGCCTGCCCTCTGCGCGCACGCTCAGGCGCGCGCGACCTTCGTCAACCCTCTGCTGCCGGCCGGACCCGATCCCTGGGTTCTCTTCCACGACGGCTTCTATTACTACATGAACAGCACGGGGACGAATCTGACGCTTCGGAAGACGCGCGACATAACCGACCTGGCGAATGCGCAGAAGCGTGTGATGTGGACCCCGCCTGCCACCGGTCCGTATTCGCATGAGATCTGGGCGCCGGAGCTGCATCAGCTGGACGGCAAGTGGTACATCTACTTTGCCGCCGATGACGGATCGAACGATCACCATCGCTTATATGTGCTGGAGAACGAGGCCGCCGATCCTATCGAGGGAAGCTGGACGTTTAAAGGAAAAGTGGCCGATCCGACCGATAAATGGGCCATCGATGCAACGGTCTTCACACTCCGTGGCCGAAACTACATCGTGTGGTCCGGTTGGGAGGGCGATACGAACGGTGTCCAGAGTATCTACCTCGCCCAGCTCAGGAACCCGTGGACGATCGAAGGCCAGCGGATGCGACTGTCAACGCCCCAGTATCCGTGGGAGAGAGTCGGCGATTTCGGCTGGAATGGAACCATCCTGTCTCTGCCACACGTGGACGTCAATGAAGGTCCGGAAATCCTGCAGCATGGCGACCGGACTTTCCTGATCTATTCGGCCAGCGGCTGCTGGACCAACTACTACGAACTGGGCATGCTCAGCCTGCGGCCGGGCGCGGATCCCATGGATAGCGCAGCCTGGACCAAGTCGGACCGCCCCGTCTTCTGGCAGAATCCCGACGGCCATGCCTACGGTACCGGACATAACGGGTTCTTCCCGTC
The DNA here is from genome assembly GCA_035656855.1 of Acidobacteriaceae bacterium. GTDB lineage: Bacteria > Acidobacteriota > Terriglobia > Terriglobales > Acidobacteriaceae > Palsa-343. The sequence goes on along the minus strand of DASRRO010000027.1, from coordinate 28,779 downwards.
GCCGGACGGCCGCCAGAACTGGATCATCTACCACGCCAATCCCGGACCGAACCAGGGCTGCGGCAACCAGCGGTCGCCGCGCGTCCAGCCTTTCACCTGGAACCCCGACAGCACCCCGAACTTTGGGCGACCGGTACCCCTGGGCCAGCCTCTGGAAAAGCCCTCCGGAACACCCCAGTAATGAGCTTCTGGCTCCACGGAGCCGCGGAACCCCAGGGCGCGGAACCGCGTATCTAACGGTGTAGCGCAGGTTCGGCCAGCTTCCTGCTGGATTTCGAACCCCACGCTATGCTGTACTTTGGCACGGAGCCGATGGGGCTCCAGGGGAGGGGACTGGCCATGGCCATCTACTGCAGGAATTGCGGCAAAGCTCTTGCCGATGACGCACGCTTCTGCTCCGGATGTGGCGCGCAGACGCAGACGCAGGCGGCTCCCTGGCCCACGACCACGACTGTCACCCGCCTGGTTCGCCCTCGCCACGGCCGCATGATCGCCGGAGTCTGTCAGGGTCTGGCCAACGCCTATGCCTGGGACGTGGTCTGGGTCCGCGTGATCACGGTGCTGCTGACCGTTTTTGGCGGCGGCTCCGGCCTGCTCGCCTACATCATCTTCTGGATTGTCATGCCCGAGGAGCCGCTGATGTTCCCGCCGCCCGCTCCCCCCGCCGCGCCTTATCCGCCCCCCGGCTAGAATGAGCCTCTGAGGGGCAATGTTCTACTACTCCGACGGTTCGAAACTCTTCTGCACCACGCTCGGCCAGGGGCCGAGTGTGGTGCTGCTCCATCCCACGCCACTGAACCACCGCTTCTGGCTGCCGCTGGCTGAAATCCTCGCGCCCAATTACCGTCTGATCATCCCGGATCTGCGCGGCCACGGCCAGTCGGAGTTGGGCGAAGGTCCCATCACCGTGGAAAAGCTGGCGGCCGATGCGGGCCGGCTGCTGGACCATCTTCAGCTCAACAAAGCCCTCTTCGCCGGCTGTTCCATCGGAGGCTACATGCAATACGAGATGTGGCGTACGATGCCTGATCGCGTGGAGGCATTCGCCTTCATTTGCTCGAAGCCGCAGGCCGATGACGAAGCCGCTCGCGCAAAGCGGGAGCAGAACATCGCCCAGATTTGCGAGCGCGGCACCGCCGACTTCTTCGAATCGAACCTGCAGACGCTGATCGGCTGCACCGCGCGGCAACGCTGGCCGCAGAAGGTCGCCGAAGTCCGCGAAATGATGCAGACCGTTTCTCCGGAATCGATCATCGCGATGCAGCAGGGGCTCGCCAGCCGTCCGGATTCTGTCCCAACCGCGCGCACGATTCGCGTGCCCTGCTGCGTGCTCGCCGGTGGCGAAGATCCCGGCAGCACACCCGCGGATATGCGTCTGCTGGCCGAGCAGATTCGCAACGGCGGCTACGGCGCCGAGTACAACGAAATCCCCGACGCCGGCCACTATGCCCCCTTTGAGCAGCCTGAACTGGTTGGCCGAATCCTGCGCCGCTTCTTTGATTCCGTGGTATAAAGACGGCGGTTATCGCCCAACGCCGCGCAACTTAAGTGTGTATTTCGGTTTCCCATAGGCTGAGCTGACCCCATTCCCGGGCGCTCTGAATAAGAAAGGCCCGCAGTGGCTGAAAGGGATCTTCAATGAAAGACTTGTTTGCGTTTCGACCCACGGCCGGCAAATGGACTCGCCGGATTTCCGCAATCTCTCTGGATCTGTCCAAACGCGGTCTTGCGGTGGTTCTGGCCGGTCTTATGATTCCGATCGGGATTGCCCAGGTTTCCGCCTTCGCGCAGGAAGCCCCGCCTCCCCCGCCGGATCAGCAGGACCAGGGTCCTCCACCGGACGATCAGGGTCCGCCCCCGCAGCAGTGGAATGCCCTCAGTCCTGACCAGCTCAATCAGCTGGTCGCGCCCATCGCTCTGTATCCTGACTCGCTGGTCGCCCAGGTGCTCGCGGCCGCGACCTATCCTACCCAGATCGTGGACGCTGATCGTTTCGTCCAGGCCAACGCCGGCGCACCCCCTGACCAAATCTCGGCAATGGCTAACAGCCAGCCCTGGGATCCCAGCGTGAAAGCGCTCACGGCATTCCCCTCGGTCCTCTCCAACATGGACAAGAACCTCGACTGGACCTCGCAGCTGGGGAACGCTTACTACAACCAACCGCAGGACGTGATGAGCGCCGTGCAGAATATGCGCCAGCAGGCCTACGCGTCGGGTCACCTGCGCGGGACCCCCCAGCTCAACGTCGAGTATCAGCCTGGCGACATCGTGATTGAGCCCGCGAACCCGGCCGTCGTGTACGTGCCGTATTACGATCCCTGGGTCATGTGGGGCTTTCACCCCTACTACGCGTGGTACGCTCCTCCGCCGCCGCGGGGCTTCGCCATCGGCATGGGCATCGGCTTCGGCGTTGGCATCGCCGTCGGCGCCTGGTCGCACTGGGGCTGGGGCTGGGGTCACTGGGGCATGGGCTGGGGACCGCACCCGGTCGTCTTCCACGACCATGTCACCTACGTGTCCCGCAGCGTGACCGTCGTCAACCATGGCTACTATGGCCGGTTTGACCGCAACCCCGAAGCACGCCAGTACAACATGCACGCAGCCGCCGCGGCGCACGCGAACTACAACCACGGCTACAACGCCGGCGAGCGCAACGGCTTTAACCGCGGCGAGAACAATGCCACGCGCAATAACAACTTCAACCGCGCTCCGGCCAACAACTACAATCGACCGGCGCAGAACAACAACTACAACCGGCCTGCGCAGAATTACAACCGCCCGGCCCAAAACAATAATTACAATCGGCCCGCACAGAACAACAATCGACCGGCGCAGAATAATAACCGGCCCACACAGAACTACAACCGCCCGGCCACGAATCAACCTCGCAACCAGAGCCGTCCTGCCAATGAGAAGCCGCACAACGAAGGACATCCGCAGAACCACGGCGGCGGCGATCACGAAAAACCGCACGGCCGGTAATCGGTCGACGGCGCGAGAGGGACGGCTTCGGCTGTCCCTCTTTTGTTTGTCCGCCATTCTCCCTGAAAATCGCCCCGCTTCCGCAAACGATAGGTGTGGTAGAACAGTCTGTTGCCTGCCGGGAGGCTCACCAGTGACCAATCAGAATCGCCGCACCTTTTTGAAAGGGACGACGGCCGCCGCTGCCGCGGTTTTCACCGGCTGCGGCCTCGGGCTGCAGCCCGCCGCCGCAGCCGCTACCCTGCCCGCTCTGCCCAACAATCTCCGCACTCAGGACGCCATGCCGACGCGCAACCTCGGCCGCACCGGATACAAAGTCGGCATCTTTTCCCTCGGTGGTCAGGCCGCCCTCGAAAGACCCAACAACGCACAAACCGCCGTCCCAATCGTCCACCGCGCCCTCGATCTCGGTGTCAATTACCTCGACACATCGTCGATCTATGGTGGCCCCATGCGCTGGAGCGAACGCTACGTCGGCGAGGTGATGAAGACCCGCCGCAGCGAAGCCTTCCTCGCTACCAAGACGAAAGAGCGCACCCGCGAAGGCTCCCTGCGCATGATCGAGGAATCGCTCAAGCTCCTCCAAACCGACCACGTGGACCTCTGGCAACTCCACGACATCGGCACCATGAAAGACATCAACGCCATCTTCGCCCCCGGCGGCGCTATGGAAGCCCTGCTCGAAATGCAGCAACAGAAGGTCGTCCGCTACCTCGGCGTCACCGGCCATTACCGTCCCGACGCGCTGATGGAGGCCCTCCGCCGCCACGACTTCGACACCATCCTGATGGCCGTCAACGCCGCCGATCCGCACCATTACAGCTTCCAGCAGGAGCTGCTGCCGATGGCCGTCGAGAAGCAGATGGGCATCATCGGGATGAAGATTCCCGGCCGCAGCCGCCTGCTCTCCACCTGGACGCCGCCACCTATCGAGCAGCAGCAGCACTCCTGGGAAGGCATGGTAATCGCCACCCAACCCGGTACGCTGAGCATGAAAGAAGCGGTCTGCTACGTCCTCTCGCAACCCGTCAGCACCATCATCATCGGGTGCGACTCCATCCCGCAGCTGGAACATAATGCCCAGCTGGCGCAGGAATTCACGCCGCTCAATCAGCAGCAGCAGGCCGCGATCGTGGCAAAGGCCGAGCCGGTCTCCAAGCCAGGCCTCTTTTTCCGCTTCTACGATCACGACGCAGCGAGCTAAGGACAGAGTTTGGAGTTTAGCGATCGGAGTTTAGTCGCTTTCCTCGCATGGATTCCCGGAGGACCTGCCCGTATCCACTTGAGCATCGAGGGTGGGCACGTTAATTCCTAAACTCTAACCCTCCCCTCACCCGATGTAGCTGCGAATAAACGGATCCTCCGAGTGCACCAACTCCGCAGTGGTGCCGTCGAAGACCAGCCGTCCCTGATACAGCATCATGAAACTGGTGTTCGGATCGGCCTGATGCTCGCCCAAAGGCACCATATGATTTTCGTCGCGGCTGAAGTGGTGGGTGGCCAGCATAAAGGCATCCTGCAGACGGTGCGTCACCACGATGGAACTTGTATGCGAGACGTCGCGCTGCTTCATGACCAGTTCGATAATCGTCGTCGAGGTGATGGGGTCCAGTCCGCCCGTCGGCGAGTCGTACAGGATGAGCCGCGGATGGGTCACTATGGCCCGCGCAATCGCGACGCGCCGCCGCATACCCCCTGAAAGCTGCGACGGAAACTGCATCAGCGTGTGCTCCAGTTCGACGAAGCGCAGCGCTTCCGTTACCCGCCTCGTAACCTCTTCGTCCGGAATATGCTCTTCCAGCAATCGGTAACCCACGTTGTCCCGCACGGTGAGTGAGTCGAACAGTGCTCCTTCCTGAAACACCGTCCCGATCGCGCCGCGGATCTCGAACAGATCTTCCTCGCGCATGGCGCTGATCTCTTTGCCGAAGACGAAAATCCGCCCCGAATCCGGCCGCAGCAGCCCGTTGGTCAGCTTCAGCAGAACGCTCTTGCCTACGCCCGCTGGTCCAAGGAGGATGCGAGTTTCGCCATGCCGCACCTGAAAGGAAATGCCCTCCAGCACAGGCTTCCCCTCAAAACCAAGGGAAACGTCCTCGAAGACGACTGCCGGTTCTTCGGGCGGTCGCGGGGCCGGCGGTATTGCTCCGTTCGCACCCACGCCGCTCACCGTCCGAAGATGCCGATGAGCGTTCGGCTGATCATGAAATCGCACGAGATGATCAGAATCGAGGACCACACCACGGCCTGCGTGGTCGATCGGCCCACCCCCTGCGTTCCGCCGCGCGTCTTCATGCCGAAATAGCAGCCGATTGTGGCGATAATGAAACCGAAGAAAACCGGCTTCACCAGCCCCTGCAGAATATCCGGGTACGCGAGAGACTGATACGCGGTATGAAAGTACTGCGAGCCGTCCTGACCCAGCATCACTACCGAAACCAGGCCACCGCCAAGAATCCCCACCGCGTCTGACAGAATCACCAGGAAGAACAGCATCACGACGGTCGCCACGATCCGCGGCATCACCAGTTTCTTCAATGGATCCGTGCCCAGCGCCCGCATCGCGTCAATCTGCTCGGTAACGATCATCGATCCCAGCTCGCTCGCCATTCCCGATGCGTTACGCCCCGAGACCATCAGCGCCGTCACTACCGGCCCGATCTCCTTGATCATGGAAAAGCTGACCAGCTGTCCGGTAAATGCCGTCGCGCCAAACTGCGTGAGCGTCGACGCGGATTGCAGCGCCAGCACGCCTCCCAGAAAGAAACCCGTGAGGATAACGATCGGGAGCGAGCCCACGCCGATGATATCGGCCTGCAAAAAAATGTCCGAGCGATAAAACGGCCGCCGGAAAAGGTTCCCCAGCGCCCGCCCCGACAGCACCGCGTACTCCTGCACCGCCAGAACCCCGCGTTTGGCGGCGGCATCGATCGTTTCCAGAGCCATAGGTTATGCCGGATTGGATGCGTAACCGCGCACTTCCGCTCCGCAGCTTGAGCCTAGCATACAGGCAGTCGTACGCAACTCGGCATGCTGACCCGGGTACAATCCCGATGAGGATCGCGCTATGAAACACGCTCTGATGATTGCCGGAGCCTTTGCATGCCTGTGCCTGTCCGCCGCCAGCGCCCAAACCATCCAGGTGGATAAGAACAACCGCACCATCGCAGTCACGGCGAGCGACACAGCCAGGGCGGAAGCGGAACTGGCAGGCATCACCATCGGCTTCGATACATGCGCCCCCGACGCCGCTACCGCTTACAGCCAGGGATCACGGCTTTCCAATGCCATCATGGACGCCCTTAAAAACGCCGGTGTGCCGGATAAATCCATTGAGAGCCGGGTACAGAACCTGAGCAAGACGGACTTCCCCTACAACCCGGCGCCTACTCCTCAGGAGCGCGCCCAGAAAGCCTTCACCCTCTCGCAAAGCTGGACGGTCCACACCGCAGCCGCCGACGCGGCGAAGGTCCTGCACGCGGCCGTCGAGGCCGGCGCGAACGACAGCGGCGCCATTGACTGGGATGTCACCGACCGCAGGTCTCTTGAAGCGAAGGCCGCGGCCAAAGCCCTCGTCGATGCCCATACTATCGCCGCGCAGATGGCCGCGGGCCTGAGCGTCAACCTCGGTCCCCTGATTTACGCCAGCAATCAGGCGCCTGAAAGGCCCGTGCTTCCCTTTGCCAGAATGGCAACTGCGCAGGCCGCACCGCCACCCGCCGTCAAGCCACTCGCGATTCGTCCCCAGCAGGTGGAGGAATCGGCGACTGTTTACGCAGTTTTTTCGATCGAATGATGGACTGCAGGATCGCGCCTTAGTCCCGCGGGCGCTTGCGAATCTCGATGTTCAGCCGCTTGATTTTCTGGTTCAGCGTCGAGAGCGGAATCCGGAACTGCTCCGCCGCTTCGGTCTGATTGCCGTTGCAGCGTTCCAGCTTATCCACGATGATCCGCCGCTCGATGTCTTCCATAATGTCGAACAGTGAAGCATCCGGGCTGTGCTCCAGAAGGCTCGTCGAGTAGCTCGCTCCAGTCAGATGCCCCGGCAGCAGATCCACGCCAATGGTCCCGCCCGACGACAGCACCACGCCCCGTTCGATCACGTTCTCCAGCTCGCGCACGTTGCCCGGCCACTCGTAATCAACCAGCACTCGCATCGCCTCCGGCGTCAGCGACCGCATCGTCAGCCCGTTCTCCTCCGAATAACGTTTCAGAAAGTGCGAGGCCAGTGCTGGAATATCCTCACGACGGCTTCTCAGCGGCGGCAGCTCAATGGCAATCACGTTCAGCCGATAGAACAAATCTTCGCGGAACTTCCCTTCCCGCACCGCCGTGCGCAGATCCACGTTGGTCGCGGCAATGATCCGCACATCTACCTGGATCTCCTGCACGCCGCCCAGATGCATGAAACGCCGGTCCTGCAGCACGCGCAGGATCTTCGCCTGCGTGTCCATCCCCATCGTTGCAATTTCATCCAGGAACAGCGTTCCCCCGTTCGCCACCTCGAACAGGCCCTTTTTCGCGGCAATCGCCGACGTAAACGCGCCCTTCACATGCCCGAACAGCGTGGACTCCAGCAGGTCTGTGGGCATCGCGCCCGTGTTGACAGGCACGAACGGCTTGTCTTTGCGCGGTGAGTTCGCGTGCAGCGCCTTCGCAATCAGCTCCTTGCCGGTGCCGCTTTCGCCCTGAATCAGCACCGTCGAGCGCGTGGGCGCCACCTGCGCCACGAGATCAAAGATCCGCAGCATTCCCTCGCTCTTGCCCACGATGTTGGGAAAGTTGTACCGCTGTCGCAGCGCGCGCTTCAACTGCACGTTTTCTTCTTCGGCACGGAAGCGGGCAATCGCCGCTCGAATGTCCGCCAGAAGCTTCTCGTTATCCCAGGGCTTCTGAACGAAGTTCTGCGCGCCCCCGCGAATCGCCTCCACCACGTTATCCACGGTGCCGAAGGCGGTGATCATGATGACCGGCAGGGTAGCTTCTCGATCGCGGATCGTTCCCAGAATTTCCAGCCCATTCCGTCCCGGCAACGCCAGATCCAGCAGCACCAGATCAAAAGGCTGCTCCGCAATCCGCTCCAGCCCCTGCTCGCCGTTCTCTGCGGATTCCACTGCGTAGCCTTCCAGCGACAGCAGCGTCTCCAGCGACTCGCGAATCGCGGCCTCGTCGTCGATGATCAGAATGCGTGGATTGGCGTCCGGGCCAGCAACCAAGGAATTTGCCTGAGCGGCCATCGTACCTTCAGACATGCGCGGGTTTCCTCAGCATCGGAAACTCGAGGTGGAATGTAGTCCCCTCGCCCACCTGGCTTTCCACGTGAATCTTTCCCGAGTGCTCCTGAATAATTCCGTAAGTCACGGCCAGACCCAGTCCCGTCCCGCGCGGCTGCCCCTCTCTTCGCGCCGTCTTGGTGGTAAAGAACGGGTCGTAAATGCGTCTCAGATGCTCGGGCGCAATGCCGGAGCCGCTGTCGGCAATCGAGACACTTACGTGTCCGTTCATCTCGGTCGCGATGCGCAGTGTCTTCTCCCCGTGAGTCCCCTCACCGCCAGACGCCATCGCGTCCTTGGCGTTCAAAAAGAGATTCAGAAATACCTGTTGCAGCTTGCCGGAGTTGCCCAGAATCGGCGGCAGTTCCGCCAACAGGCTCGCCTCCACATGGATTTGCGCCGTCCTGAACTGGTGTTCCAACAGCGTCAGCGTATCGCGGATGATCGCATTCAGATCCGTCTCCCGATATTCGGTACCGCTGGTCCGCGAGAAATTCAGCAGCCCGTTCACAATCTCCGACGCCCGGAAGGTCTGCTGCGTGATCTTGTCCAGCAGCGGTCCCAGCTTGCCGTCCCCCTTCACCTGCCGCGCCAGCATCTGCGCATACGAAGAGATCACCGCCAGAGGCGTGTTCACTTCATGCGCCACTCCCGCCGCCAGCAGGCCAATCGAGGACATCTTTTCCGCCTGCGCCAACTGCCCTTCCATCTGCGTCTGATCCGTAATGTCATCGATGAGCACGATGCGTCCCACCGTGCGGAAATCCCGCGACATCAGCGGAGCAATGGCGATGTTCGCAATCCGTGTCTCCTCCACCCGCGTCTCCAGCCGAAACTTATACAGATTGTGGACCCCGGGCTGATCCTTCACCCGACGGAACTCCTCCACCAGTTCGCGCGGGAACACCGCCTCCAGCGGCCGGCGCAGCGCCTCTTTCCGGGCCAGCGCGAACATTACCTCCATCTGCGAATTCCAGCTCTCGATCCGCTCCTCCGGATCCACCGCCATAATCCCCACGTTGATCGACTCGACGATGTTCTCGTTGAACTCCTTCAGCTGCTCGTATTCGCTGATCTTCTGCTCCAGGCTCGCATACAGGCGCGCATTCTGCAGAGCAATGGCGATATAGCCCGCCAGTGACTCGAGCAGTTCCATGTCTTCGCTGGAGAGAAAGTCGCCGCCGGCGCGCCGCCCCATGCCAATCACAGCAATGGTGCGGTTCTGCATCTGCCATTCCCGCGCCCCCGGGACGCCCACCCGGCAGGGCAGGAAATAGTTCATATCCATCACCGCTGCCGTCCGCTGCTGGTTCGGTGTCAGGTGCAGCGCCAGTTGTGGATTCTCAAGGAACAGATGGTTTCCCGCGTTCGGCTCATCGAAATGCAGGAATTCCAAATCCAGCGCACTGCCGGCCACCACGTCCGGCACCCCGTGCTGCGCCGCCAGATGCCAACTTCCTGCGCCACCGTCCTCCCGAAGAAATACGGCCACGCGGTCCACCAGAAGTGTCCGCGGCAGCCGGTCCACAATGGCATGCAGCAGCGCGTCCAGATTCGTGAAGGAGCTCAGTCCGCGCCCAAAATCAATCATCGTCGAGCGGTAATCGTAGCTCTGCCGGTCGAAGACGCGATCCACCCGCCCCTGAATCGCTCGCTTCAGAGGATCGAACAGCAGCGCTGTCACGATAATCGCCGCGAAGAGTCCCCACACGCCCGCCCCAGGCAACTTGGTGTGCACTACCTCAGCAGAAACCGCGACCAGGGCAAAGTACACCGCCACCAGCGCCGCTGTGGCGAGCGTATAGGTGACTCCCCGCTTGAAGATCAGGTCGACGTCCATCATCCGGTAGCGGACGATCGCCCAGCTGAACGTCAGTGGCAGGAAGACCATGCAGATCCCCGCCAGCTTCGTCACCATCCCTGGCATCGGCACATCGGCCATGTAGGGGACCGCTACCAGCAAAGTAAACGGCGCAACCGCCAGAATCGTGCCGCGCGTCAGCCACTTCAGCTGCTGCCGCTCCAGCGGGGTCTTCGCCTGCCGGTAATGCATGTAGAACACCAGACCTGCAAGGACATAGAACAGCGCCTGGTAACCGGTGGCCACCTGATCCAACCGGTGCCGCACCAGCTCGGTGGCCGACCACAGCTCGATCGCGGCGACCTGCAGAGCCACCAGCAGCGCGCCCGGCACATACGTTAGCGCGGCGAGCCAGTTGCGCTTCTTCCGCGTCCGCGAGAAGGCCAGCGCAAAATGCAAAAAGAGCGCAGGCTGCAGCGCCTGGGCCGCGATCTTGCTCCAGTACACCAGCCAGTCGAACTCGTTCAGTTTCCCCGTGGTCCAGAAGGAGTACAAAACGAACGAAACCAGGCAAAAAATGTAGAAGTGCGTCGAGTGCGGCGCGGTCCAGCGTCGCAGCAGCACATACAGGCCAATTCCCAGATAGACCAGCGCGATGAACCGAAAGCCCTGATTGATGCTCCGATCCTGAATGTCCAGGATTACCGGTACGTCCGGAATCCGGATGCCGTGCCGGACCAAACTGTAGTGGATGTTGTTGTACGCCCGGGTGCGCCACATCTGTCGCACAAGCGAAGCCCAGCGCGTTGTCGGTGTGCCGTTGGCGGCCAGGAGCAGATCACCGGCCTTCACTCCCGCCTTCTCACCTGGGCTGTCGGTGGGAACCCGCTGCGCGATCAGTCCCCCGTGCCCCTCCACCCACCAGACACCATCCGAGGGCACCTGATAGCGGTCCTCCTGCATGAGGTTGAAGCCCGCAAACACAACCGCCGCCACAGTAAAGAAAGCGAGCAGTACAGCGACAATGCGGGTTTGGAATGTCCTCTGCATGGCGCGGAGTGAATGCTCCGTTCCTGAACACCCTGGGGGACCCTGACGACTGCGCCTTGGCCCCGGGGGGCGTCGAAGCCGGGGTGTGAAATCTTTCGAACTAATTCATACTGAGCAAATGCGGGGCCACCGGTTATGACAAATCCTGATTTTTCACCTGGAGTGGTATCTCGCTGAAAGTAGGCTGGATGAAATCATAGCTGGGGCTTTTCTCCGCCTTCTCGACGACAGTGGTGCGCTTGGGCCTCTGAAAATCTGGCGGTTGATATGAAAAATCATATCAGCATTCCACCCATCCGCAGGCGGGTTCCAGAAGAATTCGGTCTAGTGATGCTCGTCCACGGGCCGTCGCGATGCCCAGAGAATGGCGCTGAGGAAAATCACCCCAAAGCTGACGATCGTTGCCACTTCCATCGGTTGTCCCTCCTCCTTTCGAATCTTTCGCCTCAAGCATATAAGAAATGGCGCCGACGTGCTCTCTCGGCCATCCCGCTCCAGTCCCTTCGCCGACGACGCGTTACAGTGATTCCTGAGAAACCGGATGCCCGCCTTCCGCCTTGCCCCGCTGCTTTCTGCCACAGTCATGGCCGCCGCGCTTCTTTTCGGTGCCATGAAAGACCTCACAGCGCAAACGACAAACCCAACCCAGACCACCTCGGCGCCTGCCACCGCTCCGTCCTCCTCCCCTGCAACCGCCATTGCCCAGGGACTGGCTGCCCTCCAGACGAACCAGCCACGCCAGGCGCTCGCCAATTTCCAGCAAGCCCTCCAGGCCGATCCCAATAACGCCAGCGCCAACCTGCTCGCCTCTACCGCCGCCGTCGAACTTTACCAGGGTCCGCTCGCCGTCCAGTACGCCGAACAAGCCCGCCAGCTTGACCCTCAGGACTGGAAGATTCACACCACTCTGGTCGCCGCCTACTCCGCCGCCGGCATGAAGTCCCAGCGCGATCAGGAGCGCACCACTCTCCGCCAACTGCACCAAAGCGGACCGCCCGATGCGCGTCACGCCACCGGCTTCCTCCTCGAGATGTTCCCCGACGGCGCCCATCGCATCGACGCCATCGAGGAGTTCGAACCGATGGGCAAGTTCCACACTTACTACCGATTTCTCGTCCACCAGCCCGACGGCAGGCGTTTTTGGGAGATCGACGTCCAAAGCAATGATTTCGACCAGCGCTCCTGGGCTGCAGCTCATCCCGGTGATGCTGCTCACGGTGATCGGCAGTTCCAACTGGTCGGCCACAGCGACAACAACCAGGAGGTGGATTACCGCATGTTCTCCGGCCAGGCGGACTACGACGCGATCCGCGCGATTGTTGTGGAGATTCTGAAGGAACGGCCGCCGGCGGCGTAAGGCATCGACAACCTGAAGGAGCCAACCGTGAGTATCTACATCGCATTGCTGCGCGGCATCAACGTCGGCGGAACCGGGCTTTTGCCCATGAAAGACCTCGCCGCCCTTTGCGAAGACCTTGGATTCACGTCGGTCCGTACTTATATTCAGAGCGGCAACGCGATTTTTGAGAGCACTGCAAAGGAAGAACCCGTGCGCGCGCACCTCGAGAAGGCCCTGGAAACCAGAATGGGAAAAAAGATCGACGTAATGGTGCGCACGCCAGGCGAGCTGCGGGCCGCTTTGGAGGGCAATCCATTCCCGGGAAAGGACCCGGCGAAGGTCGCCGTCGCCTTTCTTCTCGAGCCGCCGCTGAAAGATCTTCTCAAAGGCGTCGTGGCTCCGGGGGGCGAAGAAGTGCAACTCGGCCGCCGCCTCCTCTATATCTATTACCCCGACGGCATGGGCCGATCGAAGCTGAAACTTCCCCGGATGGGGCCCATGACCGTGCGCAACATCAATACCGTCGGGAAACTTGTCGCCATGGCAGAGGCCGCGGACGCAGGCTAGATCCCTTCTCCCATACTGACGAGGCCGCTCTGTTCGCTCCGATACTGCTCTCGCTCTTCGTCCTCGCTCTCCAGCGAGCGCACCGAGTCCAGTTCCCGCGCCGTCATCTCCAGCTGCCCGTCCAGAACATCCACGCGCAGGCGCAGACGCTTCACCTCTTCGCCGAGGGCAATAATCACCCCCGACAGCGGGTCCTTCACCTGGCTCGGATCGGTAATCAAAACCCGCTCGCCATTCTGATAGACGATGTGCGCCGGTACCCCGACCACCGTCGAGTTCGGCGGGACATCGCGCAGGACCACCGAACCCGCCCCGACCCGCGAGTTCTCGCCAACACAGATATTCCCCAACACCTGCGCATTACTGCCGACAAACACCCCATCCCGCAGCGTCGGATGCCGCTTGCCGTGCTCGTGCCCCGTGCCACCCAAAGTCACACCCTGATAGAGCGTCACATCGTTTCCCACGATCGCCGTCTCGCCGATCACCACCCCGGCCCCGTGGTCGATGAACACCCGTCGGCCGACCTGCGCCCCAGGATGAATCTCAATCCCCGTCAGCAACCGCGCCACCTGCGAGAGGAAACGCCCCAGCAGCCGCATCCGCGCCCGCCACAGCCGCGACGTGATGCGCTGCGCCCACACCGCATGCAGTCCCGGATAACAGAGCACCACCATCAGACGCGAACTGGCCGCCGGATCGCGCTCCAGCACCGAAGCGATGTCTTCCCGCATCCTGGCGAACATGGAATCAGCGTATAGCGGACAGCGTGTAGCGTACAGGGTGCTCCCGAAGCAACGGTCCGGGAACAATTCGCGACAGGCTACCGGCTACCGGCTTCGTTACCCCTCGATCGCCTCCGCCTTCATCGCCTGGGCCTCGTTGCGCAGGTTCTCGTACAGAACCGAAGACAAATATCGCTCGCCGAAGTCCGGCACCACCACCACAATCAGCTTGCCGGCATTCTCCTCGCGCTTCGCTACCTCGACTGCCGCATAAACCGCCGCGCCCGACGAAATGCCCACCAGCAGCCCCTCTTCCAGAGGCAGCCGCCGTGCCATGGCGATCGCATCGTCGTTAGAAACTTGAACAACCTCGTCGATCAGCTTCGTCTCCAGCACCTTCGGCACAAAGCCCGCACCGATGCCCTGAATCTTGTGCGGCCCCGGCTTGCCTCCGCTCAGCACCGGGCTGTCCATCGGCTCTACGGCCACAATCCTGAACGACGGCTTTCGCGGCTTGATGTATTCGCCCACGCCGGTTAGTGTCCCACCCGTCCCCACGCCCGACACCAGGATGTCCACCTGCCCTTCCGTGTCGTTCCAGATCTCCGGGCCCGTGGTGTCGTAGTGGATCTTCGGATTCGCCGGGTTTTCGAACTGCTGCAATATATATCCGTTGGGCGTGGCGGCCAGAATCTGTTTCGCCTTCGCAATCGCCCCATTCATCCCGTTCGGCCCCGGCGTCAGCACCAGCTTCGCGCCAAACGCCAGCAGCAGCATCCGCCGCTCCAGGCTCATTGTCTCCGGCATGGTCAGGATCAGTTTGTAGCCCTTCACCGCCGCCACAAACGCCAGTCCGATGCCCGTGTTGCCGCTGGTCGGCTCAATCAGCACCGTAGTCTCGGGATGAATCTTCCCTTGACGCTCCGCCGCTTCGATCATCGCGAACCCAATGCGGTCCTTTACGCTGTTCATCGGATTCGCGCTCTCCAGCTTTGCCACCACCCGGCCATGCGCGCCCGCTGTCACCTCGTTCAATTGCACCAGCGGCGTATGGCCGATCAGATCCGTGACACGATTCGCAATCTTCATCGCTTCCAACCTCACCCTTCACAGAATTTGGCCTTTCCCCCAGTAGATGCGCGGTAAGCGCGGGCGCTGCAGGAATCAGCTGCCCAGCCTGGCCAAAGCCAGCCCCGCGTGCAGTCGCCGCTCCAGATGCCGCTCCAGCGCCCCAATCGCAAACCGTCGCAAATCCGCGGCCCGGTTCGCCGGCCACGCCTCGCCCGCCAGCGCCGCAATCGGCGACTGAAAAATCCGCCGCGCCACCGCCAGCGACTCCGGCGACAAAATCCGGCTCCCCGCCGTCTTATGCCGTCCGCACACCAGTCCGTCCGACTGCAGGTTGAACCACGCCGGTCCCGCACCGAAGCCTTCCCCATCCACCACGCAGTGCGTCAGCGACGGCATCCACCCCAGCAGCCGCGTGATCCACAGCGTGAAGTACGTTACCGGCATCCAGATACGGTTCTCGCGGGTCTGCTGCAGCACCGCCAGCACCAGCCGAAAGACCGCCTCCTGCGGATCATGATCCGGCATCGCCTCCTCCAGCACTTCCGCGTAGAAAGCCAGCGCGGCAGCCCTTGCGTAGTCCACTGGATCCGACAGCGGCGATTGAATCACCTCGCAGGCATCCAGCCGCACCAGTTCCTGCTTTGGCTTTTCTACATAGCTGGCGAAAACCCACGTCATCGGCTCCAGCGCCCCCCCGAACCGCCGCCGCGACTTCGCCGCAGACTTAGCGACCCCGCGGATCCGCCCCTGGCTGCGCGTAAACAGCGACACGATCTCGTCGGCTTCGTGGATCGGCCACTTCTTTAGAACCAACGCCTCTGCCTGATGCGCGCTCATCTTTGCAGTTCAGCTTAGTGGTTTCCGCCCCCCGGCGAAACCCGCACCGCTAACCCCATCCGCGATAAAGTCCCTCGATTTCCACAATCACTCTTTTTTATGACCGAGCGTCTCCCGGCTCTGCGCGATACCCTGAAGAAGAACCGCCAAACCCTTCTCCGCACTGCATCCTTCCACCCCGTCGTCGAAGTCTGTGGTGTGTTCCGGGTAGCCCTCCCGGTGCGAGCTGGACGCGGCAGCCAACTTCCAAACCTTCACCATCGAGGAGAAGCATGTCGACTGATTATCGGAATTTCCTGGCGCTCTCATATGAGGAGCTGGAGGAACTCAATCTCAAATCCAAAGATCAGCGCAGGAAGCGCGTCGCTCTCGACAAAATTCAGGATGAGCGGCTGAAGTATCTCACCGACGAAAAGGGCATTAAGGCGGTCACGGTCCTCTTCTCCGATCTTGAGGGCCGTCTGCACATGCTCGACTACGACAAGAAATTCCTCATCAAGAGCTACGATAACCTCACCTTCGACGGCTCTTCTATTCGCGGCTTTACCGCCCAGCGCGAAAGCGACCTCCGCCTCGGCATCGACTGGAGTTCCTTCTTCTTCGCTCCTGCCGACATCTTCGGCGCCGGCAAGGTCCTCGTCTTCGGCGATGTCATCGACAAGGGCGGCGCACCCTACACCGGCGACACCCGCGGCCTGCTCAAGACTTTCGCCAAAGAGCAGGCCGAAAAGCACGGCTATACCCTGAACGCCGCCAACGAAATCGAAGGCTTCCTCTTCGCCGGCATCGACGCCGAGCGCAACTTCCCCAACGCCGGCCACTTCGACTACGTCAACACCGGAGGCTACTATCACTCGCTGCCCGGCGACCCGCTGCGCACCTTCATCGATACCGTCGCCGAAGTTCAGCGCGCCATGGGGTTCGAGAATGAGAAAGACCATCCAGAGGTCGCCCCGTCCCAGTTCGAAGTGAATTATGGATACGGCGAAGTCGTCGCGGCTGCCGATCAGATCCAGATTTACAAGCTGGTGTGCCGCCAGGTGGCCACCCGGCTGGGCATGACCGCTTCTTTCCTGCCCAAGCCCGTCGTCGGCGTCAATGGCAGCGGCATGCATACCAACGTCTCCATCAGCAAAGACGGCAAGAATCTCTTCTGGGATCCGAAGGGCGAGGAAAAGCTGTCAAAAACCGGCTGGGAGTTCATCGATCGTATTCTGACCCACGGCAATGACATCTGCCTGATGCTCAATTCCAGCGTCAATGCCTATCGTCGTCTCGACCCGCACTTCGAGGCGCCCAATCAGATCAAAGCATCGGCCGTCGATCGCGGTTCCATGATCCGCGTCCCCATCGGCAACGAGCGTTCGATGCGCGTCGAAGTCCGTTCCGTCGCGCCGGACTCCAACCCCTACCTGGTCATGCTCTCCATCTTTCGCTCCGGTATTGAAGGCGAGACATCGAAGCTCGCCAACCTCCGCCAGGCCGAACGGTACCTTCCGGACAATATCTACACGGCCATCGAGAACTTCCGCAACGCCGCATGGACCACGAAGCTCCTCGGCGAGGACGTGAAGGGCCGTTACGCCGACCTCAAGCAGGCCTCCGCTGACCGCTGCCCGCGGCTCCTCGGCACCTTCGTCAAGCCTTCGGAGGTCCAGTTCCACCACGAGGTCTACAACCAGTTCCTCTGGAACCAGTTCTGACGATTGGCCATGCGCGGCTTCGCCGCAAAAGCCAAACAAGCGCCCCGGCGAAGAGCCGGGGCGTTTTCTTCTTACTACCGAGCGTGGTTACGAACCCACAAAGCGCGCATACAGGCTACGCGCAACCGTCACATCCGTCGTGCCCTGAATGATCGCCCGTCCATCGGCGAACAGCGTCAGCGTGTGCTCGCCCCGCTCAAAGCGCAGCAGCAGTTCGTTCCGGCGGACCCTCCCGTGCGGCCGCAGCCGCCCTTCCATCTCCGCCAGATCCAGTGGCCGGGACCGCTCGTGGATCTGCACCGAGTTCCGCCCACATAGCGTGATGTGAGGCCGTCCCTCGCCCCGCAGATGCGCGAAATCCCTCCGGCCGCAAACCGCGCAGCCCGCCCGCGGTTCGCCAGCCGCCACCTCGCTCCACTCGTTCTGCCACACGTCGCAGGAGAGCAGCGTCTTGCGCATCCGGTCTCGGGCGCCCACGATCCACTTCAGTGCCTCAGTCACCTCAATCGACGCCGCGAGATTCACGGCTGTATTCAGAATCCCCGCCGTGTCGCAGGTTTCCACCGCTCCGCCGGGAGGCTCCGGAAAAATGCAGGCCAGGCAAGCCGTCTCAGCCGGCAGGATATTCATGGTGACCGCATAAGCGCCAACCGCTGCCGCGTAAATCCATGGCTTCCCCAACTCCACGGCATAGTCGTTGAGCAAGTAGCGCGTCTCAAAGTTGTCAGTCGCATCCAGAACGATTTCTGCCTCCCGCAGCAGCTCATGAATATTGCCGGGCGTCAGATCCCTCACCTGTGCCCGCACCTCCACTTCGCTGTTGAACTCTGCGATCTTCCGCCGCGCCGCTTCCGCCTTCGCTCGCGACTCCCGCGCGTCCGCTTCGTCGAACAGCACCTGCCTCTGCAGGTTGCTCTCCTCCACGAAATCGCGATCGATCAGAGTCAGCGTACCCACGCCTGCGCGCGCCAGCAGACTCGCCGCCGCCGCGCCTGTGGCCCCAACCCCCACCAAGGCTACATGCGCCCTTTGCAGCCGCTCCTGTCCCTCAACGCCGATCGCGCCAAAGAGCACCTGTCGGGAGTACCTTTCGGGTACCGTATGAGACGGAGTCACCATCTCTCAGTAGTATAGAAATTTCAGCACTGCGCCTCCGCTCCCAGTGAAGCCACGCTCCTGCTCGCTTCGCATCTCATGGTTCTAAGAGGCTATTGGGGGCAGTTCCCGGAGCAACAACCTCCGAGTCGGCGCGTCTGAAACAATAACAGCCTGACGGGGATGTCAGGGCTGGGATTTCTCCGCTTTTTTGCATTCAAAGACCTTCCCATGCGGAACGAGGGCGGTTTGGGTTCGACAGCAGTTCCCGTTGTGCGCAATAACCTGTGTCCGGCCCATCGGGCTCTCCCGCGGCGCTTCGCAGGCCCGTTCGGCTCGCGGTCTGTCTTCGTTCTGGCCGGCGTCCTGCTGGCTTGCGCGTCTCCTTCTTTCGCCCAGCAGCCCGTCAACCCCGGCGCCCCTACCCCCGGCAGTCCAGCACAACAACGAAGGAAGACTCCACCCGTTCCTCCGGGCAGCGTTCTTCCTTCCTATAACAGCACCCGGGCGCAGTCACAGACCAAAGTGCAGCCGGTTCCCACCTCCAGGCAGCTCGAAGGATGGGCCGGACTCCAGGTCTCTGAGATTCGCTTCTCCGGCGTCAGCCGTGACGATCTCGAGCCGCTGCCTGAACAACTCGAGCAGCAGCCTCGCGCTCCTCTCGACCCCGCCAAAGTCCGTTCGAGCCTCCGCCGTCTCTATGCCACCGGCCTTTACCAAACCGTTGCCATCGACGGTGAGCGTCTGGGCAACGACGTTGTGCTCATCTTCCAGGGCACACCGACCATCTTCGTTGGCCGCATCTCCATCAAAGGCGTTAAGAACACCCAGCTCTCCAATCAGCTCAACTACTCCACACGTCTCAATCCGGGGACGCCCTTTACCGGGCAAAAGCTGAACCGCGCCACCGACCTCCTGCAACAGACCCTGCAGCAAAGCGGGTACTACGAGGGTTCCGTCGTGCCCCATACCTGGCTCGACAAGACCGATGCCGAAATGAACATTCAGTTCGAGGTGAAGCAGGGCAAGCAGGCACGCGTCGGCGATGTAGCCGTCCAGGGTGACAGCGGTATGACCGTCCCCACCTTTCGCAAAAGGGCAAAGCTCAAGCAGAATTCAAAGGTCAACTCGGATACGGTCAGCCGCGCCCTTACCCGGCTCCGCAAACATTATCAGGGGCAACACCGCCTGGAAGCCAACGTCCGCCTTGCCTCCGGCAAATATCAGAAACCCGTTAATCATCTCAATTACGACTTTCAGGCCGATCGCGGACCTGTCGTCAAAATCGTGGTTGAAGGCGCGAAGCTCAGTGATGGCAAGATTCGGTACCTGGTGCCCATCTATTCCGAAGGCACCCTCGACGAAGACCTTCTCAACGAAGGCAGCAAACGTATCCGCGATTACTTCCAGCGCGAGGGATACTTCAACACTAAAATTACGCACACCTCCAGCGCCAGCGACGGCGTCACCCACATCACCTACGATGTCACCCTCGGCCCCCGCGATCGGATCAAGTCGGTGTCCATCTCCGGCGATAGCTATTTCGGAACCTCGCTCCTCATTCAGCGGCTCAGCGTTCAACCCGCCTCTGTGTTCATGCGCCACGGTACATATAGCCAGGCCCTGCAGGAAGCCGACATCAATACCATTACCGCTCTCTATCAAAGCAACGGCTTCACCAACGTCAAGGTCACTCCTGAAATCCGCGTGGTCTCAACAAGCCCGAAGACCGGGGACCGGGAACTTGCCGTCACTTATCGGATCGCGGAAGGCACGCAGCAGAAGGTCGGCGAATACAACATCGTCGGCGCCAGTCCCGCACAGCTCGCCGAAATTCAGCCCAGGCTGAGCCTCCAGTCCGGTCAGCCCTATTCGGGAAGTAACCTTGCCGGCGACCGCGACGCCATCCTCGGATACTTCCTGGACCACGGATACGACCACGCTCAGGTCAGCCTGCAGCAGCACCCCGCCGCCACCGATCCCAACCTGATCAATATCGCCATCCTCGTCACTCCCGGCGATCAGATCTTTATTCGCCACGTCCTCATCAGCGGACTCCACTACACGCGACCCTCCACCGTTAAGCCGCAGATTCTCGTCAGTGACGGGCAGCCCCTCGACCAGTCCAAACTGCTTGAAACGCAGCGCCAACTCTATAACCTGACCCTCTTCAATCAGGTCACCACGGCGGTCGAGAATCCCGCCGGCGACGAACTCCGCAAGAACGTTCTCGTGCAGTTCGACGAGGCTCGCCGCTGGGATGTGACCTACGGCGTGGGGTTCCAGGCCCAGACGGGGAATCCCGCCACCAACTGCCCTAACCCCCTCAGCCTCATTCAGCTCGGCATCAGCCCCAGCAGCTATTCCTGCAATCCAAACGGCAGATTCGGCGTCAGCGCCCTTGGCGAGCTGGACGTCTCCCGCATTAACCTCTGGGGCCGCAACCAGTCGGTGACCTTCCGCTCTGAGTATGGTTCGCTCGAGAAACAGATCACTCTCAATTACAGCGCCCCCAACTTCTTCAACCACCCCACCATCGATTTCTCGGTCGGCGGCGGCTACATCAACGCCCAGAATGTCATCACCTTCGCCTCCTCCACGGCAGAAGCCGACATCCGCCTTACCCAGCACCCCAACCTCATCGACACCCTCATGTATCAGCTCTCCTACCGGCGGGTGCAGGTCGACCCCAACACCATTCAGGTCTCCCCCGACCTCATCCCGCTCCTATCGGAGCCGGTCCGCGTGGGCGGCCCCGAGCTCACCTGGATTCACGACAGCCGCCGTCCCGAACCCCTTGACGCCCGTGCCGGCATGTACAACAGCATCCAGGTCTTCGCCACCGATAACGCCGTCCTCAGTTCTCAGGCAAACTTCGCCCACTTCGACTGGTCCAACTCCACCTATCACGCCCTCGGCAAAGAGAGGAACTACGTCCTCGCGCGCAACACCCGCTTTGGCATGGAACGCGTCTTTGGCGAAGCCAAATACGAGTCCATCCCCCTCCCTGAGCGCCTTTATGCCGGCGGTCCGGAATCCCTGCGCGGCTTCCCTCTCAACTCCGCCGGTCCCCGCGACTCCCTCACCGGCTTCCCCATCGGCGGCGCAGGCGTCTTCGTCAACCAGACCGAGCTGCGCTTGCCCTATCCCCAGCTTCCTTACTTCGGCAAGTCCCTCGGTTTCGTCCTCTTCGAGGACATGGGCAACGTCTTCAACAACTCCTCCGACATCTGGTCGAGCGCCATCCGTATTAAGCAGCCGCACAGTTACACCTGCACCGGCGCCGCTTACCTCACCGCAGACGCCCAGAAGCAGGTCACTCGCTCTTCCAGCACCAACACTACCGGCACCTGCGACTTCAACGACTTCTCCCACGCTGTCGGTCTCGGCGCCCGTTACCACACCCCCATCGGCCCGATTCGCGTCGACTTCAGCTATAACCTCAATCCTCCCGTTTACCCGGTCATCATCGGATACGGCTCTACCTCCACCTCCACGTCCAACTCCTGCGAGGACTCCTCCCAGGCGCCGCCCTGCGTCGGCCGCGCCGGCCATTTCAACTTCTTCTTCAGCATCGGGCAGGCCTTCTGATGACGCTTTCTGTTCGCACTTCCGCCCTGCTCGCCGCCCTCGCTCTGCTGGCCCTGGCCGCCTCCGCGCAGCAGCCGTCGCTTCAGGCACCGCCGCCAGCCTCCTCGCCCGCGGCCCAACACCCCTTCGAACTCGATCATGTCGTCGCCATCATCGGCTCCAATGTCCTGCTGCAAAGCGATGTCGAGCAGGAAATGCACCTCTCCGCCCTAGAGCCTTTGCAGATTCTCCCCGGCCAGAACACTCCCGACTCTGCCCTCCGTCGCCTCGTCGATCGCACCCTCATCCTCGAACAGATGAAACAGCAGCAGCAAGCCATCACCATCCCTGCCTCCGAGGTCGAGAAGGCCATTGGGCAGTTGCGCAAAGAGATTCCTGCCTGCGCGAGATACCATTGCGAAAGTGGGCAGGGGTGGGACGAATTTCTGAAAGCCCACAATCTCACCCCCGAGCTCGTTCAGCAGCGCTGGAGCCAGCGCATGGCCATGCTTCACTTCATCGATCTCCGCTTCCGCAGCGGCATCCGCATTTCTCCGGACCAGATCGCGGCCTACTACCAGAACACGCTCATCCCTGCGCTGGAGAAAGAACATCAGGCCGCTCTTCCTCTCGCCAATGTCTCTTCTCGGATCCAGGAGATTCTTCTCCAGCAGCAGGTCAGCGGCCTCTTTCAGGACTGGCTCTCCAGCCTTCGTGACCAGGGCAACGTCCGCATCGTCGACGACGCCTACAATGCCGACCTTGGCCTTACCAGTTCCACGCCGGGCTCCAGCGAATGAACGCCGCGCCCCAGCCCCCGCAGGACCAACCGACGCGCCCCCAGCGCGAGGAGCCCTCGCACGCTCCGCAGTCCCACCGTGCCGGTCGCATCCTGCTGCAGCTCTTCGCCTGGACGTTTTACGTGATTCTCCTCCTCATCGGCTGTCTGGCCTGGTATGCGAACTCCGCCTCCTTCAAGAAAAGCGTCCGCAACGCCGTCGTTGCCGAACTGGAAAAGTCCACCGGCGGCCGCGTTGATCTCCAGCGTTTCGACTGGCGTCTCACCCACCTCGAATTCGAAGCCGACAACCTCACCATCCATGGCCTCGAAGCCCCCGGCCAGGTTCCCTACGCCCACATCGATCGCCTCTTCGTCCGTCTCCAGATCCTGTCGTTCTTCCGTACAAAGATCGGCCTTAACTATCTCGAAGCAGATCATCCGGTCGTCCATCTCATCGTCTATCCCGACGGCAGCACCAACCAGCCGAAGCCGAAGCATCCCGCCAGCAGCGATACAAAGAACCAGATCTTTAGCCTTGGCGTCGGGCGCACTGTCCTCGACAACGGTGTCGCAATCCTCAACGACCGCAAAATCCCCTTTAACCTCAGCGCCAATAACCTCGCCGCCCAGGTTAGTTACGTTCCTTCGCGCGACCACTACACCGGCACCCTTCACGCCGAAGACATCGTCACCCAGCGCGGAACCGACACGCCGGTTCACTCCGTGCTCGACGTCACCCTCGATGTCGGCCGCGACACTGCGAATCTCCTCTCGCTCACCCTGCAAAGCGGCCCCTCTGGCAAAGCGCAGAAAACCGTCGTCCGCATCAGCGGTGGCCTCAATAACTTCTCGAGCCCCACCTGGCAATTCACGGTCAAGGGCGCCGTCGATGCTCTCGAAGTCCGCGCGCTGACCGGCCTGCCCGGCCTCGAAGCCGGCACCGCTCAACTCGATGCCACCGGACATGGCGCCAATGCGCAGTTCCTCATCGATGGCACCGCCCGACTTTCCGGAGCGGCCTATCGCACCGGCACAGTGCATGTTACGAATCTCACCGCCGATGCCGTCGCCCACGTCACCCAGGACCAGATCGCCGTCACCAACATCCATGCCCGCCTTGCCACGGGAGGCGCGCTTACCGGCGACATGCGCATCGTCAACTGGAACACGCCCGCGCCCGCGCAGCCCGGCCAGCCCGCGCCGTCCACCGCTCCGGAAAAGGGCGCCATCCACACTCGGCTTGCTGGCTTCACCCTCGACTCCATTCTCTCCGCCTCAGTTCCTCCGCGCTACCGTCACCTCGGATTCGATACCTCGGCCTCCGGCACCGCCAACGTTGCCTGGACTGGCAGCGTATCCAATCTCACCGGAGCCGTTGACGTCCAGCTCACTCCGCCGCACCCGCCCTCACCCAATGAAGTTCCAGTCACCGGCACAGTCAACGCCGAATACGTCAACCGATCCGGTACCGTTGTCATTCACGATTTCGACATCCAGACGCCCGCCTCGCAGATCCAGATAGCAGGTTCCCTGGGCGTCTACCCCATGACCCGTGCCTCGGCTCTCAATGCCAGCCTCAGCACTCGCGACCTTTCCGAGTTCAATCCGGCGCTCACTGCCTTCGGCCTCGCCGCTCATGGTCAGGGCAGCCCCGTGCCCGCCCAGCTCCGCGGCGTCGCCGATTTCCATGGCACGGTTAGTGGCAACCTGAAATATCCCGACTTCCGCGGACACCTCCAGGCCACCAACTTCAACCTTGCGCAATCCGCGACTCCGGCCGCTGCTCCTGGCCTCAGCAGCCTCCAGTTCAACAGCCTCACCGCGGACGCCACCTATACCGCCGGCTCTCTTTCCGTCTCCGCTGCAACCCTCATTCAGGGCAAGACCACGATTCAGTTCTCCGGCGAGGTCCGCGGCCGCCGCGAATCCCCCAAAGACCTCTTTGCCGACTCTTCTGCCGTCCGCGCTACTCTCCAGGTCTCCCACGCCGATCTGTCCCAGTGGATCGCCTTTACCGGAAAAAACTTCCCCGTCTCCGGTACCCTCGATCTGCACGCCCAGACCGGCGGCACCATCGGCGACCTCGACGGAACCGGCTACCTCATCCTCGCCGGCGGCTCTGTCGAGGGCGAGCCCTACCACCTTGTCACTACCGACATCGCCTTCGAAGGCAATACCGTCAACGCCAGCCATCTCGTCTTCACACTGGACGGGGGCAGCGTCCGCGGCAGTGCCGGCTACAACCTCGCCAGCAAAGGGATCAGCCTCAACCTCCAGGGCGCCGGCTTCGAACTCAGCCACATTCGTAAGCTGCAAAACGCCCAATACCCGGTCAGCGGCTCGTTCTCCTTCCAGGCCCGCGGCAGCGGCACACTTCAGAATCCTTCCCTGCAGGCTAGTGCGCATATCCGCAACCTGCACGCTGCCCGCGAATTCACTGGCTTCGTTGATCTGGACGCCCACACCCAGGACCACGCCCTTCTCGCGCGCGTGACCGCGCACCTTAACACCTCCACTCTCGACCTCCGCAGCCAAACCCAGCTCACCGGCGACTACCAAACACGCGCCAGCCTCGATATCGCTCGCTTCAACATCGATCCCCTCCTGCGCACCTTCAGCGTCAGTGGCATCCAGGGCAGTTCCTCCATCGCCGGCACCGTCACCGTATCTGGCCCGCTCAAAGAGCCCAAACAGCTCAGCGGCGACCTCCGTCTCAGCGAATTCTCTCTCACCCTCGAAGGCGTGCCCATCCGCTCCGATGGCCCGCTGCATGCCAGCCTGCGCAACGGTGTGTTCACCATGGATCCCCTCCACATTACCGGCCAGGACACCGATCTCCGCACCCAGGGCTTCATCGACATCTTTGCCAAACCTCGAACCATTCACGGCAAGGCCAGCGGCTCCGTCAACATGGCGCTTGCCCAGACCCTCGATACCGACATCATCTCCTCCGGCCATGTGGACTTCAGCCTGAATGCGGAAGGCACCACGGTAAACCCTGACCTGACCGGCCAGGTCAGGTTCACCAACGTCAACGTCGCCCTTGAGGATTACGTCAACGGCCTCAGCCGCATGAACGGCCAGCTCGTTTTCGATCAGGATCGCCTGGACTTCAAGGACGTCACGGCTTACAGCGGAGGCGGCCTCATCAGGCTCGGCGGCTTTGTCACCTATCACCGCGGCCTCTACGCCGATCTCACCGCCGACGCCAAAGATGTCCACATCCGCTACCCGGAGGGCATCACGTCCACGGCCAGCGCCCAGCTCCGCTTTCAGGGCAGCCAGGCCAGCATGATCCTCAGCGGCCACGTCCTGCTCACGGGCTTCTCCGTCAGCCCCACCGTCGATCTCGCCTCTCTCGCCTCCGCCACCAACGGTGTCTCATTGCCGCCCAATCCCAACTCCCCTTCCAATCGCGTCCGCCTTGACGTTCACATCACGTCCGCCCCATCGCTGAATTTCCAGAATTCCTTCGCGCGCCTCGCCGGCAATGTGGACCTCGCCATTCGGGGCACGCTTGCCCAGCCCACCGTCCTTGGCCGCGTCACCATCACCGAAGGCACTGCCACCTTCAACGGCGAGAAATTCGAGCTCCAGCACGGCGAAGTCTACTTCAGCAATCCCGTCCGTATTCAGCCCGTCGTCGATATCACTGCCACCACCAACGTCGAGGACTACACCATCACCATCTCCCTCCAGGGGAATTCCTCCAAGCTCAGCCCAACCTTCCGCTCCGAACCGCCCCTCTCCGAGCAGGACATCTTCTCCCTGCTCGCCATGGGACGCACCCAGGAGGAGCAGCAGATCTACTCCACTGAGCAGCAGCAGGCCGGCGTCAATTCCACCGCCGACGCTCTCCTCGGGGGCGCCCTCAATGCCACCATCAGCAATCGCATTCAGAAGCTCTTTGGCGGCGGCAGCGTGCGCATCGATCCCACCTTCGTCTCTGGCATTGGCAATGCCACAGCCCGCATTACCATTCAGGAGCCTATCTCCAAGAAGGCTACCCTCACCTACGCCACCAACGTCAACTCCACCGCCGAGCAACTCATCCAGGGCGAATGGCGCCTCACCCCTGACTTCTCTGTCCTCGCCGTTCGCGACGAATCTGGGGTCTTTTCGCTGATCTTCCGCCTCCGCCGCCGCTATCGCTGACCTCGCCCAGCCTCCGCCGGGATTCAAAAAATCTTTGCAGTTTCATACCGGGCAAATCCCACCGACCCCGCGGAATTTTCGCTTTCTGGCGCGCATCCAAACCCCCTCTTTCCGTGTCTGAAGAAGTGGAAAGGCCGTCCTCCCGGCGCATGACGTTCCCCGCCGGAAATCCCAAAATCTTCGAGACGGCCAGGAGAAAAACCATGAAGAAATCCCTGCTGTTCATTCTTGCCGCGGCTCTTGGAGTACCTGCGGCCTTTGCACAAAACGACGTTCAGGCGGCCGTTCAGAAAACTCTCGGCGGTTCGCACTTCAAGAATGTCCAGGCTAACGTCGAGAATGGCGTCGCGAGCCTTACCGGCACCGTCGACATGTATTCCGACAAAATGAACGCTGATCAGAAGGTCCGCCACGTCCATGGCGTCCAGGCCATCCGCGACGAAATCCAGGTCGCCGGCCCCGAAGTTCCGGACCAGCAACTCCAGGCCAAATTGGTCAACACCGTTGCCTATAGCCTGCTCGGTTATGTCCCCGTCGCTTTCCAGGCTATCTCCGTGGAGGTCCACAACGGCGTGGTTGAGCTCGCCGGTCATGCCGCTGGTCCCATCGCCGCCTCTGATGCAGTTGCTGCCGTGGAGAACACTAAGGGTGTGAAGGACGTCATCGACAACATTCAGGTTGATCCGCTCTCGCCGATGGATAACCAGATCCGCATTGAGGCCTACCGGAAAATCTATGGTTTCCCCTCGCTCAATAAGTACGCCATCGATCCCGAGAAGCCCATTCGTATCCAGGTAGCCAACGGCCACATCGCGCTGTATGGAACCGTGGACAGCGAGGCCGACAAAAATGCCGCTGGCATTCAGGCCAACAGCGTCTCCGGAGCTTTCAGCGTGACGAATAATCTGCAGGTCGCCAACGGCAGCAACGAAAAGCCCGGCAAATAACCCTTGACTGAGGCTCTCTCCCTCAACCCCGCTCCGCCCCTGGCGGGGTGGGGTTTTCTTTCCTGTTTCTGTACCCTGCAACCCGCACCCTGTACCCTGACAACGTGCCCCTCTTCCGCTCCATTGGCGTCACCCTCGAGATGATCAAGTGGGAGCACTCCATCTTTGCGCTCCCCTTCGCTCTTACCGGTGCCATGCTCGCCGCCCACGGCTGGCCGTCCGCCATCAAGGTTCTCTGGATCGTCGTCTGCATGGTCGCCGCCCGCTCCGCCGCCATGGCCTTTAACCGCTGGGCCGACTCCGACCTCGACGCCGTCAACCCCCGCACCCGCATGCGCGCCATTCCCGCCGGCCTGCTCACTCGCACCTTCGCCGCCGGCTTCACCCTGCTCATGTCCGCGGTCTTCCTGCTCGCAGCCGCGCAGCTCAACCGCCTCACGCTGCTGCTCTCCCCAATTGTGCTGGCGATCCTGTTCCTCTACTCCTACACCAAGCGCTTCACCCGCTGGTCCCACCTCTTCCTGGGACTCGCCCTCGGCATCGCCCCCACCGGTGCGTGGATTGCCATCCGCGGCTCCCTCGATCCGCGCATCGTCGTCCTCACCGCTGCTGTCTTATTCTGGGTGGCCGGCTTTGACGTCCTCTACGCCTGCCAGGATGAAGCCCACGACCGGGCCGCCGGACTCCTCAGCATCCCCGCCACCTTCGGCACCACGACGGCCTTCTGGATCGCGCGCTCCATGCACGTCATCATGCTGGCGCTCCTGGTGTGGCTCGTCGCCCTCTTCCACCTCGGCCCGCTCTCCACCATCGGCATCGTCGCAGTCGCCGCTCTGCTTCTGTGGGAGCACCTCATCGTGTCGCCCACTGACCTCAGCCGCCT
>DASRRO010000026.1:0-20863 GCA_035656855.1 Acidobacteriaceae bacterium | reverse complement strand
CAGGGAGTTTTTCTGTTTCGAAACTGGAGCCTACTTCACCTTCATGATGATGATGACGAAGGTGAACAGCGCCAGGGATTCCATGAAGGCCAGGCCGAGTACGAGGAACAGCTGAATGGCGGCGCGGGCTCCAGGATTGCGAGCCACCGCTTCAGCGGCCGAACCGGCGGCGCGGCCTTGTCCCAGTCCGCACAGGCCGGACGCGATGGCCATGCCGATGCCGGCGCCGATCGGCACCCAGCCGGCGGCCGAGCCAAGCGGAGTGGTTGTCGCCTGAGCAAAGGCCGGGGTCGCCATCAACAGCGCGGCCATGGCCATGAACATGTATTGCAGTGTGCGCATTGCTTTCTCCTGCTTCCGTAAGATTGCCGCCAGTGGGTGGTTGAGGCTCACCGTGCTGGCCCCCTCACGCTGAACGGCGTTTCCTCTCCGGAGTGGAAGCGGCTCTCCGGCGGAAAATTCTGCTAAATATTGCTCTCCACGTGCGCTGTCGCCTCGCCCACATAGATCGTGGTCAGCAGCATAAAGATGTAGGCCTGAATCAGTGCCACAAACGCATGCAGCCCGAGGCCGAGGATGGGCAGCGCCAGCGGAATCATCGAGAAAAAAATCAGCGTGATCAGGTCGCTGGCCAGCATGTTGGCAAACAGTCGAACCGTGAGCGACAGCATGCGCGCAATGTGGGAAATGATCTCGATGGGGAACATCAGCGGCGCAATCCACCACACCGGTCCCATGAAGTGCTTCACGTAGTGGACCGGCCCCTGTTTCTGCAGGCCCTTCCAGTTGTAGTAGACGAACGTGAAGATCGCCAGACCGAAGGGCACCACCGGATTGGCCGTCGGTGTTTCAACCCCAGGCAAAAGGCCCAGGCAGTTGAGCAGAAGGATGAAGATCAGGATGCAGGTCAGCACCGGCAGATGGGGCTCATGCCCGTGCCCCATCACCTGCTCGGCCTGCCCGTCGACAAATTCGTGGGCCAGTTCCGCCAGGTGCTGCGCGCCGCCGGGCTTCTCCACGCTCAGGGTCAGCCGGACGACGCTGAAGAACACCACCAGCAGCGCGAAGACAATCAGCTCTTCGGTCAGCGTGTTGTTGATGGGGTGGCTGGGGTGCAGAGGGTGAACACCCACCGCGCGGAGCAGGGCATCGACGGGCGTGGCGAACCAGTGGTTCAGCAGGCGGGTCAGAAACTCAATCCAGATCGTCATGGTCGCTGTGTGGGTCCTTCAGGCTCTCAGCGCAGGAGGCGAATGGCTTCGAATGTCAGGACCAAAACCGCCAGACCTAACCCCGCCACCAGTGCGTAAACAGTACCGTGCAAACACCTTAGACTAACATAGAGAATCGCGATTGCCAGCCCAAGGCGTAGAAAAAACAGTACTAAAGTCCGCTGCGTTGTGCCCGGCTCGTGCCGGTTGTCTAGATGGGCAAAAATCCTCTCGCTCAGGCTGCGCCACTCCCAGATGCCGGTCCAGGAAATCACCGCTCCGGCCAGGAAAAGCAGCCCCGTTTGCCACCCCAGCGTGAACGTGAAGACCAGGAAGAGGATCGGCGTGACGATCGCGACGATGCGCAGCGCGCGTCCCAGCAGACTGCGCAAGTCCTCGTCAGTCATGCTGGCAGATGCCGGAGGATCGGCGCTCACGATTCCCCTTTGTCGATCGCCCGGCCCTCGCTTGCGACCAGGCGAAAGACCTGCACGAATCCCGCTACGGCGCCCAGAAGCAGCCCCGCCAGATAAATCCAGTGCTGGTGCAGCCATTGATCCAGGCCGGCGCCGGCAATCCAGCCCACAAACACCGCGGCCGGCAGGATGAACGCGATCTGGGTGAGCCGCTCCGCTCGCACCAGTGCGCCCACCGTCCGCGTCGGCTTTCCTGTGCCGGATTTTTGCGTGGGATTGGGTGGTTCCGTGGTCATGGAGTCCTTCGTTCCCGCCTTGTTATACACCAGTCATGCCGCAACGCAGTGTGACCATGGTTTTGCGAAAGACCTGCCGTCCAGCGGTCAGGCCCGGACGGGCTAAGATGGTCATTCTCCCTGTTGCCATCGATGCGGCATCGCCCGCCTCCTCGCGGGGATTGAAAGGAACCAGTTCCTCATGACGTCCCCTGTCTCACCCGCGACGGCACCGCTCCCGAATCGCCGCACCGTGATCCAGTCCGGCCTGGCGGCCTGCGCTCTGGCTGCATGGCCCAGCCCGCTGCCGGTCCGATGGAACATCGCCGAGGGGCGCCCCAGCCCGGCGGATCGCCATTTCACCAGCCCGGCGATTGAGGAGGTCATCGATCGCGTCCGGGGACAGGTAGCGGAGCCGAGCCTCGGTGCGATGTTTACCCGCTGCTTTCCCAATACCCTCGACACCACCGTCTTTCCCGGGACTCAGGCCGGCCAGCCGGACACGTTCGTCATCACCGGCGACATCGACGCCATGTGGCTGCGCGATTCCTCGGCGCAGGTGTGGCCGTATCTGCCGTTTGCCAAACGCGATAAGAAGCTTGCCGCGTTGCTCGCGGGCATCGTGCGGCGGCAGGCGCGCAACATCCTTCTCGATCCTTACGCAAACGCTTTCCTGCGCAGCCCGTCCGATCCGCCGCTGTCCTGGGCCGTCCACGATAAGACGGAGATGAAGCCCGGAGTGGGCGAGCGCAAGTGGGAGGTCGATTCGCTCTGCTACACCATCCGGCTGGCCCACGGCTACTGGAGCCAGACCGGCGATCGGTCGCCCTTCGATGCCGAATGGAAGGCGGCCGCCTGGAAGATCCTCGCCACCTTTCACCAGCAGCAGCGCCTCACCAACAGGGGCCCATATTTTTTTCAGCGGCCCAGCGCCAATCCTCTGGATACTCTGCCGCTCGACGGCTACGGGAACCCTGCGCGTCCGGTGGGGCTGATCTTTTCCATGTTCCGACCCTCCGACGATGCGTGCACCTACCCTCTGTTCATCCCGGCGAATCTGTTTGCCATTCGCTCGCTCGCGCAGATGCAGGAGCTGGCGACGGGTGTGCTCGGCGATTCGAAACTGGCCGGTGCCTGCGAGGAACTGCTCGCAACGCTGCGCAAAGCGATGGCCCGGCACGGATTCGTGCAGCATCCTGTCTACGGCCAAGTCTGGGCGTATGAAGTGGATGGATACGGAAACACCCTGTTGATGGATGACGCCAACGCGCCCGGCCTGCTGAGCCTGCCCTACCTCGACTGCTGCGATGTGGCCGATCCGGTCTATCAAAACACCCGCCGCTTCGTCCTGAGCCGCGACAATCCATATTTCTTCGAGGGTTCGGCGGCGCAGGGCGGCGGCAGCCCTCACACAGGTCTGGGGCAAATCTGGCCCATGGCCATTCTGCTGCGCGCTCTTACTTCGACAGACGAGAAGGAGATTCTGCAGTGCCTGCGCTGGCTCCGCAACACGACCGCCGGGACTGAGTTCATGCACGAGTCCTTCGACGCGAATGACCCGGCGAAATTTACCCGGCCGTGGTTTGCCTGGGCGAACACGCTCTTCGGCGAGCTGATCCTGCGCCTCGCGGACCAACGTCCAGCCCTGTTGCGCGAACGTCTGGATTGATCGGGCTCTCACGACGACCGCGCTTCATTCCGAGCAGGTCGATGAGTTTCATCATCGCTCGTCGCTATACTCGAACGAGACTGAAATTTGTGACGCTTCCGAGGTTCTTCCGTGTTCGAGTCTGAATTCGAGCGCAACCTGTACGCGCTTCGCCAGGAAAAATTAAAGCAGATGGCCGCCGCCGGTCAGCCGGCCTATCCGAATACGTTTGCGCCGCCGGCAGATCATCCGCTGCGCACCATTCCCGCCATCCGCGCCGAACACGACTCCTGGACAGGGGAGCAGTTTGAGGCCTCGCGCATCCCGGTCGCCGTCGCCGGACGCCTCATGGCCATCCGCCAGCAGGGCAAGGCCGGTTTCGCCACTCTGCAGCAGGAAGGCCAGCGCCTCCAGATTTACGTCCGCAAAGACGCCGTCGGCGATGCCGCGTTCGACCTCTACAAGCAGCTCGACCTCGGCGACCACATCGGCGTCACCGGCTATCTCTTCCGCACCCGGACGAACGAGCTAACGGTTCATGTGGAGACGATCACGTTCCTCAGTAAGGCTCTGCTGGCGCTGCCGGAGAAGTATCACGGTCTCTCCGACATCGAGCTGCGCTACCGCCAGCGGTATGTCGACCTGTTTATGAATGGCGTGCTCAACGAGGCTCCCGAAGGCGCGACCGAGGCCCAGAAGGCAGAAGAGATCCACGTACGCGATGTCTTCGTAAAGCGGGCCGCGGTGTTGCGCGCCATGCGGAAGTTCTTTGACGAGCGCGGCTACATCGAAGTTGAAACGCCGATGATGCAATCCGTCGCCGGCGGCGCCATGGCGCGCCCCTTCGTGACGCACCACAACACCCTCGACATGGATCTGTTCCTGCGGATCGCGCCGGAGCTGTACCTCAAGCGGCTGGTGGTCGGCGGCTTCGACCGCGTCTACGAGATCAACCGCAACTTCCGCAACGAGGGCATCTCGACCCAGCACAATCCCGAGTTCACGATGCTGGAGTTCTACCAGGCCTACGCAAACTACAAAGACCTGATCGAGCTGACGAAAGCGCTCGTTGTCTTTGTGGCCAAAGAGGTGAACGGAACGACGATCACCCACTTCAACGGCGTGGAGATTGATCTCGCCAAGTGGGAAACGCTCACCATGCGGGAGGCGATTATTAAGTGGTGGCCGGAGGTTTCCGGGCAAAGACCGTCGCTGGACGCCTTTCAAACAGAGAATGCTTTTGGAAAAGTACTGTCGAGCGCTTTAAAGAGTCTTGAAAGTACTTTCGAACTAAATTCCTCTGGAGGAGTTACCGAGTTAGAACCCGCAGAGCGTGAGGCAGGAACGGTCCTTGAGCTTGCGGCATCCGCGTCTTGGGAACACGGACCTCATCGAGAACTCAAACAGCTATTTTCTTCTCTCGGTTATCAGTTGGAACAAGGCGAACCTCTCGGCAAGCTCATTGCCCATCTGTTTGAAGCCCTCGCCGAGCCCCACCTAATCCAGCCCGCTATAATCTACGAGTTCCCCCTCGCCGTCTCCCCGCTCTCCAAGCAAAAACCCGACGAGCCCGACTGGGTCGAGCGCTTCGAGTTCTACATCGGCGGATTCGAGCTGGGCAACGCCTTCAGCGAGCTCAACGATCCCGAGGAGCAGTTGCGCCGTTTCAAAGACCAGCTCGAGCAGCACGAGCGCGGCGACGAAGAAGCCCACCAGATGGACCTCGACTACGTTCGCGCCCTCGCGTACGGTCTGCCCCCCACCGGCGGCGAAGGCATCGGCATCGACCGGCTCACGATGATCCTGACCGGAGCCCGTTCCATCCGCGATGTGATTCTTTTCCCACTGCTCCGGCCCGCAGCTCAAAAGCAGGACGGGGCCGAAGAAGATCCAAAAGTCTGAGCAGCAAACAGCTATTTCTGCTTCCAGCGCACTCCGTCTTTGGAGTCTTCGAGCAGGATGCCCTTCGCAGACAGCTCGTTGCGGATGGCATCGGCGCGGGCAAAGTTACGGCTCTTCTTGGCCTGCGTGCGCTCCGCAATCAGCCCCTCGATCTCAGCGTCCGTCACCCCGCGTGTCGCGAGCACTTCTGCTGACGCCTCGCCGAGCCGGCCGACTTTCTCCGCCCAGTCCAGCGTGAACTGCGTCCACTCGGCGTCGTGATCCTCGAGCACGGCAAATACCCGGTCGAAATCGCGCAGCACGTCAAGCACCAGCGGTGCATCCTCGGCGAAGAACGCCCCCGCATCGGCCTTCGCATTCACAAAGCGCACCATCTCGAAGATGGCCGCCCGCGCCTCAGCAGTGTTCAGGTCGTCGGCCAGACCGGCCAGGAACTTCACCCGCGTCTCGCGCGCATAGTCCTGCACCTCGCTGCCCGCGCCATTGTTCGTCGGTCGCGCTGGCCATTCCGTCTTCGCGACCCGCTCGTGGAAATTCCTCAACCGCTCGACGGCCACCGTCTCCGCCGCCAGACTTTCAAACGTAAAGTTCAACTGCTGCCGGTAGGGAACCGAGATCAGCAGCATGCGGATGGCCGAGGCCTTATACCCGCGCAGCAAAAGATCGCGCAGCGTATAAAAGTTGCCCTCGGACTTGGCCATTTTCTTCCCCTCGACCAGCAGGAAGCGCACGTGAAACCAGTGCCGCGCGAAGCTCTTGTGCGAAGCCGACTCCGACTGCGCGATCTCATTCTCGTGGTGAGGAAACATCAGATCCTCGCCGCCGGCATGCAGGTCGAAGCTCTCGCCCAGAAACTCCATGGCCATCGCGGAGCATTCGATGTGCCACCCCGGCCGCCCCGGCCCCAGCGCCGTCTCCCACTTGTGCTCGTCCGGCTTGGGTGCCTTCCAGAGCGCAAAGTCGCGCGCGGAATCCTTCTCGTATTCATCCACGTCGATCCGCGCACCGTCCGTGATGCCGGCAAAATCCTTCTTCGAAAGCTTGCCGTAGTCAGGGAAGCGCGCGATCCGGAAATACCACGAGCCATCCTCGGCGCGGTACGCAATGTCCTGTTCCGCCAGCCGCTGGATCAGCGACACCATCGTCGGAATATGTTCCGTCGCCCGCGCAATCACCTCTGGGCGCTCCACCTCCAGCGCCTGCAGATCCTCGAAGAAAGCCTCTTCGTATTTGCGCGTGTACTCGCCAATCTCTACGCCGGCCTTTGTCGCATTGCGGATGATCTTGTCGTCCACGTCGGTGATGTTCATGACGTGGCGCACCTCAGTGCCCAGTAGCCGCAGCGTGCGCCGCAGCACGTCCACCTGCAGAAAAGTACGGAAATTCCCAATGTGTCCGTAGTCGTAGACCGTGGGCCCGCACGCATACATGCGGAGCGCGCGCCCATCCATCGGCGCCAGCGTCTCCACCTGGCCGGAAAGCGTGTTGTACAGGCGCAGTGCGGGTCCAGTCGCCGGGGCTGTGGGCGTTTCTGCTTTGGTTTCTTGTGATTCCATCAGATTCTTCAGGCTCGATTCTAGCAGCGTGCTCTCAGTGGCCCAGCGCAAGTCCGGGCTCTGCGGTCAGCGCCTCATCGGCAACAGCGCCGGTTACGAACTTCGGCCACGCCGCAGCCGCAATCATCGCTGCATTGTCTGTGGCCAGCGCGAGCGAGGGAAACGCAATCGCCAATGGATGCTTCGCTGCCTCCGCTGTAAAGCGCCCCCGCAGCTCCCGGTTCGCCGCCACTCCCCCGGAGACCAGCACGCGATCCACTCCAAATCGTTCCGCGGCGCGAAAGGTTTTCCGCCGCAGATCGTCGATGACCGACCGCTGGAACGAGGCGAGGAGATCCAGCGTCCGCCGATCGCACAGCGGCAGCGCATCCTCCGGCCTGGGATTCGCGATCTCCGCCAGCGCCGCGCGCCGCTTCTCAATCCCCGCACCCATTTTGTAGACCTGCGTGTAGCGCAGCACCGCAGTCTTGATGCCGCTGAAAGAAAAGTAAATCTTCTCTGCCGGATCGAGCGCACCTGGCTCACCCTTCCGATGCACCTTAGCCTTCACCTGCGAAAACGAAAACGGCACTGCCTCAGGATTCCCGTGCGGCGCGAGCGCATCAATCCACGGCCCGCCAGGATACCCCAGCCCCAGCAGCTTGGCGACCTTGTCGAAAGCCTCCCCGGCGGCATCGTCCACCGTGCGCCCTACGTTGCGATAACTCCACGTCCCGTTCTCCGTGTGCGTCAGGTACAGATGCGTGTGCCCCCCGGAGACGACCAGCGCCAGGACTTGTCGTCCTGCCGGCGATCCTTCGGGCCCAGGCTCACTTGGCTCCGCACCTGTGTCCCTGGCCTCTTCTAACAGCACCGCATGGATGTGCCCCTCCAGGTGATTCACGGCGATCAGCGGCTTACCCAGCGCAAACGCCAAAGCCTTCGCGAAGCTGATACCCACCAGCAGCGCTCCCGCCAGCCCGGGACCCTCCGTGACCGCAATAGCATCCAGATCGTCCCAGCTCGTACCCGCCTCGGCCAGCGCCGTCCGCACCACGGGCAAAATGTTCCGCAAATGCTCGCGCGAGGCCAGCTCCGGCACCACGCCGCCATACGGCGCATGCACAGGGATCTGCGACGCCACCGTATTCGACAGGATCTCGGTGCCCCGGCGCACCACCGCTGCCGCCGTCTCATCGCACGAGGTTTCAATGCCCAGAATCAGTCCGCTGCCCGCCGTCGCCACATCTCTATAGTAGAAGGTGTTCGCATGGTCACCGCCCCCCAACGCGTTGCCGAACGCATCGTAGCCCGCCTTCGCGCGGTTGGCCATGAGGCCTACCTGGCCGGAGGCTGCGTGCGCGACCTGCTCCTCGGGGCGCCCCCAAAGGACTTCGACGTCGCTACCAGCGCGCATCCCGACGTGGTCCTCGAGCTCTTCTCCCGCACCTTCGCCGTCGGAGCCCACTTTGGAGTGGTGCTGGTCTGCGACGACGAGGATGGCGCGGAAATCGTCACAGAAGTGGCGACGTTTCGTTCCGACGTCGCCTACAGCGACGGCCGCCACCCCACCGAAGTCCGCTTCTCCGCCAGCGCGAAAGAGGACGTCCTGCGCCGCGACTTCACCATCAACGGCATGATGTTCGACCCCATCCTCCACGCCCAGACCTGCAACCTCACCTCGGCCGTGCTCGACTACGTTGGCGGCCAGCAGGACCTGCGCGACGGCATCATTCGCGCCATCGGTGAGCCGCAGCGCCGTTTCGAGGAGGACAAGTTGCGCATGCTGCGCGCCGTCCGCTTTGCCGCGCGCTTCGAGTACACTATCGAGCCCGCGACCGAGCGAGCGATTCGCCAGTTTGCGCCGGGTATCCATCAGGTCAGCCATGAGCGCGTCCGCGATGAGCTGACCCGCATGCTCACGGAAGGCCACGCCCGCTGCGCTTTCGAGCTGCTGGACTCGACCGGCCTCCTGCGCGAAGTTCTGCCCGAGGTCACGAAATTGCACAACGTGGCCCAGCCGCCGGAGTACCATCCTGAGGGCGACGTCTGGATCCACACGCTGCTGCTGCTGGAAAAGCTGCCCGCCGGCGTCTCGCCCACCCTGGCCTGGGGCGCGTTGCTGCATGACATTGGCAAACCGGCGACGTTCTCCCACAACCCGCCGGATCGCATCCGTTTCAACGGCCATGTGGAAATCGGTGTCAAGATAGCGCACGAAATCCTCCGCCGGCTGCGCTTCTCCAACGACGACTGCGCGCAGATCTTAGCTCTGGTCGAAAACCACATGCGCTTTGGCGACGTGGAGAAGATGAAGGACTCGACCCTCAAGCGCTTCTTCCGCCTGCCCAGGTTCGACGAGCACCTCGCGCTCCATCGACTGGACGTGCTCTCCAGCCACGGCGACCTCTCGCTCTACGATTTCGCCCGGCGGAGAAGAGAAGAGCTCCCCGAGGAAGAGGTCCGCCCTCAGTTGCTTGTCACCGGACGAGATTTGATCAGCGCCGGTTACAAACCGGGCCCGCAGTTCAAGGACCTGTTGCGAATCGCCGAAGACGCCCAGCTGGAAGGGCGGATCCACACCACGGAAGAAGGGCTGCAGTTGATTCGACACGGCCTGGCGGGGTGATGGCCGTCTTCCTATGCGCCGAAAAGTTTCACCGATTGTTTGGCGGCGGCGGTGCGCAGCTCTTTGTCCAGGGTAGCCAGAGGCAGGCCTCTGCGGAGCGCCAGCTCCAGGTATGCCGCGTCATAAACAGTCAGCTTGTGCCTGCTCGCGAGGCGCAGCGCAGCGTCCCATGCATGACGCTCGGTCTCCGGATCGGTCCGGATGGGAAGCTGTGCGAGGTCTTCCAGAGTGTCGTCGCGGAATTTCGCGGAGTGCCTGCCGCGCCGAACCCCCATCTCCAGTACGTCGGCGATCTCCAGCCGCCACAGCCAAGGCACCCATGCATGGCTTGCCGCTACTTCCTGAAATACCCGCTGCGCCGCGGGCGTGGTTTCTTCGCTCAGAATCCACGCTAGTGTGACCGAACTGTCGAGGATCAGGCTCACGGGCGCCTGCATCGCGCTCCCGCCGAATTTCTTTCCAGTTAAAGATGCCGAGGCGCGTCTTTGCTGCTCGCGCGCGGATCCGGTGCATCGCGCCTGCGATCCGTTCGCGGTCCGGGCGCTCCGCATTGGGCACCAGACGAGCGACGGGCTTACCGTGGCGCGTGATCGCGATCTGCTCCCCACGTTCGACTTTGTCCAGCAGAGTCCCCAGAGTGTTCTTTGCGGCAAAAGCTCCAATTTCCTGCATAGACTGCTCCTTGACCAGCTTAAGCCAGCTTAACGTGGACTCTTGATTGTCTCGTCATGCCGAGCCTTCGGCTAACCAGCCGCGGTACCGTGAAACAGATCCACCTGTTCCTTCGACGGCGGCCGCGTGACATAGCTCACGAGAACCAGCCCCAGCAACGCCGCTCCCAAAGCGGGGAAGATCGCGAAGTCTGACGATGCCGCCCATGCCGGCACATGCGCCCGCACAAAGGCCGTATCCCAAAACACCGTTATGAACGTCCCCGCAGCAATCGCGGTGGCCGCGCCTTTGGCGTTTGCGCGCTTCCAGTAAAACGCCGCCAGAATCACCGGCGTCAGTGCCGCCGCATAAATCGTGTAGGCGTAAATGGTCTTCTGCAGCACGCTCTGTGTGCCCAGCGCCTGGTAGAGCGCCCAGATGCCCAGCAGCACCACCATCAGCCGCGATACCAGCAGCACGCGCTTGTTTGAGGCATCCGGCGAAATGTACCGCACAAACACATCGTTGATCAGGTTGGTCGCCGGCGAGAACAGAAAGTTGTTGGCGGTGGACATGATCTTTGCGAACACCGCGCCCATCAGCAGCGCGCCCAGCCACGCCGGCAGACCGTGCAGCGCAGAGAAGGCGATGATCTCTCGTGGCCTCTGCGCCACCTCGCCGTGCGGAAACAGCACCGAGCCCACCACGGCAATCGCTACAATCACCGTTTCCAGAATCACCGTCCCGATGATCCAGCCCACCACCGCGACGCGCGCGTCCTTCTCCGACTTCGCCGAGAAGAATTTCTGATACATCGCCTGGTTGCCGAGCATCAGCAGCATCGTCGGCACCATCAGCTCCATCGCCTGCGTGAACGAGAGATCGCCGAGCACCTCAAAGTGGGTCGCCGGCAACGCAGCATGGATTGCACTCCATCCACCCGCGTGATGGATCAGCACCGGAAGCGCGACGCACATGGTAACGGTCGCGAGCATGCCAATCACAACATCCATGTACGCCACTGACGCCATGCCCGCGATGGCCGTGAACACGATGACGAAGACCGTCACGATGTACTTGCCCAGGGTGGCCGTGATGATGGTGGGAAAGACGAGGTGCAGAATGTCGCCGCCGCCGATCAGCTGATAGCTGGTGATCGCCGTATAGGCGAACAGCACCGCGATCACGCCCAGCACCCGCGCCGTCTGGCTGTAGCGCGCCTCCAGCAGATCGGGGATCGTGAACTGCGCAAACTTCCGGGCGCGTGGCGCAATGTAGTAGATCAGCAGCAGCCCTGCCCATCCGCCGCCCGCCTGCCACAGCGCGGCAAACCCGTGCTTATAGGCGTTCTCCGCGCCGCCCAGCAGCGAGCCTGAGCCGATCCACGACGAAAGCAGCGTGAAGATCAGCACAAACGCGGGCAGCGTCCGCCCTGCCACCAGATAATCGGCTTTGGTCTTCACTTTGGCCAGCCGGCTGATCGACACCACCAGCAGACTCAGAATGATCGCGCCGAGCACTCCGGCGTAGAGAGAGGACATCCGCCCTTCCTTATATTTCGAGTGCTACGAGTGTACGGGACCGTCGTTTCGCTGTCAGTGCTGCTTTTTTGGCGCCGGTTTCTTCTTGCTCTTTGCTGTGCCTGGATGCGCCGCACGGCTATGAGCGCTGGAGCCCGATGCGTGGTGGCCTCGCGAGCGACGGCGACGATAATTCACATGCGCCGGTTCTGCTACGTACAGCGGATGCCCGGGCGTAACGACATTGCTGCGCAGATGATTCCACCGCCGCAATTCCTGCACCGTCACCGCAAACCGGTCGGCGATCGTCACCAGGGTGTCGCCGCGCCGCGGCCGGTACAGCGTGTTGCGCAGCGAAGCCCGCTCGCTCACCGGCGCCAGGGGGATCACCAGCGAATCGCCCGGCGACAGATCAGCGTCCGTCTCCAGCTGATTCACAAATGCCAGTTCCGACTCCTTCACATGCCAGGTCCGCGCCAGGCTGGCCAGCGTCTCGCCCTCTTTCACCGTCTGGAAGCGCCAGTAGCGCCGCTTGTCCGTGGGAATCTCAGCGATTTTTTTCTCATAGACGGATGCCGTTCCGGCCGGCAGGCGCAGCTCAAACGGCTCATCCGGCGGCGTGCTCATGCGCATCAGGCTGGGGTTCAGCCCTGCGATTTCCTGCACCGGCGCGTCCACAATGTCCGACACCAGCCGCAAATCCACGGCATAGTTCGTGGTCACTGTATCGGTGACCAGGGGCGGATCCGTTGTGATGTTCGCCAGCCCGTACTGTTGCGGGTTCTTCGCCATCAGCGTGACCGCCAGAAAGACCGGAACGTAATTCTTTGTTTCCTGCGGCAGGTTATTGCGCCGGTACAGTTCCCAGAAATCCGCGTAGCCGGTGCGCTCCACGGCTTTCTGCACGTTGCCCGTGCCCCAGTCGTAGGCGGCCATCGCCAGATACCAGTCGCCCAGCTGGTCGTAGTCTTTCTTAATCTCCCGTGCGTATGCTTCGGTCGCCTTCACCGGATCGAAGCGCTCATCGTACCAGGCATTGTGCTCCAGGCCGTAGCTGTCCCATGGCATGAACTGCCACATCCCCGCCGCCCCCGAGCGTGCATTCACCGCCTCCGGGCGAAAGCCCGACTCGGCGAAGGCCTGGTAAATCAGATCCTGGGGCAGGCCTTCTTTCTTCAGCACGGCTTCGATCATTGTCTTGTAGCGGCCCATCCGCTCCAGCGACGAGACGATCGTTCCGTGCCCTCTGGGGTTGTTCTCGAAGAAGTCGATGTAGCTCTCGACGTACTGATTCAGCACCAGCGGCAAATCCGACTGGGTCGTCTTCAATTCCGCTTCGGCCTTGGCCGCCACGATCGGATTGGCCGGCGTGGTAATGTTGCCGGCAACGTCCGCCGGCGCCTGCTCCTGCTGCGTGCCAAACCCGGTTCCCTGCTGCAGTGCGTCCATCTCCAGCGTGTTCACCGCGTCCACAATGTGGTCGAATTCCTCCGAGAGCGCGGCGTTGCCCTTGAGATCGCAGTGGCACTTCAGCAGCAGGTCCACGGCATAATCAAAGTTCGCTCGCGCCGACTGCAGATGCCCCTGCTGGTAGTCGCTCAGCCCGGCGTGGTAAGCCTTCTCCACCGATTCGATCAGCTGCCGGTCCTGCTCTGACTCCTCCTGCGGCGCGGAAGCATGGGGTGCCTCAGCCTGCGCTGCCCCGGATGCAGCGGCTTGTCCCGCAGTCGCGGTTGCGGGTGTATTCGGCGTCTGAGCCTGGGTCATGGCGGGCGCTGTCGCCTGTTTAGGCGGCGCAGCTTGTTTCGCCGTCTGCTGCGGGCATCCGGCCAGCCCCGCGAGCGCGACTGCGCACCCTGCCAGAAGAATTCGTTTCACTGCAATCAACATGAGTCAGAGGCTTTATTGTAGGTCCCGAACCGCTCTCCTGCCGATGGTAAACTGAGCATTCCGGCGAACTTCCTGCCCGCCCGTCAGGTCCCGCCCGCGTTTCCCATCGATGGATAGCCAGCACATCCGCAACTTCGCGATCATCGCCCACATCGACCACGGCAAATCCACGCTCTCCGACCGCCTGCTCGAGCTTACCGGCTCGCTGACCGCCCGCGAGATGCAGGCCCAGGTCCTCGACGCCATGGACCTTGAGCGCGAGCGCGGCATCACCATCAAGGCCCACTCCGTCCGCATGATGTACCCCGCAAAAGACGGCCAGATCTACCAGCTCAACCTCATCGACACCCCCGGCCACGTGGACTTCAGCTACGAAGTCTCCCGCTCCCTGGCCTCCTGCGAAGGCGCGCTGCTCGTCGTCGACGCCTCCCAGGGAGTCGAAGCCCAGACCCTCGCCAACGCTTATCTCGCCATCAATCACGGACTCGAAGTCATTCCCGTCATCAACAAGATCGACCTCCCCAGCGCCGACATCGCGCGCACCCAGGAGATGATCGAGCAGACCGTCGGCCTCGACGCCACCGACGCGATTCCCGTTTCCGCAAAAACCGGCCAGGGTGTTCCCGACATCCTCGAGGCCATTGTCCAGCGCCTGCCGCCGCCTAAAGGCGACCCCGACAAGCCCCTCCAGGCGCTCATCTTCGATTCCTGGTTCGATCCCTACCGCGGCGTGATCGTGCTCGCCCGCATCGTCCATGGCCGCATGCGCAAAGGCATGAAGATCCGCCTCATGTGGAACGGCAAAGTCTTCGACGTGGAATCCATGGGCGTCCTCACGCCCAAGCCCGTCGAAATCGAAGAGCTCTCCGCCGGCGAAGTCGGCTTCTTTGTCGCCACCATCAAGAACGTCTCCGACACTCGCGTCGGCGACACCATCACTGAAGACGCGCGCCCTGCCGCCGAAGCCCTGCCTGGCTTTGAGGAGATCAAGCCCATGGTCTTCGCCGGCATCTATACCGTCGATTCCCACGAGCACACCCTGCTCCGCGACGCGCTCGAAAAGCTCAAGCTCAACGACTCCAGCTTCTTCTTTGAGCCTGAATCCTCCGTCGCCCTCGGCTTCGGCTTCCGCTGCGGCTTCCTCGGCTTGCTCCACATGGAGATCATTCAGGAGCGCCTCGAACGCGAATTCGACCTCGACCTGATCACCACCGCGCCCAGCGTCCGCTACAAAGTCCACCTCACCGACGGCTCCATGATCGAAGTGGACAACCCCTCGCGCTGGCCCGATCAGAGCGAAATCGTCAAGGTCGAAGAGCCCATGATCACCGCCACTATCCTCACCAACGAGGAGTACGTCGGTGGCATCCTCAAGCTCGTCGAAGAAAAACGCGGCCGCCAGAAGAACTTCGAATACGTGTCCTCCACGCGCGTGATGCTCACTTACGAGCTGCCGCTCA
Organism: Acidobacteriaceae bacterium; assembly: GCA_035656855.1. Lineage (GTDB taxonomy): Bacteria > Acidobacteriota > Terriglobia > Terriglobales > Acidobacteriaceae > Palsa-343. The sequence continues at coordinate 5,726 of DASRRO010000026.1, read as the reverse complement.
ACGAGATCGTCCTCGACTTTTACGACCGCCTCAAAAGTGTCAGCCGCGGTTACGCATCGCTCGATTACCACCTCTCCGGCACGTGGGAATCGCCCATGGTCAAGATGGACATCCTCGTCTCCGGCGAGCCGGTCGACGCACTCTCCATCATCGTCCACCGCGACTTCGCCTACGATCGCGGTCGCGCCCTGGTCTCCAAAATGCGCGAGCTCATCCCGCGCCAGCAGTTCGAGGTCGCCATCCAGGCCGCCATCGGCGCCAAGGTCATCGCCCGGGAGACCGTCTCCGCGCTGCGCAAGAACGTCATCGCCAAATGTTATGGCGGCGATATTAGCCGCAAGCGCAAGCTGCTGGAGAAGCAAAAAGAAGGCAAGAAGCGCATGAAGCGCATCGGCAAAGTGGATATCCCTCAGGAAGCCTTCCTGGCCGTGCTCAAAGTCGGCGAAGATAGCGGCGGACGCTAACTGCGATGTTATGCCAGGAGTCAATAGGAAAAACCGAATCCCCGCCCCCTGCATGGCGATTATCACTTTTCTGTTGACACCTTGAAAGATAGTGGGGTAGGTTATCCAGACTTACTCCAAAATATCGCGAGCTTACCCAAGGTTATGCGTTCCCGAATTGTGCAAGAAAGGGAACTAATGCTCATCTTTCCGGGGAAACCTCTTCGCTCATTCGTTCCGGCGGGCCCTCCTGCGTGCGGCATCGTCGGCTGTGTAAACCAACCCATTGGCGGGTTTGAGGAGTTCATCGAGAGTGCCTCCGTCGACCCCCCTTCCCCCCTCCTTCCCGGCCTCAGCCTCTACTGGTGCCGGCGTCATCAGTTCCAGCTCGAAGCGCGCACCGTGGTCAAACCGGGTCGCCGGCTTTCCGCCGAGGATGTTGACGCCCTCTCCGGGCTGAGTTAGCCGGTGGCGCGAAGGTCCCGGCCTTCCCGCTTCGCTCGCGCGGAAGGTCCGCGAAGCAGTTCACGCGGAGGGATCCTTCGTGCTGCCGGCCCGCTGCCCCATTCTGTCCGGCGTTCCTCCTCCGAGGCGCCGGCAGAGTGGGCCGGTTTCATCCCCGTCTCACATCCCCGCTCGGCACCTTCGATCGCCGGGCGTCGGCGCCTTCGCAAAACACGGGAAAACGCCGGTCCGGAAGGCCAGATCCGTCCGCTCATCGGCTCCCGCCGTCCCGGTAACACTTCGCAGAGACCCTCCTCGATTACCAGAATTCTCTTCGATGGGGGATACGCAACGACAACTGTTGCGCAATCATGGGTCATCGAAGCCGGTAATCCGATGATCCATATTTACCTCTACCGGTACCCGTTCGACGAGGCAGGCAGCGCGACCCTCACCTTTGCGGAATCGCTGGCGGCCATGCAGGAGCTCGAACGCCAGCTCAACGCCATGCTCAAACCGGGCTGGCGCTGGTGCGATCTCCTGCTCGAAATCGTCGAACGTCATCCGACGTATGTCGTGTACGAAGTCTCCCATCACCAGGAATTCATGGGACGCGCGATCGTGATGCCCTATTGCGCCGACCCGCCTAAGAAGCGCCCCGACACCGCCATCGAGCAAGCCCTCTACGACAAGATCCGCTCTCGCCGAAACCCCGAAGGAGCCTGAGGGACGGGGCAGGGATACCCCCCCTGGGGGAGGACCTCAACAAGTACTTTGTTTGCAATTAAGAGAGGGTAATACCCTGAGGGTATTACCCTCTTTTTGGCTCTCGCAACGCTCGCCACACAGAGATCCCGGAGAGCACGGAAGGATTGCCGGGGCCCGGTTGAGTCGGGCTGTGGAAAGGTGCGCGGTGGTCTCAAAGAGCGGGCGAAGTTTCGGCCTGGGCCATTTCGACTCGCCGGCTCGTTCCTGAGCGGGCGAGTCGAGATAGAAAAAGCTCTGCGCGCCGGGTTGCGGGCAGAGCTTTCCTTATGGTTAGTGTCGAGTGCGGCGGGGTGGAAGGCAAGGGGAATCGATGAGGCTGACAGTACGGAGGTACTGTGGCGTCCCGCAATCGCTGGCTGCGGCGCGGATTCGCAACAATAGAATTTCCCGCGTACCTCCGAGGGAAATCCATTGAGACATTTTCCGCTGCGCAGTCTTGCTTTGTTTTTGTGCTTCTTCTTTCCGGTGTCCATCTTTGCGGGGGATAACGGATACAGGGTCATGTACGACGGAGGCTCGTTGTCCGGTGTGAAGACGGGCGAGAAGATTCATTTGCTGATCGAAGGCAATAACATTCGCTTTGTCGCCGACCATGAGGATCTGATCGTGCTGCCGGCCAGCAGCGTCACGGAGATCAGCTACGGGCAGGACGTTCACCGGCGGGTAGGCGCGGCGATCGGCGTGGCAGTCGTGTCGCTGGGCATCGGAGCGCTGCTGGCGCTGACGAAATCAAAGAAGCATTTCGTGGGACTCACCTGGGCCAACGACGACAAGAAGGGCGGCTTCGCGATGCAGTGCGACAAGAGCGACTATCGCGGGATTCTGGCTGGACTGGAAGGGGTCACGGGCAAGAAGGCGGTGGACTCGGACGCGATGACGGTGAAGAATTAGCGCGCAGCGTTCAGGGACCCGGCAACAGCGAAGGGTCGGCGGGCGCGATTCCCTCGGGGGCTAAAGCCCGAGATCTTTCCGGGCTCATCGGCATGGCTGAAAGCTGTGCCCTTTCAAAGCGCCACCGGCTTGTCAGTGCGGGCCTGACAGCGCTTGACGTGTAGCTACATTGTAGCGACAATATGCATCAGGAGTCACGGCACGGAAGAATCGTTCCCCCGCGACTTCGTTGCTGTGCGGGACGGACCGCCGGGTTCCACTGGATGCAGTGAATGTCCAGGGAAAGCCAGGCGTCCGATTCGACTGGGATCGCGGCAAAATTGAGCACATCGCGCGGCATGCGATTATTCCCGCGGAGGCCGAGGAGGTCGTTCGGAACGAGCCGATCGATCTGCGATTCGAAAACCGCGACTCAGAGGAGCGGATCGCTCAGGTCGGCGAGACGCATGCGGGCAGAGTTCTGGTTGTCGTGACCACGATGCGGGGTGACAAGGTCCGGGTGGTGACAGCGATTCCAGCAAACCGCAAGTTGCGGAAACTGTATCCCGCCGAGAGGGGAGGTTCCCGTGAGGGAAGAACTGAAGAAAAAGACCTTCCGGAATGAGGCGGAAGAGGCGGAGTGGTGGGATCGGCACCAGGACGCATTGGCCGGGGAGTTCGAGAAGGCGGCGGCTGCCGGGACGCTGGGGCGGGGTACGGCGGCACGCAAGGGGAGCATTCCGACGACGACGATTCGTCTGGACCCTGAGGACATTGCGCGGGCACGCGCGCAGGCGGCGCATCTCGGTCTGCGCTACCAGACTTATCTGAAAATGCTGATCCATCAGGCGCTCGGCCAGGTGGAACTGGGGGAGGGGAAGGCTCGCCGGCGGTGATGGCCCAGGTTGGGCACCGACCGCTTACGCTGGATGGAGGAGCCTGGCCGAGCGGCCTCGGCCATCCCTGCTAAGCAGCCGTAACCGCGATGCGCGCGGATCGCGACCGCGGCTTTGCGCGCACCACGATCTCCACATCCTGCCCAAGGGCCAGGAGAAACCGCATGAGTCGTTCGACGGAGTAGCCGTCGAGCCTGTAGCGCAGCAGATCCGAAACCTTCGGCTGACCGATGCCCAGCATCTCCGCCAGCTGCGATTGCGTCAGCCTCTTCTGTTCAGCGATCCGGCAAATCGCGGCGCCGAGACGTGCCTTGGTCTGCAGTTCGGCCGCGTCGGGAAGACCGAGATCGGCAAAGACATTCCCGGATGACGGGGTGATGCGATGAGAAGCTCGATTAGGCATATCGTTTGGGAGTCCGTCACTTGCTCCTTATGGAGTAGCAAGTAGTCGAAACAAATGCAAGATGCGAAGCGGTCGAAAGATTGAGCAGGCCAGCTACGCGGCCTTGCGGAAGGCTGGATGCGGGGGCGGCGTTTGCGGGCGGCGTGCCAGAGGTCGTAGTCCATCTGGAGGCCGGACCAGAAGGCGGGATGGGTGCCGAGGGCGTCGGCCAGGCGCAGGGACATGTCCGCGGAGATGCCGGCGCGGGCGTTGAGGGCGCGAGAGAGGGTGGTGCGGGAGGCCCGGAGCCGCTTCGCGGCTTCGGTGCCTTCCATGGTGCCAAGGTACTCGCGGAGGACCTTTCCGGGATGGGGCGGGTTGTGCATCGGCAGGTTTGGCTCGTCTAGTGGTGGTCCTGGTAGTCAACCAGAGGGGATGCTGGCACGAGACGCAATCCGGATCTCAAATAATCCGTACGGAAGCGGAGGATGCCGCACCGTTCTCGTCGATGATCGCTCCCGGGAGCACAAGCTGCCGTTCCTTTGGCAGACTCCTAACAGCACGCCCATGCGCCCTGACCATCAGGGCAGGCGCTTCGGAGTGATCCGATGCATGAATCATGTAGTACATGATTCGATTCCCGTTTTCGCGATCAAAGATCGGATACGCGGCCGCAAACTTATATCCCAGTTCGTCTATGAACCTGGTTCGCGTTAGGTCAGCGACTGACCAGCAATTGAGTTTGTGCAGATCTTTCCAATCTTCGCGTCCCCACCACTCGCGCGCGATTTGCTGCCTTCGCAATCCGGAGAAGGCGCGATGAAGCCATCCAACCCCGAGGAAATAGAGCAACTCAATCTTGTTGTTCGGGGGGTTCTTGTAACGCGCCAGTTTCACCAGCGTTCCCCAGTGACACTCGAAAGTTCTCTGATCAAGCAGGCAAAAAGTTGCTTCCTTCTGACTTATCTATCCGGCTCTTAGTATGTTCTCAACGCTTGCATTGAAGTCGCCCGGAATCACCTCTACCTTTCGGCTCAGCCTATGGCCAGATTTGCTCATCGGGGCGGGTTGATCCGCGACAAGGTTTTCCAAGGCCCTAATACTGCGATGGCGAATTTCGCAAAGGTAAAAATGGCGTAGCCATTTAGGCTCGCTCTCAAGTACTAACGAAGCAGCCCATGCATCAGGGTGATCCTCGTACTGCGGTCCAGCAAAACCATCAATGTACGTTCCATGTCGCGTGATCTGGACGAAATAGCGCAGATAGGCTTGGATGAATCTTGCCTTATGCTCAGTCCAGATCGGTTGATTAATCCGTTTGTAGAGGCGAGTTCCCTTATGAGGACCTGCAGCATAGCCCGGGAATAGAGGGCAAAATTCCTCAGGTATGCTTGCCCGGGACGGTTTGCTTCTGCCCATTTAGAGCGGAAAACCTCCTGCCCACTTCACCCATCGCTTCCAGACGCTCGGCACGCGGAGGGAATGGGGCATTCCTCGATTCTGGAAATTCATCATACGTCCTGCCGAGCAATATCCGTCCACTCTTTTTCTTTTGTATTCCTCCCCATTGCTTAAAGAAGAACGGAACCCGGTGCCGCCTGCATGCACTAAGTACATTTAGCACCCACATTTGCTCCATCGCGCGTGCGCCGTAACCGCTTTCGCCCCCTACAATGACCCAGTCAATGCCGCTAAGGTCAAGGTCTTCACCGAGATCTTCAAGTAGTGGTTCCACGGAAAGGAAACGGACGGATGCAGGCGAGCAACGCAAACGCTCAATCCTCGGCTTCCCATGCTTGATATTCTCTACACTCACGCCCCACCAAATGTGTGGAGACGATGATGCGAAGTCCAGAGGGCCTGAGAGCATTCGGTGCAGCCGGTCTGCTCTCTTGGTTAGGACTTGGAATGTATGCCAATTCG
>DASRRO010000025.1:0-3993 GCA_035656855.1 Acidobacteriaceae bacterium | reverse complement strand
CATAGAGCGCCTGGCTCGAATCGCTTCCCATCAAGTCACGCTTGGTTGAACGCAAGGAGGGATGCTGCTGAAAGACGACCTCTTCGAAGTCGTTTTCGATCCCGGTGCGGACAAGCGCGAGAAAGGGATTCTCGGCCAGATCGCTTCGCGTATCCTCCTGGCTTGCAGGAGCCCCGCCTGTGGGCGAGTCCCCGGAGTGGCGGGTCGAAACCCTGTCCGGGCGGATCGTGGAAGCGATACCGGTGGGGCCAGGCTCGGACGCGGATTGGGAGCCCGAAGGCCTGCCCAGATCGGCGCCGGTTGCTGTCCAGACAGCAGCCAGAGCGCAGCTCAACTCCCTTAGTCTATCGGCAAACGGCCCGGAAGTCAATGGAGTTCCAGAGTTTGCGCTTGCTGAGGACATGCGCGCGTCGAGATCGCAGAAGGCAGCGGCCGTGGAGACGCCCACCCCCGGAACGGCGACGACACAGGGCGTAGAGGGCAGATCCGGCAGGGGATAGACCTCTTCGCCGCGACCCAGGCCGAGCACGGTGCCCCCCAGCAGAAAGAGCGGGACGTCGGAGCCAACCTCGGCTGCCAGCGCCAGACGCTGCGGGGGGGCAATCGTCAGCCCGAGCTCCCGCTCCAGCCCGATCAGGGCCGCCGCCGCGTTCGCCGAGCCGGCTCCCAGGCCGCCCTGCACCGGAAGCGACTTCTCTATATCTATTTCGACCGAAGCGGTGAGGCCCAGGCGGTCCAGCGCGCCGGCCACCATCTTCCAGGCAGTATTGCGTTCGGCGTTGCCGAGCGCAGAGCGCGGCACACCGGGATGGTTCGCCATCACGCGAATCTGGGTTTGCGCGGCCCGCACGGCGCTGACGGTGACGACATCGCGCAATGCCAGGGTCTGGTACGCCGTTACGAGCGCGTGAAAGCCGTCGGCGCGCGCCGGTCCAACGGCGAGGCCGAGGTTGATCTTGGAGAAGGATCGGACGCGGGTGGGCATGCAGTGGACATTTTACGGGTCAGAGCCCGCCTGTTTACGTACGCGAAGCCGAAGGGCGATTTCGCCACCGGTCGCCGGGCTTCCTGATGTAGGTCGCGAAGACGTAGCCCCATGGGATCAGAAGGGGTTCGATGATGACCCCCATGAGCATCGGCTTCATGTACCAGGTGGGTGCGCCGCTGGAGAGGCGTGGAAGCGCGACGGCGAGGATCCAAATGAGCTTATAGGTGAATTGCAAGAAGATGAGGGGAAGCATCTTCAGCGGGTAGCGGACGCCAATGATTGAGAGGAGGGACAGCGCACCCCAGGCGGCGATCCCGACGCCTTCGAGAGGATTGGCCCAACCGTGATGTGTGAGGATGCCGGGCCATACAGAGAGGCCGAGCATGACGAAATTGCCTAGATAGAGGGCACGGAGCAGGTAGAGACGGACGAGAGAGACATCTTCATGCATCTTCGGCTCCTCCCTGCAGGCCGGCGGAGAGAATGGATGACGCGGATTCTAGCTCGCGCAAGCCCGGCTGGAACAGCAAAATGTGCCTGATGTGACCTGCGGTTTGGTCGCCCGTAGGGGTCTGGGACATGGTGGTTTCCGGCGGCGGAAGACGGATTCGCCGACCCTTTCGTGGCCGTCTCCACACCCGGTAGAGCTATGGCCGCGGTGAGTGTTCCGTACAATAAATAAGTTGATGGATTCTCGTCGCTCCGCCTGGCAGCTTCGCCGCCGTCTATTGTTTGCGCTCGCCGCGCCGCCGCTTCTGGTGGTGATGCTGGGCTGTCCGGTGAGGATGGCGGCGGCGGGACCGAAGGATTCCCTGCAGAAGAGCAAGAAGGGCGGGCGGTCGAAGGTTGTAGCCCAGCAACCGGTCCAGCCGGCAGCGGCGCCGGATGAGGATGCGGCGCAGGTTGCGCAGGACGAGGCCGCGAACCAGCATGCACAGAAGGTTCAGGCGCTGATTGGCCGGGCTGAGAACAGCTACCGGTCGGGCGTGGCGAACTATAACGCGAACCGGCTGGATGCGGCGCGCATGGATTTCGATAACGCTGTCGACACGATGCTCACGAGCGGAATGGATCTGAAGAACGATCCGCAGCTTTCGGACGAGTTCGACGGTCTGCTGAGCAGAATTAATTCGCTGGAGCTGATTGCGCTGCAGCAGGGGAATGGCTTCTCGCCGAAGGTGGAACCTGCGCCGCTGGACGAAGCGATGGCTGCGGTAACGTTTCCGCCGGACCCAGCGCTGGTGGGACGGTTGAGCGCCGAGCTGAAGACGACACAGTCCGACCTTCCGCTGGTGGTGAACGACTATGTCGCGGGCTTCATCAATTACTTCACCAATTCGCCGGGCGGGCATGCGCACCTGGTGGCGTCGCTGGAGCGCGCCGGCAAATACAAGGCGATGATCCAGAAGACGCTGCGGCAGTACGGCGTTCCGCAGGACCTGATCTACCAGGCGGTGGCGGAGTCGGGCTTTCAGCCGCAGGCGCTCAACCGCAGCTCCGGGGCGGGCGGCATGTGGCAGTTCATGCCCTTCGCGGGGGCCTATGGCCTGGAGCGCAATGGCTACTTCGACGAGCGCTTCGATCCCGAAAAATCCACCATCGCCTATGCGAAATATATGAAGTATCTGTATGCGCAGTTCGGCGACTGGTACCTGGCCATGGCGGCCTATGACTGGGGCGCGGGCAATGTGCAGCGGGCGGTGAGCCGCACGGGGTATGCGGACTTCTGGGAGCTGTACCGCCGCAATGCGCTGCCGGCCGAGACGAAGAATTATGTGCCGGGCATTCTTGCCGCCGTCATCATGGCGAAGAACCCGCAGCAGTATGGGCTGACCGACATCGTGCCGGATGCGCCGGTGGTCTCCGACACGGTGACGACGGAGTATGCGATCAGCCTGCCGCTGGTCGCCGATCTGACGAACACGAGCGTTCCGCTGATCGTGGCGTTGAATCCGGCGCTGCTGCGCCTGGCCACGCCGCACGACATTCCCTACGATCTGCATCTGCCGGTGGGCACGCGGCAGATCTTTCTGGATCGCCTGAAGGAGATTCCCGAGGAAAACCGCGCGAACTGGCGCTTCCATGTGGTGAAGGACGGCGAGACGCTGGACCAGATCGCAGCAGCGTTGCATACGCGCGCCGCGGCGATCGCCTCCCTCAATGATGTCACCGATGCGCAGCCGATTCAGCCCGGCGATGAGCTGGTCATTCCGGTGGAGACGAGCGCGGCCGCCCAGCAACATTACAAGATGCGCCGCGGCGATACGCTGGTGACCGTCGCCGATCGCTTCGGCGTGACGGTCGAGAATCTGCGCGCCTGGAATCATCTCTCTTCAAACCGCGTGGCGGTGGGGCGCACGCTCTACGTGACGGAGCCTGTCCATCTCGCGCCGACGGCGCGGGTGCGCCGCGGACGGCATGGACATGCGCACAAAGGAGCGCATTCTTCCGCAGGCGGCAAGCGCAGCAAGGCGCATTCCGGCAGCGGCCCTTCGAGAAAACGGCGAGCGCATTGAGCCTGTGTAAACGCTCCGTGACCCGAAGAGGGGACGTGCCGTACCGCGCAAGAAAACGCCTGCACCAAAAAAGGTGCTTGCTATTTCGTTGCATGCGGCGTAATCCTGTTGCTACTATTCGCGAGAGCTGTGTGCGCCGTTTTTTAGTACTGCACACAGTCGGCGCGAGGGCCGCAGAACTTCCAGATGGAAGCGGTCAGGGAGAGTAACGATGCTGCAGGACGACGAGACCTTGAAGCTGTATGCGGCCGGCAACGATGAGGACGATCGCGACCTCGACGCAGAGGATCGTGAGTTCGTGGAAGATGAGGAGGAAGAGGAGGAGTCCTACAGCGGCTCCGACGACCTCACGCTGGACGACGCGGACTATGAGGCGCCGGCCCGGAGCAGCGCTCACGCCGAAGAGGCGGATCTTTTCGCAAGGCCATCCACACCGGCCGCACCGTATCAGCCCCCGCAACGTCTCTCTGCCGAGCCCACGCGCAACGC
>DASRRO010000024.1:0-27444 GCA_035656855.1 Acidobacteriaceae bacterium | reverse complement strand
TAGCGCGATCTGGAGCCCTCGGCGAGGATCCGAATGGCGGACGAGATGGGCGCTTTCGAGGATCTATCTGCTCGTAGAACTCCAAGTTACTGCCATTAAGGGGGTTGCGCCCGCATCGGCAGACAACTAACGAACTGCGGGAAATCTCCTGTGGCGCGGCCACAGGGAAATGTGGCATACTTCTGTGGTCGTAACACAGGAGGAAATTCTTGGCCGATTCGAAGTTGGATTTGCTGCAGGGGACCCTGGACCTGATGGTGCTGCAGACGCTGGCGGCGATGGGGGAACAGCACGGCTACGGGATTGCCCGCCGGATCGAACAGGTGAGCGGCGACGAGGTGCTGCTGAATCAGGGAACGATTTACGCCTCGCTGGTGCGGCTGCAGCAGCGAGGCTGGATTGGGGCGGAGTGGGGCATATCGGATAACAATCGCAAGGCGAAGTTCTATCGGATTACCGCGCGGGGCCGCAAGCAGTTGGCGGAAGACGCGGTCTATTGGCAGCGGCTGGCGGCCGTGATGGGGCGGGTGTTGGGGCAGGGACTAGAAGCTGGGGAATAGCGGAGAAGTTGCAGGTTACAGCAGAAAGGCCGGAGGCAATCACGATGGCGGATGGGTGGGGCCGGCGGTTATGGCAGAGGGTGCGGGCGTTCTTTGGAAGGGACGCGCTGGATCAGGATCTGGATGCGGAGATGGCGGCGCATCTGGAGATGGCCGTTGAGGAGAACCTGCGAAGCGGCATGAGCCCCGACGAGGCCCGGCGGCGGGCGCTGGTGCGGTTTGGGGGAGTGCAGCGAGCACGCGAGGAGCAGCGGGCGGCTCGGGGGCTGCCGTTTCTCGATGTGCTGGGGCAGGATCTGCGCTACACGGCGCGAACGCTGCGCAGAGATGCGGCGTTCACCGTGGTGGCGGTGCTGATTCTGGCGCTGGGCATTGGGGCGAACGTGGCGGTGTTCAGCGTGGTGAATACGCTGCTGCTGCGGCCGCTGCCGTTTCCGGATTCGCAGCAGCTGGTGTGGATTGCGCCACCGCCGCAAACATGCGGATTCTCGTGCGCGACCTATTCGGCCGACGCCTATGAGGAGTTCAAAAGGGAGTCGCGCGCGTATCAGGACGTGACCGGGTACGAAGCGTTCACAAGCCCGGACAATTATCGGCTGGCTGGACACGGCGACCCGCAGCCGGCGACGGGGATGGAAGTGATCGGGAACTTTTTCCAGGTGCTGGGAGTGCAGCCGGCGCTGGGGCGACTGTTCACGATGACGGAGGCGCAGAAGGGATCGCATCCGGTGGCGCTGCTGGCATACCCGTACTGGAAGCGCCAGTTTGCCGGCGATCCGGGGATCGTAGGGCGGGAGATCGATCTGAACGGTCGGCCGGTAACGGTAGTGGGGGTGTTGCCGCAGAGCTTCGACTTTGGGGCGGCATTCTCTCCCGGATCGAAGACCGATCTGTTTGTGCCTCTGGTGCTGGACGATGAGCGGATGTGGGGCAACATCGTGACGATGATGGGGCGGTTAAAGCCCGGAGTCACGCTGGGCCAGGCGCAGGCGGACGCCAACCTGGTGGTGCCGCATCTGTGCTGGAACGTGAAGTATCCGGGATCATGCGGGGAGTATGCAGGCAAGGGCGGCGGAATTGAGCTGCGGACGCTCAAGGACTACGTGAGCGGGCGGCTGCGGCGGTCGCTGATTGTGCTGTGGGCGGCCGTGGGGACGATTCTGCTGATTGCGTGCGTGAATTTATCGAACCTGTTGCTGGCACGGGCGGCGGCGCGAAGCAAGGAATTTGCGATGCGTACGGCGCTGGGCGCGACTCGGGGAAGGATCGTGCGGCAACTATTGATCGAGAGCCTGGTGTTGTCGACGGCAGGGGCGGCGCTGGGTTTGGCGCTGGCGATGGGAACGATCGCGTGGCTGGCGCATCAGGGGTCGCTGGCCCTGCCGCTGCTGAGCACGCTGCATGTGGATGGCGCGGCGGTGGGATGGACTGTGCTGATCGCAGTGGCGGCGGCATTTTTGTTTGGGCTGATGCCGGGGCTGCGGATGGCGAGCGGGCATTTGCAGGAGGCGCTGAAAGATTCCGGCCCGGGATCGAGTGCGGGGCGCCGGCATGAGAGCGTGCGCGCGGTGCTGGTGATCAGCGAGGTGGCGCTCGCCTGTGTGCTGCTGGTGGGCGCCGGGCTGCTGTTGCGGAGTTTTATGAAGGTGCTGGACATCGATCTGGGATTCCAGCCGCAGCACGCCGCTTCGATGAAGGTGCAGTATGACGACAGCGCCGCAACCGATGAGGCGAGCGCGCTGAAGCGGGGGGCGATCTTCCGCGAGATTGCGACGCGGGTGAGCGCGCTGCCAGGCGTGACGGCAGCGGGCTTTGCGGACTTTTTGCCGCTGGGGCGCAATCGTGCGTGGGGAACGCCGACGCCGAAGGGAAAGGTGTTTCCGGAGGGAACGCTGCACGGACCTCTGGTGTACGTGATTTCGCCGGGATATCTGGAGGCGATGGGGATGCACGTGCGCGGGCGCGACTTTACGTGGGAGGACGGGCCGAAAAGCCAGCGAGTCGTGATCATCAACGCGTCGGCGGCGAAAGTGTACTGGCCGGACCAGGATCCGGTGGGACGGATTCTGCAGGCGAACGGCGGGGACTGCCGGGTGGTGGGCGTGGTGGACGATCTGCACGCCGACAACGTGGAGGGGGATCCGGGCTGGCAGATCTATTATCCAGTGACGCAGCAGGGTCCGGACGATGCGCAACTGGTGATTCGATCGAGTGTGGCGCCGGCGTCGCTGGCCGGAAGCGTGCTGCAGACGTTGCGGGCGCTGAATCCGAGCCAGCCGGCGACGGAGTTCCGGCCGCTGGAGGGGATTGTCCAGAGGGCGGATTCGCCGCGGCGGTTCTTCATGATGTTGGTGAGCGCGTTTGCCGGGCTCGGCCTTCTTTTGGCTTCGCTGGGGATCTATGGGGTGATCGCGTATTCCGTCACGCGGCAGACGCAGGAGATCGGGATTCGCATGGCGCTCGGGGCGAGCCGCTGGCGGGTGCAGCGTACTGTACTGGGACGGACGCTGGTGCTGGCCGGAACCGGCATGACTGTGGGAATTGTGATCTCCCTGGCGGCGACGCGGGCCATTACCTCGTTGCTCTACGGGACGCAGGCGACGGATTTGCTGACCTACCTGGGAATGGGCCTGGTGCTGCTGACGGTGGCGGTGGCGGCTGCGGCTCTTCCGGCGCGGCGCGCGTCGCGGATCAATCCGATGGTGGCGCTGCGGACGAACTGAGGACAGAGCGACAGAGCCTTCTCGCTGAAGCGCCGCGGGTCATTGTGCTGCGCGGCGCAATGTTTGTGCGGGTCCTGCGACTCCGCGTAATCTGAGAGGGAATGAGTTCTCAAAACAGGAGGGACTTCCTCCAGCTGTGCTTAGCGTCTGTTTCCGGGGCCGTCCTGGGGCCGACAGCCAGCGCTGTTCAGTTGGGGATGCCCAAGTCACCTCCGCCGCCCCCCGTGTCGCCGTCGTTGCCACCGGTGCCGACTCTTGAACGCTACGTCGATCCGCTGCCGGTGCCACGGCGGTTGCGGCCCGTCCGGTCCGGCAGGGACGGGGACGAATACGTCATCCGCCTCATGCAGTTCTCGCGGCGTCTGCATTCGCAGCTCCCGCCTGCCCGTTTGTGGGGATTTGAGGGGGAATACCCAGGGCCCACTTTTGAGGTGTGGCGAGGACGGCCGATTGTGGCCGAATGGCAAAACCATTTGCCGACACGCCATCTTTTTACCGTCGATCCGCACATTCATGGAGCCATGCCTCCGGCGCCGGCGGTGCGAACGGTGACCCATCTTCACGGGGCGTCCACGCCTTCATTCAGCGACGGCTTGCCCGAAAAATGGATAACGCCAGGACAGTCGGTTCGTTACACGTATCCCAATGGCCAGCAGGCCGCGACGCTCTGGTACCACGATCATGCGCTCGGCATCACGCGGCTGAATGTCTATGCCGGCCTTTCCGGCTTCTACCTGCTTCGCGATGAACAGGAGCGAGCGCTGAACCTGCCTTCGGGCGATTACGAGATCCCGCTGCTGGTACAGGACCGGACCGTCGATGCGCGCGGACAACTGGTCTATGCGCCGACCTTCGAGGATGGCGTGCCGCTCCCCCCGGGTGTGTGGGGCTCGGAGTTTTTCGGAGAGTTTCCAGTTGTGAATGGAGCGATCTTTCCGTACCTGGAAGTCGAGCCTTGTCCCTATCGGTTCCGCGTGCTGAATGGGTGCAATGCGCGATTTGTGCGGCTCTTTTTGAATCTTGCGAAGTCGACGCTGGACATTCCAGGTCTGGTCAAGTTCCATCAGATCGGCTCGGATGGGGGTCTGCTGCCGAGTCCGGTCATGATGGAGAAACTGCTGCTGGGGCCGGCCGAGCGCGCTGATTTGATCGTCGATTTCTCCGGACTCGACGGCAAAACCGTCACGCTGAACAACGATGCGGCCTCTCCCTTCCCGGGCTGGTCGATGATGGTGCCACCGCAAACCCCGCTGGGCGAATTCATGCAGTTCCACGTGACTCGGCCGCTGAAGGGCGCGAAGACGGTCTTTGCCTTGCCCCCCGCGCATCCCGCGCCTCCTCCGGCCGACGACTCTTCCATCCGGGTCCGCGATTTTATGTTGGCGGAGAGGTTCGATCCCCAGGGCCGCTCTCTCGGCGTACGGATCAACGACAAAGGTTACGACGATCCGGTTACCGAAACGCCGCGGCTGGGCTCTGTCGAAAAATGGCGCTTCATCAATACCACGGACGATACCCATCCCATGCACCTGCACCTGGTGCAGTTTCGGATTGTGGAGCGTCAGGGATACGACACCGCGACCATGCTTTCCAGCGGCAGGCTTCGTTTAATCGGGATCACCCGCGCTCCGGAACCCAATGAGGTGGGAAGAAAAGACACGGCACTCGTCTATCCGGGAGAAGTGCTGACCATTCTTGTGCACTTTGAGGGCTACGCCGGCCGCTTCGTCTTTCACTGCCACATGCTGGAGCACGAAGACAACGACATGATGCGTCCCTATGAAGTTCTCCCCGCCGATGCGGAATCTCTCTCGGACAACAAAACGAGCGGCGCAAAGAACTCGTAGGGGACGAGATCTGTTGCGCCGCTGAAGTGTGCGAGTTGTGAAGCCTGGGGGCTCCCGAGCTTACGGCCCCATGTTATCCGGGTTGCAGGTCCCGGTTGTCGTGTTCGGCGCGGGCGGGGTGGGCGGCGTGGACCACGGAATTCCAGTGAAATCGAAGAAGTCGAGCAGGCTGGGCTGGGCTGCGTCGCGGTTCGTCAGGTGCGCGGAGCTGCCGATGAAACGGTTCTCCACGAACTTGATGACCGCGGTGTGATCCATGGGAATATGCGAAACGTAGTGTTTCCTCGTGAACGGGGAGATCACCATGTTCGGCAGGCGGAAACCGAGTTGCGCCGCGAATCCGCTCACGGCCGGGGCGTCAGCGGGATTCGTGCCCGGATCGCCGGTAGCGAGGTCGCAGTGCAGGAGAGTTGGCTGACCGCTGGGGTTCGTGTTCAGGCACGGGTTGTAGCTGTCGGCGTTGACGGCGATCGAGGAGATGTCGGGGTACAGACCCTTCACCGCCGCGTCGGTGTAGTCGTTGGAGTGGCCGGGCACCGGAGGAACGTGTTCATAGGGGCCTCCGCCCTCGTCATAGCTCATGAAGAAGGCTGAACTGGGCCACGACGGGCTGCTCATCAGAGCATCGATCACCTTCGCCACTTCGGCCTGTCCCTTCAGGATCGATTGAGTGGAGCCCGGATGCTCGTCGTTCAGGCCGGATCCCGATTCAATGAAGGCAAAACTCGGCAGCGTCCCGTTTTGCACATCGGTGTAGTACGTCGTCAAGGGTGCGATCTTGCTGGTGTCGATGCAGAAGGAGCCCGATGTGTCGCCAACTGCGGTGGACGATTGCGTGGTTCCGGTGCAGGGAGCACCGCTCGGATTCAGATACAGATATCTGTAGGAATAACTGAAGTAGGTGAACCAGGTGGCAGGGAAGTTGGCGTTGGCGCCCCCGGTGCACTCCTCCTCCGCGAAGCAGAAGCCCTGAGTTGAGGTGTAGTAGAGCTTCCACGAGACATTGTTCTGGTCCAGTTCCTGGAAGATGGTCGGAATGGCGAGCTGGGTTTTGATATCGTCGTCCTGGCTGGGATCCTTGACCAAACCCTGGGTAGTGCCGCCGGTAAATGCAGCCAGGCGGTTGGAGACGCTCTTGCTGGAGACCGGCGAAAACCAGCGGTCCGACAGAGCGAACTGCGAGGCCATGTAGTAGTAGTAGTTGAGGAATCCCTGGTCGTAATAGCCCATGGAGCGCCGGCCGGTGGTGTCGTTGAACGTGCCGGAACAGGTGGCGCCAGGCTTGTTGCAGGCCGTGGTAAAGCCTTCCGCGTTGTGGACGAAGCCATCCATATTGATGCCTCGGCCGGTGGTGAAGTTATAGCGGTCGACCTGGCCATAACTGGCCAGCCACGCCGAGGTTTCGTCATCGATGCAGGTGGTGGTGAATTTGAAGAGGGGATAGACGTCCCCCTGGTCGTCCTCGTTCGTGATGGTGCTCAGCTTATCGTCGATCCCGTCGACGTTGTAAGTGTTCCCGTCGGCGCCGATGTTCCAGCCGTTGGATTCCCGATAGGGATTGAGCATCCCGAAGTAGTTGTCGAAGGTGTGGTTCTCCTGGAGCATGAAGATCACATGGGTGATCTCGTTTTCGTTACCTGTGGTCACGGTGACAACCACCGCGGCGGTGACAGTGCCCCCGGCTCCGGTAGCGGTAGCCGTGTAGGTGGTGGTGGCGGCGGGACTGACTGCCTGCGTGCCCCCCGTGGGCGACAATGTGTAGCTGCTGTTATCGGTGCCGGTCACGGTGACTTGTGTGGCATTCACAGCGGTAACGGTGAGGGTAGAACTGCCGCCCGGGGCGATGGTGGTGGGATTCGCCGTAATGGTGACGGTGGGGGCGGCGCCGACCGCGGTCACGGTCACTGTGGCCTGCGCGGTCACCGTGCCGCCCGGCCCAGTGGCGGTGGCGGTGTAGATCGTTGTCGCCGCCGGGCTGACGGCCTGGGTGCCACCGGTGGCCGAGGTGAGCGTATAACTGCTGCCGTCGCTGCCGGAGATGGTCACGGTGGTCGCATTGGCAGCGGCGACCGTAAGCGTGGAGGAGGTGCCCGAGCCAATGGTTGTGGGATTGGCGGAGATGGTTACCGTGGGCGCCGCAGCCGCAGTCACTGTAACGGTCGCGGTGGCCGTCGCAGTTGTCGGCCCAGTGACGGCTGCCGCCGTTGCGGTGTAGGTAACGGTCGCGGTGGGAGTGACGGACTGCGTGCCGCCGGAGACCGCGAGGGAATAGCTGCTGCCATCGCTGCCGGCGATCTTCACTGAACCTGCATTGGTAGCCGTCACCGTGAGGGTCGCGCTGGCGCCCGCTGTGACCGAAGCAGGACTGGCGCTGATGGTGACGGTGGGCTGGGGAACCGCCTTGGTACCGGAGGAGGAACCGCACCCGCTGGTGAGAACAGGGAATGCAATCGCCGAGCCAAATAGAAACAGTAGCCCAACGCGGCTGAGGAAACGGGGAACAGACAGCGATCGCAAGGTGTTCTCCTTCCTGAACTCAGTCGTCACGACGTGACTGCCAGGTGTGAGGTTGGTGGCGAAGTCATATCAGCATCCACCCTCGAGGGACGGATGAGAGGAATAGCCATCAGAATTCCGGGTGCCGCGGTGCTCGTCTGTGTGCCTGCTTCTGCGGGAGTCTGTGAACGCTGTGGGGTGATTGGGTTCCTCGGAGAAGTCGAGCGAGTTGGAGGGGAGGCTTTCTTCGGTGCGAGCGGAATGGCCGGATGCCGGGGGCCAATCTGGCCCGGATCGGCGGGAGCGGAACAGAGACTGCAGCCAGGCCCGGCGACGCATGGGCGTGATGGCCGGGGCGCCCAGATGTTTGCGGCGGCGGTGCAGTTCGAACCAGCGCAGGTAATCGCGCACAACATTGCTCATGGTCATGCGGACGCCGGCGGCGTAATTGTGCTCCGCCATTTGCCGCTGGAGAGAAGCCGACTGGAGGATGGTGATGAGCTGCTGCGCCAGATCGGCGGCGTCGCCGCGCTGGAAAAAGCTGATGGCCATGTCTTCGTCGGCGGCCATCTCGATGAAGTCGGGAATGTCGGAGGAGACGACGGGCACACCGTACTCGCAGGCCTGATGCGCGGGGCCGCTGGATCCGGTAGCCGAATCGTAAGGCAGCACGACAACTGAGGTGGTGCGATACAGTTCCGGGATGTCTTCCTCGGCAACATAGCCACGGAACTCGATCGGCAACTCCGGCGGCTGGGCGGCGCGGATTGATTCCCAATAGCCGGCCCGGGTGTGATGATTGGCTCCGGCCACGATGAGCCGCGCATTGGGTACAGCCTTCACGACGGCGGGGAAGGCCTCCATCAGGGTCTCGAGGCGTTTGTAGGTGCCCCAGTGTCCGATGGCCAGAATGCGCAGGTCAGGATTGCCCCGCTTGGTGAAGTCCGGAGGGATGGGCTCGGCGGCGAAGGTGCCGTGGGTGCCGAGCAGAACGTTCTTCGCACCGTATTTCTCCATCAGGGTGCGCTGATAGCCGGGCAGCAGGACGGAAACGGAGTTCGCTCGCAGCAGGGCGCGGGTGGCCACGTCGGTACCGAGGCGGAAGAGGCGCTCCTGCTTCACCCCGGCCGCACCGAAGTCGACGTGCTCAAGAACGTGGTGCAGGGTGACGTGGGTGTAGATTCCCATGGCGCGTACCAGGGCCGGCGTGGACAGTCCGGCCAGCGCGGCGACCGGATTCTCGGGCGTGGCAAAGCTGGAAAAAACCAGGTTGAACCACACCACGTCAGGTCGAATGCGGCGGATGGTATTGAGCAGCCGGACAGGCGTGGCAATGCTGTTGAAGTTCCAGCAGCGAACCACCTCGAAGCCGGGAAGCTCCGGCTGCTGGGTGACCTTCAGCGGCTGGCCGTCGCCGTCGGTAGCGAACTCGTAGTCGGTCAGCTCATCGGCCAGGATGGTGAGCTGGATATCGGGACGCTGCTGCAGCTCACGCGCAATGTGGAAGGCATACTCATTCAGCTGGCGTCCGCTGGGAGGGAAAGTCGCTACTAAACAAATTCTCATCGGATCCGCCTTTAGAAGATGGTGATGCCAACGAAGGGACGAAACTGCTGGTTCTGCGCACCGGTGAAGTTGTAAAACTTTTCCTGCTGGACGCCGCCGGTGAAACGAATGGGATATTGCAGGACCACGTCGCCGCTTTCATCGTGGAATTCACGGTGGAAGGGGAGGGCCCAGGAAACGGTCGCGCCTCCTGTGATGTCGTCGTAGATATGGAAACCGCGGGTGCTGGACCAGGCGGCATTACCCTGAACCTGCCAGTTGCGCGCCGGGGACCAGTTGATGACGGCGGAGGGAACAAGGGCCTGGGCGATGCCGGAGCGCGGGCTGACGACGCGCCAGGCGCGGAGGTCCTCCACAATGCCCTTGAGATTGAAGCTATCCCCAAACCGGTGCTGCAGCCCGACGTAGGAGGAGGTGTAGTAGTCCTCAATGCCCACCGGATTGAATGTCTGGTCGTTCTCGCCCCACCCGGTAATCAGCGCGGTTCGCGACCAGGGCGCGCCAACCTGGAAATTCAGAGCGGCGGCAAAGGCGTGCGATTCCTCGTTGATTTCGGTGAAGGGTCCGCTTTCGTGCAGCACGTAGCCATTGGCAGAGATCAGATGAAAGAAAGAACTGGTGGACATATATGTAAATTCGCGGAAGATATTCTGATTCAGCGCTCGAGGCTCCAGGGCATCGCGCCGGATGGTCTCCTGAATACCGCTGTTGAAGGTGATCACGTTGTTGCCCAGATGCACCGTCGGATTGAGCCCGATGTTGAATGAATAGTCCGTGGTGTCGCGTTTGACGATCGAATTGGTACTCGGCACGGAAA
The DNA here is from genome assembly GCA_035656855.1 of Acidobacteriaceae bacterium. Classification (GTDB taxonomy): domain Bacteria; phylum Acidobacteriota; class Terriglobia; order Terriglobales; family Acidobacteriaceae; genus Palsa-343. The sequence continues at coordinate 17,435 of DASRRO010000024.1, read as the reverse complement.
TGGTGCCGCGTGCATTACGCAGCTGAAAGAAACCAGTGGCCGTGGGCAAATAATTTAGATGCAGATGGAAGGCGTTGGTCCACTCGGTATCGATCGAGGAGCGGGGCGGCGGGAGCAGGGAAGTGTCCGCAGGCGGCACCGGGAAGAGGGCATCCAGTTTGGAATCCAGCACGTAGACGGGAGTGTCCTCAAAGATGGGCTGGATGGTTACATTGGCCAGAGCGCTGAGCCGGGAGTTGACGCGATAGCCTTCGTCGCCTCCCGCCTCGAGCAGGTTCTGTTCGGCGGTCTGATCCTCGCCGGCCGCATCCACCGCCTGCGCGAAGGCGGTGAGCGCCTGGGCGTTCTGATGTTCCTGGCGATAGACGCTGGCTTCCGCTAACAAATATTGATAATTGGGTTCCTCGTCCGCGTCGTTGCGAACGGCGTTGAGCTCGCCCTGGGCGCGAGCGGTATCTCCGAGAGCCAGATACGTATTGGCGAGGCCGATATGCACAGCAGTATCGGATGCTCCCGCTGCCTGGGCGCGTTGGAGGTAGGTTTCCGATAATTGGTAATCATGCAGGCGCCGGAAGACATCGGCGGCTTCCAGAAGCTGCTGGCCGGTGGGGGGCACGGTGGTGCCGGCCTCCGCCTCCATGAGCGCCAGAGCAATTTGCCGGCTGGCATCGTCGCCATGCCCCTGACGCGCCTCGAGTTCCGCAACGGCGAGGCGTACCTCCACCCGGTCAGCGTCGGACATCACCAGCGCGCGGCGGAAGCGCAGCATGGCGGCCCGCTGGTCGCCCAAATCGGCCAGCGCATCGCCGGTAAAAATATATACGTCACTGTTACTGAAGTGCGGCTTCGCCTCTTCCCCGGGCTTGATGTCGGCGGCAGGCGTCAGCCGCGCACGTTCTTCCGCGAGCTGGACGAACCGCAAGGTCTGGTTGCGGTCGCCGAGCTGCGCCCAGGTACGCGCCAGCCACGCGTAGATGAGCGGGTCCGAGGGCGAGAGGCGACTGGCGAGTTGCAGCTCATCGACGGCTTCGTGATAGTGCCGCATGGAGTAGAGCGTGCTGGCCAGGGCCATGTGCAGTTCGCCGTCGTTCGGCGCGAATTTGAGCGCGGCGCGATATTCGGTTGCCGATTTGCTTAGCGCCCCCTCCTGCCCATAAGCCGTCGCGCGAATCAGGTGGATGGGCAGGGAATCGCCCAGGCCCGCAACGGCGAGGTTTACTTCGCGCAGTGCCATTTGCGGCTTATGCAGATCGAGACTGGTGTAGGCGAGGCCCATGTGGGCTTCGGAGTTTTTGGAATCCTGGCGGAGGGCGGTTTCAAAATCGTTCTCCGCGGCCCGCGGCTGATGCAGGTCATGGAGAATGTAGCCGCGGTTCACATAGGCAGTCGTCACCTTCGGGTCGCGCTCGATCGCTTCGGTAAAGTCGGCTCGCGCCTCGTTCAGATGGTCATCGTGCTTTTCCACATAACCGGCCAGCAGAGGGAGGTCGGGCTCCTTCGTCAGAATCGGGCTGTACTTCTGCGCCAGCTGCCGCAGATCCTGGTAGCGATCCAGATGGAGGTAGTCGTAGCCCAGGTACACCACGACGTCGCGATCTTTCGGCAACAACCCGATGGCCTTCTCGCCGATGCGGGCTGACTCCTGGTAATTGCCCTTGAAGCTGTAGTAGCGTTCCTCTTCGCGCAGCAGGCGCGCATTGTTCTGCATGGCCGGGCTGGCTCGTTTCACCCACTCTCCCGCCACCTCAAGCTTGTGGGCCTCGATGCCGGCATTCATGCCGCCCGCCACAATGGACGCATTGCGCGGAGAGAGCCCGTACGCTTTGTGATAGAAGCTCTCTGCCCTTGGGTAATCGTGGCGTGAGGCGAAAAGATCGCCGAGCGCCAGATACGGCACGTAGAGCTTTGGATCGGCTTTGGCCAGCCGATTGAAGTACATCTCCGCATCCTTGTCGCGGCCTACCACGCGCGATGCATAGCCGAGGGAGGTGAGCGCCGACCGGCTGTTCCCGTTCTGCGCCAGAACCTTCTTGTAGAGTGCGATCGCTTCGTCCGACTGTCCGAGCTTCATGAGAATGTCGCCGGAGAGCTGCAGATTGTTCGGATCGTTGGGACTGAGCGCCAGAGCGCTCTGAATATCGGTATGCGCGCCATTCAGATCACCGGCGCTCAGGCGAATGGTGGCGCGAAGACGCAGGAAGGGCGCCCGATCAGCCCCTTGCTCGTTCAGCGCGCCAATTGCACCCTGCGCGAGCGCCAGCTGTTTTTGCGCCGCATCGTTCTGGTCCAGGCCGCGATAGAGGCTCACCAGATCCATATGCATCTGGATCGGGTAGAGAGGTCCTTCCGCGGGCGTCGCCGGTAAATGCGCCAGGGCCGTGTTGTATTCCTGGACCGCGTCCTCGGGATGGTCCTCCAGCTGGGCGATCTGTCCGCGAATGGCATGGAGGCGGTAGTTGTCGGGCTGGACGCTCGCGACCCGCTCCAGAAAAGCGCTGGCGCGTTCATCGGAGCCCGCCGCCACTTCCGCCTGAGCCGCTGACAACTGCAATGCCAGATCCTTCGGCATCGCGTTGGCGGCCTGCGTATACACCTTCGCCGCCTGGTCCATATTGCCGTTGAGCTGGTAGGTGAAGGCGAGTTCCGCTGTGATATCCGGCGCGGGATGGGGTATCGCCTTCAGCTCCTTGATAGCCTCGTCGTACTGGCCCATCTGGCGGTAGTAGCCCGCCAGCGAGCGCTCCACATCGGGGTTATTCGGAGCGCGGCGTTTCGCGATATCCAGATAGTGGCCCGCCTGGTCGTACTGCTTCAGGTGCTGATAGCCCATGGCCAGCAGAACTTCGGATCGGGCACTGGGGGCCATGCGCTCCGCGGTTCCCAGGGTCTGGAGCGCGGTAGTGTCGTCGCCGGAGCGCAGCTGCAGCTCGCCCAGCAGCACGTCGTCATTCACACGTTTGGGATTAGAGGCCACAATTTTCTGGAGCAGAACCTGAGCTTCCTTCGTGCGACCCATGACGGCTTCGGTCTGCGCCAGCCCGGAAAGTCCTTCCACCGCTCCCGGCTGCAAACGAAGCCCATGGTTATAGGAGTCGATCGACAAAGAAAAGTTGTGGTTCAGGCGGGCTGCGTAGCCCAGCAGGAACCAGAGATGCGGATCGCTGGGTGCCGTCTGGGCCGCACGCTGGGCGAGGGCCTGCGCCTCCGCGTGATGGCCCTGTTTCAAAGCCAGTTCCGCGGCGCGCGCGAGACGCGCGTTCTGAATGTTCGATCCCCATCCCAGGGATTGTCCCGACGACGGCGCCTGGCTGGTCCCCTGTTGCGGTTTCGCCGAACCCTGGGGACCCACCGAGTACGTCTGTGCGCGAGCAATCCAAACCAGGATGAAGAAGAGAACAGGCAGAACTGCAGTCTTCAGAAACCGAGGTCGGGCTTTAGGCATACGAACTAGCTGGTCTTGCACTTCCGCCGTTGGATGCTGAGCGGGTTGGCAGCGTTGGCTCTGTCGCGATGCTTAAAGTGTTGGAAATAGAGAAATCGAGCAACCACAGCAGTGCCCATATGAATCCAATGCATTTTCGAGAGGACACACTTGCAGAAAGTTGAGCCGGTCCAGTCGGGAGCACGCCCCATCCCGCTGAGTTTGATCTTTGCCACCGCACTGGCGGTCCACCTTCCGCTTCTGCTCATGGAGATGCCGCTGCACTCCTACGACACGAATTTGCACATCTTTTTCGCGTCGCATTATTTGCAGCACTGGTTCGATCCCTGGAATACGAAGTGGTACGCCGGATTTTCACAGACTACCTATCTGCCCGTACCCCAGCAGTGGATTGCGATCGTTTCCCACGTGACCGGGCTGGTGATGGGCTACATGGCGGTGCAGCTGGCGGCGATTTTGCTGCTGGTCCTCGGGGTCTACCGGTTCTCGCGGCTGTGGGTAAGCGAGCGGGCGGCCTCCTACGCCGCTCTGGCGACAGTCTTCGTTGGCGCCGAGAGCTTTCTGGTCTACGCGGCCGGCCAGTTGTCGACTACCGCCGCGGCGCCCCTTTATCTGAATGCGCTGCCGTTTCTGTTTGAGTGGATTCGCTTCGGGCGCAAGAAGGCCTTTCTCAAGGGCCTTGCCCTGTTTACCGCGGCCGCGGCCACGCACAGCGCCACCCTGGTCTTTGGGTCGCTGCTGTTTGCCCTGCCGGTCCTGGCTCTGGCATTCATTGACCGCGAAGGCGGAGAGCGCGCTCCGGTTTCCTCTCTCGTGTTTCGCACGGTGACGATCACCGTGGCCGTCGGAATCGCCGTGGCGGTGGTTCTGCTGCCGTTCTGGATCGCGCTGATCCACTATCCGGTCACCCAGGTGCCGATCCCGCATGCCAGCCGCGCCAACTACATCCTGAGCCCCCACCTGGGGATCAACTATTTCCTCGTTCCCTATGGAGCGATGATTCTCGCGCTGCCCTTCATCATCTTTCGCGGAGCTGCGATTCCGCGCCTGCGACCGCTGTTGTTCGGCTTCTGGCTGGCGTTTCTGCTGGGTCTGGGCGGCACCACACCGGTAGGCTATTACCTTCTGGGACGCGCCTTCGACGTTATTACAATGGAGCGCTTCAGCTACTGGGCCAGTCTGCTGGCCTTGCCGTTTATCGGATTGATGGCCTCGGAACTGGTCCGCCGTTTCCGGCTGCGCGCCGCGCTGCCCCTCGCCGTGGCGGCGGCTTTTACCTGTGCGCTGGCGGTCTGCTGGTCCACTTATTTTCCGCCCGAGGGCGCGGGTTTCAAGATTGATTCATGCGCCCAGTGGCTCAACCGCGACGGCCACGACCGCTACCGTTACATCACGCTTGGATTTGGAAACCAGATGGCCCGGCTGGCCATGCTGACCGATGCGGGCAGTGTGGATGGGGAGTGGAACTCCGGCCGCATGCTGCCCGAACTTCAGGCGCACGGGTCCGGTGCGCTGACCGACGCAAAATATTTCGGCGATGCCGGACTGGACGCCCTCCGCGCCATGCTCCACCATGCGGATCGCTACGGGATTCGCTGGGTCTTCGTCAAGGATCACTACTACGATCCGCTGCTCTCGTTTGCGGGCTGGCGGCATGTGGACACGCTGGAAAACAACACGGTCTACCTGTGGGCCAACGACAGCGTTCCGCCGGCAACGCCGGTCAACGCGCCGCAGAGGCCGCCGCGCTGGCAGGGGTTGTGGTGGGGGACGCTGCCCTTTGGCAGCAGCCTGCTCGCGCTCCTTCTGGTCCTGATACCCGGAGAGCCGATCCGCTCCGTATCCGATGTTGAGCTTGCCGAAGAAGAAGAAGAGCCTGTCGCCCACGGAAGGATGGCTTCGTAGCTATGGGACGTCTGATTGCGATCGTCATCATTCTCGTCACCGCTGGCCTTGTGACCGTCGGAACCTTGTGGCCGGTCCCCAGCGCCGCGGCCTTTGCCGGACAAACCGCCGGCGCCGCGCACTCCTGGTCCACGCCGCAAGCCTCGGTGCAGAGCCTGGCCCACGATATCGGGGCCCACCAGTGGTCGCAGGCATATGCCAGCCTCGACAACAAAGGCCAGTTTACCGAGCAGGATCTGGTCCGCGACCTGAGCGGCGCCCAGTTCAGCCTGCGCACCTTCGCCGTCCTCGACGGCTTCAATGTCCGGCCCCTGCATGCTTCCGACGATCGCGCGGATATGCGGCTGCAGATGCACTGGTCAACGGTGGTTGGCAATTTCAACGATAACCGCGACGTTTCAGTGGTGCGCGTTGGGGATCGCTGGAAGCCGGTGTGGCCGATCGTTCAGGAGCCGCACGTGCCTCCCCAGGTCATCCCGGTGAACTATCTGCGCTGGGACGTCATCTATCGCGGAGCCGGCGATGACTGGGCCGCACAGGATGTGGAGGGCCCTCATGTCCGGATCGTGGACATGCACCCGCTGGAGCGCGCCGCAGGCGTGGTCGTGATGGGCGAGCTGCTCAATGAGGATGTCGTTCCGGCGTACGTTCACGTGAAGGCGACGCTGATGTCTAAAAGCGGAAAGGAAATCGGTGAGGAGAGCAGTTTCGACGAGATTTCGCACCTGCTGCTGCCCAAACAGGTGACGCCGTTTCTCATTCTGTTCCCAAACACGACTCTTGCCGACGTGGGCAGCATCCAGATGACGCCGACGGCGGCGCTGGTGGCGGCCTCGGCCGACCCGGTGATTGAAATCCAGAATCAGAAGCTCACCCCGTCGCCCAACCCATCGCTGACCGGCGCTCTGGTGAACCAGAGCGGACAGGTCGTCAACATCGCCCATGTGCTCGGAACGTTCTACGACAAGACCGGACAGCTGGTGTGGGTCGCGGACCACTACATCGACCGCGCTTTGATGCCGCAGACCCCGGTTTCCTTCGCGATCCCCATTCCCGAAGACCTGGCGGGCAAAATCAGCAGCGAGCGAGCCGTGGTCTCCACCTACAGCTCGAACGACAACCTATGAGGAAACGAACCCCATCGCTGCTGGCATGTCTGGGATGCGCGGTGGCCCTGGCGACGACGTCGGCCATCGGCCAGTCCGGCAACCTGAGCCTTCCGCCTACCGCTGTGGCCGGCACGGCGTTTTCGATCCAGACCAGCGGCAGCGGCCCCGCAACCCTCTATATCGCAGGCACCGGCGCAGCGCTGCGGCGTCAGGTGCAGCTCGGCGATCCGGTGTCGATTGGGGCTGGAGATCTGGACCGCGCCGGCCATTACGTCGTTTTCCTGGAGCACGGCGGCTCGACCGATGTGGGCCAATTCGACGTGGTTGCGGCCCCTCAGCCCGCGAATCTCGCGTTTTTGGCCAGGCCATCGCGGCTTTCCGTGGATTTGCACAACGGCATCAGCGGGGCTGTTTACATTTTTGATCCGTACCATAACCTTATTACACGCTCAGTACCGGTATCATTTCAGTTATCGGTCCCGGCGGGCAGCGTCGAATCCCGCACCGTACAGAGCCATGAGGGTACGGCGTGGACCCAGATGAATTCTTCGACGCGGGAAGGGGCCGCCAAATTTGTGGCGACCGCGGGTGCTGTTTCCAGCACACGGGTCATCGAACAGGTCCCCGGCGATCCCTGCGGCCTGAAGATGAACGCGCAGCCCGATGGCCAGAGAATTGCACTCACCACGGATCCAATCCGCGACTGCAATGGAAATCCGGTCCCGGACGGCACAGTTGTCACTTTTACTGAGACTTTTAACGGTGAGCAGACAACGGTGGACGTTCCGGTGAAGAAAGATATCGCTCAGGCGGAAATGCCTGCGCACGACGGGGCCCGGATCACGGTGGCCACGGGTGTTGTCCTTGGCAACGAAATTCGGTGGGGAAGATGAAGATTCTGCGGGCACTTGCGGTGGCATTGGTGGCATGCAGCGTCACGTCTGCGCTGGCTGCGGACGAGGCCGAGGTCCATGTTCAGCCTCCGCATCTCGACACTCCCCGGCCGCTGAACGACACGACCCGCAAGGCGGTAATTCGCGACTATCTGGAGTCCTGGAAGGTCATGACGACGGCCCTGGCGGAAAATCGGGCGGGTCTGCTGGAAGGAGATTTTGCGGGAGCGGCCAAAGATCAGCTCACGGCCACGATTCAGCAGCAGGAGGCGGCGGGCATCCATACGCGTTACCAGCCCATCTCCCACAATATTCAAATAATTTTTTACTCTCCCGAGGGGCTATCCATTCAGCTGGTAGACAACATCGAATACGATGTGCAGATCCTGGATCAAAACAAGACCTTCACGGCACGACAAGTGCATGCACGCTACATTGCGGTTCTCACTCCAACTGAAGTGCGATGGAGAGTGCGGCTGTTCCAGGCGGTTTCAGAATAGGCCGACCGTCTGGCAGGCAGTACACGGCACGATCGCAAGACCTGCAGGACCTGTAATACCTGTACGACCAGCACGACCCAGGCAAGACAAAAATTCAGGAAATGGGGAAGCTCGTGCTTATTCGTGATTTTTTGCACGGACTCAAGGAGGGTCTTTGATGATTTCCGTAGTCGTTCCGATCTTCAACGAGGAGGAGATCGTTACCGCCTTTCATACGGCTGTGGCGGCCTCTCTCAGGAGAATCGGCGAAGAATGGGAGGTTGTCTACGTCAACGACGGCTCCCGGGACAGCTCACTGGAGCTGCTTCGCGGACTGCAGATGGACGATCCGCACGTCGTGGTTGTCGACCTGTCCCGCAACTGGGGCCATATGGGTGCCATCTCCGCCGGTCTGCAGACGGCGCGCGGTGACGCAATTGTCCTGATGGATGGCGATTTTCAGGATCCTCCGGAAGTGATTCCCGAGCTGGTCGAGTCCTGGCGCCAGGGCGCTCAGGTGGTGATCGCGGTTCGCCGCAGTCGCCAGGAAAGCCGCAGGCTTCTGGCCGCGCTCTTTCCGCTGTTCTACCGCGTGCTCGGGGCTCTCTCCGATTTTCCAATCCCGCTGAACGCCGGCATCTTCGGTCTGATCGACCGGCAAGCCGTCGATTCGATCAATGCCATGCGCGAAAGCAACCGGTATTTGCCCGGGCTGCGCGCCTGGGTCGGCTACCGGAATTCGGTGGTCTACTATGACCGGCAGGATCGCGCCGGCGGCGAAGGCAAGCTGAGCTTCCTGAGCCGTATTAAGTACGCCATGGACGCGATCACCAGTTTCAGCTACAAGCCTCTGCGTCTCTGCTTTGTATTGTCTGCTCTCTCCTGTTGTGTAGCTGCGCTTCTCATGCTCGGAATCATCTTCGCCAGTGCTCCTCTGACTTCAGTGGGCCTGGGAGTTTCCGCAGCAGTGTTCCTTGTGGGAGCCGCGGTGCTGCTCTGCCTGGGCGTTCTGGGCGAATACCTCGGGCGCGTCTACGACGAGGTCCGGCAGCGGCCGCTGTCCATCATTAACAAGGTGCACTACCCGTCAGAAGTGATGGCGACGGGTACGGTCGGCGACTACGACCTCGACGACGTCGCTACCGCGATGGACGAGGATGCGACGGTGAAGGTCTTCCGCGTCGCCTGATCGAATCAAAGCGAGCCTTCCGCCGGGGAGGCTCGTTTCTCTCCCGCATCGCCCTCTACCGCGGCAACGCCAGCTCTAAAATCACGCGCGAAGCTTCGGCGCGGGCCGCCAATAATCCCGCGTTCAGACCACGCATTCTATTGATGTCGCGCGAAACGGGGAAGCAGGGCCGGGAAGGGAAGGCAGCCTCATGGAACGGCCGACTGCGGGACCGACCCCGCTCTCAACGGCCCCGACCTGCTGGAGGCTCAGGACACTGTTTTAGTGGACCGGCAGAACCGGCTGCGATCCACCGGAGCCGCAGCTCGGAATTCCCCGCTCGACAGCTGTGCCTTCCTCATAGTCGTTCCAGGTCTCGATCAGCAGGTACTGCAGGGGATTGTCAGGGGGATAGAACTTCTTCCAGAGATCGAAGGTGTCGCGGAAGGTTTGTCCGCAACGAAAGTCCATATGGCGGTTCAGGCTCCAGGAGGCCTTCTTGTCGTCGAAGCCCGCCCATGCGCCGCCCACCGGCATTTTGTCCGGATACTTCGTTCGCATGGTCTGGTAGAACTCTTCGAGGTAGTCCTTACCCCAGTCGCTGCCGTCGGGCTTCCAGCCACCCTTGCCGGGATTTACCCAGGCATAGAAGCCTTCAAAATCCTTTGCGTAGGTGCCGGGCACGTTCTCATAGATCAGAAACGGCTGTGGATTCCACTGGTTCAGATCCTGGCGCACGCGGTCCCAGTCGGTATGGTGCCCCTTGGGAAAGATGAAGATCACCGGCCGCCCGTCGTAGGTCAGATAGGCATCCCGTCCTTCAGCATTCTGCGCCAGATACGTGTCGTGGAACATTTTGAAATCGGCGAGGGCTTCATCGGTCGCGCCCACCTCCGCATTGGACTCGTCATACAGCATCGCCACATGGAATTTCTCTTTTGCGGCGGTCTTCTGGACGAGGGCGTAGGTCATGTCGTTGAACGGGTCGCGATCGCCATACCAGTCCACGACGAAGCCCGAGATCCCCATCTTCTTCGCTTCCTGGATTTGCTTCTTTACCTCTTTGGGATCATGAGAGGAGTAGCCGACCGAGATGTGCGCCGGGTGGCCAAACCATGGCTCATAAACGGCCAACAGCTCGGGCTCCGAACCGGTAGCCCAGTGCCGGGGAGGTGTTTGTGGCGCTGGCTGGGAGGAACATCCGCGGAACAGCAGAAAAAAGGAAAGCAGTGCCAGTGTTGAACGTGCCATCACAGAGATGCAGTTTGGACGCGGTTCTCCCTGAAACTGGTTGTCTGGCGCCGCCCGGATCCGGGCTCGGCGAAGCAGCGGGGAGGGTCGGTTCCGCATCAGAATGTCTGACCCCATAAAGAATTGCGGTGCCGGGTCGCCGTACGCATCGGCAATTCCGCTGTTTCGACCGTTTTTGCGGTAAGGATTCCTTTTGCCCTGGAGCGCCCATCGCGTGGAGAAAAGCACGAAAGATCAGCCCGGCACATTACATTCCCGCCTGGTTTCCGGAAGCTTCGTGCTGCTGGTGGGCTCCGGCTTCGCCACAGCCGCCAATCTCGCCTACAACATCACTGTTGCGCGCTTTCTGGGACCCATCGGGTTCGGCCACGTCACTGTGGTCTACACCCTGCTCATCCTCATCTCTGCGGCCACGCTTTCGGTCCAGCTGGTGTCGGCCAAGCTGGTGGCGCAGCAGCAGGATCCCGAAGGCCGCCGCGCGGTTTACCGCTCCTTTCATCGAGCAGCATGGCTGGGCGGTATTGCCATTGCTCTGCTGCTGCTGGCCTTTCGCCAGGGGATCACCAGCTATCTGAATCTGCCCACCGCCGATCTGGTGAGCCTGCTGGCGGTGGGCGCCGCCTTCTACGTTCCCCTTGGCAGCCGTCGCGGTTTCATTCAGGGAACCTGCGCTTTCCGGGGTCTGGCCACCAGCCTGGTGCTGGAAGGCATCATGCGCCTCGGCGGATCGCTGGCGGCGGTAATGATGGGGTATGGCGTGCGCGGGGTGATTGCGGCCAACTCGGCCGCCGTGGCCGTAGCGTATCTGGCCGCCGTTCCGAGAGGCCCGTCCCGCGTCGGCCGGCCCCTGCCGCTCCGTGTGGCCCTCCGCGAGACCGCGCAGGCACTGGTCTTCTTATCCGGACAGGTGCTCATCAATAATTGCGATATTGTCCTCGTCAAGCATTTCTTCATCTCGCGCGAGGCCGGACTCTACGCGGCTGTGGCCATGGTGGGCCGTGTCATCTTCACCTTCTGCCAGTCTGTGGTCAACTCCATGTTCCCCCTGGTGGCGGGTACCCGGGCAGAAGAGCGCCGCGGCCTGAAAGTGATTGTCACCGCGCTCCTGATGGTGCTGGGGATCGGTTCGGTTCTCGCCCTCGCTCTGCGGCTGGCCCCGGCCAGTCTGTGGACGACCTTCTTCGGCAGCGGCTTTTCCATCCCCGGCAAGTATGGCTTGCCCTATCTGCTGTCCATGTATGCGATGACGACCATTCTCTACTGCCTGAGCGTCGTGCTCATTACCTATGAGATGTCGTATCGCATCGCCAATACCAGCTGGGTGCAGCTCGGTTTCAGCTGCGTCATCATTGCGGGCATCTGCCTCTATCACAATTCGCTGCGGGAAGTGATCCTGGTTCAGCTCATTCTCATGAGCGTGCTTCTGGCGGTGGTCGCGGTCCCGTTTTTCCTGCGTTCCCTCGCGCCCGAGGCGGCCGAGTCGGCGCCTCCCGAGACATACCCGATCCGCGTCCTGCGCCGGATTTCAGAAGACGAGGTGATCGCCGCCTTTCTCCATGGGGAGATCAACAATCCCGCATTCCACGGATACGCGGATGTTCTGCATGACATCATCGTCTCCCCGAACTGCGACAATCCCCTGGAAAACGCCAAGCGGCGCGCGCTGCTGTTTATCCGGCACTCCGCTCTCTGGAAGGAGCTGCCACGCGGAACGGAATGGTACGACATCCAGCTCCAGCCGGAGAACCTCAGCCAGATCCGCGTATTTCCCCGGGCCCAGTGGCGGCGGCTCGCGAAGGGGGATTATTCCATTACCCGAATCGCCGACCGTCTGGTGAACCAGCCGATCGGGGAGGGAGATCGCTTCCAGGCAAAGCTTTCCGCGCTGCGCGAACGCCTGCTGGGGGAGGAGCCGGGCCTCGGGACGGTCATCCTCATCGGCCTGAATGAAAATGAGCCGCTTACGGTCCTCGACGGGAATCATCGCCTCATGGCCGCCATTCTTGGGCCGCCCGGGCAGCTGCAAAAGCTGCGCGTCCTGTGCGGCCTCTCGCCGCGCATGTCCTCCTGCTGCTGGTACAACACCAACCTGTTCACGCTGTTCCTCTACGGCAGGAACATCATCAGCCATGTTGCCAACGATCCCGAAGCCGAACTGGCTCGCCTGTTGCAGAGCGCCGGCTGATTTCCGTGCATCTAAGTATTGAACCCGCTTTTGCCGGGCCCTGACCATGACCACCAGAAAACGAAACGTCACCGTGAAGCAGATACCGTCCGGCTCCGATCTTCGTCGGAAAGAAACCTTCCTGAAAGAGGTGGAAGCCTCTCTGGCGCACCGCCGCCCCTGCCTGGTGCTGGATTGCTCAACACTGCAGGAGCTGGATCAGGCCACGATTCATCTCATGCTGCACTGTCTCGAAGAAGCCCTGAAGCGAAACGGCGACGTGAAGCTCGCCGCGCTGCCCGCCGCTGCCGAAGCCGCTTTCACCGCCGCCGGGCTGGGGCGTCTTTTTGAACTTTATGCGACGGCGGCTGAAGCCGCTGCCAGTTTCCACCAGGCCCCGGTTATGAGCGAGCCAACAGCGGTGACAGCACCGGCCGCGCAGCTCGCGTAAGGAACGACCATGCACGTATTTGGAAAGAATCCACAGCGACTCGCTATTTCAGCCGTGCCGCCGACTCGGTGGACAACCCGGCAGATCAGCCGTTTGCTGATCGCGTTGCTTGTCCTTCCCCTGGGCGGCACGGCGACCGCTTTCTCCCAACAGGCGGCGCCTCTACCCCCGCCTGCCTCGGCTGCGGGGAAGGACAGGACCCCCACGCCGGGCGCGGAGATCGCCTCCGCCTCCTTACTCCCGCTGGATGTCTCGGGGGAGACCACTCCCGATGCGCCCCAGCCGCAAAACACGCCGGCATCGCCGCCCGCGCAGACCAATCCACCACAACAGCAGCCGGCTCCGCAGCAACCGATGGGAACGGCTGCGGCGCCCTACGAGCAACCCGGTGGAATCACCGCTTCGCGCCCGGCGGGCGCGGCCATTGCTCCGGCAAAGCAGCGCCGGACGCGGACTCTTTTCATTCGTGTGGGCGTTCTCATTGCCGCCGCCGCTGCCGTGGGCACGGTCATGGCTTTGTCCAGCGCCAGCCCCAGCACCCCTCACTAGGGCCCGTTAACAGGCCCTAACCGCACCCCGCCTGCAGGAGGAAGACGATGCCATCCGGTTCGACAATGCAGACCCCCACTCTGGTCAGTTTCTCCGGAATCGACGGGGCAGGGAAGAGCACGCAGATTGATGCCCTGAGCGCCGTGATGACCAACGCCGGCCTCCAGGTCCGCGTAATTCCGTTCTGGGACGAAGTGGCGCGCCTCAGGAATTTGCGCGAAACCACCGGTCACAAAGTTTTCAAGGGAGATAAGGGCGTCGGCTCGCCGGACCGTCCTATCGAGCGCCGCGACAAAAACGTTCGCTCCCGCACCATGAGTCTGGTCCGCCTCTTCTTGTACACGGTCGATGCGTTCTCGCTGCGCTTCGTCGTCCGCCGGGCGCTGCGCTCGGGCGCGGGCTTTCTCATCTGCGATCGCTACGCATACGACGAGTTTGTGAACCTCAACCTGCGCAATCCTTTCATGCGCCTTTACGTGCGGCTGTTGATGAAACTCGTTCCTCGGCCCGACGTCAGCTATATCCTCGACGCCGATCCCATTCAGGCGCGGGCCCGCAAGCCCGAGTATCCGCTGGAATTTCTCTATAGCTGCCGCGAATCGTATCTGACGCTGAGCCAGTTGATCGGCGGCATGACGATCATTCCGCCCAATCCGGTGCCGGAAGTGCATCGGCAGATCGTGAGCGCGCTCTCTCGCACCACGATGACGCAGGACGAGTCGCGCGGCGCGGCCCCGCAGAAGGCGCTCGAAGACCCCGCAGCTCTCTAAACAATCAGGAACCGGAAAAAGGCGGCTCACCCAAAGGGGAAACCGCCTTTCTGTTTATCAGCGTGAGGTTGTTTACCAGCGTGACACTACAAGTTTGTCCAGATACACGGTCGCTGTCCCCGAACCGCGGCCATCGATCTGGAAGTTGGTCACAATCGACGACCCCCATCCCAGCTTCCGCGCATTAAAGGCGCTCTTGTTGATCGTGTGGGTCGTGCCATCAAGAGTCACCGACTTGTAGGTGATGGTGCCACCGCTGGTCCGGGAATAGCTGATCTGCACATGGTGCCAGTGGCTGCGGCTCCAGCTGCTGGGATTGCACGCGACGCTCGTGCTCACCCATGCGCCCTTGGGACTAGCCGCGGTTCCGTGGTTCACCGAGTAGTCCCACTTGCCTTTATAGCCGTCGCACTGGAAACCGAAGATCACCGTGTCTCCATTGGTCATCGTCTGGTTCAGGTCCATTTCGATATTCGCGATCGAGCCGGTCCCGCTGGGGATGTAGACCCAGCCGTCGTACAGGAAACTGGTTGAAGTGCGGTCGTCGCCAAACGCTTTCGAATAACGCATCCCTCCGGAGCCGGAATAGTGCGCGGAAAATTTCCGCGCGTGCCCGCTCAGAGTGGGCGAGGTCACAACAGCCGTCGAACCGCTGGCGCTGCCGCTCATGGCGGTATCGCGGGTTGCGGACCACCCGGAGAGCGTCTGAACGCTGGAAACCGCCTTCGCGCTCGCAGGCGCCGTGACAGCGCTGGTGGCAGCTGTTGTTCCGGACACGGTGATCGACACGCTGGCCGAGCATGATGCGCCGGATTTGCCCCACGATTTCACGTGCAGCGTATGCCCGCCGCTGGCCGCCGTAACCGGCGTGTCCACCGACGTTCCATTGATGAGGGTCGTGCTGGAGCTGCTGTCGAGGGAGTAGCCGAGGGAACTGACCGCCTCGCCGTTGCATGTAGCCGCCTTCGCCACCAGCGAGAAAGGCGACGAGACAGAAGAGCCGTTCTCGGGGCTGCTCACCGTGATCCCTCCGGTGGTGGTGGTAGCGCCCTGGGAGGAGCCGGTAATGGTGATCGATACGGCTGCCGCGCACGCCACACCGCCCGTACCCCAGGCTTTCACGTGCACCGTGTGTGCCCCTGTGCCTGCGCTCACCGTGGCCCCGATCGTGGAGCTGTCCACCATCGTGGTACCGCCACTGTCGAGCGAGTAGCCCATCTTCGTGATCGCCTTGGACTGGCAGCTCGATGCTGAGGCCGTCAGGGAGAACGGCGATGTGTGCGAGGTTCCGCTGTAGGGGCTGCTGATGGTGATGCCCTGAGTCGAAACTTCAGCCGACGCTGCCGTTGCGACCGGAGCTGCGACCGCGCTGGTGGCCTGCGGCTCAGAAGCAGTGGTTGCGGAGGCCACATCCACCGAGACATCCTCCACGCAGACCGCGCCTTCGCTGTTCCAGGCTTTCACGTGGATCGTGTGCTTGCCGGTGGCCGCCGGAATCTCAGCATTGACCGACGTCTTGTCGACCATGGTGGTATCGGTCTCGCTGTCCAGCGAATAGCCCATCGCCGTGACCGGCTGGCTGGAGCAACTCGAGGCGCTGGCGGACAGGGAAATGGGGCTGGCAACCTGAGCGCCGTTGTCGGGGCTCACGATCGTCACGTCGGCGAGGGCTGAAGAGGTGAATGCGAGGGAAAGGAACAACACAAAGAGCGCAAATCTGGTCATGCAGCATTAGCCTTCACGAATCGGAATCTTGCCCGTACCTCGGGACTTCGTTGAAGGGTCGCGTGGAAACTTCGCTCGCTGCGCCTGGACAGTCGAGGGGAGTCAGGCCGTTCGTACGCAATTTTTCAGTGGGCTGATCTGGCCGCGGACAACGTGCGCCTGACGGAACTGACAACCTCGTATAACCAACCGGGCCGGCGGTGAAGCGCGAGGCTTCCCCGAATCTTGAACCCGAGTCCCGGGGCCCAAAAACATTCCAGGCAGAAATTGGAAGTGTTACTGCGAGGATCATACACATTTAATAAACTCGGGCAACCCGTTTCGAAAGAGCTGGAAGGAAAAAAACGCTTCGCCGGGCATCCTTTTGCCGCAGTCTGCAAATACTGCTCATCGCGCCAGGAAATATGTCGCAATCACTGGAGGGAATTACATCCCGACGCGTGGCGCGCCTGAATTGTCAGAATGTCGCAGCAGCGGAGGGATGGCGCAGTATGGCGCCGCAGACCTGGAGTACGCGGAGGAAAGTCCTTGCTGGAGAGTGGCAGAACCGATGGACTCAGAGAAGGATCAGCCCGAAATGGGGGCTCAATGTCGCTCTGTCCTTATGTCCGATAACAGATATTCTGTTAACCAGATGACTGGCGCGGACTTTACAGCTGATTTTTGCCGAAATTCCCACTGGCGGCGTGCACCGAAAGCGCAATCCGGTTCCCTACGCCCACCTTCCGCATCAGCCGTGCCACATACGATTTCACGGTCTGCTCGCGAATGCTGAGCGCCTGTGCGATCTCCCGGTTGGAGCGCGCCAGAACCAGCTGCTGCAGCACTTCCTCTTCACGCTCGGTGAATTGTGGATTGTGCTTTCGCTGCCGCATCGTCGTCCCCTCGACAGCCCGCTCTACCACCGTGGAGAGCACCCGGCGCGGCGCCCAGATGGTTCCGTTCAGGACCACCTCTGCCGCCCGCATCACGTCGTCCGGCGATGCCGTCTCGTCCAGCCAGCCCCGCGCGCCTGCGCTGATGGCCTCGATAACTCGCTCTTCTTCGGAAGCCGAGCTCATCACCATCACCCGCACCCCCGGGTGCCGCGCCCGCAGCCGTGCCAGCAGCGCCAGCGAGAACGTCAGATCCCGCAGCACAAAGACCAACAGGTCGCAGTCGGGATTCCGGAAGGCGGCCGCCCAGTCTGTGGCCACGACTTCCATGTCCGGCCGGGAGGCAAAAATCTCGCGCAGCCCCGCGATCCGGATCGGCTCGAAGTCGATCAGGCCTATGCGCGTTTTCTCTGCATCGAAGTTCATGGCGTCCATCGCGATCTAGAGCTTGGGCAGAACAATGCCCTGCTGCTTCTGGTACTTTCCCTTACGATCCGCGTAGCTGATCTGACACGGCTCGTCGGACTGGAAAAACAAAATCTGGCACAATCCTTCGTTTGCATAAATCCGAGCGGGCAGCGGCGTCGTGTTGGAGATTTCCAAAGTCACGAAGCCTTCCCATTCCGGTTCAAACGGAGTGACATTCACAATGAT
>DASRRO010000023.1:0-20698 GCA_035656855.1 Acidobacteriaceae bacterium | reverse complement strand
GGGCAGCTGTTCTGCGACGGGCCCGCGGAGCAGATTGTGAAGCTGCTGCTGGAGGAATGCGCGGCGGCGGGGGTGACGATCCTGACGGGGACGCGAGTGACGGAAATTGTGCTCGATACGGGCACATATTGGCTCCGGGTGGAGGCTGAGGGGCAGAGGCGGGAGCTGAGAGCGCGGGCGCT
Source organism: Acidobacteriaceae bacterium (assembly GCA_035656855.1). GTDB lineage: Bacteria > Acidobacteriota > Terriglobia > Terriglobales > Acidobacteriaceae > Palsa-343. Next base: position 20,516 of record DASRRO010000023.1, on the reverse strand, counting down.
GGTAGTGGCGACGGGGGGATTATCGATCCCGAAAATGGGCGCGACGGGATTTGGGTATGAAGTGGCACAGCAGTTTGGGGTTCCTGTACGCGAATGCCGGCCGGGGCTGGCGCCTCTGGTGCTGAGCGAGGGGGATCGCGCGCAGTGGTGCGATTTGACGGGAGTCTCGGCGGAGGTGGCGGCGGGGGTGGGGAAGCGGCGGTTCCGGGAGAAGCTGCTGCTGACGCATCGGGGACTGAGCGGGCCGGCGGTGCTGCAGGTTTCGTCGTATTGGCGGGAGGGCGAGGCGGTGATGGTGGACTGGGCTCCGGAGCGGGAGCTGCTGGCACCGTTGCGGAAGTTGGGTGCGCGGCGGGATGCGGCAGCGGGGAAGGCGGCGTTGCGGGAGGTGCTGCCGGCGCGGCTGGCGGAGCGGCTGGTGGCGGTGACGGATCCGCGAAACTGGACGAATGCGGGGCTGGAGGCGCTGGAGCGGCGGCTGCATGCGTGGAGTTTTGTTCCTGCGGGGACGGAGGGGTTCGCGAAGGCGGAGGTGACCGCGGGGGGCGTGGACACGGACGCGTTGTCGGCGCAGACGATGGAATGCCGCGCCGTGCCGGGATTGTATTTCGTGGGGGAAGTGGTGGATGTGACGGGGTGGCTGGGCGGATTCAATTTTCAGTGGGCGTGGGCTTCGGCGGCGGCTGCGGGGCGGGCGGTGTAGCGGGGGGATGCAGGGGTTACGGGATACGGGTTAGGGGTTAGGGCGGCTGGTTGAGGTGGGGCACTACCATGTCCCAAAACATGGGGCACCCGGCTCGTGCGCCGGTCATGGAGATTTGATTTGCCGTCCCAGAGGGCATGGAAAGCACAGAGGGTGTTCTGCCGCGGGCATCTACTTCGTATGTAACAAGTGTTGATATAGATCGATGGTTTGGGCGGCTATGGCTTGCCAGGAGAAGGTTTCTTCGACACGCTCCCGGCCGGCCGCGCCCATGGCTCGGGCTTTGGCGGGATCGTTGAGGAGGTGCTGGATTTTTGCGGCGAAGGCACGGGAGAATTCGTCGGGATGGACGGGGAATCCTGTGACGGGGTCGGGCTCGAAGGGGACTAGGCAGCCGGTGACGCCTTCAACGACGACTTCGAGGATGCCGCCTGTGGCGCTGGCGACGACGGGGGCGCGGCAGGCCATGGCTTCGAGGTTGATGATGCCGAAGGGCTCGTACACCGAGGGGCAGCAGAAGACTGCGCAGTGGCTGTAGAGCTGGATGGCGGCGGAGCGGGGAAGCATTTTTTCTATCCAAATAACGTTGGGGTGGGTGCGGCGGGCGGCGTCGACTTTGTCGCGCATTTCGCCGGCGATCTCGGGGGTGTCGGGGGCGCCGGCGCAGAGGACGACCTGAGTGTCAGAGGGGAGATAGGCGAGTGCATCGACGAGGTGAGTGACGCCTTTTTGGCGGGTGATGCGGCCGACGAAGAGGATGTAGGGACGGATGGGGTCGACGCCGTTTTCGATGAGGGCGGAGGAGTCGGGGGTTTGCTGGTACTCGTCGAGATCGATGCCGTTGTAGATGACGTGAATACGGCCAGGGTCGATGGTGGGGTAGGCGCGGAGGATGTCGGCTTTGGTGCCCTGAGAGACGGCGATGATGGCGTCGGCGGCATGGATGGCAGTGTGCTCCATCCATGAAGACATGGCGTAGCCGCTGCCGAGCTGCTCGGCTTTCCAGGCGCGGAGGGGCTCGAGGGAGTGGGTGGTGAGGACGTGGGGGGTGCCGTGGAGTTTTTTGGCGAGGAAGCCGGCCATGGCGACGTACCAGGTGTGGGTGTGGACGATGTCGACGGCGAGGGACTTCGTTTGGAGGAGGTTGAGGCTGAAGGCTTCGAGGGCGGTGGTGAATTTTTGCGGCGGGCCATCGGCAAGGGCGGGCCAGGGCTGCTGTCCTCGGACGTGGAGGCGGCCGTGGTCGCTGTGCTGATCTCCCCAGCAGTGGACTTCGACGTCGATCGAGCGGGCGAGCTCGCGGCTGAGGTATTCGACGTGGACGCCGGCGCCTCCATAGACGGCGGGCGGATACTCTCGGGTCATCAGGCCAACGCGCACGGGGACCTCCAGGGGCCGGATTCATCTTAGCGTGGGGACGCGCTGGTGGATGCGGAAACACGGTGAAGGGATTGGGCGGTGGGACGGAAGTGCATCGTACATTGGTGGCGTACGAGTAGGGAGGAGGAGCATGCGCTGGAAGGGTCTGGGATGGTGCGCGGCGGCAGCAATGGCGTGCGGGATCGCCGCGGGACAGAGCGTTTATCCGCTGCGGCCGGACGATGCGCATGCCGTGTATCTGACGCGGGCAGCGTTTGGGGCGGTAGGTGATGGGGTGGCCGATGATGCGGGTGCGCTGCAGAAGGCGATCGATCAGGTGCAGGAGACGGTGCATCACGGGATCGTGTTTGTACCGGAGGGGCGGTATCGGCTGGGTCACACGGTGGATGTATGGGCGGGCGTGCGGGTGATTGGGTATGGGGCGAAGCGGCCGGTACTGGTGCTGGGGGCGAAGACGGCGGGATTTGCGGAGGACGGGCCAGGGCCGATGCTGTGGTTTACGGACGAGCGGGGACAGGCAAGCACGGATCCCCAGACGGCGGCGTGGGGCGGGGCGCTGGATGCGGGTCCTGCGGCGGGTGGAACGCATGGGATCGCGGCGGATGCGAGCGAGTTCACGTTCTTCAGCGCGGTTTCAAATATTGATTTTGAAATTGGGGCGGGGAATCCGGCGGCGGTTGCGATCCGGTTCAACGTGGCGCAGCACAGTTTTGTGGCGCACGCGAATTTCGAGTTGGGCGGGGCGCGAGCGGCGATCGAGCGGGTGGGAAACCAGGCGTACGACATTCACGTGCGTGGCGGGCAGTACGGGATCGAGACGGGGAAGACGTCGCCGGCGTGGCAGTTTCTGCTCATGGATTCGAGCTTTGATGGGCAGACGGTGGCGGCGATTGCGACGCACGAGGCGGGGATGACGCTGGTGCGGGACCGGTTCTCGCACGTGCCGGTGGCGCTGGATATTCCCAAAGGCCAGGTGGAGCAGCTGTACGGGCGGGATCTGGTGATGCGGGACGTACGGGACGCGGTACTGAAGCTGGGCGATGCCGAGAATTTGCGAAACGAGGTGACGCTGGAGAATGTGATTTGTGACGGAGTCGGCCAGTTTGCGACCGAGTCGGGAGCCGGGAGCCGGCGGCCGGGATTGGGCGGGGGTGCAGGGGACGGTGTGCAGGGTGCGGGACGGCGGTTTGTGGAAGAGCGGTTCACGCTGGGGCTGGAGATTGGGCCGGATGGGCGGGGGCGGGGCATTCGGGAGGAGCATCGGGAGAAGGCGCTGAACGCGATGGAGGAGGAGAAGGCAGAGAAGGCGGCGCTCGCGTCCGATATTCCGGTGCCGCCTCCGATGAGCGCGTGGGTGAACGTGCGGACGCTGGGGGTGAAGGGCGATGGGGCGACCGATGACACGAATGCGATTCAAAAGGCGATCAACAACCATCGAGTGCTGTATTTTCCGAGCGGGTTTTATCGGCTGCGGGGGCCGCTGTGGCTGTGGGGGGATTCGGCGCTGATCGGCTTCAGTCCTTTTACGACGCAGTTTGTGCTGGCGGATCATGACTCGGAGTTTGCCGGGAAGGGATCGCCGATTCCGATGGTGGTCGCTCCCGATGGCGCGGACAACATCATGACGGGGATCGGGATCGCGACAGGGAACGGGAATCCGCGAGCGATGGGGGTGGAGTGGCAGGCGGGGGAGCACTCGCTGCTGGAGGATGTGGACTTTTGGGAGGGGCGGAGCGAGTATGTCGAGGCGCTGGAGCCGGCGGCTAAGAATCGTGGCCAGAGGCCGGCGATGGAGGCGAACGCGCAGTATCCAAGCCTGTGGGTGAAGGGCGGGGGCGGCGTGCTGCGGGGGATCTGGTCGCATGCGACGACGGCGAAGGCGGGGCTGGTGATTGAAGACACGAAGACGCCGGGGGCGATCTATCAGTTTTCGTGCGAGCACCACATGGAGAGCGAGGTGCGGCTGGAGAACGTGCGGAACTGGCGAGTCTATGACCTGCAGACGGAGGAGGAGAATCCAGCAGGGCAGGACGCGGTGGCGGTGAAGCTGAAGGACGTGCACGATGTGACGTTCGCGAACACGTATATGTACCGGGTGTCGCGGACGGTGCTGCCGAAGCCTTATGCGGTGGTGGCGCAGGATGCGGAAGGGGTTGCGTTCGACAACGTGAAGGTGTTCAGCCAAACACGGCTGGCGTTCGATAACACGATCCACATGGAGGATGGCGGCGTGGATGTGCGGGCGCATGATTTTGTGCGCTTCACTGTGACGAAAGGCGCGCGGCCGGGGGCGCCGCTTCCTCTGCCAGCGGCGTTTGCGCCGGGGGCGCAGCTGGAGCGGGTGGCGACGGGGTACAGCAATGCGGATGGACTGACGGCGGGTCCTGATGGGGCAGTGTACTTTACGGATGCGGTGCGGCATCGGATTTACCGCATTGATCCTGATACGGAGAATGTGACGCTGCTGTCGGATACGGGAAAGGATTCGCCGCAGGTGCTGGGATGGGCGGGGGTGGATACAGCGGGCCGCGACGAACTGCTGGCGATCAATCGCGAGAAGACGGTGATGGCGGTGGATGCGGCGACGGGGACGGTGTCGCAGGTGAACGCTGAGGGTGTGGCGCGGCCGGGGACGGTGCTGCTGCTGCCGGTGGGGCTGCACAACGAGATGGAATTTCTGGATAGGATGCTGGGGCACGTGGGGACCACGTATCGGGTGGGGAGCAACACGGCGGTCCGGAGCGGGCTGGAGCCGCAGGAGCGGGATTATTTTTACGCGCCGGGGACGGATGTGGCGGCGATGGGCGGGGCGATGAGCTGGAAGTGGCGTCCGGTGCTGGAGAGCTCGCAGGTGGCGCGGTTTGCGGTGGGGGACTCGCATCTTGTGGTGAGCGAGGATGACGCGAAGACGTGGCGGGCGACGCTGGAAACGGGCGAGAAGCTGAAGACGGAGCTGTTTGCGGAGCGCGGGGGAACGTCGGTGGTAGAGGACTCGGCGGGGAATGTGTATATCGCGAGCGGAGAGGTTTATGTCTACGATCGCGAGGGGAGTAAGGAGGGCGTGGTCGAGGTTCCGGAGCGGCCGGGGAGTTTGTGCTTTGGAGGGAAGGATGGGAAGACGCTGTTGATTGGGGCGCGGGGGTCGGTGTACGCGGTGAGGGTGAGGGCGGCGGGAAGCCGGTAGCGGATAGCGGACTACGTGAGCGGAGGGCCGTCAGCGTCGAGCGTCGGGTGGTGATCTTCCTGGAACGCAAAGCAATTGGCTACTGGAGATTCGTTTGATTAGGCTCGGGGCTGCACCGGGCCGCGTGGCCCCTGTATTATCAATCGAGATGGCCTCGAAAGCGCAGACACCCGCAGCCCCGCAGATCCAGGGGTTCGCTTACTCCGCCCTGATCCTCGGCTGGCTGGTACCCGGGGCCGGACACCTGTTAACCCGCCATTGGATTCGCGCAGCGCTTCTGTTCGTGGCGATTACAGCGATGTTCTCGCTGGGCCTGGCGATGCAGGCGAAGGTGTATGCACCCAACACCGGCGATCCGCTGGACATGCTGGGATTCGCCGGCGATCTGGGGGCGGGGGTTCTGTACTTTATCGCCCGCATCTTCTCGCTGGGCGCCAGCACGGTGCAGCTGGTGACGGCGGACTACGGGACGAAGTTTGTGGTGGTGGCGGGGCTGCTGAATTTCGTTGCCGCGGTGGATGCGCACAACCTGCGCATTGGGAGGAAGATCTAGTGTTCACGCCCTCCCACTTCACGGCCGTCCTCTTGTTCGCCACTTTTGCCTCGGTGGTTTTCGCGATCACGCAGCGGTCCACGCCGCGCGCCATGATGAAGTATGGCGTTTATTGCTGGGTGCTGTTCGTGGGGTCAGTGATTGCGGCGAGCTGGCTGATGTATTTCATCCGGAAATAGGGGCGGTCGAGGCAGCTGATTATCAGGGGCTGAAGCCCGGGTTCTATTTTGTGTCTTGCGGCACGACTGAAGTCGTGCCCTGATACAAAAGCGGTCGAGGTTTTTCCGCAAAGTCTGAGGTCGTGCCGTGACAGGAGAGCTCCGGGCCTGAAGGCCTCTTTCTTTGGCGGTTGGGTCGCCGGGTTAGAACCCGGCGCTTTCTCCGTCGTGCCGCTGGGCGGCCCATTCGCGAGGGTGACATTTTGAGGCGCTTCGCCCCGCGTTTCGCTCGGGATGACATTTCTCTGTTTTGAAAAGCGCCATTCACGGGGTTGGAGGGGCGCCGTCTTTGAGGAGGGCGGCGGCTCGCTGAAAATAGAGGTGGACGCGCTCGGGATTTTCGCGCTGGGCGCCGGAGCCGGGCTGGGTTCCGAGCTGGTTTTCTTTGTCGAGGAGTGCCTGAATGGCTGCCTGGCTTTGGGCGTAGAGCTGCGGGAAGCGGGCGATTTCCTGAAGCGCGGTTTCGGGGTGGTAGTTGAGGCGGTCGCCGGTCTGCCAGGCGTCGATGAGGACGTTGGGGGACCACGTGGTGGGCCACACGGAGTTCATCGCATCATAGGCGCCATGGAGGCGGGCGATGGCACCGGGGAAGCCGTCGAGGTGATCGCGGGAGGCGAGGGAGCCGGGCGCGCGGCGGACTTCGATGCGCACCTGGGTATGGACGGAGTAGCGCGGGGTGAGGACGACGGTGGTGAGGGTATTGCCCTCATAGCGCCAGCCGGGCTTTCCGGTAGCCTGGCCGGTGAAGGCGAGATTTGTACCATTGACGGTGACAGAAGCGGGCGGCCAGTCGCCGGGGAGCTCGATCTGGTACGCACGCTCTTCAATCATGCCGGGGTAGCTGCCTTCAACGGGAGCGATGGAGACGGAGAGGGAGTCGGCGTGCTGGGCGGCGGAGAGCGGCGTCCAGGTGCAGATGCCGCGCTTGTAGGCCTCTGAGCTGCTGGCGTCGTTATAGAGGCGGTAGGTGCTGGTCTGGTTGTCGGCGAGGGGATAGACGCGAACGATGAGGGGATCGATGGGCTTCTGGCCGGTGTACTCCATGGGCGGCTGGCGGGGAATGATGGCGCCGGCGGGGACGTAGACGGGGATCTGATCGATGGAGAAGGAGCGGGTGACCTGTTTGGGGCCGGTGAAGCGGCGGCCGGTGGCGCGCTCGATCCAGGAGCCGGGGGGGATCCAGAGAGATTCGGAAGCGAGCTGGGTGGTGGCGTCGGCGGAGGCAACGACCGGGGCGACGACCATGTTCTTGCCGAAGACGTACTCATCTTTATTGTCGTAGGCTGCGTCGGCCTCGGGCCAGTCGTAGTAGAGCGGATGGAGGAAGGCGACGCCGGTGTCGTAGGTGCGGCGGCCTTCCGTGTAGAGGTAGGGCTGCATGGCGTAGCGCTCGCGGAAGGTGGCGCGCATGACGGAGGAGTAGGGCTCGGGGTAGGCCCAGATGCGGCGCTCAGCGTCAGGATTCTTGGTGGTGTGGGTGCGGAGGATGGGGCTGAAGGCGCCGAACTGGACCCAGCGGGTGAAGAGCTCAGGATCGACAACGCCGGGCATGTGGCCGCCGATGTCATGACTCCACCAGGCGTAGCCGACGTTGGCGGCGGTAGCGGTGAACCAGGGCTGGAAGGCGAGCGAAGGCCAGACAGAGATGGTGTCGCCGGAGAAACCGATCTGGTAGCGGTGGTTGCCGAGGCCGCCCCAGCGATGGAAGAGGAGGGGGCGCTTGCCTTCGCGCTCCTGATCGGTGAAGTGGACGTAGTTGAGCCACCAGGTGGGATTGACGCCGGGGGTCTGGGTGTTGGCCTCCTGCTGCCAGTCGAGCCACCAGAAGTCGACGCCCTGGCGCTCGAGGGGGTGGTGGAGGAGGTCCATGTAATTGGCGGCGAAGTTTTTATTTGTAATGTCGAACGGCACATATTTGTGGGTGGCGGGATCGATGCCCATGGCGCGGGCCATGGCGGGGTAGGCGGCTTCCCAGGGCTGGACGCCGGAGGCGGGATGGAGGTTCATGGTGACCTTGAGGCCCTGGTCATGGACGTGATGGAGGAAGGCCGTGGGATCGGGGAAAAGGAGGGGATTCCAGGTGTAGCCGGACCAGCCGAGGGAGTGTCCGGACTGATCGGTTTCATGCATGGCCTCAAGCTGAGTGCGGTTGAGGTGCCAGTCCATGTCGATGACGAGGACGTCGAGGGGGACGGTATTGTCGTGGAATCCCTGGATGAGGTGGTCGAGTTCCTGATCGCTGTAGGCCCAGTAGCGGGACCACCAGGCGCCGAGGGCAAAGCGAGGCGGGAGGGGGATGCGCCCGGCGACGCGGACGTAGTCGTGGAGGGCTAATTTGTAATCGTGGCCATAGCCTAAGAAGTACCAGTCGAGGCGATCACCGGCGGGGCGCTGCATGACCCAGGGCCAGGGGCTCTGCTCCCCCTGGGCGAAGGTGAAGTCGTCGGAGTCGAAGAGGGGGCGGGTGGAATCGTCGACAAGAGCCCAGCCGGCGCGGGAGACGAGGCCCTGGCCGATGGGCTCGCGGGTCTGGCTGCCGAGAGCGCCGTCGAGGGTGCGGGTGGTGCCCTGGAGATTTTCGGGATCGACGAGGCCGGGATGCCAGATGACGTTTTTGCCGTCGAGGGTGAAGGTGACGGTGAGGTTGCCGGCGGAGAAGCGGCCGTTGTCGGGGCCATCGTTCTTATAGAGGAGGTGGAGGGCTGAGGTTTCGAGGGTGAAGGTCTGGCCGGAGTGATGCTGGGTGAAGTGTGGCACGGGGAGGCGGCGATTGAGGAAGACGAGGGAGGGATGGTCTTCGAAGTGATGGTCGGAGGCCCACTCCATGCGGATGAGTTGAGGGGTAAGGACGGTGAAACGGGCGTCGCCGAACTGGACGGTGGCGGCCGGGGCAGCGACGGGGTTGTAGGATGCTTCGGGCGGCGGTGCGGAAGACTGCGCGCGGGCGGGGAGGGAAAATAGTGCGGCAGAGAACAGGCAGGCGCAGAGAATGCGCAGGGCAGAGCGGAGCCCGAAGGATTGCATGATGCTCATGGTAAACGGAAGGCGGAACTCCGGAAGCTGGAGCTCGTGATGATTCTCACGCAGGGCTCGAGCCCGGCTTCATATTGCGTTCCTTTGGGCAGAGTTGGAGGCCTGCGCTGTGACGAGGCCGGATGATCCGGGCGGGACCCCGGTTGCCGGGGGTGCGAGAGGAGTCTTTGAAGGCGGAATGCACTAGACTGGCGAGACATGGCTGCCATGGGAAGGTTCCGACGATTTGAGGTTGCGGTGTTTCGGAAGGTGAACCGCGATCCGCCAGTGGGGTTCGTTCATCGCGCGGCCTTCTGGCTGCTGGTGTTCTACTTGGGGCTGTCGGTACCGGGATTTCTGCCAGGAAGCACGGGGGCATTCTTCGGCGATGTCGCCTCGCTGGCGTTTTACCTGCTGCTGATCATCTGCGTGCCGTTGCTGTGGCGCTTCATCTTCACCCAGCTGCTGTGGAAGGTGCGCAACCGGCTGATCGTGACCTATCTGTTGATGGGGCTGACGCCGGTGGTGCTGTTTGTGACGCTGGCGCTGTTTCTGCTGTATGTCTTTTCGGGACAATTCGCGATTTTTGCGGCGACGAGCGTGGTGGGAGATGAGCTGGCGAAGATCGCTTCCATGAACCGCAGCCTGACCGTGCATATGGCGCACGTGTTTGAGGGAGATCCGCACCTGCACACGGTGCAGGTGCCTCCGGAAGCGAGCCGGCCCACGCAGAAGGAGTACACGGGGATGACGGTGGCCGTGTACGAAGACGGCAAGCCGATGACGCTTTCGCCGGCGGGTTGGGAGGTGGGCCAAAAGCCCACGGTGCCGGGCTGGTTCCACGGAAGCTTCAGCAGCATGACCTTCGACCATGGGCAACTGTGGCTGCGGGCGGCGGATGAGCAGACGATGGGCGGCCACCGCACGGTGGTGATATCGAGCGTGCCGCTGGAAAAGGCGAATGTGGAGGCGATTGCTCAGGGGCTGGGGCGGGTGAGCATTTTCCCGAGCCTGGGGTTCCCCGATGCGGTGCCGAGCAGCGGCAGCACGACGAACGGGGAAGCCAGACAGCCGAGAAAAGAGCCGGTCCATGTGGAAATGGGGCGGCAGGACATTGAGCGGGCCCGCAGGAATGCGATTGTGGGCGGCGTACTGCCGCCGCCGCAGCATTTTTACGATGTGCCGGTACGGTTTGGGGCGCCACTGACGGCGGTGGACTGGGCGACGGGCGGCACCGTGGCGACCGCAGCGGATGTGACATCGCGGCCGTCGCTGCTCTACAACCGGCTGTTCATTACGTCGCTCACGGTGGCCAACCTGTTTCGCGATGTGCTGATCGGGATTGCGATTGCGTTTGGGGTGCTGGAGCTGCTGGCGTTTTTGGCGGCGGTGCGGCTGAACCGGACGATCACCAAGTCAGTGCACGATTTGTACGAGGCGACCCTGGCGATCGATGGGGGAAACCTGGGGCATCGGATTCAGGTGAAGCGGAGGGATCAGCTGGGGGCGCTGAGCCGGTCGTTCAACAGCATGGCGGCGTCGCTGGAGCGGCTGCTGGTGGAGCAGCGCGAGAAGCAGCGGATGCAGAACGAGCTGTCGATTGCGCAGGAGGTGCAGGCGAATCTGTTTCCGCACGGAAAGATCGCGCTGCCCATGCTGGAGCTGCACGGGGTATGCCTGCCGGCGCGTACGGTGAGCGGGGACTACTACGACTTTCTGCTGTTCGGCGAAACGGGGCTGGGGGTGGCGCTGGGCGACATCAGCGGGAAGGGGATCTCCGCAGCGCTGCTGATGGCGACGCTGCACTCGGCGGTGCGCGCGTATCGTTTTGCCGGCGAGGAGCTGGTGTTAGAAGGCTCGGCGGCGATGGCGAGCCCGCGGACGCGACGGGTGGGCGAGCAGGAAGTGGAATGCGCAGAACTGTTCGAGGAGCCGGCAAAGATTATGTTGCTGCTGAACCGGCATTTGTACCGGAGCACGCAGCCGGAGAAGTACGCGACGCTGTTTCTGGCGCACTACGACGGATTGAGCCGGCGGCTGGTGTATGCGAACGGCGGACACCTGCCGCCGCTGCTGCTGCGGGCCAACGACACGGTGACGCGCCTGGACCGGGGCGGGTCCGTGGTGGGGCTGCTGGATGAGCTTGTATGGGAGCAGGGGACGGAGCATCTGGGTCCGGGCGACATTCTGATTGCGTACAGCGATGGGGTGACGGAGCCGGAGAACGACTTTGGGGAGTTCGGGGAGAATCGCCTCCTGGAGGTGGTGCGGCGGCATCGGCACCTGAGCCTGGAGGCGATTTCAGAGCAGGTGATCTCGACTCTGCGGACGTGGATTGGGGCGCAGGAGCAGCCGGACGACGTGACGCTGGTGCTGGCGCGGCAGCGTTAGGGCAGCGGTTGCAGGGTACGGATTGCAGCGGCTGCTGTGGTCTGGACGACGACGCCGGGGCTAGAGCCCGGAATCCGATTCCCCGGGCTGAAGCCCGGGGCTTTCTCCGTAGTGCTGCTGCGCAGCACGATCATGCGCGGCTTTCCAACGCTTGCAGCACGTTCATGCGCAGATTTCTAACGCTGTACGGCACCTTGATGCGCGGCCGGATTTAGCTGGTCTGCTGGGATGGGCTCGTTTCTGCCGGTGGTGGTGAGGATGATGGCGGCGGTGATGATTAATGATCCGCCGATCCAGGCGCCGGGGCCGAGGCGGTCGCCGAGGACGAGGACGCCGAGGATGGACCCGAGGGCAGGTTCGATATTGAGGAAGACGCCGGCGCGCGAGGCGGGAACGCGATGCATGCCCCAGTTCCAGAGGAGGGTAGCGGCGGCGGTGGAGACGAGGCCGCTGATGGCGACGGCTCCCCAGACGGTCCAGCCGAGTCCGCGGACGGGCGGCAGGCCATCCTGCAGGAGCACCCAGGGAATCAGCATGGCGGTGCCAGTGAGCAGGGTCCAGCAGGTGACGGAGAGGGGCGAGCGTCCGCGGAGGATGAGGCGCTGATTGAGCAGGACCCAACCCAGGGCGATGATGAGGGAGAGGACGACGAGGATATCGCCCCAGAGATTGCCGCCGTGAATGCCGCCGTGGGCGCTGGCGACGATGAGGGCAATGCCGGCGGTGGATCCGGCGAGAGCGAGCCAGCCTTTCATGTCGAGGCGCTCATGGGCGAAGAGGGTGGCGCCGGCGGCGAGGATTACGGGCATGGTGCCGACCATGAGGGCGGCGTGGCTGACGGTGGTGAGCTTCAGACCTTCAAACTGCACCATGAACTGCAGGGGAATGCCGAGGAGAGCGCCGATGAGGATGAGGCTCCACTCGCGACGGGTGAATTGCGGTTTTTCGAGGATGGGGAGCAGGCCGAGGCAGGCAAAGAGGAATCGATAGAGGACGTAGTGGCCAACGTTGAGGCGGGAGAAGGCGATTTTGCCGAAGAAGAAGCCGGTACCCCAGCAGCAGCCGGCGAGGGCGCAGGCGACGTAGCCGATGGTGCGTGCGATGCGATGCCGCTGATGGAGGACGGAGGGGGCGCTCATGCGTTGCTCCGTGGGCGGGGAGCGGCGCACGCGGGGAGGGCGGGCTTCATGCGGAGGCGGGGCGCTTTGATGGAGGCGGGGTCTGGAGGAGGCTGCGCCACTCGTCGCCGAAAAAGAGGCGAATGGCGGCGATGCCGGCCGCACCGGCCTGTACGCAGGCAGAGGCGTTCTTTTCGGTGACGCCGCCGAGGGCGAGGACGGGCGCGGGCTGTGCCTGCTCGACAGCGGTGCGCAGGGCGGCGATGCCCTGGCCGCGGGACATGCCCTGGCCGGTCACTTTCTCAAAGACGGGAGAAAAGAGGAGTAGGGTGGCGCCGGCGGCCTGGCGGATTTCCTCAGGGGAATGACAGGCGGCGCTGACGACGAGCTCGCGACCGGCGCGGGCGTAGGCCTGCTCGGCGGCCTGCAGGGCAGCGGGGCCTGCATTGGCGTGGAGATGCACGCCGTCGGCTCCGGCATCGAGGGCTACCTGCGCGGGACCATTGACGAGGATGCGGGTTTTGCGGGGGGCGGGATCGGTGGCGCGGACGGCTTCCACAATCCGTGCGGCGAGCGGTTGCAATTCGGTGAGCGGGAGATCTTTTTCGCGAACCTGGATGAAATCGACGCCGGCCTGGGCCCACAGGCGCACGAACTGCACGAGGCGATCGCGGCGGGCGGCTTCGTCGCCAGGGAGGAGGCGGCGACTCGTGATGGCGTAGAGAAGCATCTGAACTTTTAGTGTAAGTGGGAATTTCACGGCCCGGTGAGGGTCCAACGTTTAAGATGAGCAGGGACCTGGCTCCTGTTCCAACTCAGGTTCTGCCAACGCATGTCGAAATACGATCTCCTGGTTATCGGATCGGGCCCTTCCGGCCAACGGGCGGCTGTGTCCGCGGTGAAGAAGGGCAAGAGCGTCGCTCTGGTAGAGATGCGCAGCGTGGTGGGCGGCGTGTGCATCAACACGGGGACGATACCCAGCAAGACGATGCGGGAGGCGGTGCTGCATCTCTCCGGGTACAACTACCGCTCGATTTACGGCATGAACTACCGCGTGAAGGAAAAGATCACGATGGCGGATCTGGCCTTTCGCGTGCAACACGTGGTGAAGACAGAAATCGACGTGACGGAAGCGCAGCTGTCCCGGAACGGCGTCGAAGTGATCAACGGGGTGGCGCGGTTTGAGGACCAGCACCACGTTCGGGTGGATGGGGCGCGCGGGTCGAATACGCATGAGGCGGAGAACATCGTGATCGCGGTGGGGACGCGGCCGGCGTCGTCGCCGAAGGTGCCGGTGAACGGCAGGACGATCATCAACAGCGACCAGGTGCTGGAGCTTCCGGACCTGCCCAAGAGCCTGATTGTGGTAGGCGGTGGCGTGATCGGGGTGGAGTACACGTGCATGTTCGCGGCGCTGGGCGTGCGGGTGACGCTGATTGAAAAGCGGCCGCGGCTGCTGGAGTTCGCCGATCAGGAGATTGTGGAGGCGCTGAGCTACCACCTGCGGGACAGCCGGGTGACGATGCGGCTGGGCGAAGAAGTAGGCAGCGTCGAGGAGCTGCCGGATGGCGCGGTGGCGGCGAATCTGGAAAGCAAGAAGCGGGTTTCCGGCGATGCGCTGCTGTACGCGGTGGGACGGCAGGGGAATATCGACGAGCTGAATCTGGCGGCGGCGGGCATTGAGGCGGACAATCGGGGACGCATTCCGGTGGACAAGGATTTCCGGACGAAGGTGCCGCATATATTCGCGGTGGGCGATGTGATTGGGTTCCCGGCGCTGGCTTCGGTATCGATGGAGCAGGGGCGGATCGCGGCGGAGCGGGCATTCGGGAACGAGCACGTGATCTCGAATCCGAGTTTTTATCCTTACGGGATTTACACGATTCCGGAGATATCGTTCATTGGCAAGACCGAGGAGCAACTCACCGAGGAAGACGTGCCGTACGAGGTGGGTGTGGCGTATTACCGCGAGATCGCGCGGGGGCAGATTCGCGGCGATACGACGGGGCGGCTGAAGCTGATCTTCCACCGCGAGACGAAGCAGGTGCTGGGCGTGCACATTATTGGGGAGGGCGCTGCGGAGCTGGTCCACATTGGGCAGGCGGTGATGGCGCTGAACGGGAATCTGGACTACTTCATCAATACGGTCTTCAACTATCCCACCCTGGCCGAATGCTACAAGGCAGCCGCGTTCAACGGCATCAACCGGCTGGCCCGCTTCGAGGGCTAGACGCGGAGGGGAACATGGCAAAGACGGTTGGCGTTGTAATGACCACTCGGGTGGTGGCGGGACGCATTGAGGACAACGTTCTGCAGGGAGAGCTGCGGGAATTTCCTGAGAACCTGGATGCCACGAACGGGCTGATCGAAGTGCCTGCTGAAAACCTGTGCGCGATTCTGTGCGATGCCATAGCGGCGTGCGCGGCTGCCGGTTCAGCGGTTGAGGCGGTGGGCGTGGCGATGCCGGGCTATGTGCATCAGGGGGTTCTTCTGGATTCGCCGAATCTGCCGCAGCTGAAAGGCAGTCATGTCTGCGAAAACATTGCGGCGGGTCTGAAGGCGCGCGGCGTGGATGTGAGGCTGAGCGTTTTTAACGACGCGGATGCGGTGGCGGCGGGCATAGCGGCGACGCGCGGGCAACTGGACCGGCAGGTGCGGGCGTGGACGATTGGGAACGGAATTGGATTCGGGCGGTATCCGTGGACCGAAGGGCCATGGGAGGGCGGACACATGGTGGTGACGCTCGATGCCAAAGAGAACTACTGCGGTTGCGGCGGGCGCGGGCACCTGGAAGGCATCATGGGATATCGGGCGATGCGTCTGCGGTTTCTCGATATGGAGCCCGACGAGGTGTTTGCGGCGGCGAAAAAGGGGGACCGGCGGTGCGCGGAATTTGTGGATCTGTGGCATCGGGCGCTGGCGGCGGCGACGGCTTCGCAGATCCACCTGGAAGGCGCGGGGCGGTTTTATTTCACGGGGCGGGATATCGAGCGGCTGGAGCTGCCGCGGCTGAAGCAGCATCTTTACGAGATGATCAAGATGAGTCCGCTGCAGAGTTATACGGTGGAGGTTTTGCCGGAGGATCCGGCGCTGGCGGTGATTGGGGCGGGGGTGGCGGCGCTGATTGAAACGCGGTGCTGATGGGCATAGCATGCAGCGGGCGGCGATCCCGGGAGACCGGAGGCTGAAGCCTTTTTTTTGGGGAGCGGGGTTCCCCGGCCTGAAGGCCGGCGGCTTTTTCAGTCGTGCTGCTGCGCAGCACCCTCATGCGGAGCACGAGGACGGCGGCCTTGAATGGTAATCGGCGGGGACATACGGAACCAGCAGGTGGGCTGGCTGAGCGAGGTTACAGGACTATTCGCTTCGTAAAGTTTTGTTTGTATGGGTAGACCAGACCTCGCCGGCGAGAAGGCCGGCGGAGACGCCGACAAACATTCCGGCGACGGCGTCGCTGAGGAAGTGCCAGTCACCCACGACCAGCAGCGCGGCTCCAATGAACAGGAGTGCGGAAAAGGGCAGGATGCTGCGTCGATAGAGCCGCATGAAAACACCGGCGAAGGCGCCGGAGAGAACCATGTGGCCGGAGGGAAAGCTGCTGCTCGCAGAGCCGCTGCAAAGATCAAAAGCATGCCGGGCCCCGTGCAATACGGCCGCAGGATTCGGCACGCCGAAGAAGAACTTCAGGGCGCTGTCGTTCACGGAATGAGCACAGATGGAGGTGAGACAGGCGAGCGCGGCCACCTCACCCAAACGGGACAAATGTCCCCGCGTTATCCGGATGACGATCAGGGTGAGGGCAACGACTGCTTCGGCGGTGAGAAGGACGGCACTGGTCAATCCCTTCGCGAGGTTTTCAGTGGAGCCCAGAGCTCCAAAGACGCTGCGGGCTATGGGCACATCGAAATATGCGAACGCCACTGCCACGACGAGCACGCAAACCAGCAGGGACAGGAGCCAGATCAGGCCAGGAAAACGCGAGGCTTTTTGTTCCGGCGCGCCTGCACCGTGCTGCTTTGAACGAACGGCACCCTGAAGCAATCGAATCTCTCTCCCTTAGTGGCCAATCGTTCGCAGGAACGCGCGCTCAGGCTGCGAACGGAAATGGCAGAACGCGACCATGCAGCTTCTGATGCTTTCATTATCTCGCGAGTGGGGGTTGGGGCCGGAAGGCGGGTACCGGGGCTAAAGCCCATGGTTCTTCTGAGGTTGATTCCCCGGGCTGAAGCCCGGGGCTTTCTCCGTCTGCTGCTGCGCAGCACTCGATGTGCAAAATACGAAGGTGTATTCAGGATGCGACCCGTCTAAGGGAATGCGACGGTATATGCAGAACACGACCGTCCATGCAGAATGCGACCGTCTATGCAGAAAAGGGTCGTCATGCAGAACACGATCGTTGCGGACGGGGGATTCTCTGCTGCTCAGAAGCGGCCGAGGTGGAGGAGGGATTCTGAAAAGGAGTAGATCCAGGACGAAGCGGCGAAGGCCGCGAGGGTGACGAGCAGAATTACAGCGCTCATCCCGGGAAGGACGAAGGAGCGCCGGGTGGGCGCGGGGTGAGGATGCAGAAGGCGGTCGATGCGGGCGGCGAGACTGGCTTCAGCAGAAGTGAGAGCGGTGTGGATGAGGGGAGCGGCGGGATTGGCAAGGACGGGGGTGGCGCGTGCAGCGCGAGCGGTTCGCACGATGGCATCCGCGAGGAGAAGGGATCGGTGAGAGTCGCCGCGCACGGCATCGTCGTCGGCGGCCCAGTCGGCGGCGGCGCGCCAGGCAGGCTCCCAGGGGTCGCCGAAGAGGATGGTCAGGCGGGGGAGGAAGGTGAGAGAAAGGAGCTTCCAGTTATCGCGGTGAAGGACGTGGGAGCGCTCGTGGTCGAGGGCGACGGCGAGAGCCTCGGGAGACAGGCGGTCATCCGCGAGAAGGTCGGTGGAGATGATGATGAGGGGGCTGCGAAAGCCGAGGAGGGCGACGGGGCAGGCGGGGCGGACAACGGCTACGACGGGCGTGGGGCCGCAGCGCTGAACGAGGCGTCCGGAAAGGCGGCAGGCGCGTGTGAAGCGCAGAGTGCGAAAAGCGATGCGCAGACCACCGAGGAGGGAATAGGCAATCCAGAGGCTGGTGGCAGCAGCAAGGAGAAGGCAAAGGCCGCTGACACTTTCGCCTCCGTGGATGGGCTCGAACCGCAGGTAGGCGGGGGTGCAGACGGTTGCGGCGAGGAACAGCGCGGTCAGAGCCGGTGCCAGCTGGATCCTGTAGAGAATGCGTTCGCGACGGCGCGCGGGCGCTGCGTGAAGGCGCCGCAGGATGAACGGCGCGCAGCGGGCAAGGCCTGCCTGCAGAGCGGCATTGAGCAGACCAAAGGCGATGAGGAGCAGACAGAGGAGGCGGAGAGACCAGGAGAGGGTCACGGCTCGTCCTCCTTCTTCGAGCGGGGCGGCGCGGATTGGGCGCGGGCGGAACGGATGCTGGATTCGAGCTGGTCGAGGAGGCCGGTGTCGTAGTCGTGGACGGCATCGACGAGGCAGGAGACGAGGATGTCGGGCTGGGATTCGGATTCGGAAAAGAAGCGGCGGATGAGGTGCGCGGCTCGCTGCTCTTCGAGGTCGCGGGCGGAGAGGCTGGGGGAGTAGAGGAAGGCGCGACTCACTTTCTCGCGGAGAAGGAAGCCCTTGCGGAAGAGGCGGTCGAGGGTGGTCATGACGGTGGTGTAGGCGAGGGCGGCGTCGATGTGTTCAGCAACCTGCTGGACGGTGGCGCTGCCGAGCTCGCGGAGGACGCCGAGCACTTCACGCTCGCGGCGACCGAGGAGGGTGCCGGGCGTTGTGGGCGCGGCGACGCCCTGGATGGCGGCGGGGTGGTGCGGACGCGAGCCGGCGGATGCTTTGGGTTCCGTCATGGGGACGTTCCGAGTGCCTCCGAATGATAGCCCGAAACTATGCCCGGCTGCGATGAGAGGGCTCGGCAAAATTGGGGGAAGTCGCCGTTCGATCTACTACCTATGGTAGTAGCGGGAAGAATTGCGTACTCCTGATTCTGAAGGTCGTTCCCCAAATCTGCGGTGAGTCAGGATTCCCAGAAAACATGTCGAAAGCTTGCGGGTTATTGCTGGTTCTTTGTTTCTCGGCCGGGCTGTACGCACAAACTCCGGACACCGCTGCTCTGCGGGGCACTGTGACGGATGCCAGCGGAGCCGCGGTTCCAGGTGTAGCGGTCACGGTGCAGGATGCGCAGCGGCATGCAATCCGGAGCGTGAAGAGCGGGGCACGAGGCAATTTCTTCGCCGAGGGACTGCCTGCCGGAGAAGAATTGCGAATACGGGCCGAGGCTTCCGGATTTGCGGAGGTGGATTCGAAACCACTGACGCTGCAGCCCGGGTCGACGGCGACGGTTCAGCTGCAGCTACAAATTGCGAGCGCAAGGGCTCAGGTAGTGGTGACAGGGGCAGTGGGCGAGGTGCGGACGGACGAGCCCCAAATTGGCGTGAGCCTGAGCGGGGACGAGGCGCGGAGCCTGCCGCTGCCGAATCGCCGGATCACCTGGCTGCCGCTGGTGAACGCAGCGAACCGGCCCGCGATCAACCAGGGCGACGTCTTCATGAACCAGATGATGTTTACGGCGAACGGGACAGGCCGGCGGCAGACGTGGTTCGAAGTGGACGGGGCAAACGGCAACGACATGTGGGGGCGGCAGACGATTTTTACGAACGTGCCGCTGGATGCAGTGCGCGAAATGACCGTTCTCGACAGCGCGTTTGCCGCCGATTACGGCCTTGGCGAAGGCGCAGTGGTGAACGTGGTGACGCGGACGGGGACGCGGGATTTCCACGGCGATGTGCTGGGGATGTGGCGGCCGTCGGGACCGGAGGCGGCGCTGTCGGGATTTACTTCGAAGAACGCGTCGAGCGGGAACGACATCACGAACGACACGCTGGCGCAGGGGGCGGCGACGGTGTCGGGTCCGCTGACGCGGTCGGGGGACACAGTGTTTCTGGCGTCGGGGGAGTACAGCTGTCAGGACCGGGCGTCTCCGGTGATTTCGCCGCTGGCGCCGGGGAACTATATCGGACACTATCGCGACTGGCTGGGGCTGCTGCGGATGGATCACACGTTCGGCGAGGGGCAGCGGGTGTTTCTGCATCTGGGGGCAGACAGCTTCTTCGATACGAATCCCAACGGGACGGTGGGCGGGAACACGCTGCCAACGGTGGATCGCGTATTCCGGAGACGGACGTACACGGCGGAGGCGGGCGATACGGCGGTGCTGAGCCCATCGATGGAGAACGAGGCACGGGTGGAGTTCCAGCTGGCGTCGCCGATAACGCAGTTTTCGCCGGTAGTGAACGGCACGCAGTACGTGGTGCCGATTTCGTCGGGGGGCACGTTCACGACGGGGACGTCGCAATCGGCGCTGCTGCTGAATCATCAATACGAAGGAACGGATACGCTGGCGTGGACGAGGGGGAAGAGCGAACTGCGGCTGGGGTTTGACGTGATCCACGCGCACAACGGCGGTAACAGCAAGGAATTTGGCGGGCCAATCTACCTTGGACAGTTGAAATACAACACGTGCACCGGGACGACGGCATACTGCGAGAGCCAGGCGTATCTGGGCGACATCAGCAACGTGCAGAGCTACACGCAGAGCTACGGCAACGCGGACTACACGGTCGGCGACACACTGGCGGCGGGGTTTGCGCAGTGCGATGTGCATCCGAAGAGCGACCTGACGCTGAACCTGGGGCTGCGGTACGAGGTGCAGACCTTCACCGATGCCGATGAGGACTGGGCGCCGCGGGTGGGGTTTGCTTACAACGTGGCCGGGCGCGGACGGACGACGATCCGTGGCGGGTTCGGGATCTATGACTCGCAGGTGGTGGATAACTCGGAGGCGAACTACGCGCTGACGGGGCCGACCGGGGTGTTCAACTACACGGCGGCGCCCGGACAGCCGGGATTTCCGA
>DASRRO010000022.1:0-40809 GCA_035656855.1 Acidobacteriaceae bacterium | reverse complement strand
CATCATTTGGGAATCGGCCAGAATGAGATTACCGAGACAGCACCGGTGCTGGAGCCGGCAGCGCGCGAACTGAAGGGGGACGACTGGCAAGCCGATACTCAGGAATTGCTTCCTTTGATGGCCGCAAGTGACGGATCCACAGACCGAGGCTGATCACGCAGATTTGCCGCGACTATCTTTCTTATCGGTGAAGGAACCGGTCGCGTGCTGTCCGGCGGTCGTCTCTGGGTGCTCTTCGGCCTGATGGCCAGAGTGCCCAGCACCACCGGATTCCCGCTGACGTCCGACATTCAGATCTAACGCGCGGCTCTGTGACTGGCTCGTGGCGGGCGCTTTCGGGTCCTCCGGCTCTACGGGATGGACGCTGGTCTGCGGCTGCCGCGCCGAAGCTGTGTCGTTCTCGGAGCGTGTTTCGGCAACGGGACTCGTATGAGAGCCGGGCTGGGCGTGCACCTTATTGGAAGAGGATTGCGGCATGGCAGCCCCTGGTCGGAAAATCCCGATACGGGTTTAGATGCAGTCCAGACTGAATCAGGAAGATGCGAAGGCCGGACGAAGGCGCTGCCAGCTGATGGAGAGATCTTCAGGAAGAAGGCGGGTTTCGCCGATGGTGGTCAGGAAGTTGGTGTCGCCGGTCCAGCGCGGCAGGGCATGGAGGTGGAGGTGCCCCGCGACGCCGGCGCCAGCCGATCTGCCGAGGTTGAACCCTATGTTGAAGCCGTCGGGAGAATAGGCTGCGGAAAGAATCGTCTCGGCGCGCTGGGCAAGGTCCATCATTTCGTGGGCGGTTGCGACGGAAACCACCGCGAGAGAACTCTGGTGCTCGTAGGGGACGACCATGAGGTGACCAGAGGTGTAGGGGAATCGGTTGAGGCAGACGAAGTTATGGGGTGCACGGACGAGGATGCCGGCGGCGCGTTCGGCCACTTCGCGGGGCATGCCGTGCTCGATGGCATAGTCGACGGCGGCAATCATGTTGCAGAAGACGCAGCCGGTATCGCCAGGCCAGGCGCTGAGTTCTTCGGGGATGCCCTGGCGTTTTTTCTTATCGACTTCGGAGACGTAGGTGTAGCGCCAGGGAGTGAAGAGGAAGTCCACGGGGCCATTGTACGAGAGGGCTATGGGATATCCAGTGCTTCGCGCGGTTGACTTTTTGAGCGACTTACGATGCCAGCAGCGGGGGTAGACTGCTTTCGGCAGAGGTCGCAGGGACTGGGTGCGATCCGCACCGGGTTTGTTGTGTCGGCTGCCGGGAGGGGACTCGATGCGGATTTCGGTTAAGGCGTTTGCACTGACTCTGGGATTGATTTGGGGAGGAGGGATCGCCTTTGTCGGGCTGGTCCATCTGGCGGTTCCTGGCTACGGGACGGCGTTTCTGGATTTTGCCAGCTCGATTTATCCGGGATTTCACGGGGCGCGCAGCTTTGGCGATGCGCTGGTGGGGATCGTGTGGGGCCTTGCCGATGGGGCGGGCGGGGGCCTGATCCTGGGCTGGCTCTACAACCTGCTGGCCGGACGCGCGGCGGAGACGGCTCGAACTGCCTGAAGAGAGCAACGAGCGGATTCAACGCTCCTGGCGGATGCGGGCAGAAGCCCCGGCCTGCAGGGCCTGCACCTTGCTGTGACGAATGGAATAGCCGAAGTAAATGAACAGGCCCACGATGAGCCAGCTGAAGAATCCGATCTTGGCGGGCGTGTCGGAGGAAACCATCAGCGACAGGGAGATGATCATGCCGAGGATGGGCACGAGTGGCACCCACGGAGTGCGGAAGGGACGGGGGACATCCGGCTGCTTCCTGCGCATGACCCAGACGCCGAGGCAGACGATGGTGAAGGCGAGAAGGGTGCCGAGACTGACCAGTTCGCCGAGGAAATTGATGTTGAAGAAGGCGGCGAGGAAGGCAACGAGGACGCCGACGGCGATCGTGACCAGCCAGGGGGTGCGGAAGCGCGGGTGGATCGTGCCGACCCAGTGGGGCAGTAGTCCATCGTGGGACATGGTGTAGAGGACGCGGGTCTGGCCGAGGATCATCACCAGCATGACAGAGGCGAGGCCGGCGATGGCTCCGAGATCGATGAGGCAGACGCCCCAGGTAGCTCCGATGGCAGCTGCGCCGTCGGCGACGGGAGCCGGGGTGTTGAGGCTGGTATAGGGCTTGAGGCCGGTGAGAAGCCCGCTGACGATGATGTAAAGGATGGTGCAGATAACCAGGGAGCCGAGGATGCCCAGAGGCAGGTCTTTTTGCGGATTGCGGGCTTCCTGAGCCGCGGTCGAGACGGCGTCAAATCCGATGTAGGCAAAGAAGACCACGCTGCCGCCTCGCATGATGCCGGACCATCCATACTCGCCGAAGTGGCCGAGGTTCTTTGGGATGAACGGGTGCCAGTTGGCCATCATATGATGCCAGTGGCCGAAGGCAAAGGTCGTCGCGATGCCGATGAAAAAGATCACGACGGACACTTTAATCATGACGGCGGCACTGTTGAAGTTGGCGGACTCCTTCACGCCGACAACGAGGATCGTGGTGACGACAATGATCGCGCAAAGAGCAAAAATATCGACCCGGGCGGAGAAGGGGTGCCCGAACAGCGTGATCGCCAGGGACGGGGTGGGATTGAAGGGGACATGCACGCCGAAATAGCCGAGCAGGGAGGTGACGTAGCCGCTCCAGCCGACGGCGACGGTGGCCGCGCCGAAGGCATATTCAAGGCAGAGCGCCCAGCCGATGATCCAGGCCGTGAGTTCGCCAAGCGTGGTGTAGCCGTAGGTATAGGCGGAACCGGCGATGGGGATCATGGAGGCGAATTCGGCGTAGCAGAGGCCGGCAAACACGCAGCCAACTCCGGCCACGACGAAAGAGAGAACGATAGCGGGGCCGGCGAACTGGGCGGCGGCGGTGCCGGTGAGGACGAAGATGCCCGCACCGATGATGGCGCCAATCCCGAGAGTGATCAGGTTGATGGGTCCGAGCGAACGCCTGAGGGTGTGCTCGCCTTCGGCACTTGCCTCCTCCTTGCAGGAGGAAAGAGGTTTAATCGCGAAAAGTTTAGCCATTCTCGGGCGTTCCTCCAGAAATGTCCCCGGCGGCGTCCGCCGGGAGAGGCGACGATGCAGAAGCGGACCTGCGGGACCACACGGCGAAGACCGGGACGCCGAGGAGCACGATCACCAGGCCGGGCCATGTGTATTGGGGCTTATAGCGCAATAGTACGATACAAATCCACGCGGCCATCACTATATAGACGGCGGGGAGCACGGGATAGCCGAGAGCGCGGTAAGGGCGTTCGGCGTTGGGTCGCTTGACGCGCAGCACAAAAAGGCTGGCGATGGTGAGGATATAGAAAATGAGCTCCGTGCAGATGATGTAGTCGAGAAGCTGGGAGTAGGAGCCGGAGAGGCAGAGCACGCAGGTCCAGAGAGCCTGCACGATCAGAGCGGCGACCGGGGTGTGCCAACGTGGATGCAAGCGGCCGGCGGCCTTGAAGAAGAGGCCATCGCGGCTCATGGCGTAGTAGACGCGGGCGCCCGCCAGCGTGAGTCCATTGGCGCAGCCGAAGGTGGAGATGAGGATGGCGCCAGCCATCAGCCAGGCGCCGGCGCGATGGAAGATGAGCTGCAGCGCGGCGGTGGCGACGCGGTCGTCGCTGGCGTACTGAATGCCGCGAGCGGTGATCGTAGCGCCGTGCGGATCGCCATGCAGCGGAAGAGCCAGCAGGTAGGCGAAATTGGAAAGTATGTAGAGCAGCAGAACGATACCCGTGCCGAGCACCAGCGACAGGGGCAAATTGCGCCGCGGGTTTTTGACTTCGCCGGCGGTGTAGGTGACGTTGTTCCACGCATCGGCGGAGAAGAGGGATCCTGTCTGGACGACGGCGAGGATGGTGAGCAGGCCGACCATGGCAATGGGGCCGCCAACCCCGATCTGGAGGGGATGAAGCGCATGCCAGCCGGCGTTGTGCCAGAAGTTCGCTCCAAAGTTGGCGCGGATGGCAGCGGTGTTGCTGCCGAGGAGAAGCCCGAAGGCGACGAGGCCAAGAAGCGCGGCGGTCTTGGCGGTGGTGAAGACGTTTTGAATGAGCGCGCCGAGTCTCACGCCGAATAGATTGACGACGGCGAGAAGCAGGATGATAACCACTCCTGCGAGATTGGCGGTGTTGAGGCCGATGTCCATATTGCCGAGGACCATCGGGCCGATGCGCCATGCGGGAACGTGGGCGATATGCCAGATCCAGTTCGACGATGAGACAGACGGAAAGAAGACGCCGAGGAATTTGCCGAAGGCGACGGCGACGGCGGCGATGGTGCCGGTTTGGATGACGAGGAACAGGGTCCAGCCGAAGAGAAAACCCCAGATGCGGCCGAGCGCCTCGCGCAGATAGATATACTGACCGCCGGCTTTGGGCATCATCGCGGCAAGCTCGCCGTAGCTCAGGGCACCGATGATGGTCATGACGGAGGTGACGAGCCAGGCGCCAATGAGGAGCGCGGGCGAGCCGACGTCACGGCCGATCTCAGCGGGGACGATGAAGATCCCTGAGCCGATCATGGAGCCGACGACGATGGCGGTGGCGCTGAAAAGGCCGAGGGTTGGAACGAGTCCGGGCCGCGGCGGAGCGGCAGGGCGAATGCGAGTCTGGGGCGGCGGTGCGGCGGGACGGGAGCTCACGTGTCTAACAGTTCTACTTGAAAAGGGCTTCACTTGGAAATGGCAAGAAACGCCTGCACCGCGTGCGCGGGGGAGCGGCCTGAACCGAAGACTGCGCCGATGACAGCGAGGGAGTTGGCTCCGGCGGCAAGAACAGCGGCCGCATTGGCCACCGAGATGCCGCCGATCGCGATGAGGGGCTTGCGCGTGAGGGTGCGGGCGTGGCGGACGCCTTCGAGACCGACGACCGGGTCGGTGTCGGATTTGGAAGCGGTGGCGAAGACCGGGCCGATGGCGATGGAATCGATGGGCTCGCGGTCGGCAGCGAGGACTTGCTCCGCGGTATGGGTGGAAAGACCGACGAATAGGTGGGGTCCCAGCAGGGCGCGGACCTGAGCGGGCGGCGTATCGCGCTGGCCGACGTGAACGCCGGCAGCACCAGCGGCCGCGACGAGCGCGGCCCGGTCGTTGAGGATGAGGCGGATCGAGGGAGCGGCGGCACGGATTGCCCGGGAGTCTTCGAGGAAGACGCTGTCGGGGTCGCGCTTATTGCGGTACTGCAGAAGGGTGACACCGGCGGCTTCGAGTTCGCGGGCGATGCGTTGCAGGAGTGTGCGGCGGGCGGCCGATCCCGGCGACACATCGCGGAGAACAAAGTCGGCGTCGAGGATGGGATAGAGGACGGGAAAGCTCTCGTCGCGAAAGGGCTTTGCCGCCTTCGGGTGGATTTCGGTCATGGCCCCATTGTGGCGGATTGCGGGGCGCATTCAAAAGGAAAGCCTGCCGCCCACGCGGTTGCAACTGACCGATCGGAGGTTTAGGAGTTTTCAGCAGACTGACAACCGTTGAACCCGAACCGTGTCAGCCAAGGGGCACCCCCAGTTTTCACGTCGTTTTGTGGCAATGCAGCCTAAAATAGTTACTGATATGGCAATTCGTTCGTTTCGTCCCCTGTTCGTGGTGGTGCTGTGCGCCGCAATGGCTGCGTCGGCGCTGGCCGATGCGGCTCCCTTCGATTTGACGGGTCCGAAGCTCGAGGTGAAGGTGACGCGGGCGGACAAAACGCTGCCGATTGCGGAGGTGCCCAATCTGGTGGCCGGAGACCACTTGTGGATCCGAGCGGACCTCCCGGCGGGGCAGTCCGCGCATTACCTGTTGGTGGCCGCGTTTCTGCGTGGATCGACGAACCCTCCGCCGGAGAACTGGTTTTTCCGGCAGGAGACGTGGGACCGAAAAGAGGAAGGGAAACCCCTGACGGTGACCGTGCCGCAAGGCGCGCAGCAGGTGGTGGTATTTCTTGCCCCGGAGACAGGCGGGGATTTCAAGACCCTGATGAACGCGGTGCGGGGAAGGCCGGGTTCTTTTGTGCGGGCGTCACAGGATTTGAATCAGGCGATGCTGGACCGGTCGCGGCTGGATACGTATCTGACGGCGGTTCGGCAGTTGAGCAATGGGGACCCCGTGAAGCTCAAAGAAGCGGCGCCCATGCTGGCACGCAGTCTCGGCATGAAGCTTGATGAGAAATGCCTGGATCGGATTCCGGAGTTGCAGGCGTCCTGTCTGTCGCAGGGGCAGGATGCAATGATCCTGAGCGATGGGCACAGTGCTTCGATCGTGGAGGCGCTGACGGCAGGCCCCGTGAGCGACCTGGCAGCGCAGCTGAGCTATACCCCCGCGGCGAGCTATGGCTACTACAGCCCGTACATCGGGTCGGTGATGGATATGGCGCGAATTTTGGACACGTTCCACACCGCGCAGTACCAATACATTCCAGCACTGGCGACCGAGACCGGTGATCAGATGTCGCTGATGCTGAACACCCCGCCCTCGTTCCACAACCCGAAGTCGGTGCTTGTGACCGCGCTGCCTGCGGTGGAAGCTGCACAGCCACCACCGCTTCATCCCGTGGATTCAAAGCAAAACTACTGCGCGGAGAAGAACTCGCTGGTGCTTGCCGTGGATGGCGCGCCGCTGGTGTTTTCCACGGCCTACGCGCACGAGATGACGCTGCGGCTGAAGACGAAGAGCGGCAAGACGGTGGATGAGGCGGTGCAGCGGGACCCGGAAAAGGGAGGCCTGGTATTGGAGGCAAAGGACCTGAGCGCCGGCGATTTTCCGAATGTCATCGATGCCTCTCTGCACGGGTATTGGGGATTCGAGAAGTACGACGGGCCGGCTTTCCGCCTGCAGAACACACACGCGCAACACTGGCAGCTGGCTGCGACCGATCGGGAGTCGCTGATCGTAGGGCGCGAGGACACTATTCATCTCACCGCTGACGACGCCAGTTGCGTGGACACGATCCTGGTGAAGGATTCCGCGGGCAAAGAGTTGAAAGCGGACTGGACTGCGACCGGCCCGGACCAGGTTGCCGTGAAGGTTCCCCTGAAGGAGACGCATCCGGGGCCGCTGGAACTGGAAGTGAAGCAGTACGGCACGGTCACGGCGCAGACGATTCCGCTGCGGGCGTTTGCGCAGGCAGGACATCTGGACAGCTTCAATCTGCATGCCGGCGATGCGCAGGGCGTTCTAAAGGGCAGCCAACTGGAGAGCGTGGCCAGTCTGACGCTGAAGGGGGTGTCGTTCCTGCCGGGGAAGATCGATCCAACCATGGGCAGCGACGAATTGCCCATGGTGGCCAAAGACATGAAAGCGGCCGCAAAACTGAAACAGGGCGAAACCGGCGAGGCAGAGGTGTCGCTGAGTGACGGCCGGATGTTCCCTGTGAGTGTGGCGGTGGGCGCGCCGCGGCCGGGGGTGGAGCTGATCGGCAAGAGTGTGCAGGCATCGGCCTCAAGCGCGGGCAGCAATATCCAGCTGGCCAATCAGGATGAATTACCGCAGGATGCAAAACTGCGATTCTCGGTGCGAGCGCAATCGCCGGCGGCATTTTCTCGGAGCGAGAAGATCGAAGTCGCGACCGAAGACGAGTCGTTCTCGACGACATTGAGCCTGGATAACGGCGGAATGACGCTGGAAAACTCAAAGGTGGCCGTGGCGACGCTGGATCCGGCAAAGGCATTCGGTTCCTCGGCGTTCGGGCCTCTGAAGTTTCGGGTTGTCGAGAACGGAGCGGAGGGAGACTGGGAATCGCTGGCAACCCTGGTGCGGTTGCCGGAACTGCACGATCTGAAATGCCCGGCGGATGGCGCGGAACAGTGCCGCCTCAGCGGTTCGAATCTTTTCCTGGTCGATTCGGTGGCAAATGATCCGCAATTTGCGCATCCCGTGCAAGTGCCGGATGGATTTCCTGGCTACGTGCTCCCGGTGCCGCGGCCGGATAGTGGGCAACTCTATCTGAAGCTGCGGGACGATCCGAGCGTGGTGAACGAGGTAATGCTGGCGGCTGAGAAGTTGCCGCCACCGCCGGGAGAAGCGGAGAGGCACCCGACTCGGGCGGAATATCACGCGGGTGAAGCGCCGCCGGCGCCAGGTGCTACGGGACAGGCAGGGTCGACCAGCCCAGGAGCAACTCCGCAGAAGGCTCCGCCAGCTAAGGGGACCCAGCCGCCTGCGGCGAATCCAGCGCAACCCCCGCCTTCGGATACGACCAATCAGCAAGGTGAAGGCGGGAAGCCAACGCAAACCAAGCCACAGAGCGGAACAACGCCTCAAAACGAGCCGCAGGACCAGACAAATCCGCAGAGCGGAGCGCCGCCGCAACAAACCAGCGAACCGCAGAACAGCGAGGCGCAGAAGTCCTCAGGCGCACTGGGCGCGGCATCGCAGCCCCAGACGGCCCTCTCAAAATCGGGAGACGCATCATCCGCCGGGACGGAAACTTCGCCCCGGAGCGGCAACGAACAGAGGCTGTCTTCCGGTTCGCAACCCAGCAGCGCCCCCGCTTCGCCGCAGCGCTGATGGGTCCTGCCGCAGATGGGGCGCATCAGACAGTAGGAAACATGCTCGAATGCTGGTCAATCGGAGAAACCCGATGCGAATAGGTTTGTTGGGTGTTGCGGTTATCTGTCTTGCAATTTTTGCCGCCGCGCAAAAGCCGATGTCGACGCCGAAGGTGCCCATGCCGGAGGCGGCCGCACCATCTTCCGGACCGATCACACTGAACGTAGCCGTAACAGACAAGGCTGGTCATCCGATCCGCGGTTTGCAAAAAAGCGACTTTACGCTTCTGGATGATCGCCAGCTCACAGAGATTCGCTCGTTTGCGGCGAATGACGCATCGGCGCCGAATGCGCCGCCCGTGGGCGTCTTCTTTGTCATCGACGAGGTCAATACCGGGTTCGACGCCGTGAGTATCGAGCGAGAGCAGATTGAGGATTTCCTGCATAGGGATGGCGGTCATCTTCCGGTACCGATGGCACTTTTTGTGCTGTCCGATGATGGGCTTACTCAGCTGACCTCGGTTTCGACCGATGGGAACTCGCTCGCCGATGTGTTGCATAAGAAGAACGGCGAGTTGCGCGCTTTGGGGCGTGCGGGAGGTTTCTATGGCGGAACGGACCGCTTCGACATTTCGCTGCGTGGCCTCAGCATGTTGTCCAACTATCTGGCTCGTGCACGGGGCAGAAAGCTGGTGGTATGGATCAGCCCGGGATGGTGGACGTTCGATAACCCCAATGTGATCGTCAGCGACAAGCAGCAGAGGACCTTTTTCAGCCTGGGAGTGGCTTATACGGCGGCGCTGCAGAACGCAGGTATAACTCTCTATGCCGTCGATCCTCGGGGAACGAACGATGCCGGCAGTCTTTACGAGTTTATTTGGCAGAGCTATCTAAAGCCGGTGAGGCGGCCGGGACAGGCACAACCCGGCGATCTGGCCCTGCAGGTGATGGCGCAGCACAGCGGCGGCCGCGTCCTTCTCGGCAGCAACGATGTGGCGGGCGAAATCGCGACGTGTACGAACGACGCATCCGCCTGGTATACGATCACCTTCGACCCGTCCCGTGCCGACAAGGCCGATACCTGGCACGACCTGCAGGTAAAAGTCGACAAGCCGGAAGTAACGGTGCGGACGCAAAGCGGCTACTATGCTCAGCCGCAAATCTCCGGGGATGCGCTGCAGCGCTGATAGAGGAGACATTTCCCTCATGATCGAAGGCCGCCGGAGCGGCACCGCCGAACGAGTTGCCATGCGGCGTGCCGCGCATCAGCTCTGGGATGAACCGGTCCTTTTCCAGGATCCTCTGGCATGGACCATCCTGAGTGATGAGGCTCGAGAGCGAATCCGAGCGGGCATCGAAGAGGAGAACCAGAATCCATGGGCGCGGGGCCTGCGCGCGTTCGTCGCGGTGCGCAGCCGATTCGCAGAAGAAGAAGTTGGGCGAGCGGTCGCGCACGGTGTGCGCCAGGTGGTGGTCCTGGGCGCGGGTCTGGACACGTTTGCTTACAGGAATCCGCACGCCGGGTTGAGAGTATTCGAGGTGGATCATCCGGCGACACAGGCCTGGAAACGTGAGCGCCTTCGGGAGGGCGGGATCGCGATTCCTGAGTCGGTTCGGTTTGCGCCAGTGGATTTCGAGCGGGATACCCTGGCGCATGGCCTTGGGGACGCTGGTTTCCGAGTGGACGAGCCGGCATTTTTCTCATGGCTGGGTGTGGTGCCGTACCTGACGTGGGACGCGGCGCTGGCCACCCTGGGGTTTATTGCCCGGCTACGGCCAGGCAGCGGCGTGGTCTTCGATTACGCGATTCCGCGCGAACGCATGACGGAACGGGAGCAGATGGCGTTCGATCGGCTGGCAGAGCGGGTGGCCCGGGCGGGCGAGCCGTTTCGGTTGTTCTTCGAACCGGAACAGCTGGCGAACGATTTGCGGGGGATGGGCTTCTCTGCAATGGAAGACCTTGACGGGGCGGCGATTCGAGAGAGGTGGTTCCGCCAGCCGGCTCAGGAGCAACGGCTTCACGGGGGAGCTGGCCGGTTACTGTGCGCCTCGGTGTAAGGGCAAAAAGCGGCGCGAATGGACGAAGCGGAACAGGCGGGACCCTCAGCGGTGCCCGCCGTTTCGGTTACATGTTGGTGTGACCGGCCCGCATCTCTTCGTTGAAGGTAGGACGGGTCACTGCGAGGGCAGACGCGAGTCTGGCGTGGTACTCCTCGGAGCGGCCGAGCAGGGCGGGCGTGGCAGCGGCGTACTCGCCGTCCAGGGCGAGCATGTCCTGGCGGGCCAGCTCAGAGGCCATTCGGGATAGTTCATCGGGAGTGGTGTTGAGGTACTGGGCATCGCGGGGATCAGGGATCCAAACGGGGTGGTTGCCGCCCAGTACACCGGAGAGCCAGTAAACCTTGAGCGCGAGAAAGTCCATGCGGCTGCGGTCGTCGGTGTCGGTGAAGAAGAACTTCTTCTGCCATCGGCTGTAGTAGCGGGTGGTCACGGGAACCGGCTGGCGGTTTCCGCTCTTAAGGAGCTCCAGCTGGCCACGGTCGAGTGTCTTGCGGACGGCGTTGTAGATGAATGTCTCGGCGTAGGGCTGCTCAGGGGCGGGGACAATTTCCGCAAAGGTGACGGTCATGCTGGCGGAGACCAGCGCGTGCAGGGGCGACTGTGTGCCGTCCTCCAGATGGACGTTGCCATGAACGATGAAGGTGTCGGCGCCGGAGGTGGAGCGGTGAAAGGGCCAGGCGAACTGGCTGAAGCTGACGGGCAGTCCGGCGAGAGTGACGTACGCGTCGGGCCGGGGGTTGCGGAGGCGGTGAGCGGCTTCGCGGAGGTGAGTGGTCATCTCCGGCAACAACTCAGGTTTGTGAAAATCGAAAGCTTCGCTTAGTTCCAGCTGCAGGGAGCGGTCGATGGGCGCATCCGTAGAGGCGGCCAAACGAAAACGGGTGGTGGGATGGCCGTTGAAGTCCGTTCCGGAGTCGACCGAGAGGACGGTGAGACCCGCCTCGCGGGCGGCATTGCGGAGCGTGGCGGTCAGATTGGTTTCCACAGGTGTTGTCATAGAGCTCAGGCATGATTGTAGCGGCTGGGTCCGGGTGGGCGGAAGCGGGGGCTTGAAAGGGGGGTGGCGGAACTCTAACTGACGCTGGGAAAGGTTTTATCAAGCAGTGGCAGCCAGGCAAGGCAGTGCGGGAAGGATGTACGATGGACGATACTCACATTGACGGACAGATCAGCGAGCGCAACTTTTCCTCCGGATTCATCGTCCAGTAAGGATTCCGTCAGGTTAGTCCCCAGGAGAGACAGGAGAGTTTTCGTGCAGAGAGCAGGACGCACCGCCCTTGTGGCCCTTACGGCGATTGAGATGGCGATTCTGCTGGCGGCGCTCGCTAAACCCGCATATGGTTACGTGGACCCGGGTTCGGGTCTGCTGGCTGTGCAGGTGGGTGGGTCCATGCTGGCAGGAGCTCTGTTCATTCTCCGCTCCAAAATCCGGAAGCTGTTCCGGATGTCGACGCCTGAAACGAAGCCCGAGACGGAAAAGGATCTTCAGTCCGAAGCGGGAAAGTGATGACCACGGCTGAGCCTCCGCTCGCTACGTTTCGCGATCCGTCCGGGTCTCTCCGTTTCGAGGGAGATCGTGTGATCCGGCGGGTGCGCCCGGAGGCGGTGGCTGCGCTGGAATTCCTGCGGTCGCCACTGGCAGAGAGATGGGTTGGGCAAGGTCGGCTCATCGAGACATGGTTTCCCGAGGGTGAAGCCAGCATGGAGACGCTGGAGCATCCGCGAGTTTTCTTTCCTTCGTATCCTTGGGAGTGGGCGCCGTCAGCGTGGTTCGTCGCGGCGGAGCTGACGCTGGATTTGTGCGAAGGCCTGCTCGAGCGGGGGCTGATCCTGAAGGATGCGACACCGCTCAATGTCTTATTCCAGGGAACGCAGCCGGTTTTTGTGGATGTGCTTTCCATCGAGAAGCGCGATCCGACAAGCCCGCTTTGGCTGGCCTACGCGCAGTTTGTGCGGACTTTTCTGCTGCCGCTGCTCGCATATCGAGCGATGGGGTGGCCCCTCAGTGCGTCGATCCAGAGACGCGATGGATATGAGCCTGGGGATCTGGCGCCGTATCTGGGCCGCTGGCAGCGGTGGCGGGAGCCGTTCCGCTCCCTGGTGACCCTCCCTCTGATGCTGGAGAAGAATGCGGGGGCGGGAACGGGGAACAGCGCGCAACTCCATCGGAGTTCGGAGCAGGCGGTGACGGTACTGCGGCGGAATCTTCGAGGACTGCGTCAGCACCTGGGGAGGATAAAGGAATCGCTGCAGGGTGGAGGGAGCGAGTCGCGCTGGGGCGATTACGCGGTCGCGGCGGAGCATTACAGTGCAGAGGACCGAGAACGCAAAGGGACCTTCGTGCGCGAGGCGCTGACGGCCGCGCGACCGACGCATGTTCTGGATCTGGGCGCGAATTCAGGCGTCTACTCGCGGATCGCGGCCGAGTGCGGGGCGAGCGTGGTGGCCTGGGACACTGATGCGCCGGCAACGGAGCAGAACTGGCGTGCGGCGCAGGAGCAGCGGCTGCCGATTCAGCCGATGCTGGTGAATCCAGCGCGTCCGACGCCGGCGGTAGGTTGGCGCAACGGGGAGTCGCTGGCGCTGTTGGATCGCGCACGGGGGCGGTTCGACGGCGTCCTGATGCTGGGGTTTATCCATCACTTGCTGTTGGCGGAGCAGATTCCCCTGGACGAGATAGCGGGGCTGCTCAGGGAGCTCACGACACAGTGGGCCGTGGTGGAATGGATTCCGGCGACTGATCCGCGATTCAAGGATCTCCTGCGCGGGCGCGATGCGCTTTACGGCCACCTGAACGAAGCCGCCTTTCTTCAGGCGATGGAGAGGCGTTTCACGGTGGTGCTGCGCGAGGCTCTCCCAAATGGGCGAGTTCTGTTTCTGCTGCAGGGTCGATAGACGATTATCCGGGCCCCAGGGACGTTGCGGGCGGAGAGCGACATTTCCAGTTCACAAAAAGATGATGCGGCAGCGTCGATGAGCCGCGAAAAGGCCGATCCGCAGTCCTGGCAGCGTTGGCTGGAGTCGGCGGGGGCCGCTATTCTGGTTGCCTTGCCCCTGCTTTGGTTGCATTTGACTCCGGACCGGCAGACCCACTACCACGAGCGACTGCCGATGAACTCTGTCTATCAGGGTCTGCTCATCGACTTCATCGCGGTGATGCTGGTATGCCGCGTGGCTTTCTGGCTTCTGGAGCGGTGGGATTCGCAGAGCCGAACTCTCGCGTGGCTGCTGGTTGCCGCTTTGCTGGTACTGCGGTTGTGCCAGGGACTGGTGGTTGCGACCTGGCTGTCGCCGCGTTCCACTCATTCAGGATGGATTCTCCTGATCACATCAGGAGCCGGACTCTTGTTGTGGATTCTGCGACGGTCATGGTACCGCGCCGCAATGCAGGGCATGCGCTGGACTTTGGTCCTGCTGGGCTTCTCGATCTTCTGGATCCTGCCGGAGCTGGTGGTGATGGCGTTCCACTCTGAGCCGCATGAGACGGAGGGCTTCTCCAGGGTAGTGCCGGCACAACCGCAGCGGCGCATCGTCTGGCTGCTTTTCGACGAGGCTTCCTACGATCAACTCTTCGATCACCGGCAGCCGGGGCTGGAATTTCCGCACTTCGACGCGCTGGCGCGGACCAGCGTGAACTTTTCTGACGTGCAGCCTGCGGGTTATTTCACGGAACGAGTGATTCCGTCCCTGCTGCTGGGCGAGATCATCACCCAGGAGAAGAGCGATCTGGACGGGCGCTTCTTCGTGAGGACGGAAGAGAACCGGCACTGGCGGCTCTATCCGGACGAGCAAACGCTGTTTGGTGACGCGCAGCGAGAAGGCTGGTCGACGAGTGTGGTGGGCTGGTACAACCCGTATTGCCGTACTTTTGCTCGAGAGCTGGACACCTGCTACTGGACGCTGACGACGCCGCTGCCCGGACACTATTGGCCCGATCGATCGGCCTGGCAGAATGCGATGGCTCCAATAGGGCGCTCGGCGATACGGCTGTTCGGAATGCAGATACCTCCGTCGCCCTCCGCATGGCAGATGCACGTCGACGATTACAAGGTCATTCTGGCGCACGCGCAGGCGGAAATCGCCGGAAACACGACCGGGTTTCTATTCATACACTTGCCGGTGCCGCATCCGGGAGGAATCTATAACCGGAAGACGCACCAGATCGGTGTGGATGGCAGCTACCTCGACAACCTGGTGTTAGCAGACGAGACTCTTGGGGAGCTGATAGGAGAGATTCAGGGTTCCAGCCTGGGAGACCGGACGACTGTAGTCGTCTCGTCGGATCACTCCTGGCGCATTGCGCTATGGCGCCCCACGACGGATTGGCGGCCCGAAGACACGCGGGTTTCGGAGGGGCGTTTCGATCCACGACCGATGCTGATTGTGCACTTTCCCGAAGAAGACGAAGGGGTCACGATAAACAGGCCGCTTCCACTCATCGAAATACACGGGATGATTGAGCAGATGCTGGCCGGCAGTATGAGCGATCGGCAGGCTCTGGAAAGATGGGCAACGCAGCACAGTGATGCAGTCGCGCACTGATCTGCATATGGCTAGGGGCGCAGGACCCTGGCAGGGCCGCCATCCGGCCCAAGAACTTTGATCTTTCTTGCGAGTCCCAGAAAGGAGAGGGCGCGGATACCCCAGTAGTTGAAATCGAGTTCGTACCAGGCCATCCCATGACTGGCCGAGACGGGATGGGCGTGGTGGTTGTTGTGCCAGCCTTCGCCCCCGGTGAGCAGGGCGACCCACCAGTTGTTGCGGGAGTCATCGCGGGTCGCGAATCGGCGGCTGCCCCACATATGGGTTGCGGAATTCACCAGCCACGTAGCGTGCAGGCCGAGGGTGATGCGCAGAAAAACGCCCCAAAGAAACCACGACCAGCCACCGACGAGAAACAAGCCGATGCCGACAACCGTGAGCGGCACCCAGTGCCACCGGCTGAGCAAGCGGTAAAAGGGGTCTGAAGCCAGATCGGGCACGTAACGCGTCAGCAGAGGGCTGCTGTTGCGGAGGGAGCCGTGGAGGATCCAGCCCATGTGCGACCACCATTTACCGTCCCGAGGCGAGTGCGGATCTCCGGGGCGGTCGGTGAGCTGGTGATGCATGCGATGGACCGCGACCCAGTAAATAGGTCCGCCCTGGAGCGCAAGTGTCGCGCACAAAGCCATGGCGTACTCCACCCATTTGGGCGTTACAAAGCCGCGGTGGGTGAGCTGCCGGTGATAGCTCATGGCGATACCGACATTCTGGCCGAAGACCCAGAGCACGGCAAAGACGGCGAGAGCGCTCCAACTGAAGAAGAAGAGGGCGGCAATGGCGCCGAGGTGGAAAAGCGTGAGCGTAACGGCGAAGATGAGGTTCAGCTTCCCGGAGCGGGATTGGGCGAGCGGGTCGGAGTCAGCGCAGGGGGTCGCGGCGGGGACTTCGGCGAAGGTCGACATGGAAACAGATCTCCAGCATTGACCTTAAAGGCAATCCTGGCCTGACAATGTAAGACTTACGTAATCCTGCGGTCGAACGGCTCTGGACATCTATGAGCTGGCTACTTCCACCGCAGGAACCGGCTGTGGACGGGGAGCCTCATCGACGCGGCCGAAGATCATCTTCCCCGAGGCAGTCTGCAGGACCGAGGTAACGGTGATCTCGACCGAGCGGCCGATGAGCCGGCGGGCGTGGTCCACAACGACCATGGTTCCATCGTCGAGATAGCCTACACCCTGGTCGAACTCCTTGCCTTCCTTCATGACCAGAATGCGCATCTTCTCTCCGGGGAGGACCACGGGGCGCAGCGAGTTGGCGAGGTCGTTGATGTTGAGCACGGCCACGCCCCGGACCTGGGCTACCTTGTTCAGGTTGAAATCGTTGGTGACGATTTTGGCTTCCAGGTTGCGCGCCAGTTCAATGAGCTTGAGGTCCACTTCGCGGATGTGGGGATAGTCTTCCTCGGCGATCTGGACAGTGATTTGCTCATTGCCGCGCATTCGCTGGAGCACATCAAGGCCGCGACGGCCGCGCTGGCGTTTGGACGAGTCGGAGGAGTCGGCGACCATCTGCAATTCGCGCAGCACGAATTCCGGAATGATGAGGGTGCCTTCCAGAAAGCCGGTTTCGGCGATATCGGCGATGCGCCCGTCAATGATGGCGCTGGTGTCGAGCACCTTGGTGTTGCGCTTGCTGGCGCGCTCCCCGGTGAAGAGGCCACCAAGGGCAGCCAGGTTGAGCAGATCCCCTTTGCTGGCTCCGACCACCAGGCCGATGTAGGTCATGAGGAGCAGCACCGCGAGCTGAAGCAAACTGCGCGTGTGTCCGTCGGGAAGAGCGTTGCCCAACACGAGCGAGAAGAGGAACGCTCCCATGATGCCGAGGAGGCTGCCGATGACCGCGCCGAAAAGACGGCGCAAAGTGAGGGCGCGGACTCGCAGCTCAAAGAGGATGAAAAGCGCTGCCGCTATGGCACCGCCGCCGGCCGCCATCCAGGAACTGGCGCCGAAGGGTCGGAAAAACCAGCAGGCAACGCAGAAAATGAGAACGAAAAGAATGCGAACAGCCAGTAAATCCATCGAGGCCCCCAACCAGTAAAGCCGGACACGCGAACAGGCCTGCACGGATAGCACGAGACGATCAGCAATGCCGGGCAACCGGAGTATACTCAGGCGCCTGAGCGGTGGCAAAGGTCAATCCACGGGGTTCAAAAAGACCAATGAGGGATTGACAGCGAAACTGAGAAGAGAAGGCGGCGGCAGATCGAGTCGAACCCCGCCGCCTTGTATTGCTGTCGCGGAAATCAGGAAGCCCGCTGGTCCACCGACCGCTTAGTAGCGTGGAACCGTGGGGTCGATCTCGCTGGACCAGGCGAGGATGCCACCAGCCAGATTGTGAATTTTCTCGAAGCCGTTGCGGGCGAGGAATTCGGCGGCACGCTGGCTGCGGCCTCCTGACTTGCACTGGACCACAATTTCCTGGTCGGGATTGAGCTCGGCAACGCGCTTGGGCAGATCGTTGAGGGGGATCAGATGTCCGCCTATATTGGCGACCTGATATTCCCAGGGCTCGCGGACATCGAGCACAAAGACCTTTTCGCCCTGGTCGAGCCGTTGCTTGAGTTCTTTCACCGTCATCTGGGGAACACCATTTTGCATAGGGGGCGCCTTCTGTTCCGGGACAATGCCGCAGAACTGCTGGTAGTCGATCAACTCGGTCACGGTAGGATGCGCACCGCAAACCGGGCAGTCGGGATTCTTGCGAAGTTTCAGCTCGCGGAAACGCATGTCGAGCGAGTTGACAAGCAGGAGCCTGCCGACGAGAGGCTCGCCTTTGCCGAGGATCAGCTTGATCACTTCGGTGGCCTGGATGACGCCTACCAGCCCCGGAAGGATACCGAGCACGCCGCCTTCGGCGCAGGAGGGTACGAGTCCCGGCGGAGGAGGCTCTGGATAGAGGCACCGATAGCAGGGGCCATCCTGGGTGGCAAAGACGCTGGCCTGGCCTTCAAAACGGAAGATGGAGCCATAGGCATTGGGTTTTCCAGTGAGCACGCACGCGTCGTTGACAAGATAGCGAGTGGGAAAGTTGTCGGTCCCATCGGCGACTACGTCATACTGCCGGATGATCTCCAGCGCGTTCTTGCTGGTGAGCATCGTTTCGTGCTTGACGATGTTCAGAAACGGATTCAGTGCATGGAGCTTCTCGGCAGCGGAGTCGAGCTTTGGCCGGCCAACATCTTTGGTGCTGTGAATGATCTGTCGCTGGAGATTACTGGCATCCACGACGTCGAAATCGACAAGGCCAAGAGTACCGATGCCGGCCGCGGCCAGATAGAAGGCGAGGGGCGAGCCGAGCCCACCTGTGCCGATGCAGAGAACTTTGGCGGCCTTGAGCTTCTGCTGGCCTTCCATGCCAACTTCCGGCAGGATCAGGTGACGCGAATAGCGGGCCATCTCCTCGCTGGATAACGACGGCAGAGCAACGGGTTCAGTCATGATCGCCATGCTGGGGACTCCTTTATTTTAGCGGTTCACCGCCCGGGGCATATCCCAATTCGCTCGTGGCTCTCCGTGAGGTCAGCCCCGCCGGCGATGGAGGGGATGATGGAGAGTCTGTCAGATTCCTTGACCTCGGTGTCCTCGCGTGCGGGCAGATAACGCACGTCCTCGTCATTGAGATACAGATTAACGAAGGAGCGCAGCTTGCCCTCAGAGGTATAGAGGTGTTTCCGGAACTCCGGGTACCGATCGAAGAGCGTGGTGATGGCGTGGGAGACGGTATCGGCATTGACCGTGACGCTTGGAAGATTGCCGGCGTAGACACGAAGAGAGGCAGGAATATCGATCTTCATGGTGATTGGATTCCTCAAGGGTCTTTGGATGAAATGACAGGGAAAGCAGGTCCAGGCGCGTGGTTAGAGGCACGACGGGCGTCGTGCCATCGTACAGACCGCGGCAGGCGGGATGGCCCGGAGGAGGCTCATAGCTCTATTGTGCCGCAATTCGTCACAAGATGTCTTCTTTCCCGACGGGCTCCAGGCCCGGGTCGAGCTGCCCGGTAACCTGAATGGTTTCATCGGCAAAGGCCTTGTCGTCTTCGTTTGTGCCCGTCAGCAGAAACGAATTCGTTTGCCGGGCGGCTCCGTTTTGGATCGCGGTGATCATGTAGCTGCAGCCAATCCAGTGAGCTTCGGCGAAGTCGGTCGGCGACCACTGCGCCGGGTGATCAGGGTGCGAGTGGTAGAAGCCAACAATTTCCAGTCCGCGTTCGCGGCTGGAGCGCTGGATCCGCACCAGTTCCTGGGGCGCGATGTGGTAGCGATTATGGGCGGAGTCGGTGCGCGTGTTCGCGGCGCGGACGGCGTCTTCCACCTCGTTCACTGTCGTGCTCTCTTCCGCGCAGAAGCGGCCGAGCAGGACCCCGCAGCACTCATGCGGGTAAGTCTCCTCACCATGCTGACGGATCGTCTCATAGATCTGCTGGCTGATCCGTACCATTACTCCTCCCAAAACCGTTCGCTGAGGTATTTCTCGGCCGAGTCAGGAAGAACCGTTACGATGACGGCTTCCTTTCCTTTGCCGGCTTCTTCTTTGGCAATGCGCAGCGAGGCCGCGACGGCTGCGGCCGCGGAAATACCCACCAGCAGACCTTCGCTGCGGGCCAGCCGCCTGGCCATGGCATAGGCGCTCTCCGTCGAGACCTCCACATTACGGTCGGCGAGCTGTGGATCGTAGATCGCCGGGACGATGGCCGTCGGCATGTGCTTGAGACCTTCCAGACCATGGAACGGCGAATCGGGCTGCATAGAGATGCACTGGATGGCCGAATTCGCTTCTTTGAGCCGGCGGCTGACACCCATAAACGTACCGCCGGTACCGAGGCCGGCAACAAAGTGGGTGACACTGTCCTCGGTCTGGTCCAGGATTTCCCGGCCGGTGCCGTTGTAATGCGCTCGCCAGTTAGCCGCGTTGCTGTACTGATCGGCGTAAAAGTACTGCGGATCGTGCGCCAGTTCGCGTGCCCTCCGAATGGCGCCATCGGAGCTTTCGGTCGGGTCGGTCCACAAAATCCTGGCCCCGAAGGCGCGCAGGATGCGTTTGCGCTCCGGCGAGACGTTGGAGGGCATGCAAAGGGTGACGCCGAAATCGAGAGCTGCGCCAAGCATGGCATAGGCGATGCCGGTGTTGCCGCTGGTGGCGTCCAGCAGGCGCCTGCCGGGACAGAGCTGCGCGCGCTGCAGCGCATCGAGAACGATGGCAGCGGCAGCGCGGTCTTTGACAGAGCCGCCGGGATTCATCCATTCGGCCTTGGCCAGGATCTGGACGCCGGCGAGACCGTCCGTCACACGTTCCAGGCGCAGCAGAGGCGTATTGCCGATGCGCTCGAGGAGCGTTGTGCCAGGCCGGCGGTTGCTGG
Organism: Acidobacteriaceae bacterium; assembly: GCA_035656855.1. Lineage (GTDB taxonomy): Bacteria > Acidobacteriota > Terriglobia > Terriglobales > Acidobacteriaceae > Palsa-343. Next base: position 20,357 of record DASRRO010000022.1, on the reverse strand, counting down.
TTGTCGCAAATGAGGCCATGCGTTACCGAGGTGCGCCTGCATCCGTTGCGGTGCACGATGCCTTGTGCGACCCTGAAAACAGGGCGAGAGCGCTTACAGTCAGTGTAGTGGCTGCCCGAACTATCGGAGAAATGCCAGTCATGCTCAAGAAGCCGTACCGCCGCACCTGGGATGAAACCTTCAGCGAACTCCGCCGTCTTCAGTTCGATGTTGAGGACCTGCCGGGAGTCGCAAATCAGCGACGCATCAATAAGTATGGCTGCGCCATTGTGCTTGAAAAGGCAGACAACGAGGCGGGGCTGAGCATGGCAGTGCGACCAGGGCCAGTGATTGGCGGCGAGATTGCGCATCTGGTCGATCGCGGATTCCAGAAGTTCTTCCGGACCAGCAGGGCGGAGGTTCCGGCAACTGCGGAGCGTCTGCACGCACTGCACCGGTTTGTTGAGGAGCTGAAAGAGGCGGCCGGCTCGATCACGCTCTATAACGAAGCACTGGGTACAGTGAGCGACGCCTACCTTTATGACCGGGTGAAGGGGCGGGATCTGCCCCGGAGCCAGCGGCCCACCGCAGCATGGGACCGCCAGGAACCGCAGGGCATCGCAAAAGCGTCCATAAGCGATAAATAAGGCAGAAACCGATCGAACGCGATCGGGCTGATCTGCGTCTATGCAGACATGCGATTGCCTTTGCGGCCTGTGATGTCGGCGCTGGTGCTTCCGTTTTTCCTGGTGGGTCTGTTCGTTGCCATCCCCCAGGCGATCCCAAATCGAAAAGCACCGATGCCGACCGGACCGAAGGGGTCCATCCCGATGCCGGCGGATCGCGCGGACGATTCCTATGCCATCTATTCCCAGCTGATGCCCGGCGAGGCGTTCGCGCGCATGGCCCCGGAATTGAACGCACACTGGGCGATTGCGGAGATTACTGTCAATCAGGACGATCGCAATCCAGCGGTAGCCCCGCAAACGCAGCTGAAGCCGCCACCGGAAAATCCTCGAGGATTCGGTGAGGCCGTGGAAGACTATGAGACGAGCAAGAATCTTCGGATTCAGCTGACGAAGCCCCCTTTCCACGTGGACCACGATTTCTCACTGCTTGCACCCGACCAGGTCGCCACGCTGCGAGCCGCAAAGAGCGCGCCCCAGGTCACATCGCAGACGCAGGCGCAATGGTCCGGCTATCCGGGAATCACGTTCTTCAGTGAGGTCTATTTCGACGCCAGGCATCGGGCGGCTCTGGTTTATATGAACGACTGGTGCGCGCAGCTATGCGCGGCTGGGACATGGGTCTATCTGGAGAAACGCGGTGGTCAATGGGTGCGGCGATCCGGCGTAGTCGTGCCCGGGATTTAGAGTGGCCGGTGTCGGAGTCGTCTATTTGCTGCGCGACCGCTCGCGCTGCAGCTCACGCCAGAGTTCGCTCTTGGAGACGCCCCGGTCGCGAGCGATGCGCTTGAGCGCGTCTTTTTCAGCCAGATTCTCGGTCTTCTCCAGATCGGCGAGTTGCGCCAGAAGACTGCCGGTAGTGCTTGCCCCCTGGGATATCGGAGATGCTTCAACCATCAGAACCATTTCCCCGCGCACAGATGGGCGTCCGGCAATTTGCGCTCGGATGTCGGCCGACGTTCCGCGCAAGAACTCCTCGTGGACCTTGGTTAGTTCCCGCGCAAGAACCACACGGCAGGTGGCTCCCCAGACGGATTCGAGGTCGCCGAGCATTTCGGCGATGCGGTGGGGCGCCTCGTAGAAAACAACGGTTGTTCGTTGACGAATTGCCGCAGCCACGTTTTCCAGGGCGGTGCGGCGGGCTCCGGTCTTTGAGGGAAGAAAGCCGAAGAAAAAGAAATGATCTGTATTGAGGCCGGAGCCGACGAGCCCCGCGAGCAAGGCGCTGGGGCCGGGGATCGGATAGACGGCGATTCCGGCTGTGATGGCCGCTGAGGCCAGTACCATGCCCGGATCGGAAATACCCGGCGTGCCGGCATCGGATACGACCGCGACCCGTGCACCGGCCCGCAGTTCCTCGATGAGCGCTCGGCTGCGGGCAGCCTCGTTGTGTTCATGGCTGCTGATGGTGGGCGTCGCTATCCCATAGCGGTCCAGGAGCTTCCGCGTCTGGCGCGTGTCCTCGCAGGCGATGCGGTCGACGGAACGGAGGACGCGGAGGGCACGCACAGTGATGTCTTCAAGATTGCCGATGGGCGTGGAGACGAGATAAAGGCCGGGAGCGAGAGGTTCGTCAGTCACCTTAGTCTTCGTTACGCTCGAGGCGGCGATATTCGGCCAACAGGCCCATGCTGCTGCTCAGGTTTTGCCAGGTGACGATGCCGACGATGCGTCCGCTTTCGGCAACGGGGATGAGCGACAGCCGGCCGCTGCCAATGCGCCGAATGAGGGCGCCAAGGGAGTCATCGGGCTGAGCGACCTGATAGGCGCGGGACATGATGGCCTGGATGTAGCCGTTACCGCCATGGCGCAGGGCCTGGATAATCCCCTGGCGGGAAACCACTCCGACGAGGCTCGCACCGCGGACGACAGGGAAGTCGTCCTGGAGGCTGTGAATGGCTTTGTAGAGAGCGTCGGATAAGGTGTCCGACGGAGAGAGGGTGTCGAAGTCGGTGAGCATCACGTCGCGCATGCGCACAGTCTCCACGACTGACTGGAAGAGCACGCCCTGATCTTCCAGTTGCGCGCCGATGAAGACGAAGAATCCGCCCATGATGAGCCAGGGGCTAACGCCGGCGGCAAGGCGGGTGTTGGGGATGGCAAGCAGTGCCAGGCCGGCAACCACCGCGCCAATGCCGAGCATCTGGCCGAGGCCGGAGGCTGCTCGCGTCGCTTGCGCGACACCGCGAGAGCGGGATAATCCGCTGCGCATCAGGCGGCCGGCATCGAGTGGATAGGCGGGAATGAAGTTGATCACTGCAAGTGCGACATTGAGCCAAACGACAGAACGAATCAGATGGGAAGGCGTGACGATGGGCAGGACCGCAATGGGCACCTGTGAAGAGGCTCCCTTGATGAGCGCCGCTATGATTCCGGCAAAAAGCAGATTGGAAGCTGGGCCGGCAATGGTGAGCGCCCATTGTGCCGCGCCGTCATTGGCATGCTCCGCCATTTCCGGGCTGGCATAGGAGAAGAGCCCGCCAATCGGCAGCAGAAGGATGCTGCGGACGGCCAGACCGTGCCAGGCGGCGGTCATGGCACGCGCGGCTTCACGGCCGAGGACAGCGCCGAAAAGCAGGAACCAGAGCGCTACGCCTCGCCAGGCGGAGGTGCCGGAGAGATTGGTGGACAGAATGCAGAAAAGAAGCAGCAGGAGAAAAAAATAGTGGATGCGCAGATGCACGCCAAACCAGCGTCCCAAAGGCAATGACCACGCACGCATTTCGGTAGGTGAACTCCCGGCTTTATTGTAGAGGGTCGGCCGCTTTTGGCCAGATGTTGGAGCGAAAACATGCGAGTGATCGCCGGGCAATACCGGTCCCGGACCCTGAACGCGCCGAGAGGTCTGGACACCAGGCCCACGAGCGATCGGCTGCGCGAGACATTGTTCAATGTGCTGGCGCCGAGGATCGAGGATGCGGTTTTCCTGGACCTCTACGCAGGCTCGGGCGCCGTAGGGATCGAAGCCCTGAGCCGCGGAGCACGAGAGACGATCTTCGTGGAAGAGGCGGAGCCGGCTCTGCGGGCGATCCGCGCGAATCTGGCCTCGCTCGGCATTCGCGGCGGGTACGCCCTGGAGGCGCGTAGTGTGACTGCCGCGCTGCGGCGACTGGCAGAGTCAGGGCGCCAGGCGGACCTTGTCTTTCTCGATCCGCCGTATCGCGACGCGGACAGATATAAGGCGGCGTTGGGCCTGCTCGGCGGCGAGTGCACCGGGCTCCTGACTCCGGACGCTGCGGTGATTGCAGAACACGAGAACCGACGGGAGTTGGAGCCGTGCTATGGTGCGCTGCTGCGGTACCGTGTCCTTAAGCAGGGTGATGCAGCCCTGAGCTTCTACTCGGTGGCGGAGCCGGTGTGATGGCCATCGGAGTGCTCACACGCCTCCATTCCCAATACGCTGGCCGGTCCGGACATCGAGGGTGAAGGGGACGTCGCGATCGCTCAGGAGGTCCCACCCAAAGCCGCTCAGCTCGCTGCCGCTAATAGCTTCGAGGCGCAAACCCTCGGAAGACAGGCGAGGCGATTCCCAGGCCTGCCCATCTGAGCCCCATGCCATCAGCGCGTGGTGCCCTGCAAAGAGCAGCAGACAAAATTCGGGCAGCGGCCGCACTTCAAGCACGGGTTTGAAGCCAATGTGAGTGAATCGCTTCGGGTGCCGCGTATCAACGATGTAGGCATAACCGCCGGCCACAGCACAAAGCTCATTCGGTACTGGGCAACTCCATAATCCGCTGGGTGCTGCAGGATCGGCAAAGCCAAGAGCAAAGGTCGCCAGAAAGGGTCCGTCCGCATCCGGCCGGATGATGGTTTCCAGTGCGCCGCGCTCGATGTCCTCCTCCTGGCGTGGATAGACATAGCGGCGCGAGGGCAGAATTAGAGGTCGCTCGGCCAGGATTTGTGCCTGCCAGGAGTGCGGGAAAGACAGATCGACGTTCACGACCGCGGCTTGAAGTCCATAATCCATTGCAACTGCGCTGCAGTGTCAGGGACCGGGAACCCGCGGGCCCGCTCGATGACCCGGAGCGCTGCTTCCGCGTCCCAGCCGAGGGCGATCATTACTGAGGCGAGTAGCACGGTCGCCCGCCCAATACAGCCGCGGCAGTGCGCGCCCACGCGGAGCCCGGAGCGAACACAATCACGGAGTTCACGGATCAGCTGGGCAAAATCGGCGACGTCGGCGGGGGTTTCACGATCCATGACAGGGTAGGAAATAAACCGGATGCCCAATTGCCCGGCAATTTTGCCCTCGTTGGCGAGCTCGAGATCCTCGTTATCTTCTGCGGTGAGCAGCGAAACGAGGACGTGGATGCCTTCGTCCCTGACAACCTGCAAATCCGCGGCGAGGCCTTCGCCACCCCGTGGACGCAACACGATAGCCAGCTGGGAAGGCTGCGCTTCGTTGAGCCAGAGAACTGTCTTCATCGGGCACCCCCCAGAAACTGCTCCAGTCGCTCGTGCACGTTGAGAACACGCACGGGCAGAGTGAGCCGGCTGCCGTCTTCGAGGAGCGGGATCAACTTGTCGAACTCGGGTCCTGAGTGGCTGCCAGTGAGAGCGATGCGGACTGGATGGAAAAGATCTTTGCCCTTTGCCCCGGTTTCAGACTTCACCTCATTCATCCAGGTCTTGAATTGCGGCGGCGTCACGGTTCCAGCATTCGTCCGAACGCGCGATGCAAAGGCGGCGAGAACCTCTTGCGCGGATTCGGTCGCCAGAATCGCGGCGTTCTCCTGGTCGGCGCGCGCTGCCGCAGGGTCGAAATGGAAGACAAGCCCCGCCTTCACCGGCAGCTCATCCAGCTGGTTCACGGCAGGAAGGAACAGGGCGAGCAGTGGATCAAACCAGTCCTTCGCTGCGGTCGAGGCAGTTTCCGCTGCGGGCAGGAATCCTGCGATGACAAAGTGCGGCCAGGCGAGCTCGGCAATCCGCTCAGGATCGGCGGCCTTGAGATAGTGGCGGTTCAGCCAGTGCAGCTTTTCCCAGTCGAAGACGGCGGGCGAGGCAGTGACGCGCTCGAGGCGAAACTCCCGTACCAGTTCCTCGGCCGAGAAGATCTCGCGCATACCGCCTTCTGCGCCCCAGCCCAGCAGAGCCAGGTAGTTGACAAGTGCTTCGGGCAGGATTCCCATCTCGCGGAAGCTGGCGACCGAGGTTGCTCCGTGCCGCTTGGAGAGCCGCTCGCGGTCACCGCCCAGAATAGTGGAGAGGTGCGCAAATTCCGGCGGTTTCCAGCCGAAGGCCTCGTAGATTGCGACCTGTTTGGGCGTGTTCGAAATATGATCGTCGCCACGAATGACGTGCGTGATTTCCATGAGGGCATCGTCGAGGGTGACAACGTAGTTATAAACGGGCATGCCCGAGGAGCGAACGAGAATGGGATCGCTGACAGTTTCGCTGGGAAACTCGACCGTGCCGCGGACCAGATCGTGAAAGCGAAGCGGGTGATCGGGAATGCGCAGCCGTACAGCGAAGGGCTCGATGGTGGCGCGGGCCGCCGATTCTGCGACGGGAAGCGCGCGGCACCGTCCCGAGTAGACCTGGGGCCGATGCGCAGCCGTCGCCTCCTGCCGTTCGGCCTCCAGTTGTTCGGGAGTGCAGAAGCAGCGATAGGCTTTGCCCTCTCCAAGCAGCCGGTCGGTGTGCTCACGGTAGATACCGAGCCGCTCTGACTGGCGATAAGGAGCATGCGGGCCTTCGACCCCAGGGCCTTCGTCCCAGTCGAGCCCCAGCCACTGCAGGTCTTCCATTAACTGAAGCTCATGGCGAGCTTCGCTGCGGTCGATGTCTGTGTCTTCGATCCGGAGCAGGAAGACGCCTCCGCTGTGGCGCGCAAAGAGCCAGTTGTAGAGCGCGGTGCGGGCATTCCCCACATGCAGAAAGCCGGTGGGTGAAGGCGCGAAGCGAACGCGGGGAACAGAACTCGAGACAGCCATTCTTCATCGATCTTATGCTGCAGTGGCACGAGCCACAAAGCCCGGAAAACGAAGGTGCCTCAGGGTTTGTTGTCGCGGAAGACACGTAGCGCTCGGCCGCCAACGATCACCTTCTCGCCGTTTTCGACGGGGGTAAAGGGATCTTCAATGTTTTCGGTATCGAGTACCTGGGTCCAGCGGGTACCGGCCGGCGTTGCCGGCAGTGTGAATTCGACGCCTTCAGCCGCAGCATTCACCAGAATCAGGAAGCTGTCATCAACAATCGGGTGCCCGTCCTCATCGCTGATGGCGAGGGTCTTCCCGTTCAGCAGCAATGCCAGAGCCCGGTTCCACGCGGTCGCCCAACTATCATCGGCGAGCTCGTTACCGTCGGTGTTGTACCATGCGATGTCCCGGACCAGTGAGCCGCGAATGACGCGATCCTGAAAGAACTTGCGCCGGTGCAGGTTGGGATGCGCGAGGCGCAGGTGGATCAGCTTTCGGGTGAACTCTACCAGGCGCTGCTGCGAGGGCGTGAATTTCCAGTTGAACCAGGTGAGCTCGTTGTCCTGGCAGTAGGCATTATTGTTGCCATTCTGCGACCGTGCCATTTCGTCGCCACCGCAGAGCATGGGCACACCCTGCGACAGGATCAGCGTCGCCAGGAAGTTCCGCATCTGTCGCTCGCGCAGCGCGTTGATGACCGGATCATCGGAAGGACCTTCGGCGCCCATGTTCCACGAGTCGTTGTTGTCGGATCCGTCGCGGTTATTTTCGCCGTTGGCTTCGTTGTGCTTGTTGTTATAGCTGACTAAATCGCACAACGTGAAGCCATCGTGCGCAGTGATGAAGTTGATCGAAGCGTAGGGCTTGCGACCATCCATCTGATAAAGGTCGGAGGAGCCGGTCAGGCGATAGGCGAAATCGGAAAGCAGTCCGCTGTCCCCTTTCCAGAAGCGGCGAACGGTATCGCGGTAGCGGCCATTCCATTCAGCCCACAACACCGGGAAGTTGCCAACCTGGTAGCCGCCCTCGCCAACGTCCCAGGGCTCGGCGATAAGTTTGACGTCGGAGACAATCGGGTCCTGGTGGATCGTGTCAAAGAAGCTGGAGAGTTTTGAGACGGCATGCAGTTCGCGCGCGAGAGTGCTGGCCAGATCGAAGCGGAAGCCATCGACGTGCATTTCGGTGACCCAATAGCGCAGAGAATCCATCACCAGCTTCAGCACCTGCGGATTCATCACATTCAGCGTGTTGCCGGTGCCGGTGTAATCCATGTAGTAGCGGGGATCATCCTGCACCTGACGATAGTAGGTGGTGTTGTCGATCCCTTTCATAGACAGCATCGGCCCCATCCGATTGCCCTCGCAGGTGTGGTTGTAAACCACATCGAGGATGACCTCGATGCCCGCCTGGTGGAGGGCTTTCACCATCTCCTTGAATTCGACCACCTGCTGACCGGTGTCGCCGGAGGAACTATAACGCGCCATGGGCGCAAAGTAACTGAGGGTGTTATAGCCCCAGTAGTCGCGGAGGCCGCGGTCCACCAGGTGGCCTTCGTTAATGAAGTGATGCACAGGCAGAAGCTCGACGGCGGTAACGCCGAGTTGCTTCAGATACTGGATACCGGGTTCGCAGGCCAGCCCGGCGTAGGTGCCGCGCAGGGGCTCCGGGACCGCTTCGTTCAGTTTGGAGAAGCCACGCACGTGTACTTCATAGATCACCGAATCGGCCAGCGGAATGTCGGGAGGGCAATCATCAGACCAGTTGAAGTGGGAATCAATGACAATCGATTTCGGCACGCCCGCGGCGGAATCGCGATCGTCGCGAGTAAGGTCGTTGCCCGTCTTTGTGTCGTACGGGAAGATGGGGGCTTTCCAGTCGACCTGTCCGGTAAGCGCCTTCGCGTAAGGATCCACAAGGAGTTTGCTGGGATTGAAGCGGTACCCGTTCTCGGGCTGCCACGGCCCCTCCACGCGGTAGCCATACCGCTGACCGGGCTGGACCCCACGGATGAGTCCGTGCCAGACGAAGGCGGTTCGTTCGCGCAGGGCGATGCAGTCCGTCTGCCGGCCGGCTTCGTCGAAGAAGCACACGGAGACACCCGTGGCATGTTCGGAAAAGAGAGCGAAGTTTGTACCTTTGGAGCTGGGAGCGGCTCCCAGCGGGTATGGCTTTCCAGGTAATAGCGTGCGATCCATGCGTCGGTCTCGAGCTCGTTTTGAGTGTCGATAGTCAGATGCAGGAATCGCGCACCTGACCGTCTCTGATGGGTAAAATGCAGCAGACGAGGAGGCCTCTCTTCGGAGGCTTTCTGCTTCTCAGGTCCTGTTGCCGTGAGTAACGCTCGATCGGAATGAACGAGCGGAGGGAACACGAATGAAAAAGAAGGCCACCCAATGGAATGCAGCAGCCTGCCTCTTTCTGGCCGCTTTCTGCGGCTGCTCCACGGCCAATAAGCCAACTGACGCCAATTTCCTTCAGGCCCTGAATGCCTGGTATGAGAATCACAATGACTGTCTCTTCCTGCACGGGCACGCTTTCCCCTACGAGGTCGCCCCTGGGGCCAACGCGAAGCAGGATGAGAAACAACTGGATGCGCTGACTGACGCTGGCCTGATGACGCGCCTGAAAGACCTGAACATGCATGTGGAACGCTATACGCTGAATGCCGCAGGAAATCGATATGGACCGCGCTTCTGCTATGGCCATCGCGAGGTGACGAGCATTGAGAGCTTCACGCCTCCGGGTCCGCGCAACGGGTTTACCGAGACGACAGTGACGTTTCACTACACCATGCACGACGTGCCGGTCTGGGCCAGGTCGGAGCAGGTGGAGGCGGCATTTCCGGAACTGGCGCAGGCCCTTGGCAGTTCGCCGACCGGCCAGATGACGCTGGCTAACGCAGGAGCAGGTTGGCACGTGCCCGAGTAGGGCGTCAGGGGAGCGCGGGCAGTTCTTCCAGACATACACCGGCGCTGAGGGAAGTACGGTGTTCGGTATGCACTCCAGCTGCCAAATGAGAGGCGAGAAAGGCCAGCGGGTCGGGCGTCGGTTTTCCCAGGAGGTAGCCCTGAACTTCGTTAGTGCCGATCTCGGCAATCCGCTCGAGCTGCTTCTCTGTCTCGATCCCTTCGGCGATGACCCGCATGCCGAGCTTGTGCGCCAGGATCACCAGAGAGTGGACCAGCGCCTCGGTTTCCGGGCGCGCGCCGAGCTCGCTCACAAAGGAGCGGTCAATCTTCAGAGCGTCGAAAGGGAGTTGCGGGAGATAGCTCAGACAGGAGTAACCCGTGCCGAAGTCGTCGATGGCCAGGCCCACGCCGATCTCGGCAAGACGATGCATGGTAACCGCCGCGTTCTGGGCTCCGCTGAGCATGACCGATTCCGTGAGCTCGATTTGGAGAAGGCGCGCCGGCAGGCCTGTTTTCTCGATGATCCCGCTTACCTCTTCGACGAAGTTCTCGCGTATCAGCTGCAGGCTGGAGACGTTCACAGCCACCTGGACCGGTACCGGTGTCTTTGACTGCCATCGAAGCGCTTCCCGGCATGCTGTTTCCATGACCTGTCTCCCAAGCGGGATGATCAGCCCGGTTTCCTCAGCAATGGGAATGAATTTGCCCGGCGAGATCATGCCAAGGCCCGGGTGCTGCCAGCGTGCCAAAGCTTCAAAGCGGATCAGGCGTCGTGAGGCAACATCAAATTCGGGCTGATACCAGACGACGATCTCACCATTCGTCAGGGCATTGCGCAACTGAGTTTCGAGATCCAGGCGTTCGCGTACCGAGGCTCCGAGTTCCCGGGAGAAATAGACGATACGATTCTTACCCACTTTTTTTGCTGCATACATAGCGCTGTCCGCTTGTTGCAGCAGGAGCAGCGGGGTTGCGCCGTTTTCCGGGAAAAGGCTGATTCCGATGCTGGCGCCGATCGCAATCTCGTGGTCTTCGATGGAAAACGGGGGCGTCAGCACCTCAAGCAGGGCGGCGGAAACCTCAGCAGCATCGGGCCCGGCGCGCTCTCCCGTTATTACGACTGCGAATTCATCACCGCCGAGACGGGCGAGGGTATCGGACTGACGGACGCGGGACTGCAGCCGATGGGCGACCTGACCGAGAAGCAGGTCGCCAACGGCGTGACCCAGGCTGTCATTGACGAGCTTGAATCCATCGAGATCGACGTAGATGAGCGCGACCTCAAGTTTTTGCCGGTCGGCGACGGCCAGGGCGTGAGCGAGACGATCCGTCAGCAGGCGTCGGTTGGGCAGACCGGTTAGGTCGTCATTGAGCGCCTGATGCTGCAGTTGGGCGGCGAATGCTTTCTTTTCGGCGGCTTGCCGCTCCAGTTCCCGCAGCATAGAGTTGAAGCCCATTCCCAGTTGTGCGATCTCATCGTGGCCCGTTGGCTGAACTCGGGCCGAAAAATCCTGGCGTTCGGTAACCTTCTGCATGGCTGTGGCCAGTTCTCCGACAGGCCGCGAGATGCGCCGCTGAAGCAGAGAGCCGGCCACTCCGCCAACGAGGAGAGCGACAAGCAGCAGCCAGCATGTCACCCGGAGCAAGTGCCGCCACCGCTGTTGAATTTCCTGCAGATCCGACTGCAGAAGAACGGTTCCTGCCAGATCTCCCTGGCGCGCAATCGTTCGTCTCACGCAAAGAAAGCCGGGTTTGACGGCCGGTTCGTCCGGCATGCGGGTGGGGCAGTCGCGTACCGCATCCCGCCGTCCGTATTGAGCAAACAAGTGGCCGGATGACTGATACAGGCACGCTGAAACAATGGAATTCTCCGCTCGCAGCGCCTGCAGTACTTCGACGGCCGCCGCGCGGTCGTCGAAGACCAGGGCCGCCGCCGAGTTCTGACCGACGATATCGGCCAGCGAGGCAAGTCGATTCTGCAGCTGTGCGCGCGAGCTGACAGAGTCGTAGCCAAGCAAAGCCGCCATCAGGGTCATGGAGACGATGCTGCTGGTGAGCAGCGCCAGGAGGGTCATTCTGTGAGCGAAACTGCTGTTGCCTGGGAAGCGCATCAACGGCCGCCGTTCTGTGCGGAACGCACGATGGTGGCCAGGTTGAGCACATGCGAGCTGATCCGCATGCCGGCGCGCTGAGTTGCATCCAGATTGATCTCGATTCTGATGTGATCGCCAGTGTTGACCAGGGCCACCATGCCGCCGTCGCGGGCAAAGGCCTCCGATTCTCCCACGGTGAGGATGGTCTTACCGCGCAGGCTATCGAGGGTTCGGCTTACATCGCCTGCGGAGCCGTCGCCCAGATACAGAATGTTGCAGATCCCCAGGTCCTGGAGCGATGGAAACAGCACCACGCGAATCCTGTGCGCGTTGCTGGATCGCCCGTTCAGGAGAGCCAGAAGAACATTCCCGGTGGCCGGATCGCCTTCGAACCCGATGACAAGATCGGATTTCTGGTCGGGCCAGTCTATGTATTGCAGCAAATTGTAGACGTAGGCTGCCCGTACCGCGCGCTCATCGTGCGACTGAGCCAGAGCAAAAGACGAAGAGAAGGCAAGAGCCGCGGTCCAGCACATCAGCAGTCTCAACAGGACGGCCGTCGACCGTTTCAAGGCTCTCTCCCACCGCCCCGGGCCGCGACCCGGTAGGACAAGCTGAGCCGCCAGGTCCGACCATCCATGTGGATCTGGCTTTCCGGGTCGCTGGGTCCGGCGGGACTGAACCAGCCCTGATTCGAAAAGTCATAACAGCTGGAGGCCACCTTCCATCCACGCAGCGGGCGCGAAGATAACGTGATGTCAGGGAGCAGATACGCCGGTACCCGCGTGCCCTGGCCGTCGGTCATGGCGCTGACATAGATGGACTCCAGACCCACGAATCCCCAGCGCCCCAGTGGCGCGGTACCGTTGAAGCGTGCCTGGCCATGAGGCATATCCCCCAGTGGAACTCCCGCCGCATCGTCTTTACCATTCGCAGCCGAGTAGCTGGCTCGCGCTCCCAACCCCGACTTCCGTTCCGCTGTCAATTCGAACTCCAGCCCCTCCGCATGAATGCGATCGTCATTCACGAAGTAAGTGAGCAGGTTGTTTCCGGCCGGCACCTGATCGATCAGCTGTTTCAGCTGGTTGTAGTAGCCATCAACCGTGACCGACAGCCATGGAAAAAGATGCTGCTCGACGACCAGCTCGTTGGAGAGAATGCGTTCCGGAACCAGAGGCCGGGGTCCCGCAGTCACGGTAATGCCGTCGGCGTAATACTCCTGGTAAGCATTCGGCGTGCGAAATGCCTGACCGACGATGTATTTCACGGTCGTGGAATCTCCCGGCAACCAGATCAGAGCCGCCCGGGGACTTACGGTCTGTCCGAAGGTACTGAAGTCGTCGAGGCGTCCGCCCAGATGAAGGAGAACGCCACGTCCCAAACTGAGCTCCGCATCGGCATAGGCGGACGCCATCCAGGGCGACTCGTCGGAACGGAAGACATCCGCCTGACCTGTCATTCCGGCACGCTGCCGGATATGCAGGCTGTACTCGTAATCGCCCCCGACGGTCAGTTTTTGCTGGCCGAACTGCTGCGTGACCGTGGCTTCGGCTCCCGTCCAGGTCGCCCGGCCGCGCGTAAAAGCTGCCACCGGTGAAGGAAACGCCGGGTTCGCGTAATCGCCGGATCCAACGTAGTTGTACCCGTCATAATACCCTCGCACCTGAAGCTGAGTGTCCGATGAATAATGCCGTTCGAAGCTGAGATCGAGATACCCGCGGGCATCGTTATCGCGGTTGGCGGGGTCGTTGAAAGCCGAGCCCGCGCCGCCAGTGGGAAACTGTTTGACACGGTCGGCGAGCATGCCCTGCAGTCGAAAGTTCCCCATTCGCAAGTCGGCAAAAGCCTGCTCAAGATGGGCGCCATCTGCGTTGTCGGCATTGCCGTTATTCGTCTGCGCGGAATTGAAGACAGGAAAAAATAACTTTGGCTCGCCAGCGGTCCGGAAGCCGCTTGCGGAAAGCAGCCCGGAAAGTTCGCCGCGGCGGCCTTCGACCATGGTTCGTCCGGTTCGACTCCAGTACGATCCCGTATCGGCCGCAATCTCAACCGCGCTGCTCCCACGAACCGGGCGGGTGATGACGTTGATCACGCCGAAGACGGCGTTGGTGCCAAACAGCGACGAGCCGGGGCCCCGGACTACTTCAATATGATCAATCAGATCCATATCGAGCGGAAACTCCGTTCCGATGGCGGCCGTATCGTACAGCCGATCGTTCAGCCGATGGCCGTTCACCAGCAGGAGGATGCGGGGATTGTCATCGCCGGGCCGCATGAATCCGCGAACTCCCAGATAGGTGTACTGAAGGTTGTCAGAGATATAGAAGCCTCTCAGCGTGCGCAGTGCCTCGCCCAGTGTGCGCCAGCCGTAGTGACGAATCTCATCTGCGGTGATGATGCTGACCGAAGAGGGAGCTTTGCGAATGTCTTCCAGATGACGCGAGGCGCTGTATACCTGCACGTGCGAAAGGTCCTCAATCTTCAGGGACATCAGGTCCTGATCGGAGACCGTCTGTGCGGCGGCGGCCCCCCAGCCCCCCAGAATTGTCACAAAACAGAACAATCCGGGATGGATCCATCGAGGCGTCACGCATCTGTTATCGGTCGACTACCGCAGGGACTTGAGCCCCGCCGAGATGCGATTCGGCCCACAGAGGGCCTCACCGCAGGCAGAAATCCGGCTGAGCTCTCGGAAGGCGCCGGTTCCAGCGAGCCGCATCGGTGCCGGATATCCGCCGGCCCGGAGATTTCCTGGCGCTGTCAGAAAACTGGAGCCAGAGCCACAGCCGTCAGCCCGAGCAGAAAGGTGAGAAACATCCATGTCAGGAGAACTTTGGAGCGGCGTGGAGCAGCAGCGAACTCGTGCCACACGAACACGCCCCATGCGGCCGAGATCATCGTCGCGCCCTGGCCAATCGAATAAGAGACTGCGGGGCCGACGATGTGGGCCTGTGAGGCGACGAAGTTGAAGACCGCGCCAGTGCACCAGATCAGTCCCCCGAAGAAGGCCCAGACGTGCCAACCGGCGCGCGTTTTTGCCCAGGCGCCGAAGGGAACGGGTTCGCGACCGTCGAGCGGACGGCGCATCAGGAAGGCATTGGCCGGCAATGAGCAAGCCGCGACCCCGATCGCGAACCACAAGGCCGTGGCATACGGACCAGGGGTTCGTTCTCCGGTCATCGCGCGCGAAACCAGGGGATAGAAGGTGCCCATCAGCAATCCCGAGATCAGGCTCAGCAGGACGCCCCGCGTGCTTACGCTTCTCTGTTGCTCGCGGATGCGGTAAGCCGCAGCGTCGAATACGATTGCAAGCACCACGATCGCAATGCCGCCGAAGAGCAGGAGCGCGTTTCCTTTTGGGGAGACGATATAACTGCCGACCGAGCCTACGACGAGCGCAAGCCCGATGCCCACGGGAAAAGCCACAGCCAGTCCGGCGATGTCGATCGCGGCCACCAGCAGGAGATTGGCGATGTTGAAAATTACGCCCCCGGCAAACGCCAGGACGACAGGAGTTGCGGAGGCATGAGCGACATCCGCCAGGAACGAAGGGCCGGAATGCCCCATGCTGCCGAGCGTCATTCCCCAGACGAGTGACCCAGCCACCACGCCGATCACGTAATCCCAGTAAAACAGCTGAAAGCGATAGCCAGGACACAGCTTGATCGTGTTCGCCCACGATCCCCAGCAGAGCATGCTGATGAACATGAATGAGAGCGACAGGGCATAGCTTTCAGGCTGAAACATACAAGCTTTCCTTCCCGCGATCCTTACTCATTCGCGTCATCGCCTGCACCGTTCACTGGGCATCTTTCACGCAGCGAAAGCCCACCATGCCGGAACGATCGTAGCTCGGAGCCATGAGCAGCAGCTTGCCGTGCTCGTCGTTGCGATATGCCTGCGGGAAGTACCAGATCGAGCCCTGCGGCTGATAATAGCTTCCACCGCGCAGGATGGCGCCACGGGTGTGCTCATCGACGTACTCGTCGGTCCACTGCCAGACGTTGCCGACCATATCCATAACTCCGAACGGACTTGCACCGGAGGGATGTGCGTCCCCATCGTCGGGTTCTCGCATGTGTCTGCCTTTATCCGGAATCGGAACCCGCGATGGATCCCAGTCATTGCCCCAGGGATAGTTCCGGCCGTCGGTGCCCTGGGCGGCCAACTGCCACTCCCACTCATGGGGAAGTCGTTTGCCCACCCACTTCGCGTAGGCGCGCGCGTCCTCCAGCGACACCCAGGTGACTGGTTTCCCACCCCATCCCGCCGGATAGGTGCCATTCTTCCAGTCCTTCAGAAAGTTCAAGTCGTCAGCGGGATGGTAGCGGGTGCCATCAAGGAACCTTTTGAATTCGGCGTTGGTCACGTCGTACTTATCCATATAGAACGAAGTGACGTGCAGGGTGTGCTCGTGCCATCGGCGTGGCGAAGCCTCCCAGGGGAACTGCACATCCACACCCGCATCGTCGCCACCTTCGATCTCGATTCCGTGAACCTCGAAGATATAGTCGCCGCCCGGAATGCGCGCCATGCCTTCAGGGGGGCTCGTCGCGCGCTCCGTCGGCGGAATGGCGACTAACTGCTGACCGAGGGGCTTCCACTCGTCCGAGTAATCTGCGAGCGGCTTTGCCGTGAGCTGTTGCATCGTGGACATCAGCTTCGTCAGGGCCGCGTCCGGTTTGCCCGGGGTGGCGAGGATGGCGCCATAACCGTGCGCGTCAATGGGAAACGACAGAACTGCCCGATCCGCCTCATGTGCCGGAGCCAGTTCCATTCCGTGGTAGAGGTCGAAGTAGCGCATCCCGTCGCGCCAGGGCACAGACATCTGCCGCCCCGCCATGTCGTACTCGGTGCGGTTCACAATGGTCCACACCGTCTGATCACCAATAGGCCAGCGGCTGGCGAAGACCCCATAAAGATGCATCGGAAAGAAAGGCTGCCATCCATTACTGGGGAAGAACGGCGCGACAGCCCGTTCGATGGCGGCGACCCGGCGAGTCGCCTCGCCGTCCCGCGGGGTGATCCCGTTCCAGATGCCCCAGATATTCTCCCAGCTCTCCCATCCTTCTCCGTTGAAGAAGGCATATTGAAGGTCGTCGGTCTTGTGCCGATTCCATCGGTCGGAAATGTTCACCTGATGCCGGGGTTCGAGCCATCGAAATCGATCCACGGTGGGGACAAACTGGAACTCGTACTGCCCCCAGGTCAGCACGTTCCAGGCCAGACCCTCATCGCTCGGGCCGTCCTCCGGCTCGAAGGCCAGAGGGTGTCCCGACTTCACTGAGGCGAGCGAAAATGCTAACGGCACGCCATCCTGCGTATCCCCGTTTACGCCATCGGCATCGATCTCCTTCAGTTGCTGAGCCAGCGCTGTCGCCCACGGCTCTCCGGGATCCCCCGTCCCCTGATCCCACATCATCATGGGAAACAGCACCTTCACTCCGCGCCGGTGGAAGTCTTCCACTGCCTCACGCACGCCGGCCAGGCCCCCCGGCATCGACTGCACCATATCCAGTTGATTGCGGTCGTCGATGCCCATATTTGGATACGTCGCCCAGATCAGCACCGCATCAATGCCCCCGTAGCGCTTCTCCAGATCATCGACGTAACGGTCCACCGTGTATTGATGCCGCACAGGATCATAAAAGTAGCGGTCCTGCACCATCATCTGCGGCTGCATGAACTCGGAGCGGGTCCACCGTAGCTGGGGCAGCGCATAAAAATCGGGGACATCCTCGAATCCTGGTCCGTCCAGACCCACGCGGATGCGCCGCTCGAAGCGCCAGTGTTCGATGTCCTTCAGCCAGGTGGAGTAGTCCTGCGAAGTACAGGCCTCGCCCCCACCCTCCCATACACCGCGATGAATCAGGCACGAGGGAGGAGGAATCTGCTGGCCCTCCGGCGAGTAGTGAGTGTCCTGCGACGCTGCGCCTGTTGCTACCGCCAGGGTCAGAACAAAGCAGGAAAGCCGGCAGGACTTCATCTGCTTCCTTTCCAGCATCGGTTCGCTTCTATCTTTGTGCCAACGGCGGAGATCGCGGGGCGTTCAATCTCACAGAGCCCGCCGTCCAACGCTGGCAGCCGCGATTCAACCGGACAGCCACTTCTTCTACTCCAGATCATCTTCGTTGTCCCACCCTGTTTCGCTTCGGTCTCTTACTCCGCTCCCGATTAGTTATGGGGCAGACTGACGGCATAGAGAAACCAGGCTGCATGCGGCAGCCATTGTTCCGTCCAGCGCCAGTCATCGTCTTTTCCGGTCACCGCAAAGCCC
Organism: Acidobacteriaceae bacterium; assembly: GCA_035656855.1. Lineage (GTDB taxonomy): Bacteria > Acidobacteriota > Terriglobia > Terriglobales > Acidobacteriaceae > Palsa-343. The sequence continues at coordinate 2,492 of DASRRO010000022.1, read as the reverse complement.
TCGTTGAAGGCGATGCCGTCCTCATCGTTTGTCGCAGCCGTGATGCCGTTGATGATCGCGCCGGGAGCGTTGGCGTATTTCCAGGAGCGGAAGAACATATAGGCGGCATTCCCATGACCGCTGCCCATGAGCATGCTGGTGTCGAAGGGGTTGCGACCCAAAATCCAGTGCAGCTGATCATCTGCATAGCTTTCGAGAGCATGATGAAACTGTGGGTCGCCGGCGAAGAGCGGCGCCGCCATGCGTGCGGCAGCGGCCAGAGAGCCAAGGCGCGCATTCTCCCCCTGCCACCACGGAGCCGCCTCCGTGTCGTGCGGGAAGAAGAAAACCGTACGAACCTTACCGTTCCCCATCCGTACCAGCTGGCGTGCGTAGCCGAATGGGTTGTTCACCTCGCGTGTCGTCCGAAGCTCAAATTGCAGGGACTCTTTCACTGTCCGCAGAACCCGGGCTCGCCGCTGCGATGAAGCGATCTCAGCGTAGTGCAGCAGGCTGATGACCGGCAGCCCGGCATCGGATGGATGGAAGAAAGGCCGCGTCCCGTCGTCAGCACGCCAGTAATCGTGAAATGAGCCGGAACTGATCAGCCGGGACATCAGACGATCCGCCCGCTGGTCGGCGGCTTCAAGATAGATCGGCTTGTGCGAAGCGCGATAAAGTTCCGAGGCTGCCATCAGGGCGCAGTAGTCATCGAGGATGTTCTCGACATGGTCGTTCAGCAGCTCGACATTGTGTGACTGCAGAAACGAAAATGCCCCTTCGGCGGTGGACAGGTACTGCTGTCGCAAAAAGTCCCCATCTTCGGGCATGGTGCTGGCAAGCGCAAGAGCGGCGATGGCCATACCGCCACCCGCGCGGAAGCTGGCCTCATAGGCATGGGGACCGGTCGCCTCGCCTACGCTTTCCGTCGACTGATTGACGCTGGTCTTGATCCGCGTGCGCCAGTTGGGATTGCCGATGGCTCGGTCTTTCGACAGCTTCTGCGTCCCCGGCTCGTTGATGCTTTCAAGGAACGACCCATTGGGTCGCCAAATGCGAACCAGGAAGTCGGCGCCGTAAAGGCCCTCATCCAGAAGCCGGCGTTCATATTCGCTGAAGTTGTCGTCGTGACGATCTTTCAGCAGGTCATAGCTGGCGAGCAGCGCCCATGCGGCCAGTGGCACCTGCTGGGGATTGAAGTACGACGTCGGATTCTGATGCGAAAGATGGATGCCATAGTCGCCGGTGGCGTCATACCAGCCGCCATGAACGTCGATGGTTCCCCCTGGCTTTTCGGGAAGAATAAGATGTCGATCAGCCTGGTCCATGTCTCCGCTGGCGCGCTGGCCTTTGAAGTAGTAAATGACATCTGAAAGTGTCTTCCGCTCCAGCAGATCATCGCCAATCTCAAAGGCACAGGAGCTAACCATTCCGTCCGCGGTGGTTACGCGCACACGGTAATGGCCGGGAGTTCGCCAGGACGAAAAGCCGGCCCTCCAGAAGTTCCAGTTGCTCCAGTGATCGACCGTACCCTGCGGTTCCAGAACTCCAGTGAAGACCGCGCGTCCGGTCTCATCATCGATCAGGGCAAACCCTGAGAGGCCTTTATCCTGCGCGCTTTCAATCAGAGCTTCTTTCGGTGCGGACGTCTCGTATCCCACCTGATCGACGAGAACGCGCACCTGGGCCTGGCACAGTGAAGCTGTGAATGCCCAGCAACCGAGAACCGCAAAGAAACGAATGAACCCGATCATTGGTCTTGCCTGCATTAGTCTGGTTGCGACTATAACCTGGAAATTGATCCGAGACCGGCAACAAATCAGGGTCCCGACGCCTTGCGTTCGTGACATGATAGGGCTGATCCGCCCTGAGGAGAGAAAGTGCGAACTTCCCGGCGTTGCCGAGTTGTTGCGTTCCGGCCGATGTTGCTGGCCGTGGCACTCATTGCTTTTGCTCTGCCCGCCGCCGCATCGCCGCCTGGGCATCGTGAGCACGGGCGTAGCGGTCCGGCGGTGATTGCGTATCTCTTTCCCCGGGATCACGTGATTCAACCGGGAGAGATTGCAGCCCGCAAGCTCACCCGCATCAACTACGCCTTTGCGAATATCCAGGACGGCCGCATCGTCATTGTCAGTCCGGCCGACGCCCCCAATCTCGCTGCTCTGGTCGCTCTCAAACAGGAGAACCCTTCCCTGCAGATATTCATCTCCGTGGGCGGGTGGCTGTGGTCAGGCCACTTCTCCGACGCGGCTCTCACGTCGGAAAGCCGGTCCCGCTTCATCGAGAGCGTGGTTGCCTTTGTGGAACAGTACAAACTCGATGGCCTGGACATTGACTGGGAGTTTCCCGGTGAGGTTGGCGCTGGTAACCGATTTCGACCGGAGGACGGAAGAAATTTCACATTGCTGCTGGCCGAGCTCCGGAAGAGTTTCGATAGTGAGGAAAAAAAGCTGGGGCGGCCGGTGCTTTTGTCCATTGCGGCCGGCGCCAACGATGATTTTCTCGAACATACA